>CACYNE010000025.1 GCA_902775605.1 uncultured Prevotellaceae bacterium
CTGAAATGATATAAAAAAGCAATGGAGCCCGTTAGGACTCCATTGCTGCTTTAATAAAGCTCATAAACAGGGGATGCGGATGCAACACCGTTGATGAGTATTCTGGATGGAACTGTGTGCCGATGTACCACTTCTTCTCGGGAATCTCGACAATCTCCACGAGGTTGGCAGCGGGGTTGATACCCACGCACTTCATGCCAGCCGACTCATATTCCTCCTGAAATTTGTTGTTGAACTCATAGCGGTGGCGGTGTCTCTCGCTGATGAGTGACTCCTCGCCATAGGCCTCATAGACGCGACTGCCCTTCACCAACTCGCACTCATAGGCACCCAGACGCATCGTGCCGCCCATCTGGGTGATGCTCTTCTGCTCCTCCATGATGTCAATCACGTTGTGCGGCGTCTCTGCGTCCATCTCGCGACTGTTGGCATCCTGATATCCCAGCACATTCCTTGCAAACTCAATGACCATCATCTGCATGCCCAGACAGATGCCGAAGGTGGGAATGTCGTGACTGCGCGTATATTCGGCAGCGATAATCTTACCCTCGATGCCGCGGTTGCCGAAGCCTGGGCAGACCACGATGCCTGCCATGCCTTTGAGTTGCTCGGCCACGTTCTCCTTGGTAATCTCCTCGCTGTTGATGAAATGCAGCTTCGCCTTCACATCGTTATAGATACCGGCCAGGTTCAGACTCTCGCGAATACTCTTATAGGCATCCTGCAGGTCGTACTTGCCCACCAGACCGATGTGCAACTCGCGCTTGGCCTTGCGCTGCTTCTCCAGGAACTCGCGCCAAGGCTTCATGGCAGGCGTCTCGCCCACGGGGATACCAATCTTGCGCAGGATGGCAGCGTCGAGCCCCTGGTGCTGCATGCTCACCGGCACCTCATAGATAGAGGGCATGTCCTCGCTCTGCACCACACACTCCAGATCCACGTTGCAGAACGAAGCCACCTTCATGCGCATGCCGTCGTCCAGATGGCGCTCCGTGCGCAGTACGAGGATATCAGGCTGGATGCCCATGCCCTGCAGTTCCTTCACAGAGTGCTGTGTGGGCTTGGTCTTCAACTCGTCGGCAGCCTTCAGATAGGGCACGTAGGTCAGGTGCACACACACGGCATTGCGGCCCAACTGCCAGCGCAACTGACGGATGGCCTCCATGAAGGGCGCACTCTCAATGTCGCCGATGGTGCCGCCCACCTCAGTGATGATGAAGTCCAGCTGCTCTTGCTTCTCATCCTCTCTCAGCATTCTCCGTTTAATCTCGTCGGTGATATGGGGCACCACCTGAATGGTCTTGCCCAGATAGTCGCCGCGACGCTCGCGGTCGATGACGGTCTTGTAGATGCGACCCGTGGTGATGGAGTTGTGGCGGGTGGTGTGGATGCCAGTAAAGCGCTCGTAGTGTCCCAGGTCCAGGTCGGTCTCCATGCCGTCGGCCGTCACGTAGCACTCACCGTGCTCGTAGGGGTTCAGCGTGCCTGGGTCGATGTTGATATAGGGGTCAAACTTCTGGATAGTGACTTGATAGCCGCGTGCCTGCAGCAACTTACCAATGCTGGCGGAAATGATGCCTTTTCCCAGTGAGGAAACGACGCCGCCTGTAACGAAGATATACTTTGTGTCCATAAATCAAAAAACGTATTTATGGACTGCAAAGGTAGCCGTTTTTTCACTTCCTGCCAATGATAGCCACCTTCTTTCAATCTACATTTTGGGGCAAAATAACAATCTGGAAGCAAAACGTCGCTGTTTGCTTCCAGATTGCAATGGTTTCTCAGTTGTTTCTTGTCACATTCTTCACTCAGGCCAAGAGGAATCTTTCAGCCTCGATGGCTGCCTGACAACCGGTGCCGGCGGCACTGATGGCCTGGCGGTAGGTGGGGTCGGCGCAGTCGCCTGCCACAAACACTCCGGGAATCTTGGTCTTCGGCGTGCCGTCAATCTTCTTCAGATAGCCCACCTCGTCGGTGTCGAGCCATTCCTTGAAGATGTCGGTGTTGGGCTTGTGGCCAATGGCCAGGAAGAAGCCGTCGATGGCGATATCCACCATCTCCTCGTCGGGCTCGCCCTTGCGCTTCACCAGATGGGCACCTTCCACACCTTCTTCGCCGAAGAGGCCCACGGTGTTGTGCTCGAACAGGATCTCGATGTTCTCACGCTCAAAGACGCGCTGCTGCATCACCTTCGAAGCGCGGAGGTAGTTCTTACGCACAATGAGATACACTTTCTTGCAGAGGCCGCTCAGATAGAGCGCATCCTCGCAGGCTGTGTCACCACCGCCCACCACGGCTACGGTCTTCTTACGATAGAAAAATCCGTCGCAGGTGGCACATGCACTGACGCCCATGCCGTTGTATTTCGTCTCGTCGGGCAGTCCTAAGTATTTGGCTGAGGCTCCCGTAGCGATAATCACGGTGTCGGCCTCAATCTCCTCACCGGCATCGTCCCATGCCTTGTAGGGGGCTTTCGAGAAGTCCACCTTCACAATCTCGCCATCGCGGATGTCGGTACCGAAACGCTCGGCCTGCTGACGCAGGTCCATCATCATCTGATTGCCATCCACACCCTCGGGATAGCCGGGGAAGTTCTCCACCTCGGTGGTCTGGGTCAGCTGACCGCCAGGCTGCAGACCACAGTACTCCACGGGCTGCAGGTTGGCTCTTGAGGCATAGATGGCTGCGGTATAGCCCGCAGGGCCGCTGCCAATGATTAAACACTTTGTTTTCATAGTCATCAGTGCTAAATTAATTATTTCAGCAGTTCTTCAATCTGCTTCGCAATATTCTCAATCTTCTCTGTGGGCTCGAAGCGGGCAATGACCTGTCCCTTCTTGCTGATGAGGAACTTGGTGAAGTTCCACTTGATGTCGGGCGTCTCCTTGTAGTTGGGGGTTGATTTGCTCAGCATGTCGTCCAGGATATGGGCAATGGGATGCTCCATGTCCCATCCGGCAAAACCCTTCTGCTCCTGCAGGAACTTGAACAGGGGCTCGGCATCGTCACCGTTCACCTTCACCTTCTTGAAGCGGGGGAACTCGGTGCCGAAGTTCAGCTTACAGAAATCATGGATGCTCTCGTCGGTGCCGGGAGCCTGCTGGCCAAACTGGTTACAGGGGAAGTCCAGGATCTCGAAGCCCTGGCTGTGATACTGCTCATACAGCTTCTCCAGCTCCTCGTATTGTGGTGTGAATCCGCACTTGGTGGCTGTGTTCACAATGAGCAGCACCTCGTTGGCATACTCCTTCAGTGAAACGTCCTTACCTTTTCTGTCCTTGACAGTGAACTCATAAACAGTTTTCATTGTTTTTTTTCTTGTTATTTGGTTAGTTTGATTTTGTTATTATTCCTATTTGGTCAGGTTCCACAGACGCTTGATGGTGGCCAGGTCCTGTGTCTCTACAGCACTCTCGATGTCGTCCGGCAGGTTGCAGAAGAAGTCGATGTTCGTCTTCTCCTCCAGGGTCTTGATGTTGCAGGCATAAGAATACAACTTGTCGCCTGAGTGGTCACTGTTGATGTGCTCCACCCAGAAGGCCATCGCCTGATAACTGTTGTTCTTCTTCAGAAGCAGGGCCATGAAGAAATAGCGGGGCACGATGAAGCCACTTCTGGTGCGGCAGAGGATGTCGTTCTCGCGGTCGATGGTGCCGCCCTTCACCACAAACAATGTGTCGTTGCCGGTGACGTTCTTGCCCCAGTCGTTGCGAACAAACGATTCCATCTTGCTCCACAGCTTGCCGTTGAACTTGTCACCCTGGGGAAACATGTTCGACATATAGAACGTCTGGCCGTTGGCCTCTTTTGATGCCATGCGGTCTTCCGAGGCGCAGATATGTCCGCGCTGGAAATAGGTAAATCCTTTGTCGGGATAGCTGCTGCCGCTGAACTCGCCCGTCACGCTGGGCTGCTCCTTATAGGGAATCTTGGGGTCCAACTGGAAGGGGTCGCCGCTCCAGGTCTTGCCTTCCCATGAGGCACCGTCCCATTGGTTGCGGCTCCAGTTCTTCACCTTGTTGCTCTTGGTGAAATAATAGCATGTCCAGCGTTGTGCCTTCAGCTGATGGTCCCATTCCAGCGAATAGGTGTCGCCAAAAGCAGACGTAGAGTGGGTAATTACATCGCTCTTACCACCCTTTACCTTAGGAAACTGCAGTCCTGCATAGGCAGGCGCGTTCCTGTTGACGTTAGCCGACTGTGAGCCAGATGACTGACCGCCATCTCCATCGTCGCTGTCATCGCAACCAGCAATGATCGTGGCGAAAACGAGTAGCGAAAGAACTTTGAAAAGCTTCATTTGTTTCTGTGTATAACCAATGAAGGTGCGTACAAGGCATATGCAACTACCCTGGACGCACCTTCTGTAAGTGTCATTTCCTAGAAATATCTTACTTCTTCGAAGCCTTACCGTAGCGGCTCATGAACTTATCGACGCGACCAGCGGTGTCGACGAGCTTGCTCTTTCTACTTTTACCACGGGGTAAGTTTCGCCTTCGAACTCTACAGTGTCGTTAGTCTTTGCAGTAGACTTCGTAAGGAACATATCGCCGTTGGACATGTCCTTGAACACGACGGGGCGATAGTTTTCGGGATGAATTCCTTTTTTCATTTTGTTTTTATAATTGATGATAAATATATGTTCTTTTCGCACACATAGTGCCAATCAGGGTGCAAAGGTACTAACTTTTTTTGAATCTCGCAAACTTTTACTCCTTTTTTTGGATTTTCACCTTTTTATATATACTCCTTTCTGTTAATCTTTTGTAATACCTGACCCATGTCATCGTTTTCTTTGTACCTTTGCATTTGCAAACCAAAGGCTTTAACATGAATGAAGAGCAAATAGAACAGAGGAAGCACTTTGCTGGCGATAAGGTTCCTTCCATGCAGCGGCGTCATGACCGCCATGACTATACGGAAAAGTGCTTCTATATGGTGACGATGACCACAGAGGACCGTCGCCCGTTGTTGGGCGAGCTGACGGGCAGGTGCGAGGCAGAGCTTGGGGCTGTGGATGCGCCGGCTGTTGCCCTGTCGGCCTTGGGGCAGGCAGTGAATGAGGCCTGGTCGGCCATCAGCAGCTATTACCCGCAAGTGGCTGTCATTGCGGGGCAGGTGATGCCAGACCATTTTCATGGCATCCTGTTCTTCCGTGAGCAGACCGACGGCCTGCACCTGGGCCATGTGATACGGGGCTTCAAGGCCGCCACCAACCGGGCCTTCCGTGCTCTTTGCCCTTCCCTGTGTGCTGCGACATTGTCGCAGCCTACGATGGAAGGACGGAAAGACCCCGGCCTGCTGTGGAGCAAGGGCTACAACGACCGCATCCTCTACAGCTATTCTCAGTTGGATCGTTGGAAGGCGTATCTTCTTGACAACCCGCGGCGGTTGCTGGTCAAGCGCCAGCATCCCGAGTTCTTTCGTGTGCAGCGCAACCTGCAGTTTGCGGGCCTCTCTTTCTCCGCCATTGGCAATCGCTTCCTGCTTGACCATCCAGTGAAGCTGCAGGTGCAGTGCTCGCGGCGTATAACGCCCGAGGCATTGGAGCAGCGGAAGAGCGACCTGCTGGCGGCTGCTGCCCAGGGTGCTGTGCTAGTCTCTCCTTCAGTCTCTCCGGGCGAGAAGGCCATCATGCGTGCCGCCTTTGAGGCTGGTTATCCTCTGGTGATCCTTCAGGAGAACGGCTTCACAGACCTGGCGAAGCCCGGCGGTGCGCGTTTTGATGCTTGCGCCCGCGGCCAGCTCCTCCTCCTGGCTCCCTGGGAGCATCATAATGAGCGCATCGTGATCCGCCGTGACCAGTGCCTGATGCTCAATGAGATGGCAAGACGAATCTGCGAACAGTGATTCGCAATCACCATTTTTTTTGTTTGCGTAGGAAAATTTACGGATACACGTAGAAAAACTTAATAGTACACGTAGGAGTAATTACTGGTACGTGTACTAAAAATAAACGGGCTGCATCCGTGAAAGGTGCAGCCCGAATATAATATAGGTAAAAGGACTATTCAACAGATACAACATCCATTTCCCATGTACCAGCAGATTCTGTAGAGCTGGTGTACTTGAATGCAATCTTCACGTTGCTCTTTCCGGCGAATGCAGACAGGTCGGCAGAAGAATCAACGAAGGTCCAGCTTAATGATGCGGGCCAGTCAGTAACTGTCAACTCAGTCCACTGAGTGCCATCGGTAGAAGCAAGAACCTTGCATTGTGTCTTGCTGGTATCAAGATCCTTAAACTTGTTGAGAGCGTGGTGAATCTTCAATGTGGCTTTCGTTGTTTTGCTGAGGTCGATTGCAGGAGAAATGAGCCAAGCTTCACTGGCATAACAGGTGTTATTCGCAAATGCTGTAGCCTTCATTCCATATTTAGAATCAAAACTCCATACAGCTGTTAATGCATCGTCTTTGCTCTTGGTATCAATAGTCCAATCTCCCTGACTTCCTTTAGCCTTAAAATCTATGCTGTAAATAGAACCAGTTTCGTCACCGCCAGTGTTGCCACCTTCAGGATTTGTTCCAATCTCGGTGCCACCAAGGATAGCGAAGGTTACAGACTTCAAACCAGTGACACTGAAGTATTTTTCAATGTTGCCATAGAGGGTAACCTCCTTCTTGTAGTTGCCGGCATTGTCCACCAGGTTCAGTGCAGTACGTACAGCACCTGTGGGCAGCTGAACGGGCATACACTTGGTGATGTCGGTTTCATCAGCAGAAGCAGCAATCAGTACGTTTGATGCAGTGGCGGTCTCGGCGCTGAACTTAGCGTCGGTAGTTGCTTTACCATCAATGCTACCTACGATGAAGCCCTTGACATAAACACCAGTGCCACTGGCTGCTGCGAGAGCTGCAGTAACGTTGTAGGGAGAAGCAGCAGTGCCATTGCCTTCGCTGGTAGAAGTTCCGCCGCCATTGCCACCATTGCTTCCATTGAGCGAATAGATAGAGCTGCCCTGAGCGAACTGGGGAGTGTTGCCTTTGTAGTTGACGAGCTTACCAGTGATGATGACCTCGTCGCCTACCTTAATCTCGTCAGTAGCCTTGAACTTAGCACCATTGAGAGAGTAGCCACGATAAACCTGGAGGGCGTTATCCTCAGTGCCGTCGTCAGAGATAGAGTAGGTGGCATTGCCATACTGGCCAGTATCCACTTCCTTGATAGCGCAGATCTTACCCTTGACATAGCCCACGGGTGATTGCTTGTCGGCAGCCAGTGCGTTGGTGTAAGCCAGAGCCTCAACCACGGTGAGGGGCTTTTCTACAGTACCCGGAGTAGCGGGCGTTTCAGAACTGCCGCCTTCGCCCTTCTTGTAGAATACAAGTTTGTTGCCCTGGTCAAACTCCATGGTGCCCTTGTAGTTCTTAATCTTACCGCATACAGTCACTGAGTCACCAACCTGCAGGTCAGTGTCAGCTTCAACGTCAGCACCATCAAGCAACTTTCCGCGATAGACATAGAAACGGTTGCTGCCCTTGGCATCGTCAGAGATATAATAGGTGGCGTTCTTATATGTGGCAGAGATATCTGTGGTCTCGGTTACGATACCAGTCACATACACGTCCTCGCTGTTGTTGAAGAACTCACCGTCACCCAGGCTGGCGGTCTGCTCGATGATAGCAGCCACGTTATAGGGGTCGGTTGCGGTGCCGCTGCCTGCAGGCTCAATGACTACCTCGGGCTCTGAGGGCTTGATCTGGTCGTACGGATTGTTGTACGGCTCGGGTACATCTTCACAGGAAGTGAAGGTGAATGCTGCGATGGACAAGGCCATCATGCTATAAAATATCTTTTTCATAATAGAACTTTTTTTCTTTGTTACTTTTTACTTAACTTCCTCGATATCACTGTAAGAGCGAACGATGATTTCCCACTGGTCGCGATAGCGCTTCACCACACCGGTGATGTTCATCTTGCCAGTAGGCAACTTCTTAGCGGCGAAGTCGGCGTAGTTGCTGGTGTAGATCTGCACACCGCCTGTCTGGCCGTCGGGCTGCTCCTTGAAGTACCAAGAGGTAGAGTAGTTGGGGTCAGAGAATGTTGACTCGCCAGCCACGAAGCGCACGTTGTCCACATACTGCTTGGTGTCGCTGTTATAGTAACCACCCTTCTTGATGCTCACGTTCTTCAGGATGCACAGCTTACCGGCGTCCTTGGCGATGTCCCAAGTGGTCTTGGTAGAACCGTCGGCAAAGACCTCTGGCTCCACCTCCATGCGGTTGCCAGTGAGTTTGAAGTGCTGCTGCCACAGCATGCGGGGCATGCGGCTCACACTGGTGTCGCCAGAAGAGTTGGTGTAAGGGGTGCCGATGGTGGCACTCTTGCGATAGTTACCAATATAGAGACCCTTCAGGTCGATGAGAATCTCTGTGCCTACGGGCAGGTAGCCATAGACGCCACCTTGAGCGATGCCGATAAAGATGGCACCGGTCTTGTCCTGCACAGCAATCTCGTTGTACATATTTCCTTCAATGTCGTTGGCAGTCACCACGGCCTTGATCTGGATATCCTCGTTAATCAGCTTGTACTGTCCCTCGTTGTCGATCTCGTTCTTGAACTTGGTCTTCAGGGCATCAATGGTCATCACGTTGGTGGCCTTGATGGCACTGTTGCCATAGAGCGACTCGTCGGTGGCGGGAGCATCCCAATCACCGTTGAAGAAATTGGAATTGCCATCGGCACAGCTATAGTAGATGCCGCATACAAGCGCTAATAAAAAATAATGTATCTTCTTCATAATTTCTTAATTCTAAACTCTTAATTCTTAATTAGAACTTGTAGGCAATGTTCAGCATACCGTTGATGCCGTAAGCATAGTACTTGAACGGATTCTTCTGGAACTGATAAGCACGCACGTTGTCGCTGGCGGTGTAGCTGGAGCGACTCTGCTCATAACCACCCGTCACAATCTTCTGGTTGTTCAGGATGTTGGTGAGCGACAGGTTGATGCTCATCGAGCGGCCGTGACTCAGATAGAGGTTCTTGCCGATAGAGGCGTCGAGCATGAAACCACCGTGCCCCTTCGCCTGGGCGACAGCACTCTCAAGCGGGTTGCCGTTGTTGTCGAAAACGGGCTCGAAGTCCAGACGGTTACGCTTCTCCAGAGTGGACTGATAGCGGTAAGAGGGTGAGTAAGACAAGTAGATGCGGTCGTACCAGTTGCCGTTGAGGTCGATGAACCAACCTCCCTGGTGATAGCTCAGGATAACGCTCAGAGCGGTAAGCGGTGTGCCGGCCTCGCGCATGTCCTTGTTGTAACAGATCTCGGGCTTGCCGTCGTAGGCATCGTTGAAGGTGCCCTTTGTCGAACTCATATACCACACCTGGGCATTGTTGGTGTTGCGAGCCTCGCTCACCGTGCCCAGCGTCTTCAGGCTGATGGCCTCGGTCACTTTGAAGTTCAAGCCCCACTCAATGCCGTAGTACTCCTTTGACATGCCAGTCATCGAGACATACGAGAAAGAGTTGATATCATCGAAATAGAAGTTCTGCCACTCAGTTGCGTCCTTCACAATGGCGCCATAGGCCATGATGTTGGCCTTGAGCCATGAGTTCTGCATCTGATAGCCAATCTCGGCCGAGTAGTTCTTCTCAGTCTTCAGATCCACCACGAAGTCGTTGTTCATCTCGGGCGAAACGAAAGCAGCCTGAGCCTGAGGCGCACGGACATCAATGCCGATGCCGCCGGTCAGCACATGACCACCACCCAGGGTGACGGCAGCGCCCAGCTTACCACCTCCCTCAAGGAAGTGAGCCTTCTTGCTCTTGCCGTATGAGTTGTCGAGGAACATACCATTGCGCATCTTACCGTCGCGCTGCATCTCCACACCACCAATGCGTCCGCTGATGAAAGCATGGGTGTTGTTGACGTTGGCAGCATAGGTCATCCATGCGCTGGCCTTATTGACGAGGATGTTATAGTCATAGCCAAAGCGGTCACCCTCGCCCACACGGGCATTGGGGTGGTTGGCATCGTACTGCACACGGGGATCGTCGTTGGCATAGGTGCCCAGCGCATAGGTGTTGATGTTATGGAAGGAGTTGGCACCCATCATGTCCTCCATGGTCTGGTAGTGCATACCCTTGTTGGTGGCCAACTGGACACCCAGGTTGAGGCGCTGGTCCTTGTTCAGGTCGAAGTTGAGGTTCGACGACAGCGCCAGGTTCAGGTTGTCGTTGTGCTTGGCCTGGATATAGTACATGGCGTCAGCCCCCTGTAGGTTGGCGTTCTTGTTGGCCAGGTACAGACGGTCGAAGTTGATCTGACGGTCAGCCTTATAGCCACTCATAAACGTCTTCGCGCGCAACCAGTCGCTGGCTCCCTGCTCAGTGCGGTTGGCAGCGTCCTCCTCAAACCACACGTCGAAATAGCTGCTGGGCAGGTTCTTCCAGTAGTTGGGGTGGGGGTTGTCGGCATTGTTATAGTTCAGTTTGGTGCTCTTATACATCGAGTAGCGACCGGTGAGGGTGGTCACCAACTTCAACTGGTCGTCGATCTTCCAGTCCCAGGTCATCAGGGCTGTAGGCGCAAAGTCGTTCACCACGCGTGAGTTGCGGATATGGCCGTTCTGATAGCCCCAGTAGGGGTTGTAGTAACGGTCGTTGGCCAACCAGTACATCTCGTCGGTGGCAGCACCCTGCGAGGCACGCTCGGTGGGGTTGCCCCAGGTCACGAGTGACACGTGGTGCTGGTCGTTGATGAACTTCTCGGCGCCGAAGAAATAGCTCAGCGAGTTGTAGAACGTACCATCCACATAGGCTGTCTTAGGACTTGCCCAGCGATAGGTGACGTTGGCCGAGAAGGCCCAGCCGTTCTCCATCACACCGGTGTTGTAGGTGTACATGCCGCGGAATGTATAGTTGCGGTTGGCACCAGACACGGTGACGCGCTGACCCGTGGCAAAGGCCGAGGGGCGGAAGTTGTAGTTGTTTGAACCGGCCATGCCGCTCATAGAGAAGTTGTTGTCCTCGAAGGGCAATGAATTCTCCACACCGCGTGTCTGCTGGTTCAGACCTCCTACGAGAGAATAGCGGAACTGTCCCGTCTCCATGTCATTCATCTGCACGCCATTGATGTAGATGTCATTGTACTTTTGATTAAAAGCACGGTAGCGGAAACGCATGGGACTGAACAGATAGCCTACCTGTGAGGCATAGGCATTCGAGTTCGAGTTGATGATAGTCACATTTTGCGACATGTCATCATCCTCGCCCAACTGTGCTTCCGTGAAAGTGAAGGTCTGTTCGTCCTGCACGCCCAGCGAGTCAACCTCTTGGGCCATCAAGGCAGGAGCGAAGCATAGCGCTATCACCACGAGTTTCAGTTTTTTATTCATAGAATTTTAAGATTAATAAAATATGTTGCTGTGTGCAAAGATACATCAAAAAAATGGAACGGCAAAGTAATTCTGAAAAAAGTTTTTATGGATATAAAATATGTCGCGAAAAACGTAGGCGATACCAGAATTTTTTGTATCTTTGCAGCATTATTACTGACTATTATGAAAAAGACGATTGTTTTTCTGGCGGCAATGCTGCTTATTGGAGTGGCTTCCGCAAAGGCTGATGAAAAGAAGTTCTCGCTCTATGGCGTAGGTTTCTACAATCTGGAGAACCTGTTTGATACGTGCCACGACGAAGGGCATAACGACTATCAGTTCCTGCCCGACGGACAGTACAAATGGTCGGGATTGAAGTACTCGCACAAACTGAAGAACATGGCTCGCGTACTGGCAGAGCTGGGCACGGACAGACTGCCCGGCGTAGGCTGTGCCGTGATTGGCGTGTCCGAGGTAGAGAATGCCAAGTGTATGGAGGACCTCTGCAACCAGGAGCCCCTCAAGGCCCGTGGCTATAAGTTCATCCATGTGGAGGGTCCCGACTATCGTGGTGTGGACTGCGCCTTGATCTATAACCCTCGCCTTTTCCAGGTGCGCGACGTGAAGTTGGTGCCCTATGTCTATATCCTCGAAAAGGACAGCGCCCGTAACACGCGTGGCTTCCTTACCGTCAGCGGCACCATGGCTGGCGAGCATGTGGTGGTCATCGTCAATCACCTGCCCTCGCGTGGTGCTGAGTCGTTCTATCGTGAGGAGGGCGGTCGCCAGCTGCGCATCGTCAAGGACTCGCTGGTCAAGGCCGACCCCAATGCCAAGATTATCATCATGGGCGATATGAACGACGACCCTCAGGACAAGTCAATGGCTACCTCTCTGGGTGCCGTGCGTAAGATGAAGGACGTAGAGAAGGGCGGTCTGTGGAACCCTTGGTGGGATGTGCTGGTCAACGGCACGGGCACCCTGCAGTATGACGGCAAGTGGAACCTGTTCGACCAGATTATCCTCTCGCAGACGCTCCTCGACCAGAAGGGCAAGAAGGACTATAAGGACCTGAAATACTGGAATCACCAGATCTTCCGTCGTGACTATCTGTTCCAGAAGGAAGGCAAGTACAAGGGCAACACCCTGCGCACCCATGCCGGTGGCGTGTGGCTCGATGGCTACAGCGATCACCTGCCCACTGTTGTTTATCTCATCAAAGAAGCAAAATAAGAATGACCATTATCGGAATAGCTGGCGGTACGGGCTCAGGCAAGACCACCGTCGTCAAGAAGATAGCCAGGGCATTGCCGCCGCACTGTGTGGCTGTGGTTCCCATCGACTCGTATTATAACGACACCACGGGCATGACGCCCGAGGAGCGTAAGGCCATCAACTTCGACCATCCCGACGCCTTCGACTGGAAGTTGCTGACGGAGCATGTCAAGAAACTGAAGAATGGCGAGGCCATCGAACAGCCCACCTACTCATATATCGAGAGCAACCGCCAGAAGGAGACCATCCATGTGGAACCCAAGTCGGTGATCATCATCGAGGGCATCATGGCGCTCCACAGCAAGAAGTTGCGCGATATCATGGACCTGAAGATCTTCGTCGATACCGACAGCGATGTGCGCCTGATTAGAAACATCCGTCGCGATGTGGTGGAGCGCGGCCGTACCGTCGAGATGGTGCTCGACCGCTATGAGAAGGTCCTGAAACCCATGCACGAGCAGTTTATCGAGCCCACGAAGAAGTTTGCCGACCTCATCGTGCCCTGGGGTGGCGACAACCATTCGGGCATCCATATCCTCAAGACTTACATCGAAGGCATTGTCACCGGCGTATGACGAGACTCTTTTTAGCTCGTCATGGGGAGACCTATGACAATGAACGACAGATCATGCAGGGGCAGTCGCCCGGTGAACTGAACGCTAACGGCATCCGGCAGGCTGAGGCTTTGAGCCAAGAGCTGGCGGATGCCCATTTTGATGCCATCGTGGCCAGCGACCTGTGGCGTGCCGTCCAGACGGCGCGTATCATCGCTGCACCTCATCAGATGGAGGTCGTCACCACGCCCTTGTTGCGCGAACGCGACTGGGGCAGTTTTACGGGCTGCTTCATCCCCGACCTGAGAAACATCGATCCCTGGCCAAAAGACATTGAGTCGCTCCCGCAGATGAAGGACAGGGCCAGACGTTTCCTCGATTTCATTCGCAAGACCTATCCCGACCAGACCGTCTTGGCCGTTGGTCATGGCATCATGAACAAGGCCATCCAGGCGGTGTTCTTCCACAAAGAGATGAACGAGATAGAAAAAATGAGAAATGCCGAGGTACGTATCCTCGACATCTCTCTGTAATCGTTTATTATTAATCTTTAGTGTTACCTGCGGCCTCCACTCCTGGAACCGCCTCCATTTCCTCTTGGTGAACTGCTGGCACCGCTGCCACCTCTGCTGGGGGCAGAGAAACTGCCGCCGCTGCTTCTCATCGAACCGCCGCTGCTTCTGCTGAAGCTGCCAGAACTTCTCGATGAGTTGTTGTTGATGGTGCCGACATTGCTTCTCGATGAGCTGCTGTTAATCGTACCAACACTGCTTCTCGATGAACTGCTGTTGATCGTACCAACACTGCTTCTCGATACGTCGGTATTGCGGTTGATGCTACCTCTTTCCGTGTGTATCTCTCTTGTCGTTGTCTGACGCTCTATATCGGTCGATTGACGTCCTACGGCAGTGGATTGACGTGGACTTCCGAAGGTACTGTTTGAACGGCTGTCTCTGCCGATGGTGCCGTTTGAACGATTATCTCTGCCGATAGTCTCTCGCTCGTTTCTGATGTCACGTGTGCTGCGGTCGTTCCTCTCTGTCACGCGGGTAGAACTGCGTCCGCGGTTGCCACGATAGTCACCGCGATCCCAGCCGTTGCGCATGCCGGTATGCTCCTCGCGTGTCCTGTGAGGACGGAAGTGATCATGACGTCCCTCATAGTAACTGCGACCGCCATTGTGGCGCCAGCTGTGTCCGCCGCGATAGGTCACATAGAAATGCGGGTGTCCGAAATAGAAGTAGTCGCGATGCGGATAGCGGGCATAGATGCCGAAGTGCCAGTAGCCTGCCTCCCAGTAGAGTGGGCGATAGAAATACGTGGCGGCACGGAACAGATCCCACTGCCAGCTGTAGAGGATATAACTGATATCCAGGTTGCGACGCTCCCAGTACAATCCAAACACGTCGCTCTGACTGGTGACGCCCATCAGATAATCCAGGTTAATCTCATAGGCAGCCTCATATTGTGCGTCCGTCAGGTTCAACTCATAGGCCATCTTGTCCGTCAGGAAAAGGGCCTCTCTGCGAGCCTGTTCGTATGACATGGCGTTAGCCGATACTGCTATTGTCAGCATGGTAACCAGTGTAAACAACATCTTCTTCATAGTCGTAATCTTTATATGATTCTACATTCTGTTTTCTAATCTCTGCTGCAAAAGTAGTGGTTTCTTCTGAGCCCCACAAAGGATTTTCCCTAATCTCTCAGGGAAAATCCCTACACCTCACGAAAACAAATAAGAATGGCGCCTCAAGGTGAGACGCCATTCCAAGAGAAAAGTATAATTGTTATTAGTTATTTGTCCAGCGAACTGTAGATAGAGTTGTTACTGCGATACTCCGGCACAATAGCCTTCATCTTGCCTACCGTATCCATGTCATTGTATTTTCTGCCAATCTCATAGAGCTCGTCAATGTCCTTGCAAACCTCTGCATAGTCATATTCGCGCACAGTGGCAATACGGATCTTCTTATGGAACGAGGGCTTGGTGGTCTCCTTCTCGTTGAGCACCTCCTCATAGAGCTTCTCACCCGGGCGCAGACCCGTAAACTCAATCTTCACGTTGGTGGCACCACTCAGCATAATCATGCGCTTGGCCAGATCGGCAATCTTCACGGGCTGACCCATGTCAAACACGAAGATCTCACCACCATGACCCTTGGTACCGGCCTCCAGCACCAGTTTACATGCCTCGGGAATCAGCATGAAGTAGCGGATGATATTTGGATCGGTCACCGTCAGCGGACCGCCATGCTTAATCTGCTCCTTAAACAGGGGAATCACAGAACCGTTAGAGCCCAGCACATTACCAAAACGTGTGGTCACAAACTGGGTGACACCCTCAATCTTGCCGTCCTTGATGGCCTTGTCCAGACTCTGCACGTAAATCTCGCAGATACGCTTTGAGCATCCCATCACGTTGGTGGGGTTCACGGCCTTGTCGGTAGAAATCATCACAAACTTCTTGGCCTGATACTTCACAGCCAGGTCGGCAATGACGCGTGTACCGATAATATTGTTTCTGACGCTCTCCGATGGGTTGTCCTCCATCATGGGCACGTGCTTGTAGGCTGCGGCATGGAACACATAGTGAGGCTTGTATTTCTTAAACAGGGCCTCCATATAGTCATTTTCGCAGATATTGGCCACGATGGTGTGGGCCTTGATGTCAGGCCACTCGTTATGCATCATCAGTCGGATGTCGTGCTGAGGAGTCTCTGCTGCATCCACCAATACCAATTCCGATGGCTTATATATAGCAATCTGGCGCACCATCTCACTACCAATACTACCTGCAGAACCCGTAATCATGATACACTTGCCTGTCAACTGCTCGCCTACCGACTCCATGTCAACCTCAATCTCGTCGCGAGGCAGCAGGTCCTCAATGCTGATCTCACGCAACTGAGTTGCAGAACCCATCACATTGTTAGGGTCTTTCACCTCTTGGGCGTCCTGTGTCACATAGATGCGGATGCCGGCCTTGATCAGTTCCTCCTGGAACTCCTGGTGATTGCGGAAGATGTTCAGTCGCTGAGGTGATACGATCAATGCCTGAATACCTTCCTTCGTCAAGGTGTCCATCAGACTCCTGTCGAAGAAATGCACCTTTTTACCCATCAGGATATGGCCGTCCATCTCCTTGTCAACAGTGGCAAAGCCCTTCAGGGCAAAGTTCATGGGCTTCTCGCTGCGGATGTGTTTGGCAATGGCGATGCCATCACTCTGCACACCGAAGATATATGATCTCTTGGCACGCTGATTGGCAAACAGCAGGTCGTGAAGGGTCTTCACGGCGATACGTGTAATCCAAATCAGCACGGTGCCCATCAGGAACGCACCGAAGATTTGTCTGGAGGTGATGCTCTGCAGTACGGCGATATCAAAATACTTGAATATAAAGTGGGCTATCTGTGACAGTACCAAACCAGTCAGCATAGCATAGCCTGTGCGCTGCAGGTCAACAAACGATGAATAGCGCAGGATACCAGAGTAGGTCTTGAAAATACGGAATCCTATATTATGGAGAATAACGAAGATGAGCCCATTGAGTGCTGCAGCCTCCAGATTGTCCCAAGAGCGCACGTCTCTATTATATAGTAGGAACATAAAAGCATAGGAGCCGACAACAATGGCATTGTCTATAAGCAGAATACCCCAAATAGGTAAAGCTCTTCTACTAAAATACCAGTTGGCTATTTTTCCAAGATAACCCATATTCATTGTTTTAATACATTAATAATCTTTCTCTCTCTATTCTCTGTTGTGTTGAAAAATATGACATTTTTGTCAGATTTCGGCTGCAAAGTTAAATATTTTTTTTCATATTTTAATGTATTATTCCAATTTTTTTCTATAATAGTTGCATTTTCTTGACGTTTTCCTTCCTTTCTTGGTGAAGAATGGGGCCATGGTCATTCATTCTTAGTATTTGTAATAGCTCCAAGTCTTGCTTCCTTGACTGAGAATGAGGTCGTCACCGTCCAGGTTTTCTATCTTCAGTCGGATATCGGTAAAGGGCTTCAGGCCAAACGCATCCTCTACGAAAGTGGTATCTGACGCCAGACAGTCGATGGACGAGCATTGGATAAACAGACTGTCGCCCGTATGCTGAAACTTGCCATAGACAAACGTTCCCTGTCCGTCGCGAAACAGCGTGACGCTTCCCGAAAAACTGATATATCTGTTGTCCGTCCCGCTCTGTCGCCACTGCCCCCACAAATCACCTGCCTCTCTTCCTTCCTGACAGGAGAAAAGGCAAAGGGGTAAAAGGGTGAAAAGGTAAAAGGGTAAACGCTTATAGAATCTTGCCATGATAACTGATTTTAAGGTTAAACGTTGAGCAGTCGCCATAGATATTGCCCTTGTCCACTGCGTATGCACCCGAGAACTGCCAGTTGCCGGTGGTATAGATGCCCTGCACCATCGCATCAAACGAGTGGTGCTTCTCCGCCAATGGGAAGTCGTAGGTGCCCCATCCCTCACGATAGGAACCCTTCACCAGATAACTCAGGTTGTCCGTGACGTCGCCGCTCACTCCCATATGCCATGCCTTCACTCTGTTGTCGCGAAAGGCGGTGTATCCATCCTTATTATATATAGGTGAGGTGATGAGGGCGATGCCGGGCGTCATGCCATAGTGGGTGTAACTGTCATAGCAGGTGTGGTTATAGTATTCATCCTTGCCAGTCACCAGGTCGGTAATCTCTGTCCGCATGTGCTCCGGATAGTCGCCCTTGTCATAGTGCAACGGTCCACTTTGGTTGGTCGATTGGAAATACTCCACCACTGCCTTGCGCACATACTGTCTGCCCTCCGCGTTGTTATTATACTGCAGTCCGCAGGTGCCGTCCCATCCGTTACTCTTCCTCATGCCAGAGCCATCCTCAAACAGATCATCATAATAGGCCTGCAGCACGTGGTCCTTGTCGATGTTCCAGCCCACCTGCACCGTCATCTCGCCCAGGTGATTACCGAAAATCCAGTCCTCCATGGCGTCGTTCTCATAGTAGTTCTTGTCGCCCAAGGGCAGGATGACGTCGAGATATGATTTCAGGTCGGTGGGCTTGTCCTTGGTGATGAGCACATCGTTTTCGTCATACGCATATTTCTTGCCGCCAAACTGCACCACATGCTCTATGCCGCCGATGAAGAAGAAATGCTTATTCGGATTGATGCGGAAATACAGGTGCTTCTGGTGGTAGAGGATATCCCTGGCATACTTGCCGTTGACGTTCTTGCCATTGGCATTCACGCCTCGGAAGAAGGCATCCTCGCGATAGTCACTGTCCAAAAACTTACCATAGCCGCCGTCAAAGTTCAACTCCAGCACGCCCTTGGTGAACGGCACGGTCCAATAGCCGTTCGTTCCCAGGTGTATCTGGGCAAAGGGTTTGGCGTTGGTGCCCTTGGCAAACGAGCCTATCGACAACTCCTCATCACGCATCACTGGCTTCTGCTCCCGCGTGCCTGCCTCCAGAAAGAAGTCCTGCCACGACAGGTTGGCATAGCACTGCTGCAAATAGGCCTTGTGGTCGGCATGCACCGAGGCGATGACATCCACACCACCCGTCAGTGTCCAGTCCTTGCCCAGTTGATGCTCGATGTTCACGGCCCCTCGTGTATAACCCGTATTTGCCCTGGTGCCCAGCACATGGTGACGGTTGGTCACCAACTGATAGGCTGTATAGTCGCCTGTTCCCACAGCCATTTCTGTGGTCAGGTCATACGAAAGATGTGTCTTCTGTGAGTCCTGTGCATTTGACGCCAGCGAACAAATCGCGCCAATGGCCATCAGGAAAAGGGATTTGTTGTTCATAGGCTTTTGGCTTTAGAACTTCTTGCCAAACACGATATTGATGAATGTCTTGAAAAGGATCTTAGCGTCAAACAACCACGAGCGATGCTCCAGATAATACAGGTCCAGCTCCAGTCGGCGCAGCATCTTCTCCATGGTGTCCGTATAGCCGTTATAAAGGGTGGCATACGAGGTCACGCCCGGACGGATCTGGTAGAGATAGACATATCGTGGGTCATGCTCGATAATCTGCTTGATATAGAACTCACGTTCCGGACGGGGACCGATAAAGGCCATATCGCCTTTCACCACGTTCCATAGCTGGGGCAGCTCATCCAAATGGTGGTCTCGCAGAAACTTGCCCACCTTGGTCAGGCGCGTCTCCTTACCCTCACAATTATACAGGGCAGGACCATTCTTCTCGGCGTCCACACGCATGCTGCGAAACTTATAGATTTTAAATGGTCTGCCAAAGCGACCTATTCGTTCTTGCTGGAAGATGGCTGGACCGCCGTCCTCTCGCTTCACCATGATGTAGCAAATGGCGAAAAGAGGTGAAAAAATAACGAGGCAAATCAAAGCAACGAAGAAGTCCAGAAGACGCTTGATGTTGCGCTCCACTTCGTTCATGCCGTCCAGTACGTAACCGTTTTCCAGTTTTGTCATATTCCAGAGTGTAATCTCAATAGTTTCTGTTCACTATATTAACGAGAAAAACGGTATAATATTATATGGAAGCGCATTTTTTTCTGCTTTTGTAGAAAATACTGTCAATATGCTTTTTTACCAGCTTTTTCAGGTGGGTGGGAACGAAGAGTCCATAGAAATAGCAAACTGACTTTATTTTCGAAAAACCAAGTACTTTCTGGTATATCAGGATGTTGTATCTGATGAGTCCTAACTTGTTGCTGGACACCGAGTTCTGCCTGTTCCTGTAATAGGCCAGCGGCTCCTGAATGGCAAACGCGCGGCCACAGTCTCGCAGGATGCTCAGGAACAGTCCCCAGTCCTGACGCTTGCGGATGGCAGGCATATAGTATTTCTTGCCCAGCAACTTGGTGTCATAGACGGCCGTCAGACAACCAATCTTATTGTCGCGCTTCAGCTGGTTAAAAGAGGTGGTGGCGGGCGCAATCACAATGCCCTCCTCCTGGTCTTGGTCATCGCATACAATATAAGTGGCATGACTGATGGCGCACTGTCGTTCAGTCATAAAGGCAATCTGTTTCTCCAGTTTTTCGGGAACCCATCTGTCGTCACTGTCGCAGAAGGCGATATAACGGCCTTTGGCTCTTTCGATAGACTTGTTACGTGCGTAGCCAGGTCCATGGTTACTGTCCAGATACAGCACATTCACTCTGCTATCCTGCTCGCTGTATTGCTTCAGGATATTCAGAGTCTGTTCATCATTCGAATGGTCGTCGGTGATGAGAAGTTCCAGGTCTATATATGTTTGGCTCAAAATGCTCTCGATACTTGCCGCCAGGTGCCTGGCACCATTAAACGAAGGCATGATGACCGATACGAGTTTCTCGCTCATTTTTTTTAATTTGGCTGCAAAGGTACGAATAAGTGAGCAAAATGCAAAAGGAAAACTTGTTTTTCTTTTCATTTTCGAACGAAAGTACCTTCGGCGACTAGCCAAAGTACAAATAAGTGAGCAAAAAACCAAATTGTATTTGGGTTTTTTCGAGCGAAAGTAGCTCGACCAAAGGTCAAGATACTACTTTTTTAGTAAATAATTTGTTTACTACTGAAAAAAAAAGTAATTTTGTCGAAAATTTCAGTGATTATCATCCAATGAATAAAATAGAGTCATTCGTATATAACCTCGTCAAGAACAATTATATCATTAAGAATCTGGTGCGTAACACCTACCAGATGTGTTATGACCTCCTGCCTAATTACGAATCATCTTTCAGTCAACCTCCCATACTCCGTGAGAGTTCTTTCTTTGGCTTTCACGATGTCACGCCTTTCAGTGCCGATGGCACCAAGCATCTGGCCTATCGTCTGACAATCCCTTTGCGGATGCCTTCCCGCGACGACCTGCTGGAAGTGGGCTATTGGATGGGCGAGAACTTCGCCGAGTGGGTGCACCTGGGCGAGACAGGTGCCTGGAACTATCACAAGGGCTGTCGCCTGCAGTGGGTGGACGACCATCGCTGCATCTTCAATAATGTGGCCGACGGCAGACTCTGTGCAGATATCATTCATGTTGATACCCTCAAACAGACGCGCCTCTCGTGGCCCATTGATACTGTGAGTCCTGATGGCAAACGAGCTACCTCTTTCAGCTATGAGCGCCTGCAGGCCATGATGCCCGGCTATGGCTATCTCTATGGCGATGCCGATGCCTGCATGGACGAACCTCTGAGCGATAAGACGGGCCTCTTTATGATTGACCTCCAGACCAACAATCGCCAGCTGCTGCTCAGCCTGAAGGAGTTGTCTGCCTTCCAGCACGAACCTACCATGGACGACACCTTCCATTTCGTCACCCATACCGAGTTCTCGGCCGACAACCGCTATCTGGCTTTCCTCCATCGTTGGTATAAGGGCACCTTCCATCGCACGCGCCTCGTGGTCTATGATCTCCAGACCAAACAGCTCTTCGCATCGCCCACCACGGGCATGGTGTCGCATTATCACTGGAACCGGGAGAATGGCATCGTGGCCTATTGTCGCATGGAGAACATCGATTCGCATGTCTATTTCTCTGCGCCCGACATGAAGGAATGGAAGCGTTGTGGCTATCCTCAACTCAACTCCGACGGTCATCAGCACTTCATCGACAATGACTGGTTCCTCGTGGACACCTATCCCGACAAGTGGCGCCATGCCAAACTCTTCAAGGTGAACCGCATCACTGATGAGGTCATCCTCCTGGCCGATGTCAAGAGTCCCAAGGCTTTCGTCGCGCCCGACCCTGATCACTGGTGGAAGTGTGACCTCCATCCCCGCTCTGATGCCTCCGGTCGCTTCGTCTCTTTCGACACCGTCCACACCGGCATCCGCTCCCTCTGCATCATGGAACTATAATAATTCTCCAATTCTCTAATTCTTGATAAAAAAAGAAAAAGCAATAGATTACTTCACGAGATTTATAAGGTCAAGAATTAGAGAATTAGAGAATTTTGCAGTCCTGAAGGACTGATGGCTCTGAATTAATAAGAATTATTAGAAATCTGTCCGTCGGACAGATAAAAAATCTCAAATCCTCATTAATTCATAATCAACCAAGGATTGAGAAATTCTCCAATTCTCTAATTCTTGATAAGAAAAAGCAATTGATTACCTCGCGAGATTTTAAGGACAGGAATTCTTGACAAAAAAATTAATAATAAGTCTTGAGAATATAACTGAGCGCTTCAAAGTTATAGCGGCAGTACTTGCTGCGACGGAACGTGCCCGTAGAGGCATGCTCCGCGTCATTGACACGAATACCCGGCTCATAGATAACCTTGAGCCCATGCTGCTGACATACCTCACCCAGATAGATCTCCTCGCAAAACAAGAACACCGGATAATTGATAATCCCGCAAGCCTCAAAAAACCGCTTCGTGAGGATGATAAACGACCCGTGACCCGCATAGATCTCGCCCCGTTCATGACTCATCAGCTTCTTTGACTTATAGAGCGTGTGGTTGTATATCCAGTTGACCAGCGGAAAACGGAACTTGATCTTCAGCACCTGCAACTTCCGCTTCGCATACCTCCGCATAATCTTCGGGTTCCTGTCGCGATGCTCCGCGTCCGAGTAGATCTGCGGCGCTATCCAGCCCGTCTTGTCATCCACGACCGTACCCATCAGCTGCGAGAAGAAGGCCTTGTCCATCACCACATCCACATTACTGATGATGACATAGTCATACGTCATGGGCGAGAACTGCTCCATGCCCAGTCTCACCGCCCCGAAATATCCCTTGTTCTCACCCGAGGCCAGGGTATGCAGGACAAATCCCTCTGGGGCGTAGCTGATGACCTCGGCAGGCACCGAGTTATCCACGGCGATGACCTCCACCGCCACCTCTCCTTGCGCGTTCTTCACCGCCTGGTCTATCGACGCCAGGTATTGAGTCAGTCGGTCGCAGGAGTGATAGTTGACGCAGTATATTGCAATTCTCATTTCCTCATTCAATATGTTTAGTTCTTGTAAATGTTGTTTCTCACCTTCGCCAGCGCCTCCACAGAGTATTTCTCTTGGAAGACGGCTTGTGCATGGGTGCCCAGCTCCTTCATCTTCGCACCATCGTTGACGAGGCTGTTAATGGCGTGGGCAAAGTCGGCGGGCGTATCTGCAATGAGGCACGACTGCTCATGACGGAAGTCCAACCCCTCCACACCCACTGCGGTGGTGATGATGGGCCGGCACGACGCTGCCGCATCCAGAATTTTCATTCTCATGCCGCTACCCGTCAGGATGGGCACCATCACGATAGCGCCCTTTAGCACCTCCTGCAGGTCATCCACAAAGCCCAGGAAGTGCACCTTTTCATGCCGTTGCTGGTAGTGCTGAGGCCATCCGCCTCCCACTACGTTGATCGCCTTGATGGCATCTGTGTTGAGCAGTGGCAGTACCTCACTGATAAACCACTCCATGCCCTCCTGATTAGGGATGTGCGAATAGCCGCCCACAAAGACCACCGTTCCGTTCCACTCGTGATAGGACAATATCGGTGTGTTGACGGCAGCGGGCGATACGGCGATGGGCACCTTCACACCATCCCGCATCATCACCTCTTTGTCGGTCTCTGTCAGTGCGATGATCTGATTATATTTGTTCAGGTCGTCAATCTCCGTCTGTTTCATCTCCTTGAAAAGGGTTTCTTCTTGAGGCGTCAGATGCACCTGATCCAGCAACCGCTGGTTCCTCACGTAGCGTATCTCATGCTGCACATACACCTTCCGTATCTCGGTAGGCAGGAAGTTCACCACATGCTGATACTGATAGAAATCTACCTGAATCAGCTCTGTATGATGTGCCACGATGGCCAGGTTCACGAAGTTCACAAAGTCCTGCGTAAAGTAAAAACCATAAGGCTTCAAGGCTCTTTCTGCTTGGAACCGCTCGCTCTTCGGACAGACCTTCAGCTTCAGGGCCCTCACAATCTTATCCTTGAGGAATGGACCATGACACAACTGCCGCCCGTAGGAATAGGGGAGGAACGTCACCTCTGGCCATACCTTCTGCAAGTGTTTCAGCGCTTCCGGCCTGTTCTTGCCGTTGAAGGGGAAGATCATCTGGATGCGATGCTCCTTTCTCAGCGTATCGATGAAGTTATACTGTGCCTGTGCACCGCCGGATTTCAGCGGGTAGGGCAGGAACGGAGTGATAATCGTGATATTCATGACGTCAGATTAAAGAATATGTGTTTGGTGAAGAATGCTCGAGAGTCTTGTCACGCCAGCCTGCAACGAGAAACTGTCCTTGAATGCCTGGAACACCGCATTGGGCGATACCTCTGCACTGAGCAGCCGTCCCAGAGCTTCCTGAAATGTCTGCTCGTCGTGATAGTCAAACAGAAAGCCTCTCTCTGCCACCCGCTCATAGCCGTTGGCAGCCACCTCGTGACAGATGACGGGCAGTCCTTGCTTCAGTCCGTCGAAGATACGCAACTTCAAACCGCTGCCCGCATAGATGGGACAGATATAATAGTTGCCTTGTCTCACCACGTCGGCCATGTGCTCTGGGTTTGGCACGATGCTGACCCTTTCTGCCTTCTCACACACTGCTTTCAGTTCCTCAGATGGGTTCCTGCCAGTGATGATGAGGCGGGCCTCCGGACAGCTCTGCAACACCAAGGGCCAGTAGCGTTTGACGAAGTCCATGACGGGCAGGGTCGATTGCCTGAAATACAGCGAACCGCTGATGATGAACACCTGTCCTGGTGTTTTCTCCTTAAAGAGGGGTTCTTCTATGGCGCGATGCTCAAAGATGCCCCAATGCAGTATCCTGCTCTCAGGAAACCATGACCTGAACACCTTGGCATCGTGCTCTGTCACGGTCAGGTTCAGGTCGCTGTATCTCAGACAGTCCCTTTCTGCTTTTTTCGAGAAATGCAGGAAGGGCCAGCGATAGAGTAGGGGCTTTTCTTTGTTGTTGTCCCTCAGATAGTCGCGTTCCACGTTGTGGTGAATGGTAATCAACTTGGCTCCCGTGCTCTTGATGAAGGCTGGCAGTCCGGCGCCCGAGAACGTATGGTCAATCACCACCACGTCATAGTGGTGGTTGCGGAGGTGCTCCCTCACAAAGTAATAATAGGCATTGATGACGCCTCGATACATATCCACCATCTTGCGCACCTTCGTGCGGTGGTCAACGAGCGGCATAAACACCATATTCTCAGGGATATACGGCTTGGCTTTATCCATACTGTGACACATCACCGTGCCCTCGGTGAAGAACTTCGCCATACAATGCAGGAAACCTTTCGAAGCGTTGGCACCGCCATTGTTCTGGTCCAGTTGATGATGAGTGATATATAGTAGTTTCTTACTCATGCTTTCAAAGATATATAGTACCACTTCAGGAACATCATCCCGCCCGTGCCTAAGTGCTTTAGTCGGTTATAGCACCATAGCAGTCTCACGGGGTTGCCCTTGACATAGTCAGGCACATACCTGCCCAGTGCTTTGATGATGGCCTTATGTCTGGGTGCCTCTATCGTGCGCAGGTAGTGGGCATCTGCTTCCGACAGTTCTTTGGCTGACAGCGATTCAAGGAATGCCGAGAACCAGCGATGCTGCGCCACAAAAGCCTCTATCTTGATCTTGGCGTTGTCGGCGCTGCTCGTGATGGTCTGTCCGTTGTCGCGATACTGAAAGCATGCCACCTGTGTGTTGGCGATGCCCTGCTCCTTGGCTGCCCTCAGTGCGGTGATGTCGTCCGAGCCCCATGCCAGCGGCAACTTATAATAGCCGCCTGTCACCTTCAGATAACTGGCGCGGTAACAGAAGTCTCCAATAAATTGCTTGTTCCTATGGTCCCATCTGTTCCATAGCATCGACAGGGCCGACTCCCACTCGGGTCTTTCCTCCTGGGTGCCTATCACTGTTCCCGTCTCGTTGATAATCTCCGTCATACAGTGATAGACATTCAGACCGGGATGCGCCTCGATGAGGCTTTTATAAACCTCCAGACAGCAGGGCTTCAGACGGTCATCATCACCTATGCAGATCACGTAGTCGCCCGTGGCCTTCTCCAGACAGATATTCCAGTTGTCCACCACATCCACCGCCCCGCAGTTCTTCTCATTGCGGTAATACCTGATGCGGCTGTCTTTCATGAATGGCTCCGCCACAGCCCTTAGGTCCTCTGGCGAACAGTCATCCACAATCACCAGTTCCCAGTCCTGGTAGGTCTGGGTTGCCACACTCTCAATAGCCTCCTTCAGGTATTGTGATTTATATGCCGGTATCGTAATCGTGAATGTCATACGGACTGCAAAGATACGAATAAGCAAGGGAAAAACCAAATTTATTTGAGTTTTTCCGAGCGGGAGTACTGACAGTTCTTCCTATTGGGAACACTTACATCGCAGCAATTTGCTCTGCCATGCCATTCAGGGCCACACATTCCGCACGGGAAATATGCCGTTTGTTCGCATCATATTCCCATGGACTGAGGATGAGTACACGGCCGGCGGCCACCGCTTCAAAGAGTTCGCCAGAAGGCTTGTAGTAATCGCGGAAACCGTTATCCTCAAGGACAATAAAAGGATGTCCCTCGGCCAAAAGGACCGACTTGATGTCTTTCTCTCTGGGCGAGATAAAGGGCGACACCATCACCGTCCCTTGTCGGGCAGCCATGACGCAGCCGTTCATATAATCGCGCAAGGGCTGGGAGTTTCCTTGTGCAGCTTCATTGACCAAGATGTGGCTCACATGGACTGTTGCGTAATGCGCTGCTTGCAGCAGGGCGATATTGCCCACCCCGGCGTATGTCTGTCCAGCAATCTCGATGCCTTTCTGAACGCGGAAATAGCCCGGCATAAGGTGCTTCGTGGCCAGCCGCTGGGGATTCATCTGCACATACTCTATCATGGTCCTCAGCTGTCCCCGTCGCGACAGCGGGCGAATAAAGGGCACCTCCGTAAATATCGGGAACAGCCGGCTGTAGGCCTCACCGCCCAGCATCCCCCTTAGCGGATTTTCCCGGCTCCCACCCGGCGCAATGAACGAAAGGCTCAGTTCCGCCCTTTCGCCCCATGCGCCGCCAGCTTGGCTTTCGCCCCATGCGCCGCCTGCTTGCCTTTCGCCCCTTGCGCCGCCAGCTTGGCTTTCGCCCCATGCGCCGCCTGCTTGCCTTTCGCCCCTTTCGCCGCCTGCTTGCCTTTCGCCCCTTGCGCCGCCAGTTTGGCCGGCCTCGTTGCTTCCTGCTTGGTTTTCGCCCCTTGCGCCGCCTGCTTTTTCGTTCATTGCGCCGCCAGTTTGGCCGGCCTCGTTCCCGCCAGCTTTTTTGTCCATTGTGCCGCCTGTTAGGCCGGCCTCGCCTGTTAGGCCGGCATTCAAATAGCTGTGGCCCCGCCCAATCTTTTTGGCCGCTCGCCAAAATCCTTGCGCCACGTAGCGGATGCTCTGTGGCATCGGCCTGCGAACATACCAAATGCTGTGCAGATGGTCTGGCATCAGGCTGTACTGCAAAATCTGTATCTCAGGATGAAAGACCTCTACCGACCGCTGGCAATCCAGCAACGCCTGTCCCAGCTCCGTCCGCTCTATCCTTGCTCGTGCCGGGTCATTGTCAGGGATGACGAGCCTGCCCAGCAAGGGCTCTCGCGAGGGAATGGTCAGCGTCAGATGATAGATGCCGATGCCCTTCCATGACGTCCCTGCCTCCTGCCACTGCCATTGGCCCTGCCCCTGTTTTCCCGTTCCTTCCATTACCTGAGCTTGATGATGAGGATGTCGCCAGGGGCGATGGCGTATGAGGCCTTCAGAGGCTCTTCCTTCAGTTTCTTGGTGATGCGGCAGGGCAGGCGGTTCAGGGCCTTGATACTGACCTTGAGCTGACTGTTAGGGCTTTTATTGACGATGGCGAGATAGTTGTGGCCGTCTTTCTCCAACTCAGAGACGATGGCCCCCATCTTGCCGGTAACCTTAATCTTCCGCAGGTTCATGGGCACAGAGGAGAGGCGGAGGGTGCCCAGCGATAGATGCTTGCCCGTGTGACGGACCGAAGTGACCTTGGCGCCATAGAACAGCGGGGCGATTGCCTTCAGTTCGCGGTTCATCTGCTGCACCACGGCATAGGTCTTGGTTTTCCTGCCCTCCGTATCCACGGGCGCATCGTGATAGTTAAAACTCTTGGAGTTGGGTGTCCAGTAGGTGAAATACTGGATGGCCTGCGCCCCATACGCTAGGTTGGCATACACCTGCAGGCGCAGCGATGCCAGGGTGGGAGTGGGGTAGTAGGTGTTGGGCGTGAAGGGCACATCGTGCGGCACCGACAGGACAAAGCCCCAGAAAGGCTTGCCTGACGCCATACTCTCGCGACGCACCATCTCCAGGTTATGATACCACGTGGGACGGATGCCGGCCGTGGTGATGGGGTAGAAGTCGAAAGAGAGCTGTTGGCACGACGTCTTCGAGGCCGACCTGAGATACTCTGGATAGGCCTTCACCTTAAGCGTCGGCTGCACCCAGCTGTCGTGATAATATGGATGCAGGTTCATGTAAAAGACATGCGTGCTGTCCACCCGTCTGATGCGCTGCATCTCCTTCTCGCGTTGGTGAATGTCAGGTTCCGACGGCTCGTCCTGAATGAAATAGCCAAAGAACCCCGGCTCTTTTTTCAGTGTGTTGGCCGCCTTGACGGGGTCGCTGGCCATCTCCTGACAGCGTCCTATCAATCTGACGCCATATTTATCCGCTATGCGACAGGCCTTGACCAGCAGGTCCATGGATTCGTAGGTAGGATACTCGCTCACCGTAAAGCCACATTCACTGAACGTGCGAAAATTCTCGTCAGAGGTCTTCCAGTCGGGCACGCCAAAAAACGCAATGATGGGCATCTCGTCCTGCCCTTTTGCCGCAGAGACATAAGGACAGACAAGGACAGCGAGCAGTAACAGCAGGATACGCATAAGAAGAATGGGAGATTTAACGATGCAGGGAGTGGAGCAGTTGACCCACCACCTTGTTCTTCATGACGTATATCTCGTTGATGGCGGCATAGGCCACGGTCAGCACACCGATGCACGACACAATGGCAAACGAGTTGTCGAGGAAGTGATAAACCACCATGGAGAGCACCAGCAGGGGCACATACGATGCCAGATAGGCGAGAATGCGCTGATAGGGTGGCAGATAGCCAAACTTACGATAGATAGCAGCGATAGACAGCACCATGATGGCGCACTCAGAAAACACCCACACGATGGCCGAACCATTAGCACCCATCTGAGGGGTCAGGACGACGTTCAGTGCCAGGGACACGATGGCACCGATGAGCGAGTTCTTCAGCACCGTATTATCGCAATGCATGGCCATCAGTATCTGGACGACCAGTATCTGCTCGATGCCGATGATGAGCACCAGCGGTGTGATGATTCGCAGCGGCAGATATGATCCCTCGAAACCATCGCCTACCACGATGTGCAGCAGGTCGGGACCTGCCACCAACATAAACATGATGGTGGGGAAGGCAAAGAGGAAGATGGCATCGAAGGCTGTGGTGATCTTCTCCCAGAACTCCTCTTTCTTGCCCTCTGCCAATAGGTTCGAGACACGAGGATACAGGATGTTGGTAAACGACAGGAGCACGGCCATCAGGAGGTTGTGCAGTCTGTATGCGGTGGTAAAGTAACCCACCTCATCCGTGTCTTTCACAAAGCCCAGCCACACGGGGTTCAGAGAGATATAGACATTCGACAGGAGCACATACACGCCAAATATCAGGAATGCCCTGTAATAAGGCCTCAGGTCAATGTGGCGGAAGTCCCAGCGGATAAACTTGCGGATATACACGATGTTAAACAGGGCATTCGCGACGACGGCACATACTGAGATGATGTAGTAGATCTTATAGTCGGCCGCCTCACGTACAAACAGAAACACACTCACCACATAGAGGCACTTCACGAAGAGCGACCGGTTGGTGATGTAACGGAAATCCTCGACCCCCATGAAAAACCACTCCATCAGGAAGAGGTTGAACGCCAGTTTCACAATACCTACATAAAGCAAGTCCTGATAGGGCATCAGCTTGGGTACGGTGTACATGGCAATCCACAGCACGACGATGGCAATGACCGTGGTGATGATGGTCAGCGTCAGCAGCGAGGCAAACGTCTTTGACAACTGCTCTTTGTGGTCACGCACCGCCGCAATCTCTCTGACACCTACGGTGGAGATGCCCATCATCGAGATAAACATAAAATAGTTGATGAGATTGTCGATGAAGTTCACGATGCCGATGTTCGACAGTCCCAGCGTACGCGATACATAGGGATAGACAATCAGCGGGAACAGGTATTTCGATACTGTCAGGATACTGCTATAGATAAAGTTCTTTTTCAGGCTCATAGTTCTTGTGTCTGCTTATAGCCATAGCAGCGAGAGGGCATAGCCCAGCATGCTGGTGATAAACCTCACGGTAGAAATGGCGTTGTTAAGGATTTTACTGAGAATCTGCGGCCGGAAGGCGTAATACGAGGCCGTCCACAACAGGATGGTTACCACCGAGAAGTAGTCGTTCATGCGGTTGCCCAGCACCTTACTGATGCTGTAGGCAAAGAACAGGAACAGGAATCCCACGGCCTGCAGCTTGATGGCAATGGTGACATACTTCATGTGCTTCACCAGATAGTCATGATAATAGATGCTGGCAAAATAGAGTACGAAGTTCATCCAGATAAGGATGTTGATCTCCAGACGCCAGCCTTGCTGATCGTCCTCAATGCCCTTGTCTCTCATGTTGCGATACTTCATCAGCTTCAGTCCACCCAGCTCGTCAGGGATGAGCATAGAAACATCGAAGTGGGTGAAATAGGCCACCAGTCCCACGGGCACGATGGCATAGAGCACCCAGCGCTGCCACTGGGGCAGTCGGTTGCTGAACATAAACATCACCAGTCCCGCTGCTGCTGAATAGTGGAACAGGATGCCCAGCAGGATGCAGATAAGGGCAAAGACCTTCTTTTTCTCCACATACAGATAGATGGCCCATAGGAACAGGCCCGATGCTACGGCACAGCGAATCTGCACCAAGTCATGCATCATGTAGTAGTACGACAGATAGATGGTCAGTGTGAGGAACGGCAGTTTCGATACCTTCCAGAAAAAGGTCAGGTGGAGCGGTATAGACAGGATGGCATAGACAAAGAACAGGGCATTGACGCCCAGGGCCAGAGAGTGGAGCGTGTCAACGATAAATGTGAACGACGGCTCGCGGAGCAGCACCATCAGGTCGCCTTTCTTGGCATAGAACATCTCCTCATACGATACACTGTCGGGGGTAGAGCCCACCTCGCGCATGCCTGCAATCATGATCATCACAAAGCCCAGGACAATATATATAATCCTTTTCTCGCTGTCCTTCAGTTGTTCTTCAACAAACGACAGCGAGAGGCAGATGAAAAATAGCAGAATCAGTGAGATGACCATCGGTGCTTGTTCTTCAACGATTGTTGCGAGTGCTTATTCGGCTTTCTTCATGACAATCTTGGCCGACACCACGATGAAGGCCAGGATGGTCATGGCCACGGCGACAAGCACACGCTTAGGACCGGCAGGCAGGATGGGCATCGAGGCACTCTCAATCACCGTGAAGGCGGGTGTGGCCTCCTGCAGCTTGGCACCGGCCGACTGCATCTGGGTGTTCATGGCCGTATAGACGTTGAAGTTCAGCTGCATCTCGTTCTCCAGATTGTCCAACTGGGTGCGATAGCTCGACAGCACCACGTCGGTGTGAGCGTCGGCATAGGTGCTGTAGCGCTGCTGTGACTTCAGGTATTCCTCTTTCGCCTGTTCCGTCAGCTTCTTATAGTAGTCATAATCTACACGGGCCTTGTTGGTGCGATAGTTGATGATAAACTCCTGCAACTTCTTGCAGGTGGCATCAGCCATCAGGGCACACACTTTAGGATCTTGGTCCTTCACATTGATAGAGATAATCTCTGTCTTCTTGTCAATGGCACAGGTAATGCTTTTCTGCACCTGGTCGAAGAGGAAACGCTGGGGCTTGGTGAGGTGAAAGACATCCAATTTCTGGGCTCCGCTATGCTCGTCCTTGGGCGTGTCGCTGAACCACATCTTCACGGTGCCAATCACATAGCCCCACCAAGGCTGGGCCTGATAGTCTCGGAGATATTCGTAGTAGGTCGTCTTCACCTCGCCGTCTGCGGTCTCAATCTCAACGGTCATCAGCTCTGCGATAAAGTCTGACGAGGCAATGATGTCGGGATAAATATCCGTATAGAGGGCATCTGACGAACTCATCTTCGACAGGGAACTCAGACCAATTGACGAGGCCAGCGAGCCCAGTGAGCCCGACAGGGCCGGCATGCTTCCCGTTGGCTCTGGTGCCATGCTCACACTACTGGTGTAGTAGCGGGGGATGCAGAACATGATCAAATAGGTACATACAAACGTGATGGGCAGGACATAATAGTATTTCTTCTTCTGCGCCATCAGTTTCGCGAAGACTTCCTTCAAGTTAATTGGTGGTATGTTCTCAGTCATAGGAATGGGGATAAATTTTCTTTAGATTTTCGAATCGATTTTCTTCAGATTTTGAGCGTAGCGACCACTATTACTTCGTCAGGATATTCGCCAAAGTAGCGATCATGGTCGCGATAGAAGCGATACCCGAGCCCAGCGTGACAGTCTCGGCAGTCGTCATCTTGTTGATTGACTTCTGCGGCACCACGATCTCACAACCCGGACGCACCTTGGTACTGCCCGAGACCTTGGCCACGTCACCATTCATATAGATGATATATGTGCGCTTCTTCTTCGCCTTCGAGCTATAGCCACCAGCCTGGTTGATGTAGTACTTCACCTTCTTGCCAGCCTCGAAGCCCACAGTGTTCGGGTACATCACCTCACCACTGATCTTCACCGTACTCGTCTGACCGGGCACCACCAGACGGTCACCCTCGCGGAGCACGATGTCCGCATCGCTGCCCGGCTTCTCCAGGGCCTTGTCCAGCTCGATACCCACGAAATAGGTTTCGGGGATGCGGAGCTTCTCCTGCGCAGCCTGGTTGGCTGCCCTCATCTCACTCACCGAGCGACCGCTCTTCAGAGCCTGCTCCATCAGGGCGGCCTCGTTCTGTTGCTGCTGCATCTTCACCGACTCCTCATAGCGGATGCGCTCGGCCTCGTTCATCTTACGCTCCAGACGGGCACCGGCCACATAGGCGATAGAGGTCACGCCGCCGGCCTTCTTGACAAGGTCACTCAGACGCTCGTTCTGCTTGGTCAGCGAGTAGTCGCCGCTAAACTGCACCTCGCCCTCCACAGACACGTTCTGCTGAATCTTATAACCAGGACTCTTACGCACAAACACCTCGTCGAACGGCTGCAGATGGAATCCCTGCTCGCCGTCAATCACGAAGCCGTCCTTCAGTGAGAAGTTGAACGAGTGACCCAGGATAGAGTCGGCCTCCGTGGCCTTAGGGTTGATGATACGGCGCGACACGAAGACGTTCACCATGGCAGCTGTCTCTTTCAGACCGCCAGCCTGCAGCACGAAGTCCTCCAGCGTCTCATTGTTGGCATAGCGATACACACCCGGATACTGCACCTCACCGTGGATGGTGATGGTCTGTTCCTCCTGCACATCCTGTCGGGTGGGCACGAAGAGCACATCCTCGTTCTGCAGCATGATGTCGGCAACGGTGCCCTCCATGATGCCTGCCAGATCCACGGGCACCACCTCCAGTGTGCGGTCCTTCTTCATGCGGTGCATCACGGCATGGGCAGTGAAAGCCTCCTCGGTGACGCCCTCACAGTAGTCCATCAGGGTCTTCACGCTGGTGATCTGACCACCCAACTGATACATACCCGGACGGAACACGGCACCTTTCACCTCCACCATGTTCTGATAGCGGTTCAGCACCGAATCCACCAGCACCGAGTCGCCGTCAGCCATTTTAAAGGAAGCCATATCAAACTCATTCACGTTGAATACCGACATCTGTGTGCCCAGCTTACGAATCACGCGTACCGACTTGCGGTAAGCATCGCTGGCAAAGTCGCCGGCGTAGTTGATGAGGCTCTTCATGCTCTCGTCGCGCTTCATCTCATAGTACATCGGGCGCTTCACCTTGCCGTTGGCACTCACCAGACAGTCGTAGGTGCCCACCGTAATCACATCGTTGTCCTGCAGGCGCACATTGCCTTTCAGGTTGCCGTTGAGGATATAGTCATACACATCGACCGTGGTGATCAGTCGGTTGTTGCGATACACCTTGATGTTACGCAGCGTACCAAGCTCATTGGGACCGCCCGCCATATACAGTGCGTGGAACACGGTGGCGAAGGCACTCAGCGTATAGGAGCCCGGAGTGGTCACCTCACCCATCACATTCACCGTGATGGTGCGCGTCTGACCCACCGACAGACGAATCTTCGAACCGCCAAAGCGACTGCTCATCTGACTCTTCACACGACTGCTGGCCTGCTCTACGGTCAGTCCACCCACCTGGATGGGACCGAAGTCATCCACCATCACCATGCCGTCGGGGGTCACCGTGGCCTCGATGGTCTTCTGCGAAGCACCGTAGATATCGATAAACACGGCGTCGCCAGGACCCAGCACATAACTCTGGGGCGTGGCGATATTCATCGGCGGCTCAAAGGACAGGGCCTCGCTCTGGAAGAGGTCGTGACCGAAAATTTTCCTCTTGGCCTTCTTCTCATATTCGTCCTTGGCCTTCAGATAGTCCTGAATCACCTTACGGTCATATAGGTCAAACGAGTCCGGCATAAACGTGTTCAGGTCGCTCTTCAGCTGACCGGCCTTCTCCTCCTGCGAGAGCTCCTCCTCATCGTCCAGCGAGATGATGCGTCGCGGACTCTTGTCCTTCAACTTCTGCGACGAGCTGTTGTCCTTCTTCGGGTCGCTGTTATTTCTGCGCTGACGCTTGTCCGTACCCAGGGTCTTGTCTTCTACGGCTCCTAAAGCCTCGTCTTTCTTCAGGCGTTCCACTTTTTTCTGCACACGCTTAATCTGGTCGGTGGTCACACCTTTCTGTACCAGTTTCACGGCAATCTCCTGTTGCGTCGATCCAGCCTTCTGTTCTTTCATCACAAACTTGATGACCTGTTCGTCAGTCATGCTCGACTGGGCAGACACAGTCATGCAGCTCAATAGCATCATCCCCAAGAGGACTATCACTTTTCTCATATTTATAGATAATGTATTTAGTTTCAATTAATTTCTTTTCTGTCAAGAATTAGAGCGCTCGACCTTTGGTCGCTTGCTACTAACAGGACGCAAGAATTAGAGTATTTTTTTCTCGCTTCTCGTATTTCTTTTTTATCAAGAATTAGAGAATTAGAGAATTTTTTTTCTCGCTTCTCGTATTTCTTTTTTATCAAGAATTAGAGAATTAGAGAATTTTTTTTCTCGCTTCTCGTTTTTTTTTCTTTTCTGTCAAGAATTAGAGAATTTGAGAATTTTTCAACCTCTGGTTGGTTTTATTGAATTAATGAGAATCTGAGAATTCACATCTGTCCGACGGACAGATTCTTCTTGTAATTCTTTATAATTCAATCCAAATTGTCCTTTAGGATAGCAAAATTCTCTAATTCTCTAATTCTTGATAAAAAACAAACACTAGCCATCTATGTTATTTACATTCTCTGATTCTTGATATTATTTATCTCATCTTTTTTTGTCCTTATTACTATATATAAACTCTTTTTTTGCAAAATTATTGCAAAGGTACTGAAATTTTTCCATTATTTCTTCATTATTCCCGAATTTTTTGTACCTTTGCACCGCAATACCTCCATTTTGAAGGAATCTGCTCATGGGCTTGACTGGATTTGACGGCAAGATGAGATGGTACGTAAGCACGCGGAGGCTTCTTGGTTCCCTCCATAATCTGAGCTGAGAGAAAATTAATTGGCAACAATGAGTATGCTCTCGCTGCCTAATCGAAGTATAGTAGATTATCGGCTTAATTCTCTTACAAGGTAGGAGAACGGGACGTCGCTCCAAGGATCTTGTTCCGAATCCGAGGGTTAAGTGGCGCAGGTTAAATCGGAAATAGTTCATCGGCTGCTCCGGTTGGTGAATGAAGCTTTAGGGGCTAAGGCAGTGATTGGTGGCTTGGGTCTTGTCTCTGCACGAAAATGAAGTCCAAGATAAGCGTGTAGAAAGCGTATGGTTTCCTTGTGCGGACGAGGGTTCGACTCCCTCCAGGTCCACTCATCTAAGATTTAGGCTGCCAAATGGCAGCTTTTTCTTTTTTTATCTATCTAAATCTTGTCTTTGACCAGAAAAAATTCTCTAATTCTCTAATTCTTGATAAAAAATAAACACTAGCCATCTATGTTATTTACACTCTCTAATTCTTGAAATAAAAAAGAAATGAGTTTAGTTCTTATTTAGGCATGTCACCAGACCAGCCATGGCCGAGATCCCAATGCTCATCATAGATGAACTCGAAATACGGGAGGGAGAACTCCTGCTCAATCAACTCGGTAAGCTCATCAAGGATAGGCTCTGCCCAATGGCCGACCAAGACAATGAACTTGTCAATGTTCCAGGCCACACGACCACGAGGCACCTGAGTATAGTCGCCTTTGAACTTTGTCTCAGTATGCTGGGCTTGGGCCTTGAAATACTCCTTTGCCCAAATTTGGCGATGTAGTTTGGGATAGTTAATGAAAGGAATGCCTTTTTCGGCAGCATCCTCCACTATTTGGGGCGTTATCTCTTTCTTGTGGACCCCAAATAAACTATGCTCCTCTGGGTCATACCAGAAGATTCCTATACAAGGCATTTGCTCGTCAAATCTGAGCATGTCTTCCATCTGCGTGTTATGTTCACTCTCTGTTAGTTGTGTCATATTCTTAAATTTTGTGGGCAAAGATACTATATTATCTTGACAACTCCAAATATTCTCAATATTTTTAAAGACAGCCAATGGCTGCAAAAATTCTCTAATTCTCTAATTCTCTAATTCTTGATAAAAATAAAACCACATAGTTGATTGAGTCATTCTTGCTATATCTATTCTTTCTTGTTGAAATCAATTGCATGTCTAAGAATTTTTTGATTATTTCTACTTTTTTTCAGAAAAAGTGGATATGTGTCGAATTTTTTTTGTACCTTTGCGCCCAAAATGACAGGTAAGCTGGCTGTCGGACGAAAGACTCGATAACAGTCTTCTCGGGGTTCCGCAAATGCTTGACGAACCATGGGTGAGCGTAATTCGCTCAAAATCAAACACTTTGTTCTGAGGGCGAAGCCGTCGGGACAAGAAAAGCTTGTATTGTATGGATAAAGATATGAATAGAGACACGGTTGAGAAGAACGAAGTGGGAGCACGATGGTATGTGATGATTCACATGAGTCCCTCATGGATTGAGACAATGCTGCAGCTGGATAGCCGCGGCGAGCTGACCCCTGACGAGGCCCCCCAGCCCTACAACTTCTACCTGCCCTATCTGCACATGCCGCGCATCACGGTAGATCACTCAAAAGATAACGCAGACGACCGCTTGTATAGTCCTACTGGCGACGAGAACGCCCTTAGAAGCGATCTCCGCAACTTCGTGTTCATCCAGGCCACGGAGGAACGCATCACCGCTTTGTTGAAGTCCGACTGGAACATGCACTCGCGATTCCACATGTATCACTACCGTGACACCACGGGCGGCAAGGTCACCATCCCCGATGCTGAGATGCACTGTTTCATCAAGACCCTTCAGGATCATCACCTGAAGTTCTTTTTGGATCAGCCCGTTGATACCTTTACTGTGGGCGACAAGGTCATCCTGCAGATGGAGCCGTGGGTGGGCAAGACCGCCGAGATCAAGGAGATCCGCGTCAAGAAGGACCACACCAGCATCACGGTGAGCATGAATATCTTCAACCGCACCAAGAGCATCAACTTCCCCGACATCAATCCCGGCGACGTCCTCTTCGTCGATGAAGAGAAGGCCCGCCTGTTGAGTGGCAACCCCATAGACAACTACGAGGAAGAGATTATCGACCTGCTGTGTCACCGCTTCAGTCAAAAACTCACTGAGGAAGTAGCCGAGAACGACCATCAGCGTCTCAAACGTCTGGCGTCATACTCACACATCTATGTTGAGGAGGCCTATGATCAGGCTCGCTTCTCAGCATTGCGGCTCATCTGCGCCTATCTGTTGCAGAGCGCTTCGAAGCGCGAGGCATACCTGCAGGACGTTATCAGCCTGCTGGGCGACAAGGAAGCGCCAGAGACCGATGCCGATGCCTATCTGATGACCGCCCTGTTCATCACCACCCGCATGGCCCACTGGCGTGCGGCCGTCAAGGACTACCGCCACAGTCATCCCGACTGTCCCGCCATCCTCCGCCGCTTCCATGCCATCCTCAAGGATCTCAAGGCCAAGAAGCCCAAGAAGTGATGACTTCTTTAGAGTTTTCTTGCAGGCTTAGAGATTTTTTAGCGATTCGCTCATCTTGATGGATGCCAAGCCTATGCGAAAACTTGCTGACAGATAGTCAAATTAACCCGTTTGAAATAAAACCTATGCAAACCTACATGAAGTTCCAAAAACTTTTGTATCTTTGCAGATGTAATATATAAATAATGTAATATGTGTGTAGTCAGTATAAAAATAGATGAAGTCGCACTTCGTGATTAAGCCAAAACAAGTTTACCCTGGTTCACAAAGACAGGCAGCCCTCTATTTGAAGACTTATAACTCAATCGAAATACAGAAATCTCTCCAATTCTTGACAATAGAAATAGGAGAACGAGAAAATAATTCTCAAATTACTGCGAGCACTCGTGGGTCTTCGACGAATCTCTCCAATTCTTGATAAAAAAAAGAAAAAGCAATTGATTACCTCACGAGATTTATTAAGGTCAAGAATTAGAGAGATTTGTCGAAGACCCACGAGGAACGCAGTAATTAGAGAATTTTGCAGTCCTGAAGGACTGATGGCTCTGAATTAATAAGAATTATTAGAAATCTGTCCGTCGGACAGATGAAAAATTCTCAAATCCTC
>CACYNE010000026.1 GCA_902775605.1 uncultured Prevotellaceae bacterium
TTTTTTCGTAACTTTGCAGCTGAATTGCTGCGAGTACGGGCGGCACCTCGGCATAGAGCCAGCTCTCTGCACTCGGTTTGCACCGTCCTTGCGCCATCAAATACAAACTACAAACAAAATGATGAACAAGATTCTTTTCACATTGGCACTTGCTGCCATTTTCCAGACAGCCGACGCACAGGGATCGCGTCGGGGTTTTCAGCGTGAGGCTTTTACTACAGAGACACCGATGGTTCACGACCCCGTGATGGCCAAGGACGGCGACACGTATTACATCTTCGCCACAGGCATGGGCATCCAGCAGATGACGTCGCGAGACCGCAAGACGTGGACGGTGTTGCCGCAGCCTGTGATGACCGTCATCCCTGGCTGGACGACGGACTCCGTACCCGGCTTCAGTAATCATGTGTGGGCACCCGACGTGATTCAGTGGCACGGACAGTGGTGGCTGGCCTATAGCTGCTCCACCTTCGGAAAGAACGGTTCAGCCATCGGACTGCTGAGTAGTAGCTCACTGCGCTCGGGGATGTGGAAGGACGAGGGCTGCATCGTGACCTCTCGCGAGAAGCGCGACAACTGGAACGCCATTGACCCCAACTTCGTCATCGACGACAACGACCAGCCGTGGCTCGTCTGGGGCTCGTTCTGGGACGGCATCCAACTGGCGCGTCTCGACTCGACCATGCACATGGCCCGTGGCGTCAAGCCGCGCACCATCGCCCGTCGCTATGATCCGAACTTTAAACCCATAGAGCCGAACCCCACGTCGAAGTTTGCCGGAACTAACGCCATCGAGGCTCCGTTCATCTTCAAGCACGGCGGCTACTACTTCCTCTTCGTGTCGTGGGACTACTGCTGCCGCGGTGCCAAGAGCAACTATCGTGTGGCTGTAGGCCGCAGCAAAACGGTCGACGGTCCCTATCTCGACCGCACAGGCAAGGATATGGCCAATGGCGGCGGCACGCTATTCCTGGAGGGCGACAAGAAGGAGTGGGAGGCTGCCGGCCATTGTGCCGCCTATAACTTCGATGGCGAGGACATCTTCATCTGTCACGGCTACAGCGCCACCCAGAATGGCGCCGCCATGCTCATCCAGCGTCCCATCTCATGGACGGCAGACGGCTGGCCTGAATTGAAACCATAACCCATAAAATCTAAAAGAAATGATGCAACGACTATTGCTACTGGCTTTCAGCGCTTTGACGGCGATGTATTCGGAAGCCCAACCCATCACAGCGGGACAGCACACCCGCGTCGAGACGGTCTATGGTCCCATTGAGGGCTATCAGGACGGTCGTGTTTTCACATTCAAGGGCATCCGCTATGCCAAGGCCGAGCGGTTCATGCCGCCACAGGCGCCCGACAGGTTCTCAGAACTGCGACAGTGCAAGGTGTATGGGCCGCAGGCTCCGCAGAACGAGTCGCTGCGCTGGAACGATCAGAACAGTCAGACGGACTACGGCTTCGGCAACCAGTTTGTGACCGAGCCGATGGACGAGCAGAATTGTCTGGTGCTCAACGTCTGGACGCCTGGCTTGGGCAACCAGAAGCAACGCCCCGTCTTCGTGTGGATTCACGGTGGCGGCTATACCGGAGGTTCTTGTCACGACCTGCCCTGCTATGAAGGACGTGCGCTTTCCGATGCAGGCGACATCGTAGTAGTTAGCCTGAATCACCGCCTGAACGTTCTTGGCTATGCCGACCTGACTGGACTGGGCGGCAAGTATGCACAGAGCGTCAACTTAGGCATGCAGGACATCGTGAAGGCTCTGGAATGGGTGCGCGACAACATCGACCGCTTCGGCGGCAACCCTGCTGAGGTGACCATCGCCGGACAGTCGGGCGGCGGCGGCAAGGTGTCGACGCTGCTGGCCATGCCCTCGGCCAAAGGTCTGTTCAAACGGGCTATTGTGCAGAGCGGCTCCACCCTGCGCCAGGCACTACCCGAGAAGACCCGTCCGTTTGGCATCGCTCTCGCCCAAGAGTTAGGACAGCCCGCCACAGCCGAGGCCGATTTCTCGAAATACACCTACGAAGAGCTGAACTACGCTGTCACCCGTCTGGCCCAGCGCGGCATCCGCAGCGGCTTTTCGCCCGTGGTCGATGGCACCATCCTGCCACAGCATCCCTTCGAGCCGGCTTCACCTGTTTCCAAGGATGTGCCCATGCTCATCGGTACCGACTTCAACGAGTTCACCTTCGACATCAGCAAGGATATGACATGGGCCGAGGCCGAGGCTGCCGTCCGCCAGCGTCAGGGTGACAAGGCCGACCAGTACGTCGCAGCCTTTAAGAAAGCCTATCCGAAGGCAGAACCCAAAGAGATGACCTACGTTGATACCGGCTTCCGCGCTGGAGCCGTGCGTCAGGCTGCTGCCAAGGCCGCACAGGGTGGTGCGCCAGCCTACCTCTATCTGTTTACATGGAAACCAGAGAGCAACGCCCTCGGTGCCTCGCACGGTATGGAACTGCCCTTTATGCTCCACAATGTCAGCCTGCAGCGTGAGATGACAGGTGCCTCGCCCGCTGCCTACAAGTTCGAAAAGCTCATCAGCAGCATCTGGCTCTCGTTCATCAAGACGGGCAATCCCAACGTCAAGGGCCTTCCCAAGTGGGAACCCTATAACGAGGAAACCGGTGTCACCATGATTCTCGACAACCAATGCGAGCCGCGACAGCATCACGACCGCGAACTGATGGAGATGAGCCGGAGCATATGGTGAGTTGCTGATTATCAATATTTAAATTATTCGAGGGTTGCATTAATATGACCACAGTCACCATTGGAAGCAGTGTTGGGTTTGTTGGATCAAAGGCTTTTGTTATGTGGCCTTCTTGCCCACTGCCATCAACGGAGAAGCTAAGCGTACTATACTTCGTGCAGGGACAACATACACAAAAGGAAGTCCCTTTTGTGTTATCGCTGCCGTTGACCCACTATCTTGCGGAGGGCGATGACCAGTTTATCCACGTCCTCACGTGTGTTGTAGAGGGCGAAGGTGGGACGGACGCTCATCTCGTAGCCAAGGGCTCGGAGGGCGGGCTGGGCGCAGTGGTGACCGGCACGTACTGCGATGCCCTCCTTATCTAATAACGTACCTGTTTCGGGGACGGGGATGCCGTCGAGCACGAAGCTAACGACGCTGACGCGATTCTTCGGATTGCCGATGAGCGTAAGACCCGGAATCTGAGCCAGTTGCTCGCGGGCATATTCGGTTAGCCGGTGCTCATGTGCTTCGATGTTGCGGATGCCAATACGACTCACATAGTCGAGGGCGGCACCCAGTCCGATGGCATCGGCTACATTGGGTGTACCGGCCTCGAAGCGAGCTGGCGGCACATTGTATTCTGTACGTTCGATGGTCACGTCTTTGATCATGTTGCCACCACCCTGCCAGGGTTGCATCTTGTCGAGCAGGTCCTTGCGACCATACACCACGCCGATGCCGTTGGGTCCGTAGATTTTATGACCAGAGAATACGAAGAAGTCAGCACCCAACTGCTGCACATCGACAGGCGTGTGAGCGATAGACTGAGCACCGTCGATGAGCACGGGGATGTTGTGACTGTGGGCGATATCAATGATTCGCTTCACGTCGTTGATGGTGCCAAAAGTATTGTTCACATGACCTACGCTGACAAAGCGGGTGCGGGGCGTGATGATTCGCTCTAATTCCGAGAGAATCAGGTCGCCGTTCTTGTCTGTAGGAATAGCTTTCAGCGTGGCACCCCTCTCATGAGCTACCTGCTGCCAAGGCACGATGTTAGCGTGATGGTCCAACTCGCTGACGATGACCTCGTCGCCTGGTGTCAGGTACTGCCGTCCGTAGGTCTGCGCCACCAGGTTGATACCCTCGGTGGTGCCGCGCACAAAGATGATCTCCTCGCTACTGGCGGCATTGATGAAGCGCTGCACCTTTTCGCGCGCCTCCTCATAGGCATCCGTGGCACGGGCGGCCAGCGTGTGGGCACCACGGTGTATATTGCTATTATAGTTTTTATAATAGTCGCTAATCTTGTCGATGACCTGAATGGGCTTCTGCGTGGTGGCGCCGTTGTCGAGCCATACGAGGTCGTGACCGTTCACCTGCTGATTCAGCACGGGGAAGTCCTTCTTGATCTGATCTGAGTTCAGCGTGTCGGCTTCCTCGTAGTGCAGGCTACGAAGCTCGGCTTCCCCCAACCCCTCCAAGGGAAAGGGGGAGGCCATTGACAGACCCAATGCTTCGAGATTCAGCTTCTCGTCGGGCACCACGGCCTGTCGTTCCTGCCGTACCTCATCGGGGCAGTACTTTTGGGCGACCTCTCGAAGCAACGCAAAACCCGGGTCTTCGATGCCATAGCCATTAATATTTTGGATATTGAGCATTATTTCTCTACTTTATTTCGATGCTGATAATCGTGATAATAACCCACCTCTACATTTTCAAGGACGGCGATGGCATCGTCGGTGAGGGCGGCCAGTGAGAAGTATTTTGTGAGCAGGTAAGAGGCCACGCCAAACTTGTCGAGACCCATCAGGCGAGCACTCAGGCTGGGTGCAATCTCGCCGGGGATACCACTTTGGTGCAGACCAATGACGCCTTGGTTCTGCTCACCGGTACGCACAAGGATAATCTTAGTGGTGCCTACGCCGCGACCTGTCAGGTACTGGCCTTCCACCTCTACCTTGTCGCTTGGAATCAGGGGCACACCACGCCATAGGATAACCTTCGTACCGAAGAGGTCGGTGGTCACTGGGGGCACGCCGCGCCAAGTACACTCACGCTCGAAGGCGGCGATGGCGCGGGGATGGGCGATGAAGAAGGCGGGCTCTTTCCAGACCAATGACAGCAGTTCGTCGAGGTCGTCGGGTGTCGGTGCGCCGTAGCGGGTGGTGATGCGGTAGGCGGGATTCGCAGCAGCCAGCAAGCCAAACTGCTTGTTGTTGATGAGTTCCCACTCCTGGCGCTCCTTGATGCTCTCAATAGAGAGACGCAACTGCTCTTCCAACTGGTTGTAGGGGTTGTTATAAAGGTCTGAGACGCGGGTATGCACACGAACCACGGTCTGCAGGGTGTTCAGCGAGTATTCCGTGGGATTCTCCTCGTAGTCGATATAGGTCTCGGGTATGATGTTGTCCTCTTCGTGACCGCTCACCAGGTCGATGTGCTTCTCGCCGTTGTCGTTGACAGATGCCTTCAGGCGCAGTTGTTTATCCACGGCCTTGTTAAAGGTCTCGCGGAAGTCGGGTACCTCCTTGATAAACTTCACCAGTTCCTTCAGCTTCAGACCGAGGAACACGGTGGGTGTGATGGCGCGAACGCTGACGGTAGATTCCTGCTCGTCCAGCAGGTCAGCCTCGCCAAAGTATTCGCCGTCACCCAAGAGCGCAATCCGTAGGTCTTCGCCGTGAGGCCCCTTGCTGATAACCTCAGCCTGACCACTGGCCACGATGAAGAAGCGCTGCTTGTCCTTGCCTTCCTCTACGAAGAGTTTATCGACATCCACCTCCTTGGCCTCGAACGAGTTTACGAGGCGTGTCAGAATCTCGTCATCAAACTCTGAGAACAACGGAATGGCCTTCAGGTTCTTTGCCGTAAACGAGGGCACACCATTCACATATTGGATGGGCAGACGGTCGTTCTTGCGGAGCTCCACCTTGGTGCGGTTCACGCGGAACGTGCCGCCACTTACCTGTACCCAGGGCAGCAACTTCAGGAGTAATCTCGGGGTGATACTGCCCATCTGTGGGGCGGTCTTCGTTGTTGTCGCCAGTCTTCTGGCGGTAGCAGTGGTCACACTGCGCTGTAAATTAGAATCAGCCATAATCTTAATAGTCTTTATGTTAATACTGTTTTTTTCTTTTTTACCCTTTTACTTTTTTATCGTCACTTTGTGAGTTGCTCCTTCCACATGTTCTACTGATAGCACGTTGTAGCCCTGCTCCTTGGCGTTGCGAGGTACATTGTCGAGGGGTTCGCCCTCAGCGAGGAGTACTTCCAGAATGTCGCCCTCACTGAGCTTCGAGAGCTCAATCTTCGTTTTCACGAAAGTCATTGGGCAATGCTCTTTCGTAATGTCTAATACTTTTGTTGCCATATCCTTACCTATTTTATTTTTTGTTTTTTACCTTTTTGCTTTTATATAAACAGCGTTTGTCCGCCATCCGATAGCTTCAGAAACGAAGCCACGCCGAGCACGTCTTTGACCTCGGGGATGAAATCGTCTTTCGTCAGACCGAGCACATGCATCGCCATCTCGCAGGCATAGAGATTGATACCCAGGACCTTGGCGGCCTCTACGAGTTCTTCAAGTGTGGCCACGTTGTTCTTCTTCATCAGATAACGGAAGATTTTGGGGCCAGCACCGAGGAAGTTGAAGCGTGAGGTGGGTGTCACCTTCAGACCGCCCATCATGAATCCGAAGAGTTTAGTGAGCCAGTTACCACCTGTGAAACTTCTGCCTTGCTTTTTCTTGATGGCGTCGAGTCCCCAAAACGTGAAGAAGATGTTTACCTCGTAGCCTACTGCTGCCGCGCCCGTACCTAATGTAAATACAGCGGTCAGTTTGTCAAAATCGCCACTGAAGGCGATGATGCTCAGTTTCTTTTTTTCTGCCATAATTTTGTCGGTTTAAAACAATATTTTTCTGGGTGCAAAATTAGTGGGATTTCACAAGGTGTACAATCGCCCGTTTGTGGCATTTCGCATACCCTTGTTGTGGTATGCCATTTACCATCCGTATGGGATTGTGGCTTCGGTATTTTCGCAGTAATTTTGCACCCAGAAAAATATTGTTTTAAACCGACAAAATTATGGCAAAGATTTATGTAAATGGAGACGCGCAGGAAGTGAGCCTGCCGATCAACGTGAGTGAACTGATTCAGCAGAACAATGTGCAACAGCCTGAGATGGTCAGCGTGCAGGTGAACGAGGAGTTTGCTGAGCGCGAGGATTGGCAACAGATTCAACTGAAAGAGGGCGACAAGGTCGATTTCTTGTATTTCATGGGAGGAGGCAGTGCGACCTACGGCCTAAATGAGAAATGATTGATGAGAAAGGAGAATTTATGATTGATTTTACAGAAGAACAGATACAGCGATATTCGCGACATATCCTGTTGCAGGATGTGGGCGTTGAGGGACAAGAGAAGATTATGAACGCACGCGTGCTCGTGGTGGGTGCTGGTGGCTTAGGGGCTCCCGTGAGTCTCTATCTGGCGGCGGCAGGCATCGGGCGTATCGGTATCGTGGATGCTGATGTGGTTGACCTAAGCAACCTACAGCGACAGGTCATCCACTTCACCAAAGACGTGGGCGTGCCCAAGGTGAAGAGTGCCGAGGAGAAGATCAAGGCTATCAATCCCGACGTGCAGGTGGACACCTATTACGAGTTTCTCGACTCATCGAATGCACTGGATATCATCAAGGAATACGATTTCGTGGTGGATGGTACTGACAACTTCCCCGTGAAGTTCCTGATCAACGATGCGTGTGTGATGGCAGGTAAGCCATTCTCGCATGGTGGCATCCTGCGCTTCAACGGGCAGACGTTTACACACTTGCCTGGCACCGCTTGTTATCGTTGCTTCTTTAAGGAACCGCCTCCCGTAGGAGCTGTGCCGACGTGTTCGCAAGCGGGTGTGCTGGGTGCCATTGCAGGTATGCTGGGCACCATCCAGGCCGCCGAGACGCTGAAGTATTTTACGGGGGTAGGGGAATTGCTGACCAACCGTCTTTTGACATTCGATGCCAAGACCATGCAATTCCGTACTATCAACGTCAAGCATCGTCCGTCGTGCGCCATCTGCGGCGACCATCCCTCCATCGACCACCTCATTGATTACGAGCAGGCCGCATGCGATTTGAAGCACAATTAAGAGTATAGAAAGAATGAAAATTCCACATAATATAATTGAAGAACTGATAGCCCAAGCTCAGAAGGATGTACCTAATGAGTCGTGCGGCTATCTGCTTGGCATACCTTCCTCCCCATTGGGGGGAGATGACGTGGGAGTTGTCACCGAGAACTATTGGATGGAGAATATCGATCACTCATCGGAGCATTTCTCGTTTGCACCGAAGGATCAGTTTGCAGCCCTGCGCTATGCCCGTGAGCATGGTCTGAAAATCCTCGCCAACTGGCATAGTCATCCTGCCTCGCCCTCGCGCCCCTCACAGGAGGACCTGCGCCTGGCCAACGACCCCACCATCCGCTATGCCATCCTCTCGTTGCTTGACGGCGAGCCGAAACTGAACTCGTTTAAAATACTGAATGGCGAGGTGGTGGACAAGGAGATACATCTATGAAAGGTAAATATAGGAATTGAAGATAAAATAAACCAGGTTTATTCGCGATGCGTCCGCCGGAACTATTGTCGGTTTAAGGTTTCTGTGCGCGACGCATCGCTTTCTTCTAAAGTATGAAGAATAATACCTTTTTTTCGTGTCTTTGCAAAAACAAATCGAAAAGATGATACCCTGTAAGACTGACTCTAGTGATTGCAGAATTAAAAGCGTAAAGTTAAACATCTTTAAGTTTTAGAGTGGAGAACAGAATAAATTGAGGAATATAATTACCTTTGCAGTCGCAATGAAGAAAAGGAGCCACATATTACTGTCTTTACTACTCTCCATGACGATACTGTTCATTGGGGCGGGTGTTGACGTCGTGCAATGCAGTTGCACGGGAATGGCAAAGGTGGTTCCTTGTGGCATGGAGGTGGAGGACGAAGGATGTTCGCCTGACGAGGGCTGCCTGACGATAGAACACGTACAGTTGTCGCCAACGCTCACAGCGCAGACCATTACTTACGACTTTCATGTTCTTCAACCTCTATTGGTCATTCTGCCGAGCCTTGTAGCAGAATGGATGCAGCCTACCACCTGCAAGGTGTTTGTTCAGCCAATCCGCGCGGTGAGGAAGAGTCCGCCCCGTGATTACCTGAACCTCATCCGAGTCTTACTGATTTGATTCTTAATATGATTTCGCATTTTCAGGAGATTGCCTTTAGCTGGCATTATCCTGACAAGTAATTGTATCATATTATCATCAAATAAAAGCAAGACAAGACACATGAAACTTATACTGACCAGCATCATGATGATGCTATATATGCCTGTATTCGGACAAGAACAGGCTGACACGATAAAGACACAGAACCTGAACGATGTGACCATCACCTCACGACGTGCCGGCACCAGGAAAATGGGGGGTGCCGTGAATGGCGTAATGATTAATAAGGAGGAACTGTTTAAGGCTGCCTGCTGCAACCTTGGCGAGAGTTTCACAACAAACCCCTCCGTCGATGTGAACTATAGCGACGCCGCTACTGGCGCCAAGCAAATCAAACTCTTAGGATTGAGTGGCACCTATGTGCAGATGCTCACTGAGAACCTGCCCAATTTCCGTGGAGCAGCTGCTCCCTATGCACTGGACTATGTGCCTGGCCCTTGGATGAGTGGCATCCAGGTGTCGAAAGGAGCCTCGTCTGTGAAAAACGGCTACGAGAGCATCACGGGACAAATCGATGTGGAGTATCTGAAACCTGATGACGAAGAGGGCGTCACGCTGAACCTCTATGGCAACACCAAGAGTCGCATGGATGCCAATGCCGATGCCAATATTCATCTGAACAGCCAGCTGAGCACGGAGTTGCTGGCGCACTATCAGGATGACTACGGGCACCATGACGATAATAACGACGGTTTCCTGGATCAGGCTAACGTGCGCCAGTGGAACCTACAAAACCGCTGGCATTACAGGGGATGTAACTATATCTTTCACGGAGGCATCAGCATGATGAAGGAGAAGCGTGAGGGTGGACAGACGACACACACCTCGCATCTTTCAAATCTTTATAAGATAGGCATCGAGACTGACCGCTATGAGGGCTATATGAAGCATGCCTTTATCCTTGACCCAGAGCATGGAACGAACATCGCCGTGATGACCAACCTCTCCATGCACCAGTTGGATGCCACCTATGGTGACAAGCACTACGATGTGAACCAGAAGAATGCCTACGCACAACTGCTCTTCGAGACCAACTTTACGAAACAGCACAGCCTGTCAGCAGGTATTTCGCTGAACCACGACTACCTGACGAGGGACGAAAAGGAGACTACCCCCGGCATCTACACCCAATACACCTACAACCTGAACGACAAGGTGGTGGCGATGGCAGGCCTGAGAGCCGACCACAGCAGTCTTTACGGTACGTTTGTAACGCCTCGTTTCCACCTGAAATTGACGCCAAACGAAATTGTCAGCTTGCGCCTGTCTGTGGGAAAAGGTTATCGCACCGTCTGGGCATTGGCAGAGAATAACTATCTGTTGGCCAGTGGACGTCAGTTGGTCATCGACAATCTGAAGCAGGAGCAGGCGTGGAACTCAGGCATCAGCAGCTCGTTCTATATCCCCTTGTTTGGCAAGACACTCAAACTAAATGCCGAGTACTATCATACGCACTTCAATGAGCAGGCCGTCATCGATTATGACAGCAATCCTGCCGAGATTCGTATCACCAACCTCGACGGCCGATCGTATTCAAACACGGTGCAGGTGGATGCTTCCTATCCCGTGGTACAAGGCTTGGAACTGACGGCAGCGTGGCGTTGGAACGATGTGAAGTGCACCTATGGTGGCGAACTGATGGAGAAGCCGCTGACCAGTCGTTATAAGGGGCTCGTCACTGCCAGCTATAAGACGCCCCTCGGCATCTGGCAGTTTGATGCCACTCTCCAGTTGAATGGTGGCGGCCGTATGCCGACTCCTGTAAATGGACTCTGGGATAGCCATTTCCACGGCTATGAGCAGGTGTCGGCACAGATTACGCGCTGGTTCCGCCATTTCTCTGTCTATGTCGGTGGCGAGAACCTTACGGGCTTCCGTCAGAAGCAACCCATCATCAATGCTGCCGACCCTTGGAGCAGCTCTTTCGATCCCACGATGGTGTGGGGCCCCGTTCATGGAGCTATGTTCTATGCCGGTATCCGCGTGAATATTGGAAAATTGTAAAAGACAAGCATTAAAAAGTTAAATAACAATGAGAAAAGTATTAGTATTAAGTGCCATGATGCTGACCACAGTGGTCACACTGGCCAAGGACATCAAGACTGTTGTAGTCACCACCAATCCAGAGATGCATTGTGAAAATTGTGAGAAGAAGATCAAGGGTAACCTGCGCTTCGAGAAAGGGGTCAAGTCTATCAAGACCGACCTCAAGACCAAAACTGTTACCATTGAGTATGATGCCGACAAGACCAACGTCAGTAACATCATCAAGGGTTTCAAGAAGATAAAATACGAGGCTACGGAGGTGAAGAAAGAGGCTGCAAAGGAACAAAAGACCGAGAAAAAGTAGTACCCTTTTCAGTCGCCAACGGCTGAATACCCTCTGTTTGGTATGCGGAATGCCAAAAAAAGGCGATTGCGCACGTCTTGAAAACCCACTACCTTTGCACCCAGAAACAATTTAATAGGATAAGATGGTATGAAGAGTTTTCAGAATTTGCGTGCGATAGCGTTTACTTTAGTCATTGTTTTTGGTGAGGCAACATCTGTGGCTGTGCCCTCGGACGACGGGGGCACGCCCGATGTACCCACATCGCTCGATTCGCTGCTGAGCAGTATGGAGCGCGAAGACCACGACCTCAACGAGATTGTCGTGGTAGGTTACGGCACACAGAAGCGCACCCAGTTGACAGGTAGCGTGACAAAAGTAAAAGCAGATATCTTTGAATTGTCACAGGCACCCACGCTCGATGGTGCCCTGAGTGGTCAGGTGGCAGGTCTCAACGTGACGGCCACGAGTGGTCAGCCGGGTGCCGACAGTCATATCCGCATCCGTGGCGGCAACTCGGTGAACGCTTCCAACGACCCGCTATATGTCATCGACGGCTTTATCTATTTCAAGGACGCCAGTGCTGGTTCCACGGGATTGGGTGGCATAGAGAGCAGCCTTAATCCGCTGGCCACCATTAATCCAAACGATATCGAGAGCGTGGAGGTGCTGAAGGATGTCTCGGCCACCGCTATCTATGGCTCGCGTGGCGCCAATGGTGTCATCCTCATCACCACGAAGAAAGGTCAGCGTGGCAGTCAACAGTCACAGATAAACTACACATATAATATTGGGGTGAGCAATATCAGCAAGAAGCTGGATTTGCTCAATGCCTCTGAGTGGGCACAGTTTCAGAAAGACTATTGGGCCAACAAAGGTGGCTATAGCGATGCGGAGATTGCCGCCCTTGGCAAGGGCACCGACTGGCAGGACGCCGTGCTGCGCACCGCCATTCACAAGAGTCATGATCTGAGCATTACTGGCGGAAATGATAAAAGTCGTTATGCCTTTTCGGTGAACTACACTGACCAAGACGGCATCATCCTGAATTCTGGCTTCGAGCGTTATAATTTCCACACCAATGTGGAGTGGGAACTGCAGAAGGACTTGAAGTTTGGCGTCAATGCCACCTATGGTCGCTCTAAGCAGCAGGGCCTCACAACCACCGAGGAACAGGTATTCAACTCGTCGCCCTACTCGGCAGGCATCACCAACAGCTTTGTCTATGCCTTGCTGATGCCGCCCGTTATCAACGTCTATAACGCCGATGGCTCCTATAATTTCAACAATCCCTATGAGTACGCCTATTTTGCTATTGGTAACCAATCAGCCAATCCCGTCTATGATCTCAAGGAGAGCGTGGCCGAGAATATCAACAACTACCTGCTGTCTAATGTCTGGGCGAGCTATCGCATCGGCGACCTGCTGCTGAAAGCTACCATTGGCCTGAACAGCGAGAAACTGATGCAGAACTATTTCTCTGGTGCCTATACCTCTTTAGGTTTGGCCACACAGGGCATCGGTGGTACGGGAAATCGTCAGACCGATATATGGCAACAGGAGTACACCGCTTCCTATAACAGTTTCATTGGTGACAACCATTTTCTGGATGCCCTCGTGGGATATACTCGTCAGGAGTCAACCTCGACATTCAGCAACATCCGCACCAACCACTATACCAACGAGACGCTGAAGCAGTATAACCTCGGCGATGGTTCTGGCACCTACACACCGCAGACGGGCATTTCTGAGTCGGAACTTAACTCGCTCATCGCCCGTGTCAACTACACGCTGCTCGACCGCTACAACGCCACTGCCACCTTCCGTGCCGACAACTCCAGCCGTTTCTCCAAGGACCATCGTTGGGGCTACTTCCCCTCACTGGGTCTTTCGTGGAATGTTGACCAGGAGTCTTTCCTGCGTGACATCGAGGCTGTCAGTTCCCTGAAGGTGCGCCTCTCGGGTGGTTTGGTGGGTAATCAGGAGATTCCCGACTATGCCTTCTCTACTTCCTATGCCACTGGTTCCTACGGCGGTTCCAGTAGCTATGCCAAGCAGAACACAGCGAACGATAAACTGAAGTGGGAAACCACCGCCTCATATAACCTCGGTTTCGACCTCGCCCTGCTTCACCATCGTGTCAATGTGGTGTTCGATGCCTATTATAAGAAGACCAGCGACCTGCTCCTGGTGGTCCCTATGGGCTTTGCCAGTGGTGTCACCTCACAACTTCAGAATGTGGGTAATGTGGTTAACAAGGGTATTGAACTCTCTGTCAATGCCACCCTTCTGCAGCGCAAAAAACTGCTGTGGACCGTCAGTGCCAACGCGGCTTATAACAAGAATGAGATTACGGATATGGGTACGACGAACGACGTGATACAAGGTTCTGACAAGCAGCAGATTCTGCGTCGTGGCGAATCGCTGGGCTCTTTCTATGGCCTGCAGTTCGTGGGTATCGTGCAGCAGGACGAGGATGTGTCGAAGTTGCCCACCATCAATGGACAGACGCCCCAGCCGGGTGATCTGAAGTATGCCGACATCAATGGTGATAACAGGATTGATGGCAACGACCGCATCATCCTGGGCAGCACACAGCCCGATATCGTCTATGGTCTCTCCACTCAACTGCGCTATGGTCATTTCGATTTCTCTGCCAGTTTTGCCGGCAGCTATGGCAACAAACTCTACAATGCCTTGCAGCGCCGCTTGGAACTGACGGGCGACTCGTATAATGTCCTGACAACGGTCAAGGACTCATGGACGCCTCAATATGGTGGCAACACCTTGCCTCTCGCCAGCAAGGCCCGTCCTTTCGACTATATCGACAGTCGTTACGTGCAGAATGCCAGCTACCTGAAGTTGCGCAACCTTACCATTGGTTACACCCTTCAACCCTCAAACTTCAAGATTCAGAAGATAAGAGTTTACGCCACCTCCTCCAACCTCTTTACCATCACCCCTTACGAGGGCTATGATCCTGAGGTCAGTAGCGGTACCGACTCTGGCGCTTATCCCGCTTCGCGCACCTTCACCTTTGGTGTGAACGTCACGTTGTAAGACACCTGTCTTTCGACGGTGAAAATCACTTCCATTCAAGGGTGAATGCGTAGTGATAGGGCTTGTTGCCATCGATGGTGTATTGGGGTAGTGTGCGCTGCCCCCAGGTATCGATGCCGCCCACACCGTGAACGTTCAGGTCAATGTTCAGATTGACGAAACGGCCACGCGGTATGTCTTGGGGATGAGTAGCGCTTTCGAGGTCTTCCTCACCATAGTCCCAGGCACGGATGCAGAGAGGCTGATCGCCAACGATGTGGAGGGTGCTCTTTCTGTTAGAGATGTTGAACCATCGCACATCAGTGCGGCAGCCGTTGTCCTGCGGATGGATATACTCCGTCTCAAATTCTGAGAGCGGCATATCATAGTACCCCAGTTTGGCGCTGCGATTTCGGTCGGGATAGTTCTCCCACGGGCCACGGCCAAAGTACTCGATGTTGGTGAAGTCTGCGGGGATACGCATCCGCATACCGAACTTAGGAATCAACGGAATATCTGTTGCTGTGGGCTTATAGTCGGCCTCAACCTTCACATCACCTTTTTCATAGAATTCGTAGGTCAGGGTGTAGTTGGCCCCTACAGGGAGGCTGCAGTCGACGGTGACAGAAACCGTATTGGCATTCTTGTTCGTCTTGATGGAGCGGACTGTACGCTTGGCAGCTGCATCCCTCCATACACCTAAACGACGTGCAAAGCCGGCAGCGTGCTGGTTATCGTTCTCGGGTTTCCAGAAGTAAGGCTCCAGCGGCGCTTTGAGCATCTCTTCACCGTCTACAGTCCAACTGCTCAGAGCCCCCGTTTTGTCAATCGTGATGGTGTTGTTGCCAGTGCTGACGATGATGCCGTCAGGCGTTTCTTTCACCTCTGGTGCGATGCCATCGTAAATCCTCACGCTTTTGAGCCCATTGGATATCTGGAACTGCTCGCTGGCAACGACAAATCCTTTCTTTGCCCAGGGCTTGTCCTCTTTCAGACGGGCTGACACGTTCAAGTATTTTTCGAAGGAGACTTTGATGGTGTCGTAGGTGATGTCGTACTCGCTGGGGTCAGTGAAGCTGTCACGGTTGATGATGCTGATTGTGCCGTCGGCTTCTCTGACGAACTGTAAGGGCTGGTAGACGTGCTGCACCTCATAGTAGTGAGGATGGGGCTTGCGGTCAGGCGCAACGAGTCCGTTGATGCAGAAGGCTCCATCGTTGGGCTTATCGCCGAAATCGCCACCGTATGCCCAGTATTCAAAGACATTATCATCCTTTTTAAGCAGACCCTGGTCCACCCAGTCCCAGATGGCTGCGCCGCAGATGGAGGAGTCGTTGTAGATGACATCCCAGTACTCCTGGAAGTTGCCCATCGAGTTGCCCATAGCGTGGGCATATTCACGCATCATGAAGGGGCGGTCGCTGACCTTCTGGGCCTCAGTCCTCAGTTTCTCGGGTGACAGATAGCCATCGTCGTAGATGTCGCTTTGGCTGCGGTCGGTATCGCAGAAGGGTAGGGCGATGGTGTCGAGGGCAACGACAGCCTCGCGCATCGCCTTCAGGTTGGGACCTACGCCGCCCTCGTTGCCCAAGCTCCAGAAAATAATGCTTGGATGGTTCTTGTCGCGCTGCACAAGACTGACGGCACGGTCCACGTGTGCATCTTTCCAGTCAGGGTCTTCGCCCATCACCTTGTTAGCATAGCCATAGCCGTGCGATTCCTGATTGGCCTCGTCCATCACATAGATGCCCCAACGGTCGCAGAGCTCGTAGAGATACTCGCGGTCGGGATAGTGCGAGGTGCGCAGGAAATTGATGTTCGCCTGCTTCATCAGTGCAATGTCTTTTTCGTAGGTAGCATCATCCACGTAGCGACCCGTTACAGGATGGTGGTCGTGACGGTTCACGCCACGCAGTTTCACGTTCTTTCCGTTGACCTTGAAGACCTCGCCCACACACTCTACACGTTTCACGCCGAAGTGGTTTTCGAAGTGCTCGTCGTCCTTGCAGTCCTTACTACCCAGCAGTTGCACTGTATAGGGATAGAGCCAGGGCTTTTCAGCCGACCATAGATATCGAGCAGTCTCGTAGGGGAAAATAAGTTCGACGGTTATCGTATCGCCTGCACGAAGTTTGGGAATACGGCAGTTGGTGACATTACGATGGTTTGGATTGACATTGACGCCATGAAGTTCTGGGCAAGCAATCTCTAGTTGAGTCAATAGATTCTTGGCAGTCTTCCTGCCAGTATTGCAGACCGAAATCTTTGCCTTGACAGTGAACTGAGAGAAGTCCTTATTGGGGATAGCCTCCACCTTATAGTCGGTGATATGTACCAAGGGTCGCACCCATAGTTGCACCTCGCGGAAGATGCCACTCAGTCGCCACATGTCCTGACACTCCAGATAGCTGCCGTCGCTCCAACGATACACCTCAACAGCGAGTTTATTCTTGCCCTCGCGAACGTATTTCGTCACGTCAAACTCAGCAGGCGACATCGAGTTCTGACTGTAGCCCACCTTCTGACCGTTCACCCAGACATACATCGCAGAATGGACGCCACCAAAGTGCAGAATCAGGTTCTTCGAGAGCATCTCCTTGGTGACATCGATAAACGTCACGTACGAGCCCACGGGATTGCGATGTTCGTAGGCATACCAGTCCTTCGCGGGTTCCCCCGTCACGTTAGGGCGGTCGCGATGGAACGGATACTGCATGTTGACGTAGATGGGCTTGCCGAAACCCTGCAGCTGCCAGTTGCCAGGCACGGTGATGTCGTCCCATCCGCTCACGTCGTACTTCTCTTCATAGAAATCGGCAGGGCGCGAGTCAGGGTCTTTGCTCCAATGAAACTTCCATTGTCCGTCGAGACTCACAATCTCCTTGCACTCCTTCCATTTCGAAGGCAGTTGCAGTGTGGCGTGATACGGCAGCTTGTTGATACCAAGCACATGTGGATTCTCCCAGTCGTGAGGCGTTGATGTCTGTGCAAGGCAGACTGTTGCTCCTGTTAAGGCTATCAGGATGAAGAACTTTCTCATGTATCTATTGCTTTATGAGTCGTACACCATAAATCTCTCCCACCTGTTTGCCCGACTTCGCTACAAACTTGACACGTACCTGTGTCTTGCCCTTGAGGAGGTCGGCAGGGATGGCATAGTCCTCCGTCTTGAACTGCGAGGTGCGCCACTTGTGGGTGTTGTTCACACTACACATCAACTGGTCGTCAATCATGATATCAAACTCACATGTACGCCATTCGTCCTGTCCCCAGAACGTCAGACGCAGGGTGAGGTCGGTCTCACCACCCGTTTGCATCAAATAACTGAAATAGTGACCGTTGCGGGCATCACGGAAGAACATGTCGTTGGTATTACCTGTGTTGGAGCGGTCGGTCTCCATCTTGTGGTCAGTCTCGGGCTGTTGTTCACCAGGCTGCACCTTATCAACGGTGCGGGCCTCGAGTGCCTGACGCTCCTGCTCCTGCTTGGCCAAGTTGTCGAGATAGCCTTTATAGCTGTCTTCCGAAAGAGCCAGCCAATAAATCATGTAACGACTGTCGTGAATCTCGAAGAAGGGCTGCAATTCGTAAGCCTTGTTGGCAGGGGCGTTCACAACTTTCGTCTCCAACATAAAGTGAAGCGGCTTTCCTTCAATCTCCTTTATCTGCCCGGCAATATCGTCAATATTACCATTGACGAGGATAGGTGCCTGATCGATGGGCAGTTTCTTACCGCTGGCATACTGTCCGAAACGACTGTCATCGGCCACGAGATGTGCCAGATCTTCCGTACCCGTCTTCGCACCAAGCAGGATAGGACCATGCATCAGGGCGATGTACTGCGGAACGTTAGGCAAGTACTTGATGCTGTTGTGCATGGGGAACGTCACTTCAACGACGTCGCCTTTTTTCCATTTGCGATTGATCGTGACGTAGCTGGACGGGCCGCTGATGATGTTAACGGGCTTGCCGTTGACGCTAACCTTGAAATCACCTGGATTTACCCAACCAGGATAGCGCACCAAGAGGGGGAACTCGCCCTTTCCACTGGTAATGGTGATCTTACTCGATTCTGCGTAAGGGAATGCCGTCTCCTGTTTCAGGGTGAGGCCCTTTTCCTTCCAATTCAGCTCAGAGGCTACGAAGAGGTTCACGTAAAGTGCATTACCCACATGGGTATAGATGAATTGTCCGTACTTACCGTGATTCTCCATACCAGTGCCCACGCAGCACCACATGGCCTCGTTGGGTGCCGAGTAGTTGCGATAATGACGGGGACGGGCGGAAGTGAAATAGACGTAGCCGCCGTGCTCGGGATGCTGACTGGAGAGGATGTGATTGAACGTAGCCAACTCGTAGTAGTCGGCATAACGGGCCTCCGGATTGCGACGGTGCATATCCTCGGTCAACTTCAGCATGTTGTTGGTATTGCAGGTCTCTGGACCGTCGATGTCGTTAACGAAGTCGATGCAGGCCTCCTTGCTGGGGAAGTGTTCACGACGCGAGTTGCCGCCAAAGGCCAGCGAACGCTCACCCGTCACGATGTCCCAGAAGTAATTTGCCGCCTCGTGATAAGGCTCGAAGTTGGTTGATCCACAGATTTTATCCCCGTTATCTGCCAGCCAGCAGTGCTTCATGGGATAAAGGTTGGCCAGTTCGCTGATGCGCTCGAAGCCCACCACCTTAGGTACCTGCGTGTTGGCATGCATGTTGTCGAGACAATCTTGGCGCTGCGACATGGGCGTGAGCAGTCGACGGTGCGAGAAACGCGTGGCAGCGAAGAGATATTTGGGTTCTTTCGTAATGGCATAGGCATCGGCCAGCACCTCGTTGATGCCACCGTGCTCGTTATCTAGCATTCGCTCCATCTGAGCGTCCGACAAGCCTGCCGTGAGGTCGGTAGCCCAGTCGCAGAAGCCTAGGAAAAGTGTCTTGGCCTGCTCGTTGCCGCAATACAACCACGCGTCACGCAAACCGGCGTACATCTTATGAAGGTTATAGAATGGTGCCCACGAGCCGAAATAGACGCCAAAGTCTCCCTTCTTGAAGTTCGACCAGATGCGCTCGCTGTTGGGCATGCCGCCTACGTAGCCCTTGCCCCAGTCGGGATGGTTCTTGATGTTGGCATCGGCACAGAGCTGCAGTTCACTAATCATGTACTCCATGCGGCGGCGACACTCCTCATTGCCCGTGGCGGCATTCATAGCCATCGCCGTCAGGTAGTGACCACCCACGTGGCCGTCGAGCCCGTCCCAGTTGGGATAGGTCTTGGCTCTTGGTTCCAACCCCGCCTCCTTGCGGTAGGGCGCCAGCAGACGGTCAACATCGTACTTCAGCAGCGTCTCAATGTTCAGGTTGCGCGCTTTCTTTAGCGGACCGTCCAACAGAGTTACATCACCAAGGGGAAACTCGTCGGCATACAGTTTGTCTTGCGCATTGCCAGCTACCACAGCAGCTGTCATCAACATCGTTGTTAATAGTTTCTTCATATATCTTATTTTTCAGTTATTACTTCTACGTCACTATAACTCATTCGCTCACCTTGTGCCAGTCGAAGACCTTCCACACGGATAACCTTTGCACGAGTGGGCTTGCAGCGTACGGTTTGCCAGATGGGATTGTTTACGATGTTCGAGAACTCACCCTCGCCCAGTGTCTCCCACTTTTGCCAGTCGGTGGTGGCGGAAATGCGGTAGTGGGTAACGAGACCCTCCTTCGAATCTTGTGGTGGCAGATAGCGGAAACCCGTTACCGTTGCCTCGTCGTTGAGGGTCACAAACATCATCTTGTCGGCTCCAAAGAAGATATAATAATCTGATGCATGTTTCTCGCCAGCATCGGGCGTGTCTTGTGTAATGTTTGGTGCCAGATAGATGCCCACCTTCTTGATGATAGGGTCGCACTTGGCATCGGTGACGATGAAGCGCAGACGAGTGGCGGTGACGGTGGGAAAACAGATAATACGGCGATGACCGATGGTCGTCAAACCATCTCCATTTTCCACGAGTTCATCCTTCAAGGGCACCCACTGTCCATCGACCTCAGCCTCCAACGAGAATTTCTTTACCCGCTGTCCGTAGCGGATATCCTCCTCCACTACAAAGCGGTTGAAGGTGGTGGGGTTCAAGAACTCAATGAGTCTCCCACTACCCCATGCTTTTTGTAGAGCCAAGACATCTTCTCCCTGCTTTTTAGGAATGTTCAGTGGCGTTTGCAGCGCCGTCTTGGTGAGGTCGGTCTTGAATACCTCGTTAATCATTTTCTTGAAGGCGATACCTCGCAGGGAGTCTGTGGGGTGGATGCGCCCGTTGGGAGCAATGGGGAAATTGAGCAGCAGACAAGAGTTGCGCCCCACCGATTTATAGTAGGTGTCCATCAGTTTCGACAGACTCTTTACGTTCTCGTTTTCCGTTTCGTGGTAGAACCACCCCGGACGAATACTGGTGTTCGTCTCGGCGGCTACCCAGGAGTCGCCATCTTCCACTCCGTAGTGTAGCATCTGGTAGGGCACATCACCCTCTTTGTTCAGCAGGCTCCAGTTGGTCTCGCCAACATTGCCAGCCTCAGTGCCGACCCATCGCAGGTCGCCACGATCACCACCATCATTCCAGATAACAGCATTGGGTTGCAACTCGCGAATCATGCGGAATGTCTCTGCCCATTGGTAGTAGGTTTTTCCGTCTATACGCCGCGTTTCGTTAGCGCCGCCATACCAGCCATCGCCTCCGTTAGCTCCATCGAACCATACCTCAAAGATATCGCCATACTCCGTCAGCAGCTCGCGCAACTGGTTGCGGAAATAGGTTACGTAGGCCGGCTTGCCGTACTCAGGATGGTTTCTGTCCCAAGGCGAGAGATAGACTGCAAATTTCAATCCCTCTTCCTTACAAGCCTCAGCTAGTTCACGCACTACGTCGCCCTGACCATTCTTCCACGGTGAGTTCTTCACTGAATACTCCGTATATTTCGAAGGCCACATGCAGAAACCACAGTGGTGCTTAGCGGTGAAGATGATGCCCTTCATGCCTGCCTGTTTGCACACTCGCGCCCATTGGCGACAATCTAGATTACTGGGATTGAACAGCTTTGGGTCTTCGTTGCCGAACCCCCATTCCTGATCGGTATAGGTGTTTAGCGAATAGTGGATGAAGGCATACATCTCCATGTCCTGCCACCGTAACTGATTCTCCGTTGGCACAGGGCCACAGGGCTCATGACTTGATCCCTGTGCCGGACTGCCGTATGCGGTGCAGACCATCATGATGGTCAATATCTTCTTCTTCATCGTCTTAGCTGTTGGTGTCGAGTGTCATACCATCAATATCAGGGCACCAGCCGCGCGGATTGTTGATGCGGATGGTGTTGTCGCCCTTCTTCAGGGGAACACTCAGGGTGATGGTCTGACGTTCATTCCAATCGCGGGCAGGTACCTTTAGCGTCTTCACAAACTCACCGTTGACATAGACGTCCATCTCGCGCTCCTCGCCAGAGAAGCAGGCGATGGTCATCTTGCGTGTGCCGGCCTTCTTCACATTGACGTGCTGCCACTGCAGGTCGTTGTCGGCGCGTTTACCCAGAAACTTCACCACATAGCCGCCCTCGGCACCTTCCTTCTGTTCGTAGATAGCGGTGCCGTCAGCCTGGTTGTTGCGCAACTCCTGATAGCAACTCAGGAAAGCTGTCTCTGCCTCATAGCGGGTGCGCTCCAATCGCTTCTGTCCCTTCACGCGATAAATCTTTGTGCCGTGAGCAGGCACCGTAATTGGGGCGGGCCATGACGTATAGAGGTAGGGGGCTTGTGCGAAGCAGTCGTCATACTGCACATTGCCACCCAGGTCGATGGTCTTCGGGTCGAGCTTCACCTTCTGCTCTTGGTCGCTGGGGTTGTAGATGGCCACTGCGCGCTCCTTGCCACCCAGCTTCTTGATGTCCTTCACCAGGATGAAGCATTCATTCTGCTTGTCGGCCACATAGGCCTGCAGGTGCAGCTTGTCCTGATTCAGGGCGATGAGTTCCTTGTTGCACATCAGTTCCAGTGCCTCAGGCTTGATGTTGGCCATGTCGCATCCGATGAGCAGCGGCGATGCCATGATACACCACATACCGAAGTGTGTCTCGTCCTCCGTCTTCGACATCGAGCGTCCTACCTCCAGCATATCCATATCGTTGTAATGACCATCGTGGCAGTAGGCCGACAGATAGAGGTTCTCGGCCAGGATGCCCTTCACCGATTTCCAGGCATCGTAGATATCACCTGTGGTGCGCCACGAGTCGGCCACATCGGCTCCCCAAGTGCCAGGGAACGCCCAGCGACACATGTTATACACCACATCCTTTTTGCCACAGTTTCTGATGGCGTTGGAAATCTTGGTGTATTGCTCGCGCTCATCCAGTCGCATGTGCATGCCGCCGCAGTAATCCACCTTGATAAAGTCAAAGTCCCAGTCGATGAAGTACAGTTTACAGTCTCTTTCCTCGTGACCGGCAAAGCCCACGCCGAGGCCCCACGCATGCTGACCGCCCGAGCCGCAGGTGTTGTCGCCGGCATCGCTATAGATACCTGCCTTCAAACCCAGCGAGTGGATATAATCCACCAAGGCACGCATGCCATTGGGAAACAGTTTCTTGTTGAGGCGCAGATCGCCGTTGGCATCGCGCCCGTCCCAATAGCCGTCGTCAATGTTTACGTATTTATAACCTGCCTTCTGCAGTCCAGTGTTGTGCATCGCATCGGCCTGCTGGCGAATCAGTTGCTCGTTGATGTTTAGGGCAAACGTGTTCCAAGAACTCCATCCCATGGTGGGTGTGCGCTGTGCGTTGGCAGTCATGGCCAATGCCAGCATCGGTAGTAAGAAAAGTTTTTTCATTGTTATTGGGTTATTTAAAAGTAATGTTCGATGTAGGCAGGCTGCTCTTGATGCTCACCTGTGTCTTGCCCTTGCCTTTGCCGCTTCTGACCACGAGTAGGGCACGACCTTTCCAAGTGGTGACACGAGGTGAGGTATAGGGCTCGCGATCCTTCAGATCGGCCGAAGCAAAAGATAGTAGGGTGCCCTGACCTTTCACGATGGCCTCGCAGGGGATGGCGGCATCGGGACAGACGCGTCCCTTGCTGTCAACCACCTCGACGGTGATAAAGGCCAAGTCTTGACCATCGTGCTGCAGAATGGTCTTGTCTGCCGTCAAACGCAGGGCAGCCGGTTGGCCTGCTGTAGCAATCGTCGTAATATGACCTTCAGCATCTACGGCCTTTAGGGTTCCTGCCTTGTAGGGTACCGAGAAGGTTGCCTTGAACTGTGTGTTAGCAGTTACCTTTTTGTTGCCAATGAGTTCGTCGTTCAGATACAGTTTCACCTCTGGCGCCTTTGTGTAAACCTCCACCTCAATGGGCTTGCCTTCCCAGGATGGCCAATTCCAACTCTCCCATGTAGGCCAAACGCTCCAAGCTGTCTGATGAATCTTTCCGTAATAGCCGTCGGGCTCTTTCACCGCCATATACAAATCCTTTTCGTCTTTCCAAAGCATCTCGCGGTAGTGACTGATGGGCTTCCTCCACCCGGTGATGTCCACATCGCCGCAGTAAGCACCGTGCCAGTCGGGCTGACCGCCGTCCACATAGTGCTCGCCCGGACGTTCGCCCTCATAGTAGGTGCGCCCGATGCCGCTTTCGCCCAGATAGTCGAGACCCGTCCATACGATATCACCAACGATATAGGGATATTCCTGCACCAATGCCCAGTTCTTGAAGGCATCGCGCGGATAGCTCTCCGTCTGCCACATCACGCGCTTGGGGTCGCGCTGGTGGTCGCTCTTGTGCTTGTGAATCATGTAGTTATAACCCACCACGTCGAGCACCTCGGCATGCGGATCATATATCTCCCAGTCGTTGTCCCATGCACACAGGGCCTCGGTCACGGGTCGTGTGTTGTCCTTCTCCAGGATGGCACGCTTCAGTTGGCGGGCGGTGGTGACCACGCGGATGTCCTTGCGTTCGATGACCTCGTTGCCGATGCTCCAACTGATGACGCTGGGGTGGTTGCGGTCGCGCTGCACCATGGCGTGGATATCCTCGCGGTAACACGAGTCGATAAGGGTAGAATAGTCGTAGGGATTCTTTTGTGTGCGCCAGCCGTCGAATGCCTCGTCGATAACCAGCATGCCCAGCGAGTCGCAGGCATCAAGGAAAGTGCGAGTGGTGGGGTTGTGACTGGTACGAACCAGGTTGAATCCAGCCTCTTTCATCAACTTCACCTTGCGAATCTCAGCAGCATCGAAAGCCATCGCGCCCAATATGCCATCATCGTGGTGCAGACAGGCACCGTTGATAAGTAGTGGTTTGCCGTTAAGCATAAATCCCTTCTCGGCATCGAAACTGAATGTACGGATGCCATAGGTGACGGGCAGCACATCACCCTCGACCTCGATGGTGGTGTGGTAGAGGTACGGATCGTTAGGCGACCATAGATGGGGATTCTCTACGTGGATGGTCTTCTCAATGGGCTTGCGCGAACCATCCTCCATCACCACCTCGGCTTTGATGTTCACCGTGTGGATGTCGGGCGTCGTCACATACACGCTCTGCTCGTCAATGTGACGCTTGGCTGTGGTGACAAGCCACACGTGGCGATAGATGCCCGAGCCAGAGTACCAGCGACAGTTGGGTTGTTCGCTGTTGTTGACCTTCACCACCACCTCGTTGAGATTTGAGTTTTTATTCATATAGGGAGTGATGTCGATGGTGAAGGGCGTGTAGCCGTAAGCATGCTGACCAGCCTTCTTGCCGTTGACAAAGACTTCTGCTTTCTGATAGACGCCTTCGAAGTGCAGTCTGACAACGTCGGCCTTTGGGGTCTTGAACGTCTTGCGATATTCACCCTTGCCGCCAGCAAACCAACCGCCGCCGGTGCCTGTTGCTCCTGTGGCAGAGTTCGGTCCTTCGTAGATGTCCCAGTCATGTGGCAGGTCAACGTTGATGGTCTTCCCGTTACGTGTGAATGTCCAGTCGTTGTCGAACAACGTTTGTCTCTGAGGCATGGCAGTCATCGCTGTCCATAGCATCAAGGCCAAGGAGATGAATTTCTTCATGCGTTAGTTATAGTTTTATTTTTAGAGGTAAAAGTTTTAAAAATTATCGTTAAAAAGCTCTGCAAAGTAATAAAAAATATGCTAACAATCCAAATGAGAGGCCATTTTTTTGATTTTTATTAAAAAATAGTCGTATTTTTGTAGCAAAATAGTGCTATATGATGAAAACAATACCTCTCATTTTGGCGTTGGTGCTGGCCCTTACAGGATATGTGAGTTGGCACTTGTGGCGCATCACGCCAACGGGATGGCCGTTGAAGTTGACTGTTATGTCTGTGTTCCTCTTGTGGTTCATCAGTTTCTTCGTGGGCTTCTTCGTCACCGAGCGCGTCTCTGTCGGAGTGGCCACGGTGTTCTATGAAGTGGGCAACACATGGCTCATCGCCTTTCTCTATCTCTTCCTTCTCTTCCTTGTGGCCGACATTGCCGCGCTGTGTCATCTGCTGCCGAAGATTTATCTGAAGGACAGTGGGGTCGGGCTCTCTGTGGTGGTAGGTTTCGTGACGCTGGTGATGGTGCTGGGTGGCATGCAGTATCACCACAAACAACGCGAAGAGATGACCCTAACCACGGCGAAAGCCATAGAAGAACCGCTGACCATCGTCTTGGCCAGCGACCTGCATATAGGCTATCACAATCGCAAGGCAGAACTGGCACGGTGGGTGGATATCATCAATGCCGAGAAGCCCGACCTGGTGCTTATTGGCGGCGACATCATCGACCGTAGTCTGCGTCCGGTCATTGCTGATAACTGTGCCGAGGAGTTTCGTCGCATCCAGGCACCTGTCTATACCGTGCTGGGCAATCATGAGTACTACAGCGGTGGACAGACGATGAACCGTCAGGGCACGATGGTCGATGTGGAGCAGTTCTTCAAGGATGCCGGCATCACACTGTTGAAGGATTCGGTGGCCCATTTCAAAGGCATCGACATCATCGGGCGCAACGACCGTACGGCGTTCCGCCGTGCCTCGGTGAAGGATCTCACAGCGGGGTTGGAAGGCTTCACCATCCTCCTCGACCACCAGCCATATCATTTGGAGGAGGCAGAACAGGCGGGCATCGACTTCCAGTTCAGCGGACACACCCATCGCGGACAGATATGGCCCATCTCGTGGATTACCGACGAGGTCTATGAGAAATCGTGGGGGCGTCATCAGCGTGGAAATACCCACTATTACATCAGTTCTGGACTGGGCATCTGGGGACCGAAAATACGTATCGGAACTCAATCAGAATACTTGGTACTTACTCTCAGACAGGGGTAATTTTGCCTGTTTTTGCAATTTTCTTGCCCAAAAGAGTGTGAGTATGCAAAAAAATATTTATCTTTGTCACCAAATATTATACAAAGATGATGTTGTAGTGAATAGCTATGATATAAAAAACACGGTTTTCCGTATATAAATTATTAAAATCTAAAGTAACATGAAAAAATTCTTTTTAATCGCAGTGATGGCTGTAATCAGCCTGTCTGCAAGTGCTCAGAAAATGCGTCATGGCGCAGGGCAAATCACCGTTCAGCCCATGATTGGTATCTCAAATGGTTATCTTAGAGGAGAAGAAGAAACTGCAACTGGTACTGTGAAGTATGAAAACAACGACTCTCGTACAGGTCTTGCCCTTGGTGTAGAAGGAGAATACTATACCACCACACCGTGGCTCTCTGTTTCTGCCGGATTGATGTACCAGCAGCAAGGATGGAAGATCAAGGGTTATGGTGCCGATAAAGTTGACTTCATCAACATCCCCGTTCTGGCCAATTTCTATGTTGCCAAAGGTTTCGCACTCAAGATTGGTTTGCAGCCTGGCTTCGTTATTAATGCCAAAGGTGACGATGGTGACTTTAAGAACCAATGCAACACCTTCAACCTTGCACTTCCCGTTGGCCTCTCTTATGAGTTCAAGAACGGTATCACCCTCGACCTTCGTGGTGCAGCAGCCATTACTAAGCTGAACAAAAACGGCAATAATGTTAAATGGTATAACGATGGTGGTATGCTGACTATCGGCTACAAGTTCGAACTTAAGTAATCAAATATTAATCCACAAGAGAAAGGCGGTGGGGTCGATGACTTCACCGCCATTTTTTATGTCTTACGAAGAATGAAGTGAAAAGGATGACAGGCTTAGCTTCATCCATAAGGGGGTTGAATTCGACCCCTTTAAAATGAGGGTTGTGCAATAATACAACAAATCGTTCACTAATCCAAAATTTTCTGCAAGAATCTTCATTTTTTCTGTTATCCTCACCATAAGCATGCTGAAACTCCGATATACAAAGGGATTGGGGCATGTTGATGGTGCTCTCAACCCTACACTGACCCTCACCAAACCCTCACCAAGGATATAAAGAGCTGTCACTTTAATCTTATTTGGTTGATAATAAAGATGAGACAATGCACCTTGATCAATTTGAAAAACAAATATCTCCGAGTCGCTTGTCGGCTCGGAGATTTTTATTGTTTTTCTTGGAATTTTCATCGATTTATGAAGTTTTTCTGCAAAAGCATGCCCATTGTGCCAACTTTTTTGTATATTTGCAGACGACTCGTATAGTCTGAGAGGACAAGACGGGTCATACTTTAGTGGAAAAAGGACGTTTACGAACGTTATCTTCTACGTGAGAATCTCGCAAATTCACAAGCCAAGAAGAGAACGCAACAAGACGTCCACATTGGGTGTATTGTACTCTGCCCCTTTTAGGGGTGTCGTCAATATATCTCGGCGTGGGCTATCGAGTTGCTTATCCTTGGCAAGGCGATGCGAGAGCCCTCACGTGGGATAGGCGAAGTAGAGCACCCACGTCTTTCCGTTTTATTACTACTAACCGCTGAATCTGGGCGACTGTCGGCTCCAAAAGGAACTGCCTATGATAATCTTTAGAAGAATCTTTCATCCTTTATGAAATGGATTATATTTTACTGATTATTTCAAAATCTTATCACTAACATTCAAAACAATATCTAATATGAAAGAATCATTATTTATGCAAGATAGTTGGCATAGCAATCATGGGTATGAATCTATGCTTGATTTTCAAATATCATGGTTAATGCGACTTGCAGCAGAAAAGGACATAGATAAGCCACAACTACACAGAATTAGCAAAGAGGTATTACTACGTCTTATTGAGATTGACAAAGACATCAAACAGAACGTAGAGATAATTAAGGTAGAGGTGTGGAGGCAATGGAAGAGTATTGATGTGGTTGCAGAAGTCGATATTAAAGTAAATGGCATAATAGAGCAGCATCTTATTGTGATAGAAGACAAAGCTTATACTATGATTCACAATAATCAATTAACTCGTTATCGGCAAACTGTAGTTGAAACCTATGGTGACACACGTGAACCCCATTATTGGGTTATAACTTTTCACGACGAAGGTAGATACTGGGAAAAATTGAAATATGATTGTGAGCAGGCAAAATGGGGTATTCTTTCGTTCTATGAAGTAATTGGTTGGAAGGAGGGTAAGTTCGAAGATACAGAGAGTGACCTTTTTAATGAGTTTTGGTTAAGAAAATGGTATTGAAAAATAACATAACATTTTGACTAATATGAAACGAGTCCTATTATTACTTACATTCTTATTATCTGTCCTGGTTTCGTTGGCATATAATAGCGGTACATGTGGGGAAAATCTTATATGGACATATGAGAAATCTACAAGAACGTTAACTATATCAGGTAGTGGCGAAATGACAGACTTTAACTTTAATGGTTATTCATGGGGTGGAAATAATATTTATATTTCTTCTGTAATTATTGACTCTGGTGTAACCTCAATTGGAAGTTATGCATTTCTGAAATGTACTGCCTTGATGTCAATAATAATCCCAGATGGAGTGACTTCAATTGGCGAGCATGCTTTTGATGGATGCTCTGCTTTGACTTCTATAGATATTCCCCAAAGTGTAACTTCTATAGGTGGTAGTGCATTTAAGGGATGTAAATATTTGACATCTATTGAAATACCCAATGGTATAACAACTATTAAAGAAGGTACGTTTAGTGGTTGTGAAAGAATTTCCACCTTTGTCATTCCAAATAGCGTAACATCAATTGGTGTGACTGCATTCTCTGGTTGTAAAGGCCTGACATCTATCAACATTCCTAATAGTATAAAATCAATTGAGAAAATGGCTTTCTCTGGTTGCACAGGCTTAACATCAATTGAACTTCCTAACAGTGTGACTTTAATTGGTGAAGCAGCTTTCTTGGGTTGTTCAGGCTTAACATCTTTTGTGGTTCCAGATAGTGTAATCACTATCAAAGAACGTACATTTTGGGACTGTACGAAATTAGCATCTGTAAGAATCGGTAATAGTGTTAAGACAATTGAAGGCTCTGCTTTCAATAATTGTAATAAATTGGTATCTATTTCCATAGGTTGCAGCGTAACATCAATTGATGGAACTGCTTTCTCAGGGTGCACTGGTTTAACAGATTTGGAAATGAATGCAAAGGAGGTTGGATCGTGGTTTCAAGGAATAAAGACCATTCAGAATATTGTAATAGGAGACAGCACAACATTAATTGGAGAAAACGCCTTCTCAGGATGCATAGGCTTAACATCAATTGCAATCTCCGATAGTGTAACATCAATCGGTGGCGCGGCATTTAGTAATTGTACAGGGTTGAAGTCAATCATTATACCAGACTACGTAACAACGATTGGAGGAGGTGCGTTTTATTGGTGTTCGGGGTTAAAAGAAATAACATTTGGAAGGAATTTGTCTGATGTTGGTGAGAATGCATTTACTGGTTGTTTTGCTCTTGAGACCTTAACGTATAATTGCAAAAATATTGTGAATATTGGTAATTGGTGTGAACCTATAACCGATATTCACAATGAAATACAATATGATACATATAATAATCATATAAGAACCGGAATAACAAAAATTACAATAGGGCCTGGGGTTGAGACAATAGAAGAAAATGCATTTAAAGAATTCACGGGATTGAAAACGTTAGAAATTCATAATGGTGTAAAAGAGATAAAGGAAGATGCTTTTAGAAGTTGTAGGGGGTTGACATCCATTGTTATTCCAAATAGTGTAACATATCTAAGTGGTTTTTCTTATTGTACTCGACTTGATACAATATCAATTGGGAACAGTGTATCAGAAATTGGTGATAGCGCATTTGCTAGTTGTGTAAAGTTAACCACGATTCCCATTCCAAATAGTGTGACATCGATAGGAAAAGCTGCTTTCTCTGGATGCAAGAACTTGACTTCAATCGAAATACCAGATAGCGTTATTTCTATTGGACAAAGTGCATTCTCTGGTTGTATGTAGCAATACCTAAATAACCATGAATAACACAAAACAACTCTAACTAAAGTGCTGAATATCAGCTTCTCCTAAATTTTAACACTT
>CACYNE010000027.1 GCA_902775605.1 uncultured Prevotellaceae bacterium
GAGGGCAGCGACCGCGAGGGTAAGTCGGCCTGTTATAAAGTGGTGCAGGAGTTGCTCAACAGGTCGAAGGAGGAGAATGGCAGCCTGATCTGCGCCGAGCTCTTAGGACTCAAGGGCTACGAGAAGGCGAACACCAGCTATATTGCCTCGCCACGCACAGCGGAATACTATAAGACACGCCCCTGCGCAGCAAAGGTGGAGAGCGCGGCTCGCATCTTTGCGGAGTACCTAAAAGAGGGTTGAGGTTGGAAGGTGGAGGCGTGGAGGTTTAGACTAAATCCAACTCTACGGGACAGTGGTCTGAGCCAAGGACCTCAGTGAGGATTTTTGCGTCGCTGACACGATTCTGCAGGCGGTTGCTCACCACGAAATAGTCAATGCGCCAACCAGCATTCTTCTGACGAGCCTGGAAGCGGTAAGACCACCACGAATAGGTGACCTGCTCAGGATATTTCCAGCGGAAGGTGTCCGTGAAACCACTGGCCAGCAGCGTGCTGAACTTCTCGCGCTCCTGGTCCGTAAAACCTGCGTTCATGCGATTGGTCTTGGGGTTCTTCAGGTCAATCTCATCGTGAGCCACGTTGAGGTCGCCACACAGGATGACGGGCTTCTGCTCGTCCAGACGAAGGAGATACTGACGGAACGCGTCTTCCCACGTCATGCGGTAATCCAAGCGCTTCAAGCCGTCCTGCGAATTGGGTGTATAGCAGCACACCAGGAAGAAATCATCCATCTCAAGCGTCACCACCCTACCCTCGTGGTCATGCTCATCGATGCCGATGCCATAAGTCACATTGAGGGGCTTGTGCTTGGTGAAGATGGCCGTGCCTGAATAGCCTTTCTTCTCGGCATAGTTCCAGTATGACTCATAGCCCTCGAACTGCAAGTCCAGTTGACCGGCCTGCATCTTCGTTTCCTGCAGGCAGAAAAAGTCCGCATCCATCTCGCGGAAGATATCGCTGAAGCCCTTGCCCTCGCAAGCCCTCAGTCCGTTGACGTTCCAAGAAATCAGTTTCATATTCTTTTCTTCTTCTCAAAAAAACACAGGCAAAGATAATAAAAAAAGTGGAACAATGGCACAAATTGCCACTTCTTTTGCCATTTTGACTGCAAAAAGTGTTAATAACAGCAAATTATTTGGCCATTTTATGAATATCGCTTATCTTTGCAATAAACAATTGTTAAAACCTATAGATAATTATGAGAAGACTTTTGCTGCTCATCATGCTATCAGCATATTACATAACTGGCTTTGGCCAGGGTGCCAGCGTTGACACCTATGTGGCAGTAACGGACCACCACGACGAGAACACCTTTGCCGTCATCATCAGCAACGAGCACTATAAGCACGAGGTGGAGGTGCCGTTTGCCCTGAATGATGGTGCCGTGTTTCAGCGCTATCTGATCAAGACGCTTGGCGTGCCCGAGAAGAATATCAAGTTTGTGCCCGATGCCTCGCTCAACGACATGAACTACAACCTGAAATGGCTGGAGAACGTGATGAACGTGAAGGACGGCGAGGCGCGTGCCATCATTTATTACAGCGGTCACGGCATGCCCGACGATGAATCGAAGAAAGCCTATCTGCTGCCCATCGACGGCTATAGCTCTGAACCTACCAGCGGCCTCTCCACAGAGTCGCTCTACAAGCGTCTGGGTGCCATGAAGTCTCGTCAGACGCTGGTGTTCCTCGATGCCTGTTTCAGCGGTGCCAAGCGCGACGGCGGCATGATGCAGTCGGCTCGTGCCGTTGCCATCAAGGCCAAGAAGGACGCTGTGAATGGCAAGATGGTCATCTTCTCAGCCACAGAGGCGGGACAGACGGCCTATCCACTGAAGGACAAGGAGCACGGACTTTTCACCTATTATATATTGGAGGGTCTGCAGAAGAGCGGTGGCTGCATCACGCTGGGTGAATTGAGCGACCGCGTGACGAAGCAGGTGAACCAGGCTGCCGTATTGGAAAACGAGAAGCCGCAGACGCCTACCATCAATGCGGGAGCAGGTGCCACGGACTGGCGCAACTGGCAGTTTGCACCCGAGGCCGCCAAGCGCTATGAAACGATGCCGCGTCCGCAGGTGAATGTCGGTACACCCACCACGCCTGCCACACAGCAGCAGCCTCAGAACACCCAACCCGCGCAACCCAAGCAGAAACGCTCGTTCCTGCGTCGCGACCAGCAATAAATATTCTTCAGATTATCAATTCAAAAACAGCAATAAAACAATGATGAAAAGACTTTTCACAGTAGCCACCATGCTGGTGATGACACTGGCGATGATGGCTCAGGACGAGAAACCCAACGTGGTTGTAGCCGAATTCCAGAACAAGAGTAACGCCAGTCGCGTGGCATGCAACAACCTGAGACAGGAGATTGTCTCTGGACTGATTGAGACAGACCGCCTCACCGTGGTTGAGGCCGCCACACTTGGCAATATGCCGAAAGCCAAGAACGAGTTGCTGCTGTTCCTCAACAGCATGAGCGTGCAGTTCTATCTGGAGGGCACGCTGAACTCTGTCGATACAAAGAGTTCTTCGTCAAACGGCAAGACGCAGTATGAGGCCACCATCAACTACACCCTGACGCTCATCGAGACGGAGACGGGTGTCACCAAGACCTCTGAGACCTTCAAGGATTCATACACCATCGGCGACACGAAGGACGAGGCCATCCTCAAGGCCATCGAGTATGCCAAGAAACGCATGAAGCGCTTCGTGGACAACCACTTCAAGGTGGAGGCTACCATCAAGGCCCTCGACGAGGTGGACTCAAAGAAGGGCGTCAAGTCATGCTATATCAGCGTGGGCAGTGATGCAGGCATCTCAAAGGGCCAGATCTTCGAGGTGTTCATCAAGACCGAGATTGCGGGCGAGATGATTGACAAAAAGGTGGGCGAAGTGCGCGTGGACGAGGTGCTGAGCGGCACGCTGTCTAAGTGCGTCGTCAAGAACGGCGGTCCTGACCTCAAGCGCTATTTCGAGGCTCAGGTCAAGATGACCGTGCTCACCCGCGCCAAGAAGCTGATGCCTTGGGAAATGCTGACTCAGTAATCAGAACAAATCAATACGAGGGGGACTCACCTCCCCCTCTCTTTCTTTTTATGCCTATGAAAAAAGTATTATGCCTCCTGTTCCTCGCCACGCTCTCACTCTCTGTTTTCGCACAGAAGGTGAAGACCATCGTGGGCGAATATACCTACGTGGCTCCAGAGAATGTGTCGCCCACGGATGCCAAGAGCTATGCCCTGAACCAAGCCAAGCTGTCGGCACTGGCTGATGAGTTTGGCACCATCATCTCACAGACCAACCTGACGCATGTCGAGAATTATGAAGACAAGACCTCTACGCGCTTCAACACCTATGGCAGTTCGGACGTCAAGGGTGAATGGATTGAGACCATCGGCGAACCGGAATACAAGGTCAGCTATGAGCAGGACCAGTTGGTGGTGTTCTGTCGCGTGAAGGGCAAGGCACGCGAGTTGGTGGCCTCGAAAGTGGCGGTGCAGGCCAAGGTGCTGCGCAACGGCACGGAGGACCGCTTCGAGAGTGATGAGTTTAAAAGTGGCGACGAGTTGTACCTGTCGTTCCAGACGCCCGTCAATGGCTATCTGGCCGTCTATCTGGTCGATGACAGCCAGTTGGTGCAGTGTCTGCTACCCTACAGCGGTCAGCAGGACGGCATCTATCAGGTCAAGGCTAACAAGCACTACACGCTGTTTAGCGAGAAGGCGGCTCCCCAGGAGTCTGTCGATGAGTATGTGCTCACTGCCGAGAAGGCTGTCGAGAACAATCAGCTCTACGTCATCTTCTCACCCAACCAGTTCTTCAAGGCTGTCGATACGGCCTCTGCCAAGACTGCCGAGAGCACCAAGATTGGCGGTTTCCCTCGCGAAGTGTCGTTCGACGATTTCCATAAGTGGCTGGGCAAATGTCAGCGCAGCGACAAAGACATGCTCCTTAAAAAGATTCTAATCACCGTGAAGAAATGAAACAAATATGTATGCTCACTGCTATCCTCATCTACAGCATGAGCGTTTTCTCGTCATGCACGTCTGACGATGACGAGCAATTGTCGGATGTCTCCATGGACATCATCAACAAATATCAGGACAAGCCCTTCGGATTCTGTACAGCGGCCTCGCGCAGCGATACCAACAGCACTTACATCATCTCTGGCGGCGGGTGTTACACCTACCCCGTGGCAGAGGGCACGAAGGGTGTCGTCGTTTTGAAATCCAACGGTCAGGACATGAAGAGCACCATTGAGGAGACCATCAAGGACGAGGCCAACAGGGTCATCATCTTCGACGGCTCGGAGGGCGACTTCATCGTGTCGGCCAACGTCAAGATATCCACGCCCAACAAGACGCTACTGGGCATCAACAAAGCCCGCATCTGCACTCAGTGGCATCTCACAGATGAGATGAAAAAAGCACTCAACGATGCTGGCATTCCCAACATGAGTAATTCTGACGGTGGCGGTGAACTGCCCAACGGCACGACGGTGAAGGAGGAGGCGGAATATCACACGCGCCTCATCCTCATAGAGATGACTGGAGACAGCAAGGAGAAATATCGCAAGGCGGGCATCTTCTCTATTAGCAACTGTCAGAACATCATTATTCGCAACCTAAAACTGGTGGGACCGGGTGCGGTCGATGTGGGCGGCAACGACCTGGTTTCGTGCACGGGTGCCGTCAACTGCTGGATAGACCACTGCGAATTTACTGATGGTCTCGACGGTAATTGCGACATCACCAAGTCGTCTAATTTCATCACCGTCAGCTGGTGTACCTTCAACTATACCAGCAGGTCATATATGCACCAAAACTGCAACCTCATCGGCAGCAGCGACAGCGAGGCCACAGGATTCCTGAACACCACCTTTGCCTACAACTGGTGGAGCACGGACTGTCATGAGCGCATGCCTATGGGCCGCGTCGGCAAGATTCATGTGCTCAACAACTACTACAGTTGCGCCAAGCCCATCAACTGCATCAATCCACGCAAGAACGCTGAGTTCCTGATTGAGGGCAACTATTTCGACAAGGGCATCACGTCCTATTACAGTCAGCGAGACGCCGTTTCAGTCACGTGGAAGCCCAACAACTACATCGCAGAGTCAGACACCCTGCCGTCTTCCTTCGGCACCGCCGTCTCTGTCCCCTACACTTACATCACCGCTCCCGCCTCCGACGTTCCCACCATGGTGAGACGGCATGCAGGAGCAACCCTCTTCCACTAATCTTTTATTTGCTGTAGGAATTGTAAGAAACGCCCTCGATTGTTTCTTAGCGAAGAAGGCACAAAATTCTCGAGAGAATCTTGTGCCTTCTTAACTTACCAGAATTTACTGGTATGTGTATTAGTTTTTCCTGTGCGTGTACAAATAAATACTCGCGCGAGATCTTTTAATCAGAACTTTGCCATCTTGATGGCTACCACAGCGCACTCATCGCCCTTGTTGCCGTACTTGCCGCCAGCACGGTCAAGCGCCTGCTGCTGGTCGTTGGTGGTGAGGAGACCATAGACAACGGGGATGTTGCTGGTGGCATTCAGACGAGCGATGCCCGCGGTGACACCCTGACAGATGTAATCGAAGTGAGGGGTCTCGCCACGAATGACGCTGCCCAGGACGATGACGGCATCATAACCGTCGTTGAGGGTCATCTGATGAGCGCCATAAATCAACTCGAACGAGCCGGGCACGGTCTTCACGTGGATATTCTCGCTCAGGGCGCCGTGCTTTTCGAGCGTGCTGACGCAACCTTCGAGCAGGGCTCCTGTGATTTCAGGATTCCACTCAGCCACCACGATGCCGAAAATCATGTTCGACGCATCGGGCACGGCATTGAAGTCGTAGTCGCTCAGATTATGAAGGGCAGTTGCCATTATTTCTTATCTCTAAATTCTTAATTACTCAGTCACACGCTCGATGTAGTTATCGATGGTGTTGTAACGCTGCCAGTCAGCATACTTAGCCTTGATCTTCTCGTAGAGCTCCTTAGCCTCAGCCTTCTTGCCCTGGCTCTCGAGAATCTCGCCAGCCTGGATGAGGAACTGGGGTGAGAGGGTGTTGTTGTCGGCCAGTTCTGCAGCCTTAATCAGTGTGGCGGCAGCCTCGTCGAGCTGACCCAGAGAAGCCTTCACGTTGCCCAGAGCACCCAGAGCAGCGGGTGACACCATGGCGTCGTCCTTGCCGTCAAACTGCTCCAGATAGTTGGCAGCCTCCTGCAAGTTGCCTAGGCGAGCGTAGCAGATACCAGCATAGAGCTTAGCGAGGTTAGACACCTTGCCAGAGCCGTCGTTCTCGATGACTGTCAGGAAACCAGCGTTGATGCTGTCACCCTTAAGGGCCTTCTGGAAAGCCACTGAGTCGTTGCTCATGATAGCCTCGGCGAAGTACTCCTGAGCCTTTGCCATATCAGTGCTGGCGGTATTGAACTGCTCAGTAGAGCAATTTTTCACGAAGAAGCCGATGGCGATGCCAGCCACGATAGCAATCAGGCCACCGATAATCACGTTCTTGTACTTGAGGATCAAAGCCTCGTGTTTGTTCTGCTCGCCAAAAGCGGGAGCAGCGTTGTTGTTTTTAATGTCTGCCATTATTTTTTTTGTTTTTAGATTCGTATATTATTTGCGGGCGCAAAATTACAGAAAATATTGCACATAGTGAAATTTATTTCCGACTTTTTTTGTTTTTAAGCCCCAAAAGCAGTAATTTTGCACCATAATTTCAGATTTAAGGATTAAGAAATAAGGATTAAGGTTTGATTTTAGAACGTCTTTCCATCATCAACTATAAGAATATCAAGGAGGCAACACTGACGTTGTCGCCGAAAATCAACTGCTTCATTGGTCACAACGGAGCGGGCAAGACAAACGTGCTCGATGCCGTCTATTTCCTCTCGTTCTGCCACTCGGCACAGACCACGCAGGACTCGCTGGTGATTCGTCATGGCGAGGATTTCTTTATGCTGGAAGGAAAGTATTTGGCTATTGGCAATTGGCCTTTAGCTATTAGCCAAGACCCAACAGCTAACAGCCAACACCCAACAGCCAACAGCCAAGACCCAACAGCCAACACCCAACAACCAACCACCATCCACTGCGCCATGAAGCGTGGTGTGAAGAAGGTGTTCAAGCGCGACAAGAAGGCCTATCAGCGACTGTCAGAGCATATCGGACTGATACCCGTGGTGCTCATCTCGCCTGCCGACGCCTATCTCATTGAGGGCAGCAGCGAGGAGCGCCGAAAACTGATGGATGTGGTCATTGCCCAGATAGACCGTAGCTATATCGAGTCACTGAACCGCTATAACAAGGCCCTGCAACAGCGTAACGCCCTGCTGAAGATGGAGGACCGCGAGCCCGACCCAGAGTTGCTGGCGCTGTGGGAGGAGCAGATGGCACGCGAGGGCGAGAAGATCTATGCCAAGCGCAAGGACTTGGTGGAGCGCATCATCCCACTGTTTCAGGAGTTCTACGAGACTATCTCGGGAGGTCATGAGCAGGTGTCGCTCAACTATACGTCGCACTGTCAGCGAGGCCCCCTGCTGGAGGTCATCCAGCGCGACCGCTTCAAGGACCGTGCCGTGGGCTACTCGCTTCACGGCATCCACCGCGACGACCTGGAGATACTCATCGATGGGCATGCCATGCGGCGCGAGGGCAGTCAGGGACAGCAGAAGACGTTTGTCATCGCCCTGAAACTGGCTATGTATTATTTGTTGAGTGGAAAGGGGAAAGAGGAAAGAGGAGAGAGAAATGTGATAGGTGGAGAAGGGACGCCCATTCTGCTGCTGGACGATATTTTCGACAAACTGGATGCGCAGCGTGTGGAGCAGATTGTCAGACTGGTGGCCAGCAATCAGTTTGGACAGATTTTCATCACAGACACCAACCGCGAACACATTGACCAGATTCTGAGTCACGGAGACTTTGACTATCAACTATTTAGCGTGGAGGACGGAGAGATTCATGTTTAAGAGAAGAGAACAAGCCATTGGTGACCTCATCATGCGCAACCTGCGCGCACAGGGGTTGGAGACGCCACTACTGCAGAAGCGGTTGGTGGAGGCATGGCCCATGGTGGCTGGTGAGGTCATCGCCCGCTATACGACCAACGTGGTCATTCGCAACCAGACACTCTTCGTCAGCCTCAACGCACCTGCCCTGCGTGCCGATCTGAGCATGCGCCGTCAGGAATTCGTACAGAAATTAAATAATTATGTCGGCAACCAGGTGATTGCCGACATAAGGTTTTGCTAAGCTTATAAATAAAAATGCTGTATCGGCTTTTCGCCTACTAAGCCCTTGCTATCACTGAATAAGAACGGTGGAAGGCTCTATAGTCAAAGCTCATAGCCACCTTCTTTTGCTTCTTCACATCCGAATCGGGTGCCTTGGGAAAGGCCTCGCCTGCCTTAAACAGATGGAGAGCCTCACGGATGGCAGGATCATCCTCATTGAGGAACTGCAACCACGCTTCCTCACTCAGCATGTTATAAATGACACGGCTGTAGATATACTGCTCCAGCAATCGGCGCGACTTTTGAATCATCAGGTTGCGGCGCTTCAAGCCGTGTTTCTCGGCATACTGGGCAAACTGCTCCACGAGATTTTGCTTCTTGAGATACTTCAGCAGCGATGCCTCGTCACCATAGTTCTTCAGGGTGCCACGGTTCTGGTCGGTATATTCATAGCCAAACTGCAAAATCAAGCCCGACCAAGAAGCTTCTTTATAATAAGAGGTATAGTCAACGGTATCCTCAGGCACAAAGATATCGGGGGTGATGCCACCACCGCCATACACCACGCGGCCATTGCCAGTGTGATACTCAGGACCAACGTGCTTGATGCTGTCCTGCGAGAAGAACTCACCATGCTGATAGCGCATCAGCAGGTCTTCCTCATAGTCCTTGTCCATACCATTGGTATAGGGCTTCTGGATGCATCGGCCGGAAGGGGTGTAATAGCGTGCAATGGTAAGGCGCATCATTGAGCCGTCGCCAAACTCCACAGGTTTCTGAACCAAGCCCTTACCAAACGAGCGGCGACCTATAATGGTACCACGGTCGTTGTCCTGAATGGCACCTGCCAGAATCTCGCTGGCTGAGGCAGAACCCTCGTCAATGAGCACCACGAGGGGCATGCGCTGGTAACTGCCTCGTCCATCGCTAAGATGTTCCTCGCGAGGTGAACGGCGTCCCTGGGTATAGACAATCAGCTTATTCTTTGGCAGGAATTCGTTGGCAATCTGAACAGCAGACTGCAGATAGCCGCCTGTGTTGCCGCGCAGGTCGATGGTGAGTTGCTTGAAACCTTCGTCGGCCAACTGTGCCAGTGCCACCAACATCTCAAGATAAGTATTCTCGCCAAAGTTCTTAATCTTAATATAACCTGCCTGATCGTCCAGCATATAGGCAGCTGTCACACTCTTCATGGGGATATCGTCGCGTGTCACGGTGACATGACGCAAATTCTTCTCACCATAACGCAAGATGCCCAATTTTACCTTGGTACCCTTGGGACCTTTCAGGCGATGCATGGCTTCCTCGTTGGTCAAACTCTTGCCAGTGAACGTAGAATCATCGACAGTCACAATCTTATCACCTGCCAGTACACCAGCTTGCTCGGCAGGGCCTTCGCTAACAACATTCTGCACACGTAGGGTATCCTGACGGATGACAAACTCGATACCTACGCCTGAGAACGAACCACGCAGATCGTCATTGGCCGTCTGAACGTCCTTGGCAGAGATATAGGTCGAATGGGGATCAAGTTCTGCTAATATCTGTGGCATGGCCTGCTCAACCAAGTCGGCCATATCGATGGTATCGACATACTGGTCGTCGATGATATAAAGCAGGTTGTTCAGTTTGTTACTGCCTGAGTTAATGATACTCAAGCGGTTGCCTGAAAAATGATGGGCATAGAATGTGCCGATGGCGATACCTATCACCACGGCCAATGCCAACCACAACGGTGAAAATCTGTTTTTCGTACTCATCGATTATATCTTAATTCTCAAACCTCAAAACTCAAAATTCAAACCTCAAACTTCCAAATACACCACCTCAATGCCAGCGCGCTCCAGCAACTCGATGCCGTCTGTAAGGCGATACTTCTCGCCATAGACCACGCGCTTGATGCCTGACTGAATGATGAGCTTGGCACACTCGATGCAAGGCGAGGCAGTGATATAGATGGTGGCACCGTCGCTGTTGTTGCTTGAGCGGGCCAACTTCGTGATGGCATTGGCCTCGGCATGCAGCACATAGGGCTTTGACACGTTGTTCTCGTCCTCGCACACATTCTCGAAACCAGTGGGCGTGCCATTATAGCCGTCGCTGATAATCATCTTGTCCTTGACCACCAGCGCACCTACCTGACGGCGCACACAATAGGAATTCTCGGCCCAGATGCGAGCCATGCGCAGATAGCGCGAATCCAGTTTATTTTGTTTGTCGCTTGATTCCATTTCTCTTTAATAATGCATCTATCGTGGGTTCGCTGCCACGGAAACGTTTATATAAAGTCATTGGGTTCTCTGTGCCACCCTTCGACAGCACATTGTCGCGGAACGACTGTGCCGTTGCCTGATCGAAGATGCCACGCTTCTTGAATACTGAGAAGGCATCGGCGTCGAGCACCTCGGCCCACTTGTAACTATAGTAGCCTGCCGCATAGCCGCCGGCCATGATATGCGAGAACTGCACGGTCATGCAAGTATCGGGCAACTGCTTGCCCAGGATGGCTTTCTTCCAGGCCTTCTTCTCGAAGGGGATGATATCGTCAGTAAACTCATCCTTTTGGGTGTAGTAGGCCATATCAAGCAGGCCGAACGACACCTGACGCAGACAAGCGGTGGCTGCCATGAAGTTGCGACTCTTCACGATGCGACGAATCAACTCGTCGGGCAAGGGCTCGCCTGTCTGGTAATGGAAGGCGAAGGTGCGCAGGAAGTCTTTCTCCACGGAATAGTTCTCCATGAACTGTGAGGGCAGCTCCACAAAGTCCCACCACACATTGGTACCACTGAGGCTCTCGAAGCGGGTGTTGGCAAACATGCCATGCAGCGAGTGACCAAATTCATGGAGGAAGGTCTCCACCTCGCCCAGCGTCAGCAGGGCGGGCTTCTCAGGCGTGGGCTTCGTGAGGTTCATCACCACACTGACATGGGGACGCACGTTCTCGCCCTTCTTATCTATGAACTGACCCTGGTACTGGGTCATCCATGCCCCACCCTGCTTGCCTTTGCGGGGGTGGAAGTCGGCATAGAACACGGCCAGGTAAGAGCCGTCCTTATCGAACACCTCGTAGGCCTTCACGTCAGGATGATAAACGGGAATGTCCTTGTTCTCCTTGAACGTAATGCCATAGAGCTTATTGGCCAGTCCGAAGACACCGTCAATCACCTTCTCCAACTGGAAGTAAGGGCGCAGCATCTCGGCATCGAGGTTATATTTCTTCAGCTTCAGCCTGTGAGAATAGAACGACACGTCCCAAGGCTCAAGGGCGTCAGAGGTTTTGGCGATGGTCTTCAGTTCCTCACGTTCTTTCTTTGCTGCGGGCTTATAGGCATCGATGAGGTCGTTGAGCAGTTTATACACACTCCTCACATTGCCTGCCATGCGGTTCTTCAGCACATAGTCTGCGTAGGTCTTGAAGCCCAACAACTGGGCTATCTCGCGACGCAGGTTGATGATGCGCTTACAGATCTCAAGGTTGTTGCAGTCGTTGTCGTGAATACACTCGGTATTCTTGGCCATATACATCTCCTTGCGCAACTCGCGCTGGGTGCTGTAGGTCATAAACGGCGAGTACGAGGGGAAGTCGAGCGTAAACACCCATCCTTCCTTGTCCTGCGCCTTGGCCTCGGCAGCAGCAGCCTCGATAGCGGTATCGGGCAGGCCGTCGAGCTGAGCCGCATCGGTGATATGCAGGGTATAGGCTTTGTTCTCCTTCAACAGGTTCTGCGAGAACTGCAGACTCAGCATGCTGGCCTCCTCGGTGAGCTGGCGCAACTTGTCCTTGCCTTCCTTGTCGAGCAGTGCACCACTACGCACAAAACCGTCGTAGCAGTTGTCAAGCAGCATCTTTTCCTCTGGGGTCAGCTTGCCGTGGTGGCGATGCACATACTTCACACGCTCGAACAACTTCTCGTTCAGACGTACATCATTAGCGTGCTGTGTGAGGATGGGCTGCATCTTCTGTGCCAAGGCATCCATCTCGTCATTGGTCTCGGCGCTCAGCAGGTTGAAGAAAACGGTAGATACACGGTCCAACAGATCGTAATAGCCCTCAGTGTCATCGTCGATATTGATGATGGTGTTATTGAAGGTAGGCTTTTCCGGATTGTTAATTGTTTTCTCTATCTGCTCGTTGTCACGACGGATGCCTTCCATGAAGGCTTCCTCATAGTCCTCCAGACGAATACGGTCAAAGGGAGCCGCATCGTGTGGGGTGTTATAGGGTTCGAAAAATGGGTTAATCCTTTTCGTTGACTGTTCGTTCATATCTATTTCTATGCTTTCAGCGTGCAAAAATACGAAATAAAAAGGAAAAACTTTGGTTTTTCTGAAAAAAAACGTAACTTTGCACCCACAAATTATAAATCATTAATCAAAACTAACATGAACATGAAAAAAGTATTAACAACACTGGTGTTAGCCTTAACACTCTCAGTCAACGCTTCTGCACAAACAGACAAGCCATGGACACTGAATACACGCGGCTGGTGCACCAACTATTTCACTACACTTATCTTCACTGCTACCGAGTCATTGATCAAGGAATATGCCATTGACGATAACGATGAAGCTGAAAAAACTTATGACTGCATCGTGCCCGATCTTGACCTGGTTTTTCCTATCGGCATGGGCAAGAGCGGATTTGATGATGCTGACATCTACGGCCCCTATCACTATGCTTTCGGCAACCCCTTCAAGCACATCGGTGACTACGCCATTGGTGTAGATGCTTCCTACAAGCAGTCAACACTGGGCTTCTACGCTGGTACATACTTCAAGAGTCAGGAGATTGTCTTCAAGGAGACTGACGACAACCTGCGCGGCTTCTATATCCAGCCTCGTGCCGGTCTTATCCTGGGCAGCAACAAACGTGCCTTCGAAGCTGGTGTGTTCTATGACATCGTGACTGGCTGCGGTGGTTCTGTTGAAAAGACCGAAAAGGATATGCTGAAAGGCGGTCTGGGTCTGGACTTCGCTTTCTCAAGCACCGACAAGAAGGAAAAGGTGAAGACACTGCTACAGTTCTCTATGCCTCTGCACAACTTCCTCAACTCTGACAATCAGTACGTGAAAGGCATGAAGCGCAAGGTGGGTTACATCATGCTGACTCAGCGCATCATCCTGTAACATACACATATACCCAACAAAAAAGAGGCCCGCAAGCCTCTTTTTTTTATTGTTCTTTCTCGTCAGCGTCAAACTCCTGATGCCAATGCTTGAAGACGCGATGATGTAGGAAGTTCATGGCTTCCAGACAAACAAGCACCATCACCGTGGCTGCCACAGCCACGTCATACATGCCAACACCTGCTGTCATGCCAATGGCCGACGTCACCCAAAGGCCCGCTGCCGTGGTCAGTCCCTTCACCACATTCTTCTGGAAGATGATGGTACCAGCACCAATAAAACCGATACCGCTGACCACCTGCGCTGCCATACGGGCGGGGTCGCGCTGGATAATCACACCTGGCTGTCCCTCAAAGCTATCGAAGCCGTGCATAGACAGCACCATAAACAACGCCGAACCCAAGCCCACGAGGAAATGGGTACGGAAACCAGCTTCCTTGGAACGATACTCTCGCTCCAGACCGATAGCGCCTCCTAACATGGCACCAACGAAAATGGTCAACACATACTCCCAAGACATAGTTTATAGATTTGAGGTTTCTTTTAGTCGCTCCGCTTTGTAAAAGCGTCCCTTCGGACTGAGCGGAGGTTTGATCATTATTTTGAGTATTTCTCTATCAACTCATCCGCCTGCACATCACCCAGTTCCTTGGCCTTCTGCAGGTTCTTCAGACCTTCGGCCTTCTGGTCCTTCAGACACTGTGCCAAGCCTAAGAACAGATAGCCGTCGCTATGCTCAGGCGCCAACTGGATGCAGATTTTGGCCGTCTCGATGGCCTCGTCATAATAACCCACACGCACCAGGAGCGACGCCTTCTCTGAATAGTAGAGGTCTGACTGCGGCGTCATGGTGATGGCCTGCTCAATATCATTCAGGGCCTGCTGGAACAGGCGTCCGTCCACCTCCACGCGATAACGCATATAGTAGAAGTTGGAGTTGAGCTGCGCCTTCATCACCGTTTCATAGTCGTTGAGGTCGTTCACGGCCTGACGACTGCGTCCCATCTCCATCAGCAACTGCGCACGTGAGAGGAGATAAGGTGCCACCTCTTTCAGGTAGGGCTTCGAGAACAGCGCCACGCAACTGTCGAGCATGGCCAGCTGTGCCGTAGAATCGCCCAACTGCTGCTTGCACTGCGAGGCAGAATAGAACAGGTCGGCAGAACGGAGTGACGACTGGAACAGGCTCTCATAGAGATTGTAAGCCTCAGCATAGTTCTTCTGCATATAGCGCACCACAGCCTGCTGCTGACGGTAAGTGGGCTGCGGGTTCTTTTTATAGGCCTCGGCAGCCTCATCAAAAGAGCGGTCAAACGTCCACGCGGTATAGAGCGTATCGGGGTGATAGAGCAACTTCTGCAGAATGAGGCGCGAATAGGTGTAATGCACCTCGTCGGGCTTCTCTGCCACCTTCAGCGCCTTCTGCATGTCACGGTCGGCCTCAGTGAAGAGTCCGCCAGAGGTGAGCAACTGGGCACGATAGGTATAGCCGTCGGGCTGGTTGGGGAACTTCTGGATAAAGTCCTCTATCAACTGCACATAGGCCAGTGAGTCCTGCGACGAACCTGCCATATAGAGCGTCAGCAAAGCCTGGTTGACATCATTGGGCAGGGCCTTCTTGATCTTCGTAGAGCGCAGCACGGGGTCGTTGATGCTCAGGCCGTTCACCTTCAGGCTGTCAGCAAACAGCGCACTCACGGCATAGCTCTGGGCATCGCCCACCGCATTGGGTTGCTGCATCAAGCCAATCACCTCGCCATTGGCATTCATCAAGGGCGTGCCCACGGTATTCTCGGGCATCGTCAGTTCCACCGTATAGTAGGCATAGTCGCCATTGAAGGTCTCGGTCTTCTGCACCTTTCCCTGTGGCACACGCTTCACCTCGCGATAAGGCAAGAGCCATACGGCCTCGTCCTGAGCAGCATTCATCGTGGCCACAGTCAGGGGCTGCACCTTACTCTTGGCCACCTGGAACTTCGCCACATCATAGGTCTCGTTGGCACCCAACAGATATTCCACGGGAATCTCCTTGCCCGCAGCATCGATGACGACAGCACGCGAGGCGCCCTTGAAAGGTGTAAAACAGCTGACAGCCTCGCCATTATTTCCCACGAAAAAGCCATTGGCACTGACCAGCAACGTGCCGTCAGCATCAAAGGTCTTCAGCGTGAACACCGATTTCGAGGCTTTCTTGGCCCAGTCTGGCTGAGCCATCACAACGACGGCCAGCATCAACAGGCTGACCACTGTATAGAGTCGTTTCATAGTTTCAATAATTGTTTTGCGTTCTGAATAGCGGCCTCCGACACGTCACTGCCACTGAGCATCTGGGCTATCTCGCCCACTCGCTCATCCTGTGTCAGCATCTGCATGTGACTCGTCGTGCCCTGCGGAGTCTCCTCCTTATATACTTTATAATGTGTGGAGCCAAGAGCGGCAATCTGAGGCAGGTGGGTGATGCTTATCACCTGACGGTCATGGTGCCCCATCTCGGCCATAATCTGCGCCATCTGCTCGGCAATCTTTCCGCTCACACCCGTGTCAATCTCGTCAAAGATAATGGTGGGCAACTTCACCGCACCACTGATCATCGCCTTCAGCGACAGCATCACACGGGCTATCTCACCACCCGATGCCACCTGGGCCACAGGCTGGAGAGGCGTTGAGGTATTGGCACTGAAGAGGAACGACACCTTGTCCTGTCCGTTGCGACTGAGCGGTTCCTTCTCAACGACTATCTGGAAGCGCACATGGGGCATGCCCAGCGGCACCAGTCTGCTCTGCATCTGTTTCTCGATGACCTCGGCAGCCTTTTGGCGCTTCTTCGTCAGCACATCGGCCTTGGCGCAGGCTTCCTGCATGGCAGCCTCCACCTGACGCTGCAGGTCGGCCAGTGCCTCGTCACTATTCTCGATGTTTGAGAGTTTGCGACCCAGCTCTTCCTGAATGGCGAGCAACTCGGCAATACTATCTACCTTGTATTTCTTCTCCAACTCATAGATGCGGTCCAGGCGGGCGTTCACCGTCTCCAGCTCAGCGGGGTCGAAATCAATGTCCTCCAGTTTTCCGCTCACCTCGCTGGCAGCATCCTTCAGTTCGATATAGCAACTGTTCATGCGCTCGGCCAACTCAGCCACATCGGGATAGACACGCTCGATGCCCTGCAAGGCGGAAACGGCTCTTTTCAGATTGCCTACCACCCCACTCTCATCGCCCGACAAGGCTGTCTCTGCCTCGTAGAGCGCCGTCTTGATATCCTCGGAATGAGACATCGTCTCGCTGCGCTGCTCCAGCTCTTCCTGTTCGCCATCAGAGAGGCGGGCGTTGGTGAGCTCGTCATACTGAAACTGCATGAAATCCACAGACTGTCGTCCCTGCTCAATCTCCTCGCGCAACTGCTCCTCTTCCTTCTTCAAGTCGTGATAGCGAACAAACGCCTGACAATAGTCATCCAGTTCCTTCGTGTCCTGCGCAATGACATCCACCACACTGAGTTGGAAGTCCTGCTTGTTGAGCAACAGGTTCTGGTGCTGCGAGTGTACGTCAACCAGACGCTCACCCAGTTCCTTGAGCATCGACAACGCCACTGGGGTGTCATTGATAAAGGCGCGACTCTTGCCGGCAGCAGTCAGCTCCCTGCGGATAATCGTATCCTCGGCATCATAGTCTATCTCGTTCTGTTCGAAGAAGTCCTCCATGCCATAGCGCGACAGGTTGAAGTGGGCCTCGATGACACAACGGTCCGTTCCCAACTTCACACTCTTCGAGTCGGCACGCTGACCCAACAGCAGACCGATGGCGCCCAAGATGATACTCTTACCGGCACCCGTCTCACCCGTAATAACAGAGAACCCGCTACGGAATTCCATATCGAGTTCGTCAATCAGTGTAAAGTTCTTGATATATAGCTGACTTAGCATACTTTCTTCTCTTATTGCGGAAACAATCGTACAATCGTTCCTTATTGCTTGATCTTATCCCATGAAGCACTCTGCGAGGCATTGATGCCAAACAGCACCTCATAGACTGATTCTTTCTCTTTTTGCGTGCCCTTACCCTTATAGATATTGGCCAGCTCGTCCCTCTTATAGTCCGTCCATATCTGCGGCACCATGCTCAGCGGCTTGTCCTCATGCGCCTGCTTCAGATGCGTTTCCAGCGCAGTGGTCACATTGGTGCGTCCACGCTCCACATTCTGTGCCATCTCGTCCAGTCCCTTACGGTAATAGTCGTACTGCAACTGACGGAAGGGCTTCATGGACTCGTCCAGATAGTCGTTGATGAAGGCAAAGCGGTTTCGCGAGTCATCGAACGACTTCCATCCCACGAAGTCCAAGTTCTGCGCATTATTAACCAGGTTCATGCAACGCTGCAGCACGTCAGTGCCACCCATGGGCGAGAACGTGTCCAGGTCGATGCCGATAATCAGATAGGCATAATAGCCCACCAGCGCCATCAACTGATTGTCGATGACCTCCTCGGTAAAGTTCAACTGGTCAAACTGTACAAACTCAAAGTCGAAGTTTCTGTCCCTATTATTATAAATAGTGGTGCTGTAAGACGAGTTGAACACAGGACGACTGGCCTGAATCATTGCCGTACAAGTGAAACGGTTGGAAGAGGCGTCGTATTTCGTCACCGTGATGGTAAACGTACACTGAATACGCTCGTTCTCCTGAAACTGAAGGTCAGTCCACTGCTTCTCGTTGATAAACTGCTCCAGTGTCTGCTGAAGGTTCTCAAAGACAGACTTGTCCGTGCCCTGGATCTGCTGGTGGTTGACATTGACCTTAACCTGCAGTTCCTGAGCAACTGCCTGCAATGAGCACATGCCCACGAGGAACAAGAAGAGCAACAATCGCTTCATAGTCTATTGCTTAGTTCGTCAATAATATCACGTGCCACATCGGCCTTCAACTTCTTCTCATAGTCTTTCTGACCCTCGCTTGAGATGATGGAGATCTGGTTCTCGTCGCTCTTGAAGCACGTACCCTCGTTGCGCAGCGAGTTCAGCACGATAAAGTCCAGGTTCTTCTTCTCCAACTTATGCTGGGCATTCTGCTGCTCGTCGTTGGTCTCAAGGGCAAAGCCCACAAGTGTCTGCCCCTCGCGCTTCATCTTTCCCAACTCAGCAGCGATATCGGGATTAGGCACCAGGTGGATATCCATCGTCTGCCCCACCCGCTTGATCTTCTGATCAGCCACCTCTGTAGGACGAAAGTCGGCTACGGCAGCACACAGGATGGCAGCATCCATCTGTGGGAAAGCCTTCATCGCAGCGTCATACATCTGCTGACAACTCTCCACATGGTGGATTGTGATTCCAGTATTAACATCTGAGATTTTGCAACTCACAGGACCGGCAATCAGCGTCACCTCAGCCCCTCGGCGAGCACATTCCTCTGCCAGGGCGAAGCCCATCTTTCCACTTGAGTAATTGCCGATAAAGCGCACAGGGTCAATCTTCTCGTAGGTAGGACCGGCAGTAATCATGATGCGCTTGCCCTGCAAATCCTTCTTCTCAAAGAACAGGTCGAGGGCAGCCACAATCTTCTCAGGGTCTTCCATACGCCCCTTGCCTTCCAAGCCACTGGCCAGGAAGCCGCTCTGCGGTTCGATGATGTGATTGCCAAAGCCCTTCAGGCGTTCCATGTTCTGCTGAGTGGTGGGATGGGCATACATATCCAGGTCCATGGCAGGCGCGATGAACACAGGAGCCTTCATCGACAGATAGGTGGTGATAAGCATGTTGTCGGCGATGCCGTTAGCCATCTTGCCCAAGGTCGATGCCGTACAGGGAGCGATGAGCATGGCGTCAGCCCAGAGTCCCAGTGCCACATGTGAGTGCCACGTACCGTCACGCTGAGAGAAGAAGTCGCTGATGACTGGTTTCTGTGTCAGGGCCGACAGCGTGATAGGAGTAATAAACTCCTTTCCTGCAGGCGTGATAACCACCTGCACCTCGGTGCCTCGCTTCACCAGTTCGCGAATAATCAAACACGACTTATAGGCTGCAATAGAGCCCGTTATTCCCAGTACGATTTTCTTTCCCTTCAGCATATCAAACCTCAAAATTCAAACCTCCAACCTCAATTCTTCTGCGCCTCGCGAAGACGAATCCTCGTCAGCACCTGCTTGGTCTTAAACGTAAAGTCGCCACCCAGGATCCATGCATAGTAGCCTGGATCAAAGCGAAGCACGTCGGCCACGGTCTTACCCTTGTGCTTGCCGAAGTTGAAATACTCCGTCATCTTGGGCTGACCATTCTCGTCGAGCACCACATTTCCCTTGGCGTCGCGAACCTCGCCCCACACGATGCGGCCTGCAAAGTCCACGTTATTATTTGTCTTCGAGAACGCTGCCAGACAGTCCATATTGTTCTCCAGCACGCGGCCCTCGGGGTCCTCGCCCAGCGCACGCTGCTTCTCCTCGGTATAGTAGTCCAACTGACCCATCAGCACACGATAGGTGGCCTCTGTGTCCTGGTCGGCACGGTGAGCCTCGAAGTCCTCTTCCATCTTACGGCCGCAATAGAACTTATAGGCAGAAGCCAGGTTGCGGCGCTCCAATCTCTTGAAGATGGTGCATGCATCAATCAGGCGACTCTTTGAGAAGTCGAAGTCAACACCAGCACGCAGGAACTCCTCTGCCAACATGGGGATATCGAAATAGTTGGAGTTGAAGCCGGCGAAGTCACAACCCGTGAACTTCTCCTCCAGCGTCTTGGCCAACTGCTTGAAGGTGGGCTTGTCCTTCACGTCCTCGTTAGAGATACCCGTCAACTGGGTAATCACTGGCAGGATGTAACACTCAGGGTTTATCAGGTAGTCGCCGCGCTCTTCCTTGCCGTCAGGATAGACCTTGATGAACGACAGCTGGATAACACGGTCCTTTACCAAATCAAGACCGGTCGTCTCCAAATCGAAGACGACCAGTGGTTTATTTAAATTCAGTTTCATTAAATTTCAAATCTCAAACCTTAAATCAATCATTGATCAGCATAGGCATCATCAGCATCAGCACATCCTGGTTCTCAGGCTGCTCTGAGGGCAGTACCAAACCGGCACGGCTGGGGTCAGCCAACTGAATGTTAACCTGCTCACAATCAAAGTTATTCAAAATCTCGATGAACGAAGAACCCTTGAAGCCGATGCTCATAGGCATGCCGTTATAGTCGCACGACATCTTCTCGGTAGCGGTCTTTGAGAAGTCATAATCCTCAGCATCAAGCTGCAGTGTGCCGTTCTCCACATGGAAGCGAATCAGGTTGCTTGAATCGTTAGAGAAAGGCTGCACACGGCGCAGGGCTGCCAGCAGACCCAGACGATCCACGGTCAACTGGTTAGGATTACTCTGAGGAATCACAGAGTTGTAGTTAGGATAGCGACCCTCGATGAGACGGCAGATGATGGTGCCCTCCTCGAAGTTAATCTCAGCGTTGCGCTCGTCGAAACGAATCACCACGTCGCCACCCTGCTTGCCCAGTACGCCCTTCAGCAGAGAAGCGGGCTTCTTGGGAAGGATGAAGGCTGCGGGCTGGTCGCTCTTGATGTTGAGCACCTTGTTACGCACCAGCTTATGACCATCGCTGGCCACGACAGCCAGATAGTCGGGAGTCAGGTCAAAGTAGATACCGTTCATCACCGGACGAAGCTCGTCCTGAGCCGTAGCGAAGATAGAGCGATTAATATTCTCTGCCAGCAGGGCGGTAGCGATGTTGATGGTTGTTGCGCTGTCGCCAATCTGCTGAGGCTGGGGGAACTCATCGGCATTCTCCACGGGCAGTGAGAACATACCGTTTTGGTAACCAATCTTAGCGATATTAGAAGCCTGGTCCACATCAAATGTGATGGGCTGTTCAGAAATACCTTTCACAGCCTCCAGCAGGTCATGATTGCCCACACAGAAACGACCGTTACCGTCGTTATCCGTTAGTTCAATAGATGTTTTCATCATCACCTCGCTATCCGATGCCGTCAGATTCAGGCGACCGTCAACGACCTCAAACAGGAAGTCACCCAGGATGGGCAACGAGTTCTTACTATTGATTACTCTCGACAGAGCTACCAGTCGGCTGCTCAATGCTGTGCTTGATACAGTAAATCTCATATTATTTATATTGTTTAGTATTCTCAATTTGGAGTACAAAAATACAAAAAAAGTGTGTCAACAACAAAATATTTGCGAAAAAATTGCTTGTTTTCAAACTATTTTAGTAATTTCGCAAGCGATTTTGCAAAAATACAAACAATAATAACATTTTAAGATATGGATTTAACAGGAAAAGTCATTGCCATCATGGAGGCAAGAGGCGGTGTTTCTGCCCGCACAGGTAACCCTTGGATGACTCAGGAATACGTCATCGAAATCCCTGGTCAGTACCCCCGAAAGATGGTTTTCAACATCTTCGGCGAAGATAAGATCAAGCAGTTCAACATTCAGCCCGGCGAGGAGATTACCGTTCAGTTCGACATCGATGCCCGCGAGTATAACGGTCGCTGGTTCAACGACATCCGTGCTTGGAACATCCTCCGTGGCCAGGTTGCAGGTGCCGTACCCGCTGCCACTCCTTTTGCTCCTGCTCCTCAGCAGAGCGCTGCTCCCCAGGCTGCCACAGCACCCTTCCCTCCCGCACAGGAGCCTGCCGGTGAGAACGCTGCCGACGACCTGCCCTTCTAAGCAAGCAGTAACACATCACATAAAAAGCATCAGCAATCGCTGGTGCTTTTTTTTTTGCCGCCAAGTCTCACGCGTACATATTTTATATACGCGGCAGATATAGCATCGGATAGTCCTTTTGCATCAAAGTAATAGGAGTTCCCTAAAGGAAACGCTCCTTTACTGTAGTGTACACCAAATTAGTATTAACAAACAAAACTGTCGACCAAAATCAGTACGCGATAAACTCCGCTTGTTGTCCAGTTGTTGTTCAATTGTCGTCCAGTTGTTGTCCAGTTGTTGTTCAGTTGTTGTCCAGTGTTTGACTGAACAACAACTGAAGAAGAACCGAATATAAAATGCACAAAAATCTGAGGTGCTATGACATGGGGTATGAGGAAAATTTGAGGTAGATTGATGGGGGGGCCACCGTATTTCTCGAGGCACCTTCGCTTTTATGGCGGTGGCGGGTTTCTCCATCAACATGCTCACGCTCTTCGCCCTGGTGCTGGTCATCGGCACCGTGGTGGACGACTCCATCGTAGTGGTCGAGGCGGTGCAGGCGCGTTTCGATGCTGGTTACCGCTCAGCCTACAAGGCTTCGGTCGATGCCATGAACGGCCTCACGTCAGCCCTCTTCACCACTACCGTTGTCTTCATGGTTATCTTCATCCCTGTGTCGTTTGTCAGCGGCACCTCCGGCACTTTTTATAAGCAGTTCGGCCTCACGATGGCCGTCGCCGTGGGCATCTCGCTGCTCTATGCCCTCACGCTCGCTCCTGCGCTCTGTGCGATGATTCTGAAACTGAAGAATGATGGAAAGAAAAGCCTCTCGCAGCAAGTTCGTCGCGTTTACGACGCCTCGTTCCATGCCCTGCTGGGTCGTTATACCCAAGTAGCCATGCTGCCCATACGCAAAAAGTGGCTGGCGGCGGCAGGCGTGGTGGCGGCGATGGCGATGACGGCGGTGCTGCTGAGGACGCTGCAGGAGCGCTTCAAGCCCGTCGAGTTTGCTGAATCCGACGACCCGCTGATTGTCGAGGAAATGAAAAAGATTGAGGTCTATCGCGCCGCGAAAGAGTAATAGACAAGAAAGGCAGGCGAAGATGACGAAAACGGCGCATCTTCGCCCGCTTTTCCTTAATATATATCAAAAAGGGCGGGGGAAGTGCGCGGTAATTGCGAAATAATTATTATCTTTGCCCCCGTAAACGAATAAAACGACACGCTTATGAGCACCCAAGCAATGAACAAGGATCGGAGCAGCGAGAGCCGCCAAGCTCGCTTGGATGGCCGAGTCGTGACGAGCCTCGACACAGTCAAAGCCATCGCCGATTACTTCAAGACCCAGCCCGTCTTGAAGGCATGGCTCTTCGGCTCGTATTCACGCGGCGAGCAGCGGCCGTGGAGCGACGTTGACATCCTCGTGCAGTACGACCGAAGCCGTCCCATCGGTCTGATGAAGATAGCCGGAATGAAAGTGGATCTTGAGGATTTGCTTCACTGCGAGGTTGACCTTGTGGAAGAAGGTACCCTGCGCCCGTGGGCCGTAGAAAGTGTAAACAAAGACAGAAGGCTGATTTATGAGAGAACATAGCAGAGACCAGGGGCGTTTGGAGGACATCCTGAAGTATGCCCAGAACGTGGAGAAGATTATGGACGGAATCTCCTACGAAGATTTCACCAAGGATATCCGTATCTATTATTCCGTCATGAAGAATGTCGAGGTCATCGGTGAGGCCGCCAACATGCTTACCCGCCATTTCCGCGAAACCCATGCAGAGCTTCCTTGGAGGCAGATTGTCAGTATGCGCAACGTGTTGGTACACGGCTATGCCCAAGTCTCCGATATTGACCTGTGGCAGACGGCGACAAACGATATCCATCCGTTGTGCGAACAAGTGAAGCACTATCTTGAAGAAATCGATTGGGATGACTGGCAGCAGGGCGAAGACCCATATACAGAGATTGACAACGCTGCCTACAAGCAAGCGGTCGAATCAGCCCGCCGCATGAAGGCCAAGGGCTACCCCGTCGAGGACATTGCAGAGATTACCGGCCTGACGGCGGAGGAAATCGAGGCATTATAATTATAATAAGGAGAGCACCCACACCATTATGCCTACCAGACCCCACAGAAACATCATTGTATTGTTGCTCCTTGCCGTGCTGGCCATTGCGGGCTGCACGAAGCATAACCGCAGCGAGGAGGCGAAACAGCTGAAGAACGAACTACATGAAATGCTGTATAAGAACCCCGAACAGGCGCTGGCGCGGGTAGATAGTGCCGAGCAGGCGGGCGTGTTCTCGACAGCTACGGCCAACCTCATCAGAACCAATATGTACGGAAACCTGGGACAGATGCGGTTGGCCATATTCTACGGTGAACAGATATTGAACGCCCCCGAACTGAAGAGCGAAGGCGATTCCTATTATTCGGCCCTTCTCCTGCTGAACGGATTATTAGAGAGAAATGGCGAGTGGAGTAAGGCTCTCCGACTGGCTGACGAGATTATTGCCGATGTGGAGAATGAGCGGAAACAAGGTGGCGGAACGTCTGGTATCAGCGAGGAGGTGGCCTTGCGGGTGAAGAGCCGTGCGCTAATCTCTAAGGGCGATTGCGAGAAGGATTTGGGACACCCCAACGAGGCCGAGCGTTTTTATTTGGAGGCCATCGACCTGATGATGGACGGCGTGAAGCATTCCGACGATTACTGGGTGGTAGATGGCTTGGTCATGGCCGTTTTAGAGACGACGGAGTTCTATCTGGAGGTGGACAGACCGGAAAAGGCGCTGGCTCTGGTGGCGAAAGGCGACACGGCCCTGGCCCGTTTTGACCGCTGCCGCGATGTGCCCGACAAAGTTCATCACTACCGCCACAACAACGTCACCATCAACCAGGCTTTGGTCTATGCCGCAAACGATATGCACGACAAGGCAGAGCCTCTCTACCAGAAGCACCGACAGGCTGAAGACCTGGCGCCTTATGACCTCGTTGCCGAAGCCCGTTATCTGGCCATGACCGACCGTTACGACGAGGCCATCCGTATGTTCCGTCAGGCCGACTCCCTCCATTTTGCTCAGGGTAGAGCCATCAACACCGTTTACATCCAGAACTACATGATGAGCCAGTATAGGACGCTGCAAAAGGCTGGGCGCAAGGATGAGATGCTGGCTCTGGCCGACCGCATGCGCCAGCTGACCGACTCCATCCATGTGCAGGAACGGAGGATAGATGTGGAGCAGGAGCAGGAAATCCGCGAGAAGGAAGCAGAGATTGCTACCCGCCGCCAGTCAGTCATCGTCTATCGCATCCTTGCCATTGCCGCCTTCCTCGTCTGCCTGTTCATTGCCTACATGTTTTGGCGGGCAGCACAATATAACAAGGTGCTGTTCGAGAAGAACCGCCGACTGCTGGCCGAAATAGAGCAGCATGAGCGAGAACAGCAGCAGGCTATTGAGCAGTTGAAGGCTGAACCAGAAGAACAGCTTACCGCCGAGCAGCGACTTTATCGCCGACTCTGCGAACTGATGAAGAATCCAGATGTCTTCACCGATCCCGACACCAATCAGGATACGCTGGCCAGACTCCTCGGCACCAACCGCACTTACATCTACGATGCCCTGCGTGAATGTGCCGACCAGACACCCACTGACTTCATCAACGGCTACCGTCTGCGCCATGCTGCCCACCTGTTGGCCACCACCACCGACTCTGTATCGTTCATCGCTGAACTCTGCGGACTTTCCCGCCCTACCTTCTACCGTCTTTTCAACGACACCTACAGCATGTCGCCCGCCGACTACCGTCGCGTGGCCAAGAAGTAGATAATTCCCCCATTTCATCGATAAAACAAAGCCTACTGTCTCACGGTGGGCTTTGTTTTTTTACGTTGTGAGACACCAAGAATGCAGGTTTTGTGGAATTGAGACAAAGATTTGTAGGAGCGAGACAACTGTTTCCCCCGCTTGCCGTAATTTTGCAGCACAATTCAAAGCGTATGGAAACAAAGCTCATACTCACCGTAGCCCTGGCCGCCGCCATCATCGTGGTGGTGCTGGTACTTGTGGCCGTCATCATCTACCAGCGCTGGCGGCTCGGCGACAAGAATGCGGCCATCAGCAAGTTCATCAACGAAAACGAACAGTTGCGTCAGAAGATGCAGCGTAAGGGAATCGTATAATCACTTATACATATATATAATATGGATACACTGGCAATCATCATCATCGCGGGGCTTGTGACCATCGTCATTTTGGTGCTCATCGCTCGCAACACCATCCTCAGCAACCGCATCGAGGATGCCCACATCGAGAACGACCGCCTGAGGCGCGAGAACAAATCGTTGGAGAAAGAGAACGATGAACTCTTCAATAAGCTCGACAAGATGACAGGCGGCACCTGACGTAGGCAAAAATAATAGATGAAGAGAAACAAATGATACAAATAAACAATAAACTCAAACCAAACATGAACAGCAAACTTTACAAGCTAAGACTGATGGCAGCAGCGGCCATAACGCTGATGACGGCGGTGTTCACCTCGTGCGACAAATTGGACGAGTGGGAAGGCATGAACGACGGCAGGGCCTACTACACCTACAAGGCTCAGAGCAACGACTTCGACTATAAGGATGGCGCCGGCCCCTTCGATACGGCCATCCGCAACTCTGTGGGGTTAGACCCCATCTTGGGCGGTAACGACGACAAGGTCATCGAGGCTTGCAACGCCTGCTATGAGAATCTCAAGCAACGGCTCAATGGAAGGAGCGGAATGGTGGTCATCATCAAGACCCGCCACCCGGACGGAAAGTCGAAGATGCTTACAGCGTATGCATTCCAATAAGATGGGAAAAGTTTTCACGCACCGACAGGATGCCGAACGCATTCTGCGTGGCTACGATGCGCACCACGGAGTAAATCGACAAATAATCACCCCATTAAATTAAAAACAAATATGAAAAAGATTCTGATGGCGGCAGCGGCCTTAACGCTGATGATGACAATGATGGTGCTGACGGCATGCACCAGTGACAACGACGACAACCCGACACCGCAGCCGACGGACGGCAAGACCCTGGTGGGCACCTGGGTCAGCGACCTGACGGGCAAGACTCACACCATGTGGACCTACGGCAAGGCGTGGAACGTGTGGACATTCAACGCCGATGGCACGGGCGTATGCGACGTGTACTTCACCAGCAACGACCAGCCCATGGCCCTGCAGCACCAGCCGTTCACCTACACCGCCGAGGGCGGCAACATGACCGTCACGATGGCCGACGGCCCGTGGGACGATTTCTATCAGATTGTCGGCGACCGTTTGACGATAGGCGGTGCAGGCGAGGAAGTGACCTTCGACAAGGCCGACGCCGCCCAGGTTGCACAGTTCGACGAGTGGAGCAAGCGCGAACTGCTGTCGGTGCCCGCTGAGGCCCGCTACACGGTGTACGTCTATGGCAACGCCGGCGGCAAGATGGACTATTGCATCGAGGATCAATTCATGGATGCGCTGAAGCCTTACCTCACCGACGCCGGCAACGTCCGCGTGGTGTGCTTCTACAAGTACGGCAAGGATCTGCCTGAGGAGGGGAAGCCTTTTAGCGGCAAGTATGCCGACCCGGGCGACATCGTGTGGTTCGAACTCAACAGCAAGACCGACCTGAACAAGCTGCGCGAGGAGGGCTTTGCAAGCAGCGGCTTGGCTGAGCAGGCCAAGCGGCTGAAGCTCTGCGACCCCGCCTCCCTCAGCACGGTCATGCAACTGAGCTCCCTGTTTTGCCCTGCCAAGGAATACATCTTCACCATCTGGGGCCACGGCAACGGCTTCGAGCCCATGTACGACGTGCCCGGCAAATATGACGTGGCCGCCACGCGCGGCGTCATCGGCGACGAGTGGAACGAGGACGAGAAGCTTGACATGTACGAACTTTCCCAGGCCATCCGCTCCACTGGCAAGGACGGCAAGGGCCACATCAAAGCCCTCTTCTTCCACAACTGCCTGATGGGCAACATTGAGTCGCTCACCGAACTGCGCGACGTGACCGACTACATCGCCTGCTCAGCCCACCTGCTCAACAGCGACTACAGCGTGCTGCCGGCCTTCATCAGAGGTCTCATCGAGAAGGGCAACGTGGAGGATGCCTTCTCCTATATGCTCAGTGACGCCACCCCAGCATGGCAGGAATGTTACAGCCATGATGAGGGAAAGGCTGTCAACGGTGACATCAAGCTGCTGCGCACCGCCGACCTTGACGGTATCATCAATGTCAGCAAGCGCCTTGCCGACCGCCTCGTCGCCCTCTATCCCACGCAGAAGGAGGCCATCGACCGCGCCAACACAAAGGTCTATCGATTCTTCCAGCCAATCGACAATCCCGGTCTCGGTTACTTCTATCCTTTCTTCGACCTGGCCGATTACGCCCACAAACTGGCCGAAGAGACCGGGGATGCCGAGTTCGCAGCGATTTCCTCCGACCTTGACAAGGCATTCGACAAAGCCATCCTCCAGCGCGCCGACATCAGCTGGAGCGTGCAGCGCCTCGACCGCTACAGCCTCAGCGTCTGCCTCTACCATCAAGCCCACTACGCTCTCGGAAATCCCTTGGCCTGGAACTGCAATATCGACGAAGGCTACGAGCAATGCACCTTCCACAAGCTCACCGGCTGGGGCAACTGGCTCCGCACCAACACCGGCCTGCCCTGGGGCAATCCCACCAGCGGTGGCGGCGGACTTGCTGAATAATGATTAAGTCAGAAACAAAAATAATCGTAAGACAATGAAAAAGATTATGATGACGCTTGCAGCCGTCCTTTGCTACATTTTAACGCTCCATGCACAACCCATCAGCGAGCAGCAGGCGATGGAGCGCGCCCTGCAATATATGAACAGCGGAAAGTCGTCGGCCAATGCCCGACGGATGGCGGCGCCCGCCCTCAGGGGCAGCAAGGCGCTCATGCCGGCCGCGACGGAGGCGACGAAAATCTATGCGTTCAACATCGACGGCGGCGGCTTCGTCATCGCCTCTGGCGACCAGCGCACACTACCAGTGCTGGGCTACAGCACGACGGGCAGCATCGACTGGGACCAGATGTCGGAGAACATGCGCTCATGGCTGAAGCAGTACGACGAGGCCATCGCCACGCTCGGCGACCGCACGGATTTTGAAGACGGCGAACTGACCGCCACACCGACGTATGGCCAAGGCACAACCACTGCGCAACAGTCACGCCGCGCCGCGCGCGTGTCGGTGGAACCGCTGATCAAGACGCACTGGGACCAGGGCCATCCCTACTGTGACCAGGTTCCGACCTACCAGGGACCGGAACCGTATCTGCGCAACAAGCAGTGCTACGTGGGCTGCGTGGCTACGGCCATGGCGCAGGTCATGAACTACTGGCAGTGGCCCAACACAGTGCCCTACGGACTACCCGACTACGACTATAACATCCAATATAACGGTCAGAATTACACGTGGCATCTCGGTGCCCTCCCGCCGACGAGGTTCGAATGGGACAACATGGCCGATGACTATGGATACTACGGCGCCGGGGAATATATCCGCCTGGAGACCACCGAGGCGCAGGACAAGGCCGTGGCCACGCTGATGCGCTACTGCGGGCAGTCCATAGAGATGAAGTATGGACCAGCTGAGAAAGGCGGCTCTGCGGCAGCTTACTGGGATGTTGCATGGGCCCTCGTCAACTACTATGACTACAACGCCGCACAACACATCGAGCACAGATTCTTCCCTGGTATCGGCGAATGGGAGGAGGTCATCTACGGCGAATTGGCCGCAGGGCGTCCGGTGGTTTATGGCGGCCAAAGCGATTCGGGCGGTCATGCCTTCGTGTGCGACGGCTACGACGGCAACGGCCTGTTCCACATCAACTGGGGCTGGTCTGGTGTCAACGATGGCTATTTTTCGCTCGCCGTGCTCAATCCCTACAACAACACCAGTGCGGGCAGCGGCAGCAGCGGCATCGGCTATTGCATCAGCGAGAATGCCACCATCTACACCGACCCGAAGATGGAGCCGCAGTCCTCCAGGAACGGCGAAAGCGTGAGCCGCATCTACCAATACGTACCTTGCAGATATGATGGTAACGAAGTAGCGGCATATTATTCGTTCTTTGGACCTGACAACGAGCAAGCCGACTTTGCCTTTGGCACCATGGATGCCGAGGGACAACTGCAGCCCTTGTTCATGAGCGATGAAGAATACAGTACCGTCGTGCCCTACCATGTGGAACCCGCCAACAGATTTGTCGTTAAAATCGACTCCACGATGTTCGCCGCCGGGCAGGCTATCAACCTCTACCCCATGGTGCGCTTCCGCCATCCGGGCGAGCAGTGGCAGATCATTCCCCCGATGGAGCAGAGCGTGACCGTGGGGCGCGACTACGAGGGACACTTCTTCATACGCCCGAACCAGAAGACCTATAACATGCAACTCACCAGCATCGGCATCACCAAGGGCACCGGCCGACTGGATGAGCGCAGCGACCTCACCATCCGCGTCCGCTGGATGAGCGCAGCGACCTCACCATCCGCGTCCGCAACTACGGACCGTCGGACTACATCCGCGAACTCTATCTCCGCCCCGTCTATCTCGGCCATATCACGCCGGAGGAGTATGGCACCGCTCCCGTTCTGGCTCAGGGCCAGATGCTGACATGCGGAGCCTACATCCCAGCCAACGGCGAGGCCAACGTCACCTTCAGCTTCGTACCCGAATACGGCGGCATCGTGGCCTTCTGTGTCTACACCGATAACCAAATAATCGGCGAACTACCGTTCCGACTCGATAACGACACCCTGACCAACTACGACAACTACCTAGAGAACAATAGCTATCTCTCGCGCGACGGCGACCAGTGGTACTACAACGTAGTGTTTACCGACCGCATCGGGGTCAGGATGCCGCACTGGATTCCGTCCGACAACCTCGGTCTGCGTGTGCTCTACTACCTCAACGACGAAAAAATGAAGTCCGTCAAAGAAGATGCAAGCCTCAAGGAATACCTCGCCGCCCTGCCCGACAGCATCGGCACCGGCAACTACACCTTCACCTACCAGATGCCCGTCGATGTCAGCAAGCCGGGTAAATATTATTTCGACTCCTACATCGCTGAGGTTATGAACTACGAGCTGATCAGCTACTGTTGCGACAATAGCTATAGCTTCACCGTCGACGATCTTACAGGCATCAAGGAAATAAAAAGCGAGAATGGCGCTGGCACAGTGTTCGACCTGCAGGGACGTCCACTCAGCGGCACCCCCACCCGCCGCGGCATCTATATCCAAGGCAACAAAAAGATATTCATTAGATAATAAACGACAATGAGAAAGATTCTAATGACGCTTGCAGCCGTTCTTTGCTGCGCAATGACAACAGCAGTGTTCACCGCTTGCGGAAGCGACGATGACGAGAACAACAACCCTGTCGATAACACCACGTCCGTAGCCGCCGTGATGGACTACTCGCTGACGGTCGGTGACGATATGTTCAATTATCTCGACCTCACCGTGGAGTACTACGATGCCAACGGCAAGGTACAGACCGAGCAGATGACGCAGAAAACCTGGACGAAGAAAGTGACGGCCATGCTACCCACCACCCTTGGTGTACGCCTGAAGATTCAAGTGAAGAGCAGTGTCAATCCCGCGACACTCGAAAAATTCACCGAATCCTACACTTACAGTTACAGCGTTTATCCTGTAACCGCCAGCGGCAAGCAGTTGGAAGGTGGAAAAGCCAGTGCCAGCAGCCTGAGCCTCGACATACCAGGCAGCAAGTTTGCTGAATGGGCAGAAGATCACGCCAACGGACTCGTGAAGTTCCTCTATGTCTTCGACGCCAACGCTCAGGTGACGGAAGGCAGCTGGCAGTGATGAATCTCAGGGCATACATCAAGTAACAAATAGAAAGCGAATATGAACAGGAAGTTTCACCACAAAAAGGGGCGCCCTCCGTCTGCGGATATGTCCGCGCACGGATGCGGGGCATAAAAACGGTCGTTGAAACCGCCTCGCATGGACACGGAGCGCGACCACTATGCGGCGGTGGTGAAGGAGACGGCCAAGCTCTGGGCCAACCACTTCAAGGACGTGGACGAGACGCTGGCCATCCGGGGCCGGCGCGTGCTGCAGCCGTTCATCGACTTCGACTTCTCGACCCACGAGTCGATGGTGGCCGAGAACTCGAAGATTGAGAACATCGAGCAGGTGCTGAGCACGGCGACATTGCAGGCCGACCTGCAGGCAATGGGGCTGACGGTCATCAACCAGCAGCTGGCCGTGAAGACCGGGCAGCTCATCCAGCTCATCGACCAGCGCAGCATGGAGTCGGCGGGCATCGAGAAGGGCGAACTGCGCGCGGCCTGCGAGGCGCTCTACGCGAAGTATCTGGAGCTGGTGGAGTACATCAACGCCGTGCAGGTCATCCAGCCCGAGGACAGCCTGGGTGGCGCCGTGCTCTACTACAACGCCGACCTGAAGAAGATTGAGGAGCAGATAGCCCAGGGCGGCAGCCAGCCCACGGTGCTCGTGCGCTCCGAGGTGGTCGGCAACCACCGCTACTCGGTGCCCGAGTTCTCGAAGTGGGAGGACATCGTTCTCGCCAATGAAAAAGCCTTCGTCATCGACGGCGTTTTGAACCGCGTGCTGTCGGCATCGGCAAAGGCGAAGAAGGTCGGGGGGCTGTTCTTGGCGTTGAACGGCACCGCGGTGAAGCCTACGGATGCCGTCGATGCTTCCAATGAATATGAGCTCGTGGAGATTGGCGGCTCGACATCAGGCGGCGGCTCGTCGGAGCCGGAAGTCACGCCGGTCACGCCGGAGTAAGTTACACGGACATCCTCACCTGAAACAGGAATCGGAGGTTGCAGACATGGGCTGCAGCCTCCGATTGTTATTTCCGTCGTCGTTTCACCCCCGATTTTTCCCGTTTCACCCACATTGTTATTCTATATCGCGCGAGAAAGGCGTAATTTTGCGGCGTGATTAAGAAAAGAATGAATATGAACGGACTAAGGAAGATATGGATGATTGCGGCGGGGCTGTGGTGCCTGATGACGGCCTCGGCGCAGACGGTGGACAGCATCGGATGGCGCAGCGTGTTTACGGAGCCGCAATTGGCGGGGCTGATAGAGACGGCGCTGGAGCGGAACGCTGACCTGCGGACAGCAAACCTGAACGTGGTGCAGGCAGAGGCTCAACTGAAGGCGGCAAGGCTCTCACTGCTGCCATCGCTGACGGTAGGCGCTGAGGGCAACCTGCAAAGTACCAAAGGGCTGCCGACGCAGAAGACGTACAACATCCCCGTGACGATGCAATGGGAGGTGGATCTGGCAGGACGGCTGCGCGGCGAGAATCGGACAGCGGTGGCTAACTACTGGAGCACGGCAGAGACAGAGCGGGCGGTGAGGCTGCAACTGATAGCGGCGGTGGCTACGCACTACTACCAACTGGTGATGATGGACGAGCAGTTGGCGGCAACGGCTACTACGACAGTGAGGACAAGGAGGAGTCGCGCCATACAGCCCGTGAGGCTTTGGCTAAGCAGCGTCTGACTGATTCCAAGGCAATGGCCGGTGGTGTCGTTGACCCACTACCCGACAATGCGCCCCAATTCGTGAAGGACTACTACGATTATTACAAGACCCCACGCGGCTATCATGCCCGCTCAGGCAACTCTAACGATGGCTGGCGCGTCATAGGTACTATAGGCTACGCCAATGCACGCTTCCTCTACTACATCAACGAGATTCGTTCTGCTGTAATGATCATGCACGGTGAGAAAGCTCACTCTCGTTATTTCGGCGAGGCAGCCTATAAGTATATGGTGGAGGGAAAGGCTGAGGGCTACAACTTTATCGGCAAGCCCAATCCAGTGCCAGAGAACAAGCAGATGCTCATTATTCCTGAAGCCTCCCATTGCGACCTTTATGACGGTGGATATACAGAACCTGAAGGAAAGGGAGAACCCAAGAATATGATTCCATGGGATAAACTGGCTGCTTTCTTCAATACGAATTTGAAATAGGCATATAGACGATATAAGTATAGAAAAGGGACCTGCCCAAGCGGACAGGTCCCTTTTTATGCATTGTGTTATAGTTTAATTACTCTTCTACAGCAGCCTGTGCGGCAGCAAGCAGAAACAAATAGTCATTGACACCCTCGGACGACATGTCACGATACCAGCGCCGGCCTTAGATCAACTATTCTTCTTATAGCTCTGCACAGCCCAACAGCCCATCAGTGTGCCGATGCCCGCAAGGGCTAAGACCTGGTGGGCTGTTTCGTGCAGTCCACCTCCACGGATAAAGACGGTGCGGATGGCATCGATGAAATAGTGCATGGGGTTGATATAGGTGGTCAGATAAGCCCACTGGGGCATGGAGCGTGTGGGGGTGAATAGTCCCGAGAGCAACATGATGCTCACTACAAAGAACCACATCACGAACATGGCCTGCTGCATGGTGTCGGAGTAGTTGGACACGATGAGTCCGAACGACGAGAAGAACAGCGCCAGCAACATGGCA
>CACYNE010000028.1 GCA_902775605.1 uncultured Prevotellaceae bacterium
CGATGCTTTTCCCCGTTCTTGGCGCACACATCAGCGGTGCGGAATTTCAGTACCCAGACCTCACTTGGAAGGAACCAACGGGCATGATGGCCAATCTGGCGGGCGATTCGGGCTGTAACAAGGGTCAATTGTCCAACCTCGTGGAGGCTATCTGTCGCGACTTTCGTCATGAGAGAGAGGCCGTATCGCTCAAAACAACACGCAGTAACGCTATCAAAGAAAGGCCGTATCGCTCATGGAGAGAAAACAACCATAAACATTAACCATTTTCAATTCACTCCAAACATTAACATCAAAATTTACAAAACGTATGGGAACAATCCAGATTCGCAAAGTGCCCCGCCACCGACCCCACCGAGGGAGGTGAGAACCAAGGCGGCTCAAGCAAAGGGGCGAAGATGACTGATACGGCGAATTTTTAAAAGAAACGGAAAAAGGGAACCTTCTCAGGCTCCCTTTTTCTTACCAATCGAAAATAAACGATTGGTTTGTAGGGGAAGATTGCTTATCATCACGACATACAATCCTCGAAATTAACCTTAATAATCTAATACCATGAAAAACACTGTGCAAATATACAATTATTTGTTGAAAGAATGCGCAAAATGACACTTAAAATGCACTAATTTAATGATAATTAACCCTTTTCGGCCATTTGTCACGAAATTAACACACAAAATGGTTGGCAAATTGACAGATTATTAGTACCTTTGCACACCGAAATGAAACAAACCCGTCCAAAGATAGCCATCATTGATGCCAACACCCTGTCGGTACTCGGCCTGAAGCAATTGCTGCAGACCGCCATGCCCGTGATGACGGTGGACACCTTCGGCTCGATGACCGAGCTGACGGCCAACAACCCCGAACAGTATATGCACTATTTCGTGGCGATGAACATCGTGCTGGAAAACCGCGCCTTCTTCAGTCGCTACCCCCGCAAGACCATCGTGCTCACCCTGTCGCTGGGAGGCAGCAGCCAGCTGGACGAGTTTCACTCAATCTGCATCAACGCCCCCGAGCACGAGGTGGTGCGCCAACTGCTCACCCTGCAGCAAATGGGCCACAGCAACGGCCGCAACATGCCTCCCCTGCCCCAGATACTGCAAAAGAAGATACTGAGCGACAGAGAGATAGAGGTGATGTCGCTCATTGCCAAGGGATGCATCAACAAGGAAATAGCCGACAAACTGAACATCGGACTGGCCACGGTGGTGACCCACCGCCGCAACATCATGGACAAGCTGGGACTGAAAAGCGTGTCGGCGCTGACCATCTATGCCGTGACCCACGGATATGTGGATATCAACAAAATATGATGTTGAAACATCTAAAACATCCAATTTACTTAAAGAATCTTAAAATCGCGAATAAAACGAGGCTGCAACGTGCTCATTCTCAAAGATTTTGAGTACCTTTGCACCCACTTTGTCCACATGGTGTGGAAATAGGTGCCGGAACAGGCGCTGACACCTATCTAATATAAACCATTTAAAATGTCTGATAAACGTCTGTTCAGACAAAAAAAATGCCCACTAAAGGGCGACACATTATTTTTATGTCAGAATTAACAAAGAACGTTCAGCCGTTGCAGGATTTCAACTGGGACGAGTTTGAGAATGGCACCGTGGCCAACATCAGCAAAGAAGAGCTGGACAAGGCCTACGACGAGACCCTCAACAAGGTGGCCGACCACCAGGTTGTAGAAGGTAAAGTCATCTCAGTTGACAAGAAGGAAGTGGTCGTGAACATCGGCTACAAGAGCGACGGTATCATCCCCGCAGGTGAGTTCCGCTACAACCCCGAGCTGAAAGAGGGCGACGTAGTTGAGGTCTATGTGGAGACCGCTGAGGACAAGAAGGGTCAGCTGGTTCTTTCTCACAAGAAGGCTCGCCTGAGCAAGGCTTGGGATCGTGTGAACGAGGCACTCGAGGCACAGGAGATTGTACAGGGTTACATCAAGTGCCGCACCAAGGGTGGCATGATCGTCGATGTGTTCGGTATCGAGGCCTTCCTGCCCGGTAGCCAGATCGACGTGCACCCCATTCGCGACTACGACCAGTTCGTTGGCAAGACCATGGAGTTCAAGGTGGTGAAGATCAACCAGGAGTTCCGCAACGTGGTAGTATCGCACAAGGCCCTCATCGAGCAGGAGCTCGAGGCTCAGAAGCAGGAGATTATCTCAAAGCTGGAGAAGGGTCAGATCCTGGAAGGTACAGTCAAGAACATCACTTCTTACGGTGTATTCGTAGACCTGGGTGGTGTGGACGGACTGATTCATATCACAGACCTGAGCTGGGGCCGCGTAGACGATCCCAAGAAGGTTGTGGAGCTCGACCAGAAGATCAACGTGGTTATCCTCGACTTCGACGAGGAGAAGAAGCGCATCGCTCTCGGTCTGAAGCAGCTCACTCCTCATCCCTGGGATGCTCTGGATGCTAACCTCAAGGTTGGTGACCACATCAAGGGTAAGGTTGTTGTTATCGCCGACTACGGCGCATTCGTTGAGGTTCAGCCCGGCGTTGAGGGTCTGATCCACGTATCAGAGATGTCATGGAGCCAGCACCTGCGCTCTGCTCAGGAGTTCATGAAGGTGGGCGACGAGGTAGAGGCAGTCATCTTGACCCTCGACCGCGAGGAGCGCAAGATGTCACTGGGTATCAAGCAGCTCAAGGAAGATCCCTGGGAGGCTATCGAGGTTAAGTTCCCCGTTGGCAGCAAGCACACCGCTAAGGTTCGCAACTTCACCAACTTCGGCGTGTTCGTTGAGCTGGAAGAGGGCGTTGACGGCCTGATCCACATCAGCGACCTGAGCTGGACCAAGAAGGTGAAGCACCCCTCTGAGTTCACTAAGGTGGGCGAGCAGATCGACGTTATCGTGCTCGATATCGACAAGGAGAACCGTCGCCTGAGCCTCGGTCACAAGCAGCTCGAGGAGAATCCTTGGGATGTATTCGAGGCAAAGTACACCGTAGGTTCTGTACACACTGGTAAGATCACCGAGGTTCTGGAGAAGGGCGCCGTTGTTTCTCTCGAGGAGAACGTTGAGGGCTTCGCTACTCCTAAGCACCTGGTTAAAGAGGACGGCTCACAGGCCCAGCAGGGCGAGGAGCTCGAGTTCAAGGTGATCGAGTTCAACAAGGACAGCAAGCGCATCATCCTGAGCCACAGCCGCACCTTCGAGGATCCGAAGCGTGAGGAGAAGGCTGCCGCCAAGAAGACTCGTGCTGCCAAGAAGGACGACACTCCAAAGATTGAGAACGTAGCAGCCAGCACCACTCTGGGCGACCTGGACGTTCTGGCCAACCTGAAGGCACAGATGGAGAAGGGCGAGTAATATTGCCAATCTCCGCCAAGGACAATAGAAAAGGGCATCCAACGAAAGTTGGGTGCCCTTAGTTTTTGTCTATCGTTTCTATAGCTTATTCTATAGTTTCTATAGTCTCTATAGTCTCTATCGTTTCTATCGCTAATATAGGCTTCTATCGCCTCTATTCCAGTTCAAAAATCCCTGTGGGCTGTGTGCGCTTGAGCACCTCGAGGGCGAAGTCCTTGCCAGCCACGATGCCAAACGAGCGGAGAACGGTCTCCACCGTCTTGCGGGCCAACTCGGGGTGGTTGTTCTCCTCCGAGAGGTGGCACAGCCACACATGGCGCAGGTCCGGCCCCATATTCTTGGCGATGGCCTCGCCACAAAGCTCGTTGTTCAGGTGGCCCGTGCCGTTGCAGATGCGGTCCTTCAGAAACTGGGGGTAAGTGCCCTGCTGCAGCATCTCACGGTCGTGGTTGGCCTCGATGACCAGATGGTGCGAACGGCCTATGAAGGCGGCCATCTCATCGGTCACATGGCCCACGTCGGTCATCAGGCAAAAGGTGGTATCGTCGGCCTCGATGAAATAGCCCACATTGTCGCTACTGTCGTGAGGCACTTGGAAGGGCGTGACGGAAAACTGGCCCATCTGAAAGGTGACGCCTGGCTCTACATAGCGGCGCAGCGAGGCATCGACCTTGCGCGCCACGCAGTAATTGCGGTCGATGCCCGCATGCACAATCCTGGTGGCATAGATGGGCACTTGCAACTCGTGGCTCATGCTGCCCACACACTTGATGTGGTCGGCATGGTCGTGGGTAATCAGCACGTGGCGCACCTTCGACAGGCTGAGCCCGTAGTCGCGAAAGTGCTTCTTCAGCGTCCTGATGCCCACGCCGGCATCGATGATAAGGGCGTCGTTGTCTGTATATAATAAATAGCAGTTGCCACTGCTTCCACTTCCAAATGATATGAATCGTAACATCTTATATATTTCGTAGTCTATTGTGTTCAAACAAAAAAGGCACCTCAGAACGGCATTCCCACAGCAAAGTGGAAGGCGAAGTCGCGGCTCAAACGGGGATGAGCAATGGGATAATGCTCGTCGTTCTCAATCTCGTAGGCGGGATTCACGGCCTTCATGCCCATATCGAAACGCAGAATGAAGTAGTCGAAATTAAGGCGGAGTCCCAGGCCATAGCTGGCTGCCAACTGCTGGTAGAAGGTGTTGAAATGGAACTGTCCGCCGGGCTGGGCCTCATACTCGCGCAGGGTCCACACGTTGCCGGCATCGATGAAGAGGGCGCCACTGAACTTCCAGAAGAGCTTGGTGCGATACTCGGCATTGAGGTCGAGCTTCATGTCGCCTGTCTGGTTGATGAAGTTGATGCGGCCATCCTTCTCCTTGTATTTGCCAGGGCCCAGCGAGCGCACCGACCAGCCTCGCACGCTGTTGGCACCGCCCGAGAAATAGCGCTTCTCGAAGGGCAGCACGGTGGAGTTGCCATAGGGATAGGCAATGCCGAAGCCCATGTGGAGCACCAACTGGTTGTTCTGGTCTATGCGGAACGAATGACTGAAGTCGAGGTCGAACTTGGCATACTGGGCAAAGGCGATATTAAACAGGCGGTAGTGTCCCTCACTGTCTTTCTCGGCACCGAAGGTCTTGGCACCCAGCGAGAGCAGATTGCCCGAGGTCTCGACGTTGGTCTTGAAGGCGGTGCTGTTCTTGCTCCACGAATAGCCAAAGCCTATCTTGGTGATAAAGAGGTCTTCATAGTTATAACGCAGGAAGGCGTTGCTTGTGTTGTCGTTCTCCAGATACATGGTGCGGAACGTGTCCGATATCCACGGCATGAAGACATAGTTCAGGTCGAGCAGGTCAACCTGGAAACGGTCGTTGCGGTGGGGGAAGCTCCACTTATAGCGCCATGCTGCAGAGACGAGGCGACGGTGGAACTCGGGGCGGTTCTGCAGGTCATAGAGCAGCGACACCTCGCTGGTGGCATCAACACGCTGGCGCAGGCGGTGGTTGATGAAGGGCGAGATGAAGCGGGGGAACTGAAGGCGGGTCTCGGCACTATATTCCACGAAGTCCTGATTGGAATAGCCTTCCAGTCCCTTGATGGCCTCGTAGGCGCCACGCAGCTGAATGCTGAGCACCTCGCTGCCGCGAAACAGGTTGCGGTTCTGATAGGTGAGCGAGGCCGCTGCACCCAGGTCGCCCGCGGTGTTGGTGCCTTCGGGCTGGAAACTGACGGTCGAGGCCTTGTTGGTCTGGATCTGCACGGTGCAGTCCAGCGAGTCGGTCTGGGGCACCTGATTAAAGGTGATGTTGGTGTATTTCACGGCCTGCATGCGCCCAAAGTGGTTGTAGGTGTTCTGCAAGCCGGTGGCAGAATAAGGACTGCCCGACTGTAGGTGGGTGCATTCCTCCAACACGTGTTGGCGCAGGTGGATGCGGGGGTCGTTCACATCGCCACTGGTATAGTTGATATGGCGCATCCAGTAGCGGGTATGGGGCACGTCGGTCAGGTCGGCCTGGCGATAGCGTGCCAACCTGAGCGTGAGGTCAATGAGGCGCGAACCGGGCACGGTGTCGGCCAGATAGGTGATAAAGTCTTTATGAAAGCGGTAGTAGCCGCTGTCGGAAAGCAGCGTGGTGATACGCTTGCGCTCGGCATCAAGGCGCGACACGTCGAACTTCATGCCGGCATTGATAAGGCGCTTGGTGGAGTCCTGCGAGGCCAGGATGCGGGCAATGCTGGAGTCCTGGATGTCGTAGTCGATGTGATGAACGAAATAGGGCTCGCCGGGCTGCAACAGATAGGTAAGGTCAAGCTTCTTGCCGTGTCTTTTCTCAATGGTAAAGACGCGGGCATCGAGGAAGCCCTCGTTGCGCAGCTGCTGCGTCAGGTCGTTCTGCGAGCGGCGGGCCAGGTTCTTGTCATAGATGACGGGGGGCTCGCCCATGGCCTTCAGCGTGCGATTGATCCAAAGGGAGGAATCGCGGCCCGAGAGGGAATAGGTGGCCAGGGGCAACTTGAACAGCGAGAACCAGCGCTGGTTGGGCGTCTGGCGCACATAGGAACGCAAAGAAAGAGTGTTCAAGTCGCGATACTCTCCTTCGATGCTCACCTTCATCTTATTCAGAAGGAACTCATCTTCGGGCACGTATTTCGTGCTGGAACATGATGACAGCACGAGCACGAGACTCAATGAAAGTATGGCGACAAGACACTCTTTTCTCATATTTCAGTTTAGATATAACACTACGACAGGAAGCCGAGCAGGGCACCTGCCGCAACAGCAGAGCCAATGACGCCGGCCACATTGGGACCCATGGCGTGCATCAGCAGGAAGTTGTGACGGTCGTACTCCAGTCCAAGGTTGTTAGAGATACGCGCCGCCATAGGAACAGCACTCACACCGGCATTGCCAATCAGGGGATTGAGCTTCTTGTCCTTGGGCAGGAACAGGTTCATCACCTTGACAAAGCACACACCACTGGCGGTGGCGATGGCGAAGGCAAAGGCACCGATGGCGAAGATGAACACGGTGTTGAGGGTCAGGAACTCAGAGGCCTGGGTGGAGCATCCCACGGTGAGACCCAGCAGCACGACAACGATATCGTTGAGGGCGTTGCCGGCGGTCTTGGCCAGACGGGTGGTCTTGCCACTCTCCTTCAGCAGGTTGCCGAAGAACAGCATGCCCAGCAGGGGAAGTGCAGAGGGCACGATGAAGGTGGTGATGAGCAGACCGATGATGGGGAACAGGATGCGCTCGGTCTGGCTGACCTGACGTGAGGGCTTCATCTTGATGACGCGCTCCTTCTTGGTGGTGAGCAGGCGCATCAAGGGGGGCTGGATCAGGGGCACAAGGGCCATATAGCTATAGGCACACACGGCAATGGCTCCCATCAGGTTGGGCGACAACTTAGACGAGAGGAAGATGGCTGTGGGGCCGTCGGCACCGCCAATGATGGCGATACCTGCCGCCTGGTTGGGCTCGAAACCCAGGGCCAATGCCAGCATATAGGCGCCGAAGATGCCAAACTGGGCTGCCGCACCAATGAGCATCAGCTTGGGATTGGCCAGCAGGGCCGAGAAGTCGGTCATGGCACCAATGCCCAGGAAGATGAGTGGCGGATACCAGCCCTGGCGCACGCCCTGATAGAAGATGTTGAGCACGGAATTATCTTCATAGAGTCCTATCTCCAGTCCGGCATCGGCACGGAAGGGGATGTTGCCAAGGATGATTCCCAAGCCAATAGGCACGAGCAGGAGCGGCTCGAAGTCTTTCTTGATGGCAAGATAGATGAAGACGGCTCCCACGACAATCATGATCAAGTTGCCCACCGTGGCATTAGCAAAGCCGGTATAGGTGAGGAACTCGTTGAAATTCTGAATGATAAAGTCCCACATAACAACTTATCCGATTGTGAGCAGTACGGCACCTTCCATCACCGTCTCGCCCTGTTTCACTAAGATTGATGTCACCTGACCAGAGGTCTCGGCCTCGATGTTGTTCTGCATCTTCATGGCCTCGAGCACCAACACGGTGTCGCCTACGCTGACCTGCTGGCCTACCTGCACCTTGACCTCGGTCACCGTGCCGGGAAGGGGAGCCTTGACAGCACTACCGGCACCTGCAGCAGCGGGCTGGGCGGGCTGTGGTGTGGGAGCGGCTGGTGCCTCGGCTGACTTCGTGGCAGGAGCGGCCTCGGCCACCTTGGGCGAAGCACTGGGAGCAGGCTTCATGGTGGGGTGCTTGGCAGCATTGATGGGCTTCTGCAGTTCCACCTCGAAGGGGATACCGTTGACATTGACCTTGGCGATGTTGCCTTCTACTTCGGCGATTTCTACTTCGTAGTCCACGCCTTTTACTTTATACTGATATTTGTTCATTTCCTTTTAGGTTTGAAGATTGAGTTTTGAGGTTTATTTGAGCTCTGGCGTCGTGGGGATGCGCGGAGCAACGTGATCGGCAGGACGGAACGGGTCGTGCAGATGGGTCATCTGGGTGTACTCATCGTCCCAGTCGGTGTCCTTAGGCTTGATGGTGATGATACCACTCTCCACGTCGTGGACATCATCCTCGTACTGACGGAGGGCCATGCCAATGACAGCCATATAGACCTCCATGTCGATACCCTTCTTATCAAAGCCTTCCTGAAGGATATTGCTGGTCTTGCGGCCTATCTCGGCTGTCATCTCCACAGTCTTGGTGATAGGCTTGATGGGCTGTTTGTTGACCACCTTCTTGGCAGTATCTATATGGCGCATGACCATGCCGAAGAGGGTGAAGAAGATCCAAAGCAATGCCAGGCACAGGAACACGATGCCCATGGCCATGATGGCCATCGCAAAACCGTGGGGGTCCTTGTCCTTGAACTGCTCTATCTTTCCCTTGGCGGCATTGGTCTGAACAATATTGTCGTGACCAGGGGTTGCTTCCCCTACTCCACACTTGGTCCACTGGCCATCAACACGGGCATAGGACTCGTTGGCACCAAGGGCGGGAACAGTGACTGAGTCGATAAGCTCGACACCATTGGCATTGTAGAGGGCAAGGAAAACGGAACCTGTGCTATCGACAGGCAACGAGAGGTGTAACTTGCCCCGGGCAGGGTCGGAGTTACAATGTAGCAACAAATAATGACGAGCGCCCAGATTGGTGCGGTCGTCACCATTAGGAATAACACTCATCAGAGCAATACGCTGAGGGGCTGAAAGCGACTCGTCGAGAACCTTGGGATTGGTGGTCAGATACATTCCCCTGACGTTGTAAGTCGAGAAGGAAGTATTGGCCAACTCAACCCAGGCCTCGCGATGTCCAAACTCATCCTCAATACTCTGTGAGTTGCTGGTCATTACTTCGCTGATGACGATGTTACGTGCACCTTGGCCAAACATCGCCACTGAGCCAAGTAATGTCAGCGAACTCAGCATAAGTCTTAAGTTTGTCATATTGGTAATTATTATAAAAATTGTGTGTATTATTATATATAGGTCGTAGCCTTAAAAGATTTGCCCACAGCAGAACAGCACAATGAGCTGGGCTGTCAGGATGCGCAGGAACATGGCCAGCGGATAAACCGTGGAGTAGCCCACTGCGGGAGCTTCCTTCGAGCAGATGCTGTTGGCATAAGCCAGTGCGGGGGGATCGGTATAGGTGCCTGCCAGCATGCCGGCAATGGTGAAGTAGTTGAACTTCATCCTGCGGGCAATGGGGCCTATAATTAATATAGGTATGATGGTGATCAGGAAACCGGTGAGCACATAGAGCAAACCGTCGCCTGTCATCACGGTATCAAAGAAGTTGGCACCGGCCTTGATACCCACCGAAGCCAGGAAGAGCACCAAGCCTATCTCGCGCAACATCATGTTGGCGGAGGTGGTGGTATAGGTCACCAGCTTCATCTTATAACCATAACGACCAATCAGGATGGCAATGATCAGAGGACCACCGGCGATACCCAGCTTCATCAGAGGCATGCCAGGGATGAAGGGCAGCGAACCGAAGATGATACCAATGATGATGCCCACGAAGATGGTGGCAATGTTGGGAGCATCAAGGCGCTTGATACTGTTACCCATCATATTGGCCACACGATCCACATCGTCCTGAGGACCAACAACCATGATACGGTCGCCCACCTGCAGAGGCAGGTTGGGAGATGCGAAGATGTCCATGCCATGACGGGTGACGCGGGTCACGTTGACGCCATAGACACTGGAGAAGTGCATCTGACCAAAGGACTTACCATTGATCTTGGAGTTGGTAACCAGTACACGCTTTGAAACAAGAGGCTGATCCTGCTGCTCCCAGTCCACCTCGATCACCGGACCGATGAAGGCGACGATGGCCTCATAGTCGGCCTCAGCACAGACGATGTACATCTGGTCGCCTACGTGGAACACGGTGTCGCGGTTGGGGATAGACACGTGACCATCGTGCAGGATGCGTGACACCACAAAGTCGCGGTTCAGGAAGTTGTGAACCTGAAGCACGGTCTTACCCTCAAGGTACTGGTTCGTCACCTCAAGGTGCATGTGGTGGGGTTTCTGAGTGTCCTTTGCGCCGGCCTGCTCCTCAAGGGCAGCTTCCTCGCGCTCCAGCTTCACTCCACAAAGATAGCGCACTAAGATAGTGGCACCGATGATGCCCAGCACACCGAGGGGATAGGCACAGGCATAGGCCGAGGCAATCTGTGGAACGGGCAGGTTCATCTGTCCGAACACTGAGTTCAGGGCCTCGTTAGCCGCACCCAGACCAGGGGTGTTGGTTACTGCACCATAGAGGGTACCAACCATCATGGGGAGATCATTGACATTGTGCTTCGAATAGAAGAAGATAAAGTAGCAGGCAAACATCACAATGATGTTGAGCAGGATGGCAGAGGCTGCCAGTCCGTTGAGCTTAATGCCGGCCTTACCAAAACTCTCGAAGAAGCCTGGGCCCACCTGCAGACCAATCATAAAGACGAAGAGGATCAAACCAAAGTCCTGAATGAAGGTCAGCGTGGCACCAGGTGCCGCAAACTCCGACTCGGGACAGTAGATCTTATAGATATGTCCCAGCAGAATGCCTGCAAAGAGTACGAAGGTGACACCCAGCGAGATGCCAAAGAACTTAATCTTGCCGAGGTAAACACCCACGGCGATGACGATGGCATATATCAACGCGATGTGTGCCACCGAAGACGTATTAGAAAATAGATTAACAAACCATTCCATATATGATGCTTTTACTTTTTAAGTGCACTAATTGATTCCTTGAGGGCAGCAATCTTCTCCTCTGAGTCGGCCAGCTTCTTACGCTCCATGGCTACCACAGCCTCGGGGGCGTTCTGCACAAAGCGCTCGTTAGCCAGCTTCTTCTCAACACCGGCCTTGAAGCCCTCCAAGTGCTTGAGCTGGGCCTCCATCTTAGCAATCTCTGCCTCGACGTCAATCAGGTCGCCCAGGGGCACAGCAAACTCGTCGGTGCCTACCATGAAGGCTGTGGCAGAGGGATCCTTTGCCTCAACCACGTCGATAGAAGAGAGGTTGCCCATCTTCATAATCACGTCATTGAAGGCCTGGAACTGATTCTCGTTGACGGCCTGGAGGGTCAGCTTCTCCTTGGGAGCAATGTTCTTCTGACTGCGAACGGTGCGCACGCCAGAGACAACCAGCTTCACCTGCTCGATGTTCTCGATGAGCTTCAGCTCCTCGGCGGTGGGAGCAGCGAGTACCAGGCTGTCGCGCATGATGCTCTCGCCTTCCTTGCGCTCGTAGAGAGCCTGCCACAGCTCCTCAGTGATAAACGGCATGAAGGGGTGCAGCATCTTCAGCAGCAACTCGAAGAAGCGCAGGGTGGCATCATAGGTCTCACGGTCGATGGGCTGCTGCACGCCATCCACATAGGCGGGCTTCACCATCTCGAGGTACCACTGTGAGAACTCGTCCCAGAACAGCTTATAGACAGCCATCAGGGCATCGTTGATACGATACTTTGAGAAGTGGTCCTTCAGTTCCTCGTTGGCCTGCTTGATACGGGCTTCCATCCATGCGGTGGCTGTCTTGTTGGTGGTAGAGGCAGCGCCGTCGGCCACCTGCCAGCCCTTCACCAGACGGAAGGCGTTCCAGATCTTATTGTTGAAGTTACGTCCCTGCTCGCAGAGGGCCTCGTCGAAGAGGATATCGTTGCCTGCAGGTGCAGAGAGCATCATGCCCATGCGCACGCCGTCGGCACCAAACTTCTCAATGAGGTCGATGGGATCGGGTGAGTTGCCGAGAGACTTAGACATCTTGCGGCCCAGCTTGTCGCGAACGATACCGGTGAAGTAAACGTTCTTGAAGGGGAAGGTGCCCATATACTCCTCGCCGGCCATAATCATACGGGCCACCCAGAAGAAGATGATATCGGGACCTGTCACCAAGTCGCTGGTGGGATAGTAATACTTAATCTCCTCATTGCCAGGGTTGTTGATGCCATCGAACAATGAAACGGGCCACAGCCATGAAGAGAACCAGGTGTCGAGGGCATCCTCGTCCTGACGGAGGTCGGCATCGGTCACGTTGGCATCCTTCTGCTGAGCCAGCTTCAGAGCTTCCTCACGGGTCTCGGCCACCACATAGTCATCATTGGCATTGTAGTAGTAAGCGGGAATACGATGTCCCCACCACAGCTGACGAGAGATACACCAGTCCTGGATGTTCTCCAGCCAGTTCTTATAGGTGTTCTTATACTTGGCGGGATAGAACTTCAGCTCGTCGTTCATCACAGGGGGCAGGGCGATGTCGGCAAAGTGCTGCATCTTCAGGAACCACTGCAATGAGAGACGAGGCTCAATAGCAGTATCAGGATTACGCTCTGAGTAACCTACCTTGTTCACGTAGTCTTCAATCTTCTCCATCAGGCCTGCTTCCTGCAGGTCCTTGGCAATCTGCTTACGGCAATCGAAGCGATCCATGCCTACATAGAGCGTGCTCTGGTTAGAGATGGTACCATCGGCATTGAAGATATCGATGGTCTCCAGATTGTGGGTCTTGCCCAGCATATAGTCGTTGGTATCGTGGGCAGGGGTCACCTTCAAGCAACCTGTACCGAACTCGATATCCACATAACGGTCCTCGATAACGGGAATCACACGGTTCACCAGAGGAACGATGACCTTGCGGCCCTTCAGCCACTGGTTCTTGGGGTCCTTGGGGTTGATACACATAGCGGTATCGCCCATGATGGTCTCAGGACGGGTGGTGGCAACAACAGCATAATAGCCCTTGGCATCCTTGTGGATAACGTTGCCCTCGGCCTCTAATTTCTCCTGATCCTCCAGTTTCTCCAAATCTGCCACATAATACTTCAAATGGAACAGATGGCTCTGCTCCTCCTTATAGATAACCTCCTCGGTAGAAAGGGCTGTCAGGGCCTTGGGGTCCCAGTTCACCATACGCAGACCGCGATAGATGAGACCCTTGTTATAAAGGTCAACGAAAACCTTGATGACGCTCTCGCTGCGCTTCTCGTCCATGGTGAATGCAGTGCGGTCCCAATCGCAGCTGGCACCCAGACGGCGCAACTGCTTGAGGATGATGCCACCATGCTCGTGGGTCCAGTCCCATGCATGCTCCAGGAACTGCTCACGTGTCAGGTCACGCTTCTTGATGCCCTGCTCGGCCAACTTCTTCACCACCTTTGCCTCGGTAGCAATAGAAGCGTGGTCTGTGCCAGGCACCCAGCAGGCATTCTTGCCCTCCATGCGGGCACGACGTACCAAAATATCCTGGATAGTGTTGTTCAGCATGTGACCCATGTGCAAAACGCCCGTCACATTGGGGGGCGGGATCACAACTGTATAGGGTTCGCGACCATCAGGCTTGGAGCTAAACAATTTGTTGTCAAGCCAATACTGATACCATTTACCTTCGACCTCTTTTGGGTCGTACTTACTTGCTATTTCCATACCTATTTAATAATGCTTTCTCTTTTCAGCGTGCAAAGGTACGAAATAAATCTGAAACAAGAAAAAAAGAACACCGGTTAATAGAGTTAATCGGTGTTAAACTTGAGGGACTATGGATAAAGGGTAATCGAACATTCTGTACCTGACGCAAAGCGTTCTATCAGCTGTTTAAGGTATTGCGCATTCTCCATCACGCGCTCGCGGTTGCCATCATAGCCGTTGACCAGCACCACAAGATGGGTGGTTTCCATCGTCATCTTGGTGCGTTCGTTATCACTCGTAGGTGTCCCTACTCCACCCTTGGCATCGCGATAGACAGGCAGTCCCGCGATATTCAGCGGTCCTCGTCCAATGCCTTCATAGGGCTCTCCCTCGTGCCCGACACCCAGGGTCAGCGTGTCGCCCACAAACTTGTCGGCATCAAAGCCACCAATGCTATAGCCAAAGGCTATCGAGGCCAGGTTGACAAGATCCACCAGGGTGTCAATCTGATACAGTTCCTTGCCCTGCAACATTCTACGGATAAGTTGTTCGCTGGCGGGGCGATAGCGTGAGGGATCTTTTCCGCAGGCCTTATACACGCGGCGTGTGGCAGCAATGCTTGGCATATCTTTCAGCGACTCGGTGGTCAACGTCTCGCGGAACTTATCTTCCAACTGATGTATCTCATCCCACAACTCTTGACTATACGCAGTGTTGCGTACCTTGGCTTCCACAGCAGCGCCCACAAACTCAGGGCACACTGATGCTATTTCATCTGATACTATGACTTTCATTTGATGATTTCGAGGAACTCATCCTCACTCATAATTTTTATTCCAAGTTTTTGGGCTTTCTCAAGTTTTGAGGGGCCCATGTTCTCTCCCGCCAAAATAAATGACGTTTTACTACTGATTGAGCCTACGTTCTTACCGCCATTCTGCTCAATAATCAGTTTATACTCGTCGCGACTATGATGGGCAAAGACGCCACTAATCACGATGCTCTGACCTGCGAGCTTGTCACTGGCTGGTTTCAACTGATCATCAGCCAGTTGCATCTGCAGACCATAGTCACGCAGGCGATTGACAATGCGCAGGTTCTCCTCATCGTGGAAATAACCGATGATACTCTTTGCCATCACCTCGCCGACGCCTTCCACCTCTTGCAGATCCTCCAGTCCAGCACTCATCAAGGCATCAATATTCTTGAAATGGCGCGCCAGCAAACGGGCCGTCGTCTCTCCCACGAAACGGATGCCTAAGGCAAAGACCACGCGTTCGAAGGGCACCTCCTTTGACTTCTGAATGCCATTGACAATCCTCTGGGCCGACTTCGTGCGACTACCATCGCCATTGATCTGCTGGACATCAATATCATAGAGGTCTGCCACATTCTTTATCAGTCCTCTGCGATAATACTCATCCACCGTCTCAGGACCCAGGGAATCAATATTCATGGCCTTGCGGGCAATGAAGTGCTCTATCCTACCCTTTATCTGAGGCGGACAGCCTGCATCGTTAGGACAGTACCAAGCGGACTCGCCTTCGTAACGCACCAGGCGGGCACCGCACTCAGGACACTTCTGAATGAACTGGACGGGCTGGGCAATGATGGGACGACGCTCAATGTCAACACCGACTATCTTAGGGATAATCTCGCCACCTTTCTCTACATAGACATAGTCGCCGATATGTAAATCAAAACTACGTATAAAATCCTCATTATTCAGGGTGGCACGCTTCACCGTGGTGCCTGCCAACTGCACTGGTTCCATGTTGGCAACTGGTGTCACAGCTCCCGTTCTTCCCACTTGATAGGTCACTTCCAGAAGTCGCGTGCATTCACGCTCTGCTTTGAACTTATAGGCGATGGCCCATCGTGGACTCTTGGCTGTATATCCTAATGAACGTTGCTGACTCAATGAATTAACCTTCAGCACAATACCATCAGTTGCTACAGGAAGGTTTTTACGCTCCTGGTCCCAGTAGTTGATAAAGTCCATCACCTCGTCAACAGTACGCACCTTGCGCATGCCTTTCGAGATCTTAAATCCCCACGAGGCGGCTGCCTTCAGGTTTTCATAGTGTCCGTCTGCAGGCAGGCTTTCGCCAAGCAGGTAATAGAGATAGGCATCCAACTGGCGCTGGGCCACCACACGCGAGTCAAGACTTTTCAGGGTACCACTGGCAGCATTTCGCGGGTTGGCAAAGAGAGGTTCTTCGGCTGCCTCACGCTCTTTGTTCAGTCGCTCAAAACTGCTCCAGGGCATTAGAATCTCTCCACGGATTTCAAACTCTTCGGGATAACCCGTGCCGGGCAAAATCAGGGGAATAGAACGGATGGTCTTCACATTGGCTGTCACATCGTCGCCATTCACACCATCGCCGCGCGTCACAGCCTGCACTAACTGGCCCTTCACATAGGTCAGCGAGATACTCAGTCCATCGTACTTCATCTCACAACAGATCTCAAAGTCCTCGCCAGCCAGTCCTTTCTTCACACTATCATACCAGTCTCTGACATCAGCCTCGCTGTAGGTATTGGCCAACGACAACATGGGATAGCGGTGACTCACCTGACGGAAACCCGACTGAAGGTCGCTACCCACACGCTGAGAAGGCGAATTGGCATCAAAGCATTCTGGATGGAGGGCTTCCAGCGACTGCAGTTCCTTCATCAGGAAATCGAAGTCCTGGTCGCTAATGGTGGGCTGGTTCAACACATAATAGCGATAATTATGCTCATGGAGCTCCTTTCGGAGCTGTTCTATTCTTATTTTATCATCCATATTTTTCAGAAATTACGTCTGCAAAATTACAAATAAAAAACTGAATATCTATAACTTCCCTATAATAATGTTTGCGTAATTCAAAAAAAAACGCTACTTTTGCACGTCAAAAACTAATAAAAAGGAATGAAGTGCGGACTGGTTTTAGAGGGAGGCGCCTTTCGCGGGCTTTTTACGGCTGGCATCATCGATGTGATGATGGAGCATGACGTATGGCCCCACGGATTCATCGGAGTGTCGGCTGGTGCCGCCTTCGGATGCAACTACAAGTCGCGTCAACTGGGGCGTGCCATCCGCTATAACAAGAACTATGCCCACGACCCTCGATACAGTGGCATCCGCTCTTTGCTGACTACCGGCGACTACTTCAACGCTCAGTTTGCCTATCACAAGATGCCACTGGAGTTGGACGTTTTTGACAACGAGGCATTCAACAGCAATCCGATGGCGTTTTATGCTGTCTGCACCGATGTGGAGACGGGCAAGCCTGTTTACAAGTTACTGGAGGAAGCCAACGAGACAACCTACGACTGGATCAGGGCCTCTGCATCCATGCCATTGATGTCGCGCATTGTCGAACTGGAAGGATACAAACTGCTGGATGGCGGTGTGGGCGACTCTATTCCTTTGGAATATTTTGAAAGCCTGGGCTACGAGCGGAACGTGGTTGTCCTCACCCAGCCGCAAGGCTATCAGAAGGAGCACAACAAACTCATGCCCCTACTCCGCCTGTCGCTGAGGAAATATCCACGAATGATTCAGGCCCTTGACGAAAGACACCTGATGTATAATCGTGAACTGGCCTATGTGGCAAAGGCTGAAGCCGAGGGGCGTTGCCTGGTCATCCGTCCCGACGGCCCCATACCCATCGGCCACGTATCGCACGACCCCGATAAGATGCAGCGTGTCTATGACATGGGCAGAGCGGAAGGAGAACGCCGCATTGCCGACATCAAACGTTTTTATAATGAACCTTAAATTTGAAGAATGAGAATAGATATCATCACCGTATTGCCCGAGATGCTTGAGGGCTTTGTACACGAGAGTATTCTGGCCCGTGCCGAGAAGAAGGGACTGGCAGAAATCAGACTACATAACTTGCGTGACTATACGCTGGACAAATGGCGTCGGGTGGACGACTATCCCTATGGCGGTTCTGCCGGCATGGTGATGCAATGCGAGCCTATCGACCGATGCATCACCGCCCTGAAGGCAGAGCGCGACTACGACGAGGTGATCTTCACTTCGCCCGATGGTGAGCGCTTCGACCAGCACATCGCCAACGAGCTATCGCTCAAAGGAAACCTCATCATCCTGGCAGGTCATTACAAGGGTATCGACCAGCGCGTGAGAGACCATCTCATCACTCGCGAGATTTCCATTGGTGACTTCGTACTGACTGGCGGCGAGCTGGTGGCAGCGATGATTGCCGATGCCGTAGTGCGTGTGGTGCCTGGCGTTATCGGCGATGAACAGAGTGCTCTGTCGGACTGTTTTCAGGACGACATCCTGGCAGCACCCATCTACACCCGTCCTGCCGACTACAAGGGATGGAAGGTACCCGATATCCTGCTGAGCGGCAACGAGGCGAAGATTCGCAACTGGGAACTGGAGCAGGCCATGGAGCGCACACGCCGCCTGCGTCCCGACCTCTTGGAAGAGAAAGCATAAAATAATATAAACCTTTAATACAAAATGTCACAAACTATTCAAAAGACACTGCGCGATTCTGCCGCCATGCGGTGGACCGCACTGCTGCTCTTGGCCCTGGCCATGTTCTGCAGCTACATTTTCATGGACATCCTCTCACCCATCAAGGACCTGATGCTCTCGGAGCGCAACTGGGACTCTACGGCCTTCGGTACCATGCAGGGCTCAGAGGTATTCCTCAACGTATTTGCCTTCTTCTTGATCTTCGCGGGTATCATCCTCGACAAGATGGGCGTACGCTTCACCGCAGTACTCTCTGCAGTAGTGATGCTGGTCGGAGCTGTCATTAAATGGTATGCCGTAACGGATGCATTCATCGGCACAGGCCTGGAGACATGGTTCACCAACAACCTGAACTACATCCCCGTGTTCGACGAGCTGGGCGTGAGTCCTTTCTATGAGGGCATGCCTGCATCGGCCAAGTTCGCTGCCTGCGGCTTTATGATCTTCGGCTGTGGCTGTGAAATGGCTGGCATTACCGTAAGCCGTGGTATCGTGAAGTGGTTCAAGGGTCGCGAGATGGCTCTGGCCATGGGTTCAGAGATGGCTCTGGCTCGTCTGGGTGTGGCCACCTGTATGATTTTCTCACCCTTCTTTGCCCGTCTGGGAGGCACCATCAGCGTCAGCCGCTCAGTGGCTTTTGGCGTGGTGTTGCTGTGCATCGCCCTGATTATGACCATCGTTTACTTTGTGATGGATAAGAAGCTGGACGCACAGACCGGTGAGGCTGAGGAAAAGGACGATCCCTTCAAGGTCAGCGACCTGGGACAGATTCTCACCTCAAGTGGTTTCTGGCTCGTGGCTCTGCTCTGCGTACTCTATTACAGCGCCATCTTCCCCTTCCAGAAGTATGCCGTCAACATGCTACAGTGCAACCTGACGCTGGAGGCTCCCGCATCTGATTCGTTCTGGGCACAGCCCGACGTCACCATCGTTCAGTATGTCATCATGCTGCTTGTGGCTGGCTTCGGCTTCGCCAGCAACTTCCAGAAACAGAAGAATCGTCAGTATGCGCTTCTTGGTCTGTCAGTTCTGTCACTCATCACCTATTGCTATATGGGCTATATGCGCCAATCGGCTGAGTCTATCTTCGCCGTGTTCCCCCTGCTGGCCGTGCTGATCACACCTATCCTGGGTAGCTATGTGGACCACAAGGGTAAGGCTGCATCAATGCTGGTGCTTGGCTCTTTGCTGCTGATTGCCTGCCACCTGACCTTCGCCTTCATCCTGCCCATGTTCAATGGCAGCACTGTGGGTGGTGTCATCGTGGCTTACGCCACCATCCTCGTTCTGGGTGCATCGTTCTCACTGGTTCCCGCCTCTCTGTGGCCCAGCGTGCCCAAGCTCGTTGATGCCAAGATTATCGGTTCTGCCTACGCCCTGATCTTCTGGATTCAGAACATCGGCCTGTGGCTGTTCCCCCTGCTCATCGGCAAGGTGCTTGACAAGACCAACCCCGATGTGACCGACCCCACACAGTATGACTACACCTGGCCCCTCATCATGCTGGCCAGCCTGGGTGTTGCTGCCCTCGTGTTGGGTCTGCTGTTGAAAGTTGTTGACCGCAAGAAGGGTCTGGGTCTTGAGGAGCCTAACATTAAGGAATAATAAAAACTGAACAAAACGATAAAAGGAGTGTCCCGATTCTTTCGGGGCACTTTTTTATTGACACCTCAACACAGCCTTTTCTCTATTTTTCTTGTTTATTCCGAAATAAAATCGTACTTTTGCATGGCCAAATAAAAACCTATTTACAAAATGAAAGAAATAAGAAACCTGGTGGCATTAGCCCTCACGTTTTTCGCAACCTCGATTCATGCCGCTGAAGTGAAGCAGGATGGCAATATCGTAACCATCAACATCCCCCGCACAAGCACCTCTGTCCTTAGCCCTTCCGAAGGAGAACGGACCAAGGTGATACGCCTTGAGGTTATCAACGACCATATCATCCGCGTGCGGGCCACATCAAAAGACGAACTGCCTATAAAGGCTCAGAGTCTGATGATTATTCCACAAAAGGCTCCCTCGAAGAACAGCTACACCATAAAAGAAACAAACGAGACCGTTAGCGTCATTGCCAAGAACGTGCAGGCTGTGGTCGATAAGAAAACTGGTCATCTGGAGTTCTTTGATAGTCGCGGTATCGGACTGGCCAAGGAAGTGAAGGAACTCACGAAAGATGATATCCCCGAAAAAGACCCCTTCACCAATGTGTTGACAGGCAAACAGTTCTGGGACTATACCGTGCCGGAACGAGAACTGGGTCAGAAGACGGGCGTTGTCGTACCCGAGGAGAAGAAGCATGGTCTCTCTTGGCAACTGACATTTGACAACACCCTGGGAACCCAGCAGTTCTACGGACTCGGTCAGCACCAGTCGGAGGAGTTCAATATGCGTGGCAAGAACGAAGACCTGTTTCAGTATAACACTAAGGTATCCATCCCCTTTGTCCTTGCCACCGACAGGATTACCAATCACTGTTACGGTCTACTGTGGGATGCATACAGCTATTGCCGCTTTGGCAACCCACACGATTACTTGCAACTGAACCGTGCCTTCAAGCTATACGACAAGAACGGCCGCGAAGGTCACCTGACGGGAACATATACAGGGCGCAATGGCAAGACACTCGTGCGCGACGAAGACTCTATATATTATGAATATGGTACGCCTGCGAAATCAGAGATAGCCCTTCAGACGGATCGTGGCGGCATCAAGAACCTGCCACAGGGGTTTTCACTGGCTGGCGCAAATGTGGTATATGAGGGATTCATCCAAGCACCCCAGACTGGCGCCTATCAGTTCATTCTCTACTATGCCGGCTATATCAAAGTGTATATTGATGGCAAAGAAGTGGTATCCGAACGTTGGCGAACGGCTTGGAACCCCAACGCCTATAAGTTTAATGCCCTCCTCTGGCAAAACAAGAAGACCCACCTCCGCATAGAATGGCAACCCGACGGCAGTGAGTCGTACTGCGGTCTGCGTGTGGCAGAGCCTCGCTCGGAAATGGACCGCAACGCCCTTACCGTTTGGTGCGAAATGGCTCAGGACATGGACTACTACTTCATTGCCGGCGAAAACCTGGACGAGGTCATCTCCGGCTATCGCACACTGACAGGCAAAGCCTCGCTATATCCGAAATGGGCGCTGGGGTTCTGGCAGAGTCGCGAGCGCTACAAGACACAAGACGAGTTGGTATCTACGCTGGCCGAGTTTCGCAAGCGCCAGATTCCCATCGACAATATCGTACAGGACTGGAACTACTGGCCTGAGGACCAATGGGGCAGTCACGATTTCGAGGCCTCACGCTATCCCAATCCGCAGCAGATGCTCGACTCCGTTCACCAGATGCACGGACGCTTTATGATTAGTGTCTGGCCTAAGTTTTATGTAAACACAGACAACTACAAGGAACTCGACCAGAAAGGCTGGATGTACACACAGGCAGTGAAAGACGATATTCACGACTGGGTAGGCCCTGGCTATGTGGGCGGCTTCTATGATGCTTATGCCCCAGAGGCCCGTAAGGTGTTCTGGCGGCAGATGGACGAGAAACTCTATTCTGGTCTCGCACTGAAAGGATCCAAGCGCTCTACGCTCAACCCTCACCTAACAACTTTAGTTGATGCCTGGTGGATGGATGCCAGCGAGCCCAATGTGCGCGACTGTACCCCGATGTGGTATCGCAAGGCGCTTTGCGGCCCCACAGCCCTTGGCACCTCGACCGAATATTTCAATGCCTATTCCCTGGTCAACGCCGACGCCATTTATCATGGTCAGCGCTCTGTGTGGAAGGGTAAGAAGGACGAGCCTCGTGTGTTTCTCCTCACCCGCAGCGGTTTTGCTGGCGAGCAGCGCTACAGCACAGCCACATGGAGCGGCGACATTGGCACCCGCTGGGAGGACATGCGTGCCCAGATGACTGCCGGCTTGAACTACTCGCTGTCGGGCATTCCCTTCTGGGGCATGGATCAAGGCGGCTTCTGTGTGGAAGACCGCTATGTCCGTGCTCAGCAACTATTTGACCGCACAGGTCAGGAAAACGAAGACTTGAAGGAGTGGCGTGAGTTGCAGACACGCTGGAACCAGTTTGGCGCCTTCATCCCCCTGTTCCGCAGTCACGGCCAATGGCCTCTCCGCGAGATTTGGAACATCGCACCTGACAATCATCCCGCCTACCGCTCGTTTGTATTCTACGACAACCTGCGTTATCAACTCATGCCCTACCTCTATTCGCTAGCTGGCTGGGCCCACTTCAAGGATTACACCCTGATGCGTGCGCTGGTGATGGACTTCGGTAGCGACAACGAGGTGGGGAATATCGGCAACCAATGGATGTTCGGCCCTGCACTGATGGCCTGTCCCGTAGGCTATTACAAGGCCCGCAACCGCTCGGTCTATTTCCCCAAGGCATGCGGATGGTATAACCTCTATACAGGCGAGCATATTGAAGGAGGTCGCCGGATGATGGTTGAAGCACCTTACGAGCAGATACCTGTCTTTGTGCGCGAAGGCGCTATCATTCCCTTCGGCCCCAAGATGCAATGGAGCAACGAGAAGGAGGCCGAGCTCATCAACCTTTATGTCTATGGAGGTCAAGACGGGCAGTTCGAACTATATGAGGACGAGGGCACAAACTACAACTACGAGAAAGGCCAATATGCCACGATAGACATTACCTACGACGATGCCACGAAAACCGTATCGATCGGCACCCGTAAGGGACAATTTGCTGGCATGCTGAAAAATCGCCGTTTCAATGTGGTGCTCATCACGCAGGACACTCCAAAGGCGCTGAACCTTGAGCATCCCGAAGGCAAGATGATAGATTATAATGGTCAGGCTGTAAGCATCAAGTTATGAAAAGCAAAGCAAAAATTATGTTTGCATCTTTTTCGTCAATTTTTGACGATAATTCAAAACAATTTGCTACCTTTGCAGCCAATTAGCAAACAATTTGAACATAATAGACAAAGATTATGAATAAAATCGTAAGGAAAGAACAGTTTTCTGAGAAGGTATTCCTCTTCGAAATTGAGGCACCGCTAATTGCTAACAGCCGAAAGGCAGGTAACTTCGTCATTGTACGCGTCGGACAGAAAGGCGAGCGTATGCCACTCACCATTGCAGGTGCTGACAAAGACAAGGGCACTATTACGCTGGTGGTGCAGCAGGTAGGTCTTTCGTCTAAGAAGCTGTGCATGCTGAACGAAGGCGATTTCGTGACCGATGTGGTAGGCCCACTGGGTAATCCCACTCACATCGAGAACTTCGGCACCGTGGTATGCGCAGGTGGCGGACTGGGTGTAGCGCCTATGCTGCCCATCATTCAGGCACTGAAGGCAGCTGGCAACCGCGTACTGTCAGTAATGGCTGGTCGTTCCAAGGATTTGATCATTCTTGAAGATAAGGTACGCGAGAGCTCTGATGAGGTCATCATCATGACCGACGACGGCTCTTACGGAGAGAAAGGCGTGGTAACTGTCGGTATTGAGAAATTTATCGAGCAGGAGCACGTCGATAAAGTGTTTGCTATTGGTCCCCCAATCATGATGAAGTTCTCGAACCTCACCGCCCAGAAGCACAACATCCCCTGCGAGGTTTCGCTCAACACCATCATGGTTGATGGCACAGGTATGTGTGGTGCCTGCCGACTCACCATTGGCGGCAAGACCAAGTTCGTGTGCATCGACGGACCCGAATTCGACGGTGCCCTCGTGGATTGGGACGAGATGTTCAAGCGCATGGGCACTTTCAAGAAGGCTGAGCTTGAGGAGATGGAGCATTTCCAGGAGCATCTGGACAACAACTCCGGAGAAGCAGCAACGTCGAAAGCATCCGATGCTAAGGCCGTTGCAATGGATGTTACTCCCACCGACGAGAGCATCGAGGTACTCACCGACCGCAATGCCCCATGGCGTAAGGAGTTGCAGCAAAGCATGAAACCCAAAGAGCGCACACAGATTGAGCGCGTCAAGATGCCCGAGCTCGACCCTGTTTATCGTGCTACTACCCGCACGGAGGAAGTAAACATCGGCCTGACCAAGGAGATGGCAATGACCGAGGCCAAGCGCTGTCTGGACTGCGCCAAGCCATCGTGTGTTGAGGGCTGTCCCGTGAATATCAACATCCCATCGTTTATCAAGAATATTGAGCGCGGACAGTTCCTGGCTGCTGCCAAGGTGCTGAAGAACACCTCTGCCCTGCCCGCCGTATGTGGCCGTGTGTGCCCGCAGGAGAAGCAGTGCGAGAGCAAGTGTATCCACCTGAAGATGAACGAGCCCGCCGTGGCCATCGGCTATCTGGAGCGCTTCGCTGCCGACTACGAGCGTGAAAGCGGTAATATCTCATTGCCAGAGATTGCGCCCTCTAACGGTATCAAGGTGGCTGTCGTCGGTTCAGGTCCTGCCGGTCTGTCGTTTGCTGGCGACATGGTGAAGAAGGGTTACGACGTTTATGTCTTCGAGGCCCTGCACGAGATTGGCGGTGTGCTGAAATACGGCATTCCCGAGTTCCGCCTGCCTAATAAGATTGTGGATGTGGAGATTGAGAACCTACGCAAGATGGGCGTACATTTCCAGACCGACGTTATCGTTGGCAAGACCATTAGTGTGGAGACCCTCGAACAACAAGGCTTCAAGGGCATCTTCGTAGGCTCTGGTGCTGGTCTGCCCAACTTCATGAATATTCCTGGCGAGAACGCCATCAACATCATGTCATCAAACGAATACTTGACGCGTGTGAACCTGATGGACGCTGCCAACCCCACAACAGATACTCCCATCAACCTGGGCAAGAAAGTGCTCGTGGTGGGTGGTGGCAACACTGCCATGGACTCATGCCGCACCGCCAAGCGTCTGGGTGCCGAGGTGACCTTGGTTTATCGCCGTTCAGAACAGGAGATGCCAGCCCGTCTGGAGGAGGTGAAGCACGCCAAGGAGGAAGGTATCAACTTCCTCACCCTGCACAACCCCATTGAGTATCTGGCCGACGAGAACGGTGCCGTAAAGGCTGCTGTGCTGCAGGTGATGGAACTGGGCGAGCCCGATGCCTCTGGCCGTCGCAGTCCAGTGCCTGTTGAGGGTAAGACGGTGACTCTCGATGTTGATCAGGTGGTTGTTGCCGTTGGCGTGAGCCCCAACCCGTTGGTGCCCAACTCTATCGAAGGCTTGGAACTGGGTCGCAAGAACACCATCGTGGTGAACGAAGGCATGCAGTCGAACCGCTCGGAGATCTTTGCCGGTGGCGACATCGTACGCGGTGGTGCTACGGTAATCCTCGCCATGGGTGACGGACGTCGTGCGGCACAGAACATGGACGAGTTCTTGAAAAAGTAAAAAGCAAAATATAAAAGTGAACGGATTTTATACCATCTTATTGCTCATACTGAGCAACGTCTTCATGACGTTGGCTTGGTATGGGCATTTGAAATTACAGGAAACAGGCACGTCGAGCAACTGGCCCCTCATCGGCGTCATCGTTTTTTCATGGGGCATCGCCTTCCTTGAGTATTGTTGTCAGGTGCCCGCCAACCGACTGGGCTTCGTGGACAACGGAGGTCCCTTTAACCTCATCCAACTCAAGGTCATCCAGGAGTGCATATCACTGGCCGTGTTCTGCATCATTGCCAACATCATGTTCCAAGGCACGCATCTGCACTGGAACCATATCCTAGCCTTTCTCCTCATCATCTGTGCCGTCTATCTGGTGTTTATGAAGTAGGGGAATGTGGTATGAGGAATGTGGAATGAGGAATGTGGAATGTGGAATGAGGAATGTGGAATGTGGAATGAGGAAAGAAGAAAGAGGATAGTAGATGAGAACCGAGGTTGACCGTCTGGAAAAACGCATCAGAGAACGCTTTGTGAAGGCTTTTGCCACCTACCACCTGCTTGAGGACAATGACCATGTGCTCATAGGACTGTCAGGCGGTAAGGACTCGCTATGCCTGCTTGAGATGCTGGCCAAGCGCGCCAAGATAGATCACCCAAAGTTCAGGGTGGAAGCCATCCACGTACGCATGGAAAACATTGCCTACGAGACCTCTACAGCCTATCTTGAGCAGTTCTGCCGCGAGTTGGACGTCCCCCTTCACATCGTCACCACGCGCTTCGATTCCAATCCTCCAGCAGCCGACTCATCACTCCCTACCCCACACTCATTACTGAAGTCCAAGCCGCCCTGCTTTCTTTGTTCCTGGCACCGCCGCAAGCAGTTGTTCAACGTGGCTCAGGAATTGGGCTGCAACAAGATTGCTCTGGGGCATCATCAAGACGACTTGCTCCACACTTGCCTGATGAACCAGTTTTATCAGGGACGCTTCGACACGATGCCCGCCCTGCTCAAGATGCGCAAGATGCCACTGAGCATCATTCGCCCGCTGTGCATGGTCGAGGAGGCCGACATACAGCGCTATGCCGAGCTGCGCGGCTATGAGAAGCAGGTGAAGCTGTGCCCCTACGAAAAGGACAGCCATCGCGACGATATGCGCAACCTCTTCGACACTATTCAGCAGCAAAACCCCGAAGCTCGTCACAGTCTTTGGAACGCGTTGGTGAGGGCTGGCAAACTGGTGGATGAGTCGTAAAACAATGTCGGAGAGCTTGCCTACAAGTATTAAATTCAGTTAATAATCAAATCACAAGCCACCAATATTCAATTAATTATCGTATCTTTGCTTTTTTAAAATGGAAAGAAAAATGAAAAGATACGCAATCATCCTGCTGGCCCTATGCCTGCTCTGCCCTCTTGGTGCTGACGCCCAGCGCAAGAAGGCCAAGAAAAACGCCACACCCGCAGTGGTTGAGGACCCACGCATCCAGCAGATGCTGGTGTCAACACAGAAGGTGGTGTTCATCGATAGCATGGTGGTGGGAAAGAATGATTTCATGCGATACATCCCCCTTTCTCGCGACGCAGGATTTCTGGAGCAGACTGACTCTATGGGACAGTTTACCAATGAGTTAAAGGACCATCGTTTTACCACTGTTTTCGACGTAAATGACTCTGCCTGCCACATTGTTCAGAGCGATTATATCGGCAACCGTTGGACCACACCACAGCGCGTTGAGGGTATCAGCAATGCTTCGGCCAACAACCCCTTCTTAATGCCCGACGGCACCACCCTCTACTTTGCCCAGAAGGGCGAAAACAGCATTGGCGGCTATGACATCTTCGTCACCCGTTATGACGGCGACATGGGCTCGTTCCTTAGGGCCGAAAACTTGGGCATGCCGTTCTCATCTACCGCCAACGACTATTTCTACGCCATCGACGAGGCCAACAACCTGGGCTATTTCGTGACCGACCGCCGACAGCCCGCTGGCAAGGTGTGCATCTATGTATTCATTCCTAACACGACGCGTAAGATTTATGCCTCCGAGAACTATTCCGAGGAGAAGATGCGCTCGCTGGCACGCATTGACCGCATTGCCGACAGCTGGGGAGATAAGGCGCTGCGTAACGAGGCGCTCGATCGCTTCTATGCCGCCCGCAAACATCAGACACAGGCCACAGCTGCCAACGCCCAGGCATCGCCCCTTCAGGTGATGCGCCATCAGGCCGAGACACTGGAGAACGCCCTTCAGTTGGCCCGCAATTACTACGCCCGCGCCTCGAAGGCCGAGCGTCAGAACTTGCGCCACGAAATCCTGAGCAGCGAGAAAGAATTGGAGGCCCTGCAGCTGGAAATCCGCAAGGAGGAGAAGAAGCAGAACGCCATCCTTTATAAGGACAACAACTAATAATCATCATAAAAAAGTAACTAATAAATCCTGATATCTATGACAAACGAAAAGAGAATCTTTGCCCCCTCAGAACTGATTATCAATGAGGACGGCTCGTGTTTTCATCTGCATCTGAAGCCAGAGCATCTGGCTGATAAAGTGATACTGGTGGGTGACCCTGCCCGTGTTAATACCGTGGCAGCCCACTTCGATTCCATCGAAAACGAAGTGAGCAGTCGTGAGTTCCACACCATTACCGGCATTTATAAAGGCAAGCGAATCACCTGTCAGAGCCACGGCATTGGGTGCGACAACATCGATATTGTGGTCAACGAACTCGATACTTTGGCCAACATCGACTATGCCACTCGCACTGAGCGCGACGAGCATCGCACGTTGACCATGGTACGCATCGGCACCTGTGGTGGACTGCAGCCCTTCACACCCACGGGATGCTTCGTAGCCTCAGTCAAGAGCATCGGCTTCGACGGTCTGCTGAACTACTATGCCGGGCGCAACGTGGTGTGTGACGTTCCCATGGAGAAAGCATTTTGCGATCACATGAAGTGGGACCCCATCAAAGGTGCGCCCTATGTGGCAGTGGCCGATGCCGACCTCATCGAACAGGTGGCCAAGGACGACATGGTGCGTGGTTATACCGTGGCCTGCGGTGGTTTCTATGGTCCACAAGGACGTCAACTCCGTGCCGACATTGCCGACCCGCAGCAGAACGAGAAGATTGAGGCTTTCGAGTATGAAGGCATGAAGATCTGCAATTTTGAGATGGAGTCGTCGGCCCTTGCCGGTCTCGCCTCTTTGCTGGGTCACCGTGCAATGACCTGCTGCATGGTCATCGCCAACCGCTATGCCAAGGAGATGAACACCAATTACAAAAATTCTATTGATACCCTTATCGAAAAAGTTCTCGACCGCATTTAGGTTTAAGGGTTGAGGATTGAGACTTAAGGTTTATAACGATAAAATGAAGGAAACGATATGTGCGCTGGCCACCGCCCCTGGTGGTGCAATTGGAATCATCAGAATCTCAGGAGATCAGTCTCTTGAGATTCTTTCTCATATATTCAGCAAGGATCTGACTCATGCCATGCCCAACACTATTCACTACGGGCATATCATCGACAAGAATGATCCGGCCTCAACCCAAATCGACGAGGTGTTGGTGAGCGTCTTTCGCGCCCCCCACTCCTACACGGGCGAGGACAGCGTGGAGATCAGTTGTCACGGCTCGCGTTACATCCTTCAGCGCGTACTCGCCCTTCTGTGTCAGAACGGCTGTCACATGGCCCAACCGGGCGAGTTCACCATGCGTGCCTACCTAAATGGCAAGATGGACCTCTCACAGGCAGAAGCCGTGGCCGACCTCATTGCCTCCAGCAACAAGACAACCCACCAGATGGCCATGAGTCAGTTGCGTGGCCATTTTTCGTCTGCTCTCTCACTGCTGCGCGAAAAATTGCTGAAACTCACGTCATTACTGGAACTTGAGCTCGACTTCTCTGACCATGAAGACCTGGAGTTTGCCGACCGCACCGAGCTGCTCACCATCGCCCACGACATCAACACACGCGTTACCCGTTTGGCTCATTCCTTCCAGACCGGCAACGCCCTCAAGAACGGCATCCCCGTGGCCATCGTCGGAGCACCCAACGTGGGAAAAAGTACCCTTCTTAATGCATTGGTTGGCGAAGAACGAGCCATTGTCAGTGACATACAAGGGACAACCCGCGATGCCATCGAAGACACTATAGAATTGGGTGGTATCACCTTCCGTTTTATCGATACCGCAGGCATTCGCCACACCGACGACACCATCGAGAACCTTGGCATAGAGCGTTCGCTGGCTGCTGCCCAGCGTGCCCGCATCATCATTCTGATGACCCAGCCCGGTGTGCCTTATCCTGATATCACCATTCGAGAAGACCAGACCGTTATCCGCATTGAAAACAAAACAGACGACTTTCAGGCCAAATATGGTGTTGGCCTCGACCACCTGCGCCAACAACTCATTGACGCCGCTCCCCATGCCGACGACAACGACATCATCGTCACCTCCGCCCGCCAGTATGAGGCACTCACGCATGCACAGCAGAACCTGCAGCGCGTAATCGAAGGCCTTGAGATGCAACTCAGCGGCGACCTCCTTTCCGAAGACCTCCGCCAGGTTCTCAGCAACCTTGCAGAAATCACGGGCCAAGGCCAAATCACACCACAGGAGACCCTGAACAACATCTTCTCGCATTTCTGCGTGGGAAAGTGATATGAGACTACGTTATATCAATTTGTCATTACCTGCACCTATTTCAAATTCGTCATTCTGTCGGTTTGATGATGACTCTGCGATAAGCGGGCA
>CACYNE010000029.1 GCA_902775605.1 uncultured Prevotellaceae bacterium
ATCTGCGGGCAAGTACCGCTATGTGATGAAGCCTGAGATGTACTCCACTCTGACCCAGGCAAAGGTGATCAAGGAGGCTGCCCTTCGCAGCGGCGTGAGCCAGGGCGTGATGAAGGCCTGCTGGGATGCAGCTGGCGAGGTGATCAAGGCGTGGGCAACCGAAGGCCACAGCGTGGCTCTGCCCGGACTGGGCACCATGCGCTTCGGACTGCGAAGCAAGGCTGTCGAGAATGTAAACGAGGTGAAGTCGGGTCTCATCATGAGCCGCCGCATCATCTTCACTCCCTCGGTGGATCTGAAGGACGAGCTGGCCGACACCGCCATCCAGATTACCTGCATCGACCGAAACGGCAAGGAGGTGAAGCGCGTGACCTCAGTAAGCGGCGAGGTGGAGGATCCTGAGCAGGAGAACCAGAACGGCGGTTCTACGGAGAACGGCGGCACCACGGGTGGTGACAACGGAGGCACTACCGGAGGCGGCAACGACAACCCCGGCGGCGGAGACCCCGAGGACCCTGAGAACTGATTAAAAGGGTCGCTACGCTCCGCTCGGCCTAAGAACGAGCGGAGCTACACGACCCAATAGAGTTAGGAATTAAGAGTTAAGAAATGATGCCACAGGGACAGGTGACTGACATCGCTGCCTTTGAGTCCAAACTTTTCCCAACCCTCTTTTTGTTTAAATTCTGTGAAATACCAAAGAAAACTCTTAAGAGATGCTAAAATGATGCAAAAACGTTTCGACTTAGGTGTATATTTGTACAGAAAATGTAAACCGCAAACAATATGAAGAAAATTTGCCTGATGACCATTGTGGCACTTATTGCTGCCATGTCAGTGTACGCACAAAATGAGAAGAATCCCCAAGGATTGTATCGCCTGAAGTCATTCATCTATGAGGATGGACGAAGTAAGTTACCTGGATTCAGCCAATATAAGTATGTGGCAGATTCGGTGGGACTGCTCATTTCCTATAGGCAGTCAAGGGACAATGCCCAGTGGAGTGGCATGCAGGTGGAGATCCGTGAGAAGTATCCTCTTGTGAATACTGGCGATAAACCGCAGGGTGCCGACGGGCACGGCACGCAGATATTCGGTGTGACGGACAGCCTGTTCTGCTTTAAATGGTACAACGAACGCTGGCCGAACATGAGCAAGCTCAATGAGTTTATCACCGAGGTGTATAGTAAGAGTCGCATGGAGGATGAGGTGGTGAAGAGCTTCGCCTTGTTTGAGAATAAGAACGACGCCAAGGAGAACAAGTTCTTCGGCTGGTGGGTTCGCGTGGGTGCAACGGCCAATACCGATGGTACGGGCAAGAGAATGCAAGTGCCTGTGCTCTATAAGGCCTATGGACCGGAGCAGTCGATGGTGATTAATGGCATGGCCACCGGTGACGTATTGCAATGCAGTACGACGGGCACCATCAAATACGTCAACGACACAACCATCTTCGAACTTGGTCACCCCTGCAACATGCATTGGGTGAATGATGACACCCACACCCTCACCTTTGTTCAGGAGAATGGACAACCGCTTACGGAACTGTGGGTCAGAAGCGGGTTGCCAATAAAATGGCAGAAGGTGTTTCATACTAACATCGATACCTATCAAAACGGTTTTGACTGCATACTTAATGCTGTGAATTCTGTCATTGCTGGCGACATGAAGAAGGCCGACCAACTTATTGTTGAGGCGGTCAGCGAAAAGGATGTCAATATCGAACATCTCTGCGAGGGCATCATGGCCATTGCCACATATCTGCTTGTCAACAACCAGCAATACAAGGAATGCCAGGACTTCTGTGGGCGCCAACTTCCAGTCATCAGGAACTATGTGGCAAACGGCCACGACCATACGATGATATCTAAGGTGCATGTTCATATGGCAGAGATATTCAACGCCATAGCCACCTGCCACGCCAGCGACCAGACCGCTGGCAAGAAAATGCTGGAGAACAAGATTGCCGAGATAGAGAGCGAGATAGAGCGTTACAAGGGTATCGGTAGTGCCGGAAGCATGATCAACCTGCTGTATTACTGTAATCTCATGGCCTATCAGCATGGCTACGACATTCTGGGCACGGAGCGCACCTTGCTTTATATGGATTTCCTACCTCTGGTGGCGCCCAACATGGCCGCCCAGAACAAACTCAACATCCTGAACTGCCGTGGCAACTGCTATCTGCTGAATGGCGACAAGGAGAGTGCTAAGAAGATGTGGCAGCAGGTTAAGGAGGCTGATGCCAACTTCTTTAATCAGCAATCAGACAAAAATCCGCTGACAAAGGCGTTTGGAAAGTGATTTTCTCGTCAGAATTTCGTATCTTTGTAGCCGAAAAAGAAAAGATAAGGAATGAAGACAAGGATTCTCTTTGTGTGCCACGGCAATATTTGTAGGAGTCCGATGGCAGAGTTTGTGATGAAAGACCTGGTGGCGAAGGCCGGCAGAACGGACGAGTTTGTGATTGAGTCGGCAGCGACATCGACGGAGGAAATAGGCAACAGCGTGTATCCTCCCGCCCGCAGGAAACTGGCGGAGCACGGCATTGGCTGTCAGGGAAAAACGGCACGACAGATGACGCGCAGCGACTACGGCCGCTATGACCTGCTCATTGGCATGGACTCGTATAACATCCGCAACATGCGAAACATTGCGGGCGGCGACCCTGAAGGAAAGATCAGGATGCTGATGGACTATACCAACAGACCGGGCGACGTGGCTGACCCGTGGTACACGGGCGACTTCGAGGCCACCTGGCGCGATGTGCTGGAGGGTTGTGAGGCCCTGCTTGAGACTTGCTGAAACAAAACAGCCCTGACGATTTGCCAGGGCTGTTTTGTTTCTTATTTATCTGAACACCTCTTCTTTCTTCAGCTCGATGACCTTGCCAAAGCGGGACAGAGCCTTCATGTCGGTGCGTTTCCTGTCGCCGATAACTATCCAGACACGGCGCTGGTTGCTGCCCACGTGATGCTGGTGGAACTGTGCCACATCGTCGGCAGTGATTGAGGGCACAAGGCGTGCTATCTCGGCATCGGGGTTGGTGGTATAGCCGTCTCTCCGCTGGTTGGCCACATACTTGCCCACGGTGCGGAAGGTGGGGAAGCCATTCTGGATGTCGTTGAGCACGCTCTGGCGGGCGGCATCCAGGTTCTCGACCTTCATGGGCATCTGGCGCAGCAGCGAGTCGATGGTGCCGATGGCCTCCAGTGTCTTGTCGGCCTGGGTGCCCGTGGCGGTGATATAGCCCTGCGCATCGCCGGCATGCTGAGCCAGGCTGGTGGTGATGCTACGTCCAGAGGTGGAGTAGGCCAGTGAGCGGAACTCGCGCACGTTCTGGAAAAGGATGGACGACATGCTGCCGCCGAAATACTCGTCGAACACCTTCAGGCGGGCACGCTGGTCGGCAGTGGGCAGGGCACCAATGGCATCGTAGCTGATAACGAAGTTCTGGCGCGACTTGGGCACGTGGAAGAAAAAGACGGTGGGCTCGGCATACTGCTGCAGGGGACGGAAGGTGTCGGCCTGCGGTTTCTGGCACTGGCTCAGGGGCAGCGTCTGCTGCATCATCGCGGCAACCTGCTCCATCGGCTGGCGTCCGCAGTAGAACAATTCGCTGTCGTACTGCTGCAACTCATGGAACAGACGGATGAGTTCGTCGCTCTTCAGTGCCTTCACCTCTTTCTTGCTGAGCTGGGTGAGGTAGGCCGACTTCTGTCCATAGATGATGCGGTGCATCATGGGCTGCAGCACGTCGTCCTTCTGCTTGCCAAAGCTCTTGCGCTCCACCTTGTCGCCATCCTTGGCATCCTTCAGGGCTTCGTCGTCGCCCTTGGCCGAGCGCAGGAAGTGGGCCAGGAGACTGAGGGCGGGCTGCAGCTGGCTGTCGGGACCGGTGAGGTTGATGCTGATGGTCACGTCGCCCGACACAATCTCCATGGTGGTGCTGATGCGCTGGAAGGCCTGCTCCAGTTGGTGCTTTTTCAGCGAGTCGGTGCCCAGTTGTGAGAGATAGGGCGCCAGAATCTTGAGGGCAGGGGTGTGCAGTTCACCATCCTTATAGCGCAGGGTGAAGGTGAAGATATCGTTGACGGGGTTCTCCTTATAATATAATGTGACGTGGCTGTTGATGGCCTTGGTGGCGATGTCGCGGTCGAAGTCAACGGTGCGCACGGCGACCTGAGGCACAGGCATCTGCTCCAGTTGCAGGGCGAAGGCCGACTTGGCATCGGTGTTCTTCGGACTGATGGGTCTGTAGCCAGGCTGCTTGAGCGTCTCCTTGTCGGGCGTGCCGTATTTCTTGGTCAGTTTGATGGCGTGGGTACCATAGTATTTCCTGGCTGCTGCCACTACGTCGGCCTTGGTGAGGCGGCGGATGCCCTCAATCTTTTGGAGCACATCCTGGAAGGTGCGTCCCTTCGAGAAGGTCTCCACCAGCGTCAGGGCGCGGCTGTTGATGGTCTCCAGCTCCTGCTCGGCCTCCATCACCATCTCGTGCTTCAGGCTCTCCATCTGCTCTTCGCTGAAATGGCCGTCCATCACCTGCTGAATCTGCTCCAGCACACGCGCCTCGGCGGTCTTCATCTTGCCAAAGAGGTTGGGGATGATGACGATGGCAGTGCCGGCAGCATCGTCGAGCGACGCACTTTGGGCCATGGTCATCATCACCTTATGCTCGTTGACCAGCGAGTCAAGGAGACCCGCCTTCTCGTTATACAGCAGCTTGTTGGCCAGGTCGAGGGCATTGGCATCGGCCTCATACGCCGTGGGGCCTTTATAGATGAGTGCCTCAACACCCACCAGGGGGATGGGCAGTTTGATCTGATGGGCCTCGCCGGCAGAGATGTCAGGCATGGGACTGTAGCCCCGCTGGGGCACTGGGCCTGTCTGCACGCGTCCGAAGGTCTGCTCAAGCAGGGTGGTCAACTTGACGTCGGGGGTGATGTCGCCACAGAGAATGAGACACATGTTCGAGGCCACATAGTATTTCTTGTAGAACGCCGCCATGTCCGACTGGCGAGGGTTCTTGAGGTTTTCCGTAGAGCCGAGGATGGGGTAGGCGTAGGGCTGCGTCTTGAACACGGCGCTCAGAACCTTGTCCATGGCGTCGCCCGAGCCGTCGGCCGAGCGGTTCTTCTCCTCATAAACGTTCTCCAACTCGCCCTGGAAGCCGCGATACACGGGGTTCATCAGGCGCTCAGAGTTAAGCCAGCACCACTGCTCGATGAACTGCGGCAGGAAGGAGTTGTGATAGTAGGTCATGTCGAAGCTGGTGCCGGCATTCAGACCGCTGCCGCCATATTTCGAGATGAGGCGGTTGAACTCGTTGGGAATCATATAGTCGGCGGCCTTGAGGCTCAGCTCGTTGATGTGCTGCTGGATGCGGGTGCGAAGGGCATCGTCGGTGGTCTGCGACAATAGGTCATACTGTGCTGAGATGCTGTCGAGCCACGGCTTCTCCTGCGCATAGTCGGTGGTGCCGATGCGGTCGGTGCCCTTGAACATGATATGCTCAAAGTAATGGGCAATGCCCGTGTTGGGACAGTCCTTGGCGCCTGCCTTCACCACCACGGCACCATACACCTTGGGCTGGGTGTGGTCTTCATTGAGCCAGACGGTCATGCCGTTGCTCAGCTTGAGTTCCTTGACTTGCAGTTGTGCCTGAGCGCCAAGGCAGGCCATCACCGCCATCAGAAAGATTGAGATTCGTTTCATGCTGTTGTTTGGATATGATTACTTGTTGTCTAAGTTTTTTCTATGCGCCGACAAAGATATGCAATTTTCTTGTTTGGAAGTGAGGTGAGGGGTGTTTTTTATGAAATCTTGTTGCATTTTAAGAAAAAAATCGTAATTTTGCACCCAAAATAAGAAACTTGCAAGTTATGAAAATTCTAAAACAATGGCTGCCAGACGTGCTGGCAGTGGTGTTCTTTGCCGTTCTGGCCTTCGCTTATTTCTATCCGGCCGACGTGCAGAACAGAGTGCTGAACCAAGGTGACGTGTCGGCTGGCATAGGGCTGGGCGAGGAGAGTTCACAGTATCAGAAGCGTACGGGCGAGCGCACACGCTGGACCAACGCTATCTTCTCGGGCATGCCCACCTATCAGATAGCACCGTCATACAGTAGCACCTCTACGCTGTCGGCAGTGGAGAAGGCCTATCATCTGTGGCTGCCCGACAATGTGTGGTATCTCTTTGTCTATCTGCTGGGCTTCTATATCATGTTGCGTGCCTTCGACTTCCGTCAGCACCTGGCTGCACTGGGCTCTGTGTTGTGGGCCTTCAGCACCTATTTCTTGATTATCATCGCGGCCGGTCACCTGTGGAAGGTGATGGCGCTGGCCTATCTGCCCCCGATGATTGGCGGCATTGTGCTGGCCTATCGCGGCAAGTATATGTGGGGTCTCATTGTCACCGCGCTCTTTGCGGCGATGGAGGTGAACGCCAACCACGTGCAGATGACCTATTATTATCTGTTTGTCATCCTGATGATGATCATCGCCTTCCTGGTCGATGCCATCATGAAAAGGGAGTATGCCCATTTCCTCAAGGCTACGGGCGTCTGCCTCGTTGGAGGACTGCTGGGCATCATGGTCAACCTCTCGAACCTGTATCACACATGGGAGTTCTCGAAGGAGACGATGCGCGGCAAGAGCGAGCTGGTGAAGGCCAACGCCGAGAACCAGACCGACGGCGGACTGGAGCGTTCGTATATTACCGACTATAGTTACGGCATCGGTGAGACATGGTCGCTGCTGGTGCCCAACGTGAAGGGTGGTACCTCGATGAAACTGCTGTGGGAGGATGAGGGTGCACGCGACGCCATCAAGGATATGAGCATCAGCGTGGGACCTGGTCAGACGATGCCTGCCTCGCAGGTGTTCGACTATCTGAGTCAGAACGGTCTCTACTTCACACAATATTGGAACGATAACCTGGAAGACGGTGCCAACGGTACCATGGGCCCCGTGTATGTGGGTGCCTTCGTGCTGCTGCTGGCAGTGCTCTGTCTGCTCATCTGCTATCGCAACCCGCTGACGTGGGGGCTGCTGGCTGCCACCTTGCTCAGCATCATGTTGGCATGGGGCAAGAACTTCATGGGGCTGACTGACTTCTTCATCGACTACATGCCGATGTATGCCAAGTTCCGTGCGGTGGAGTCGATACTTGTCATTGCTGAGTTTACCATCCCTCTGATGGCCATGATGGCTCTGAAGGAGGTATGGCAGAAAGTGGAGAACGGCACCGACAAGGAGCGCGCCTTTATCGGCAAGGCCATCCTGGTGGCTTTCGCCCTGACGGGTGGCATCGCCCTGTTGTTTGCCGTGACACCTACCACGTTCTTCGATTTCTATACGAATGCCGAGGTGAAGCTGTTCAACCAGATTCTGCCGCCACCCGCCAGTGCCGATGCCCTGCTTGAAGCATTGAGCAAGGCCCGCCAGGCATTGTTTACTGCCGACAGCTGGCGTTCGTTCCTCATCATCCTCGTGGGTACGCTGGTACTGCTGGCTTATCGCATGAAGAAGTTGAAGGCATGGATGATGGTGGGTATTCTGTTGGCTCTGTGTCTCACCGACCTGTGGACGGTGAACCGCCGCTATCTGAACCCCAACGACGAGAAGCAGTTCGTCAAGAAGGTGGAGCGTCAGCAGGTGCGCCCAATGACCGATGCCGATCGTCAGATCTTGGCCGACACCTCATTGGACTATCGCGTATTGAACCTGGCAGGCAACGTCTTCAACGAGAACGAGACATCATATTATCATAAGAGCGTGGGCGGCTATCACCCCGCCAAGTTGCGCCGCTATCAGGAACTGATTGAGTATTACCTCTCTGACCAGCTGAATGCTGTGCGTCAGGCACTCTCTACCACGGGTACCGACCTCAGTGTGGTCAATGGCGACAGCATCTGGCCTGTCATCAATATGCTCAACACCAAGTACTTCCTAATGGCTCAGCAGAACATCTCGGTGCAGAACCCCTATGCCTATGGTAATGCATGGATGGTGGACCATGTGACGTATGTGAACAACGCCAACGAGGAGATGGACGGACTGGGACAACTGAACCTGCGCCATGAGGCTGTGGCCGACAAGCAGTTTGAGCAAGTGCTGGGCCAGGCCGTTGAGCAGGACTCTACCACCACCGTCCAGATGACGTCGTACGAGCCCAACCAGTTGAAATATACTGTCAGCGGTAAGGGTGGTGTGCTGGTGTTCTCAGAAATCTATTATCCCGGTTGGACGGCTACCGTCGATGGACAGGAAGTGGAACTGGGGCGCGTGAACTATGTGCTGCGTGCTCTCCACATCGATGCCGGCAAGCATGAGGTGGTGCTGAGTTTCTTCCCCCAGTCGGTGAAGACTACCGAGATGCTGGCCTATGTGGCACTGGCCATTTTGCTGGCACTCATTGTGCTGGTGGTGGTGTTGCAGGTGAGAAAGAAGAAAACCGTTTAATGACGAAAAGATATGAGAAAGGCTTTTGTATGGTTGATGGGTGCTGTGCTCCTGGTGAGCGCCTGCACCTCTAATGCCGCCAGCGGTGCCTATGTGGGCGGCGAGTTCGGTCACATCATCGGTTCGGCCATCGGCGGCATTGCCGGAGGCTGGCGAGGTCAGCACACTGGTTCGCTCATCGGTACGGTGGGCGGGGTCGTCGCTGGTGCTGCCATCGGCTCGGCCATAGACAAGTCGCAGGAACGGAAGATGGAACGTGTTGATACGCGTCGTCAGAGCAATGATCGCGGTGTGAATCGCCGTCACCACGATGACAGTGGTTTCGACCCGCAGGGCCGCGGTGACGACCGTATCGTGTTTGAGCCTCAAGAGGCTCCGCTGGCCATTCGCAATGCGGTGATTACTGAGACGGAGCGCGACGGCGTGCTGGTACGCGGTGAGGAGTGTACGGTGATGTTTGAGATTATGAACACCTCAGACGAACCTGTGTACGACGTCTTGCCGTTTGTCGAGGATGCCACGGGCAACAAGCACGTCAAGGTGTCTAACAACCTCCGCATAGAGAGCATCGCACCACGTCAGGGTGTACGCTATACCGCCAGCATCCTGGCAGACAAGAAATTGAAGAATGGTGAGATTATCGTCCGACTGGGTGTAGTACAGGATGGACGGGAGGTGAGCTCGCAGACGCGCGAGTTCCGCGTGCCTACGGCAAAGAAACGCCTTTGATGGGCTTCCAAGGAAACTCCTCGGTCTCAACAGCCTCGCTGACCTTCGGCACGAGGTTGTCGTGCTCTCTCTTCATGGGAATCTGGAAATGCTCCAAGGGCTCCACCACAACGTTGGCAACGCCCTTCGCCAAGATGTCGAGCACCTTGGCAGCCGCCCACGACAAATCGACGATGCGTCCCCGAACAAAGGGACCGCGATCGTTCACCCTCACCACAATCATGCGACCGTTTGAGGGATTGGTAATCTGAAGCAACGTGCCAAAGGGAAAGGTGCGATGAGCACAGGTCAGGCTGTCATGATGCAGTCTGTCGCCGCTGGCCGTCATGCGCCCCGTAGCTCGCTTGGAATAGAATGAGGCCTTACCGCACTGGATTTGTCCCAGCACGGTAAGGCTTGTTGTTAATGCCAATATCAGTATAAATGGCTTTAAGTTCATTTTTTTATACGATGCCTTGTGCAAGCATGGCCTTGGCAACCTTCATGAAGCCTGCCACGTTGGCACCTTTTACATAGTTAATATAGTTGCCTTCCTTGCCGTATTTCACGCACTGCTCGTGGATGCCCTGCATAATCTGGTGCAACTTCTGGTCAACCTCTTCGCCTGTCCAGGAGATACGCATCGAGTTCTGAGTCATCTCAAGACCAGAGGTGGCTACACCACCGGCATTAACAGCCTTGCCAGGAGCGAAGAGCTGACCAGCGGCAATGAACTTGTTGACGGCATCGGCCGTGCAACCCATGTTTGAAACTTCGGCTACGCACAGCGGTTTCTGAGCCAGGATCCTGTCAGCATCCTCGCCGTTGAGTTCGTTCTGTGTGGCGCATGGCAGATAGATGTCGGCCTTCTGTTCCCAAGGCTTCTTGCCCTCGAAGAACTGTGCACCGTCAAACTCGTTGGCATAGGGAGCACAGATATCGTTGCCTGAGGCACGAAGCTCCAGCAGATAGTCAATCTTCTCGGCATCCAGGCCTGCGGGATCGTAGATATAGCCGTCAGGACCACTGATGGTGATTACCTTGGCTCCCATCTCGGTGGCTTTCTTGGCTGCACCCCAAGCTACATTGCCGAAGCCAGAGAGGGCGATGGTCTTGCCCTTGATGTCGAGGCCGTGGGTCTCCAGCATGTGGTGTACGAAGTAAAGGGCACCATAGCCCGTAGCCTCTGGACGCAGGATGCTGCCGCCCCATTCCAGGCCTTTGCCCGTCAGGGTGGCACCGTGGAACTGTGAGGTCAACTTCTTGTACATGCCGAATAGATAGCCAATCTCGCGGCCGCCAACGCCGATATCACCGGCAGGCACGTCGCAGTCAGGGCCAATCACTTTATAGAGCTCGCACATAAAAGCTTGGCAGAAACGCATAATCTCTGCGTCGCTCTTGCCGCGTGGCGAGAAGTCGGAACCGCCCTTGCCACCACCCATGGGTAGCGTGGTGAGTGCGTTCTTGAAGGTCTGCTCGAAACCGAGGAACTTCAGGATTGACAGGTTTACTGATGCGTGGAAACGCAATCCGCCTTTGTAGGGGCCGATGGCGCTATTGAACTGAACGCGGTAGCCGATATTCACCTGAACTTCGCCCTTGTCGTCAACCCAGGGCACACGGAATGTGCTGATGCGCTCTGGCTCAACGATGCGCTCAACTATCTTGGCCTTTTCAAACTCAGGATGCTGATTATAAACGTCCTTAATGGATTCCAGCACTTCGCGTACGGCCTGCAGGTACTCTAATTCGCCCGGGTGTTTACGTTCCAGGGCTTGCATAATTTTCTCAACTTCCATAGTCTTTATTCTTTTAAGTTAAAAAGGTGTAGCGATTGTAAAAATCGTCGTGTTAGTATCGTATTATTTGTTTCTGATGCAAAGATAGAAAAATTTTGTTACGTTCTTCCATTGTGTGTAAACAATTAATCTTTTTTAACCCCACTTTAAAACATTATAAAAATAAGTGAAGTTATGACATATTTCAGATTTAATTTGTATTTTTGCAGCCGAATAAATTTTTAAACGTATATTTGATATGGAGACAGAGAATCCGACACCATTTTACAAGCAGACTTGGTTCCTGGGCGGAGCGGCTGCATTGGTCATTTTTGCCCTGTGTTTTTTTGCGATTAATTATGTGAGTCAGCCAGAGGAACCCAAGGGTCCTGAGGTGGAGAACAAGGTGATTGCCAGCGTTCATACCAACGAGGAGCTCATCATGATTGCCCGCCAGCAGGGATGGATTGACGAAGATGCCACCGAGATGACCAGCGTTGATGCTGCCGAGGTGGACAGTCTGGGACAGGCTTTCGTGGGCAGCAATATCGAGAGTCTGAAGGAGTTGCAGTATTTCGTGGGCTTGAAAGAACTGAAGACGGGTGCTTTTGCCAACGCCAAGGAACTGAAGGAGATTGTGATTCCCTCGCAGGTGGAGTCGATTGAAGACGGTGCACTGGCAGATTGTCCTGCACTGGAGCGCATTGCTGTGGACAGTGCCAACACACACTATGACTCGCGTGGCAACTGTAATGGCGTTGTCTGCACCTGGAAGGGCAAACTGATGCTCGTGGCAGGTTGTCAGAATACGGTGCTCTCTGCCGATATGCGTCACATCGCCCCACAGGCTTTCAAGGGCTGCACGGCCCTGAAGGAGATAGCATTTCCAGAGAAGATGGAGTCGATTGGCGAGGCAGCCTTTATGGGTTGCACCAGTCTGCATGCGGTGGAAATCCCCAAGGGCATCCGTTTCATCGAGGCTTCCACCTTTGAGGGCTGTAAGTCGCTGACGGTGATTAGTTTCCCCAAGAGCATCGAGCGTCTGCGCAAGAATGCGTTCAAGGGTTGTTCTGCTTTAGAAAAGATTGTGTGTCCCCGCCACTATGTGCCAGTGATAGAAGATGCCTTCGATTCCTTCGCTGCAACGGTCTATGTGCCTGTGGGTATGGACAACAAGTTCTTCGTCGATAAGCAGTGGAAACGCTTCAAGGATGTTAAAGAACTGAAATGAATAGGCACACATTATATTAATAATATGTAAAAATGGGGCGTAAGTAGTTGTACTTACGCTCCTTTTTTGTACTTTTGCAATTTGGAAACTTGAAACAGGTTGTTTGGTTTCCTCCAATAAATGACATTTAATAATTAAGGATTAAGTTATAGAATAGGTATGAAAAAGAACAAAATGCTGATCGTTGCCTTGAGTGCAACAGTATTGATGTCGTGTGGTGGCGGCGGGGGCCGTCCTACTTTTGGCGACAATGAGTATCCTATTGAGACGGTGGCTGAGTCGAGCGCTGCATTCCAGAGCACCTATCCCGCTACCATCAATGGTATCCAGGATGTGGAGATCCGTCCCAAAGTATCTGGATTCATCACACAGATTAATGTGACGGAAGGCCAGACTGTCAGTGCCGGGCAGGTGCTGTTTGTGATTGACAATGAGACTTACCAGGCTCAGGTGCGCCAGGCTCAGGCTGCGGTGAACACCGCTCAGAGCGCTGTGAACACAGCCAAGCTGACTTTTGATAATACGAAGAAGCTGCACGACAGCAAGGTGGTGGGCGATTATGAACTGCAGACCGCCGAGAATGCTTTCCTCAGTGCTCAGGCGCAGCTGGGTCAGGCTCAGGCTGCTCTGGCTTCTGCCCAGGAGGCTTTGAGCTTCTGCTATGTGAAGAGTCCTGCCGCAGGTGTTGTGGGCACGCTGCCTTTCAAGAAGGGTGCTCTGGTGAGCGCTTCTAACGTGCTGACCCACGTATCAGATATCAGCACGATGGAGGTTTATTTCTCATTGACCGAGAAAGACGTTCTGGCTATGTCGCAGGACGAGGGCGGTCTGCGTGCCGCTATCGATGCCTTCCCTCCCGTGAAGTTGCAGTTGAACGACGGCAACACCTATGCTTTTGAAGGAAAGGTGATTGCCATGAGTGGTGTGATTGACAAGGCCACAGGTACTGTGCAGGTGAAGGCTCAGTTCCCCAACCCTGAGAAGTTGCTGAAGAGTGGCGGTTCTGGTACCATCATCGTGCCCCGTTCTGCCAATGAGGCTATTGTGATTCCTCAGAACGTGGTGATGGAGGTTCAGAACAAGAAGTTTGTTTATCTGCTGAAGGACAGCAACAAGGTGGCTTATACCGAAATTACCGTTGCTCCCCAGAACGATGGACTGAACTATGTTGTGACCGGTGGTATGAAGGCTGGTGACAAGTATGTGACCAACGGCATTACCAAGTTGAATGATGGCATGGAGATTGTGCCTATTACTCCTCAGCGCTATGAGGAGAAAATCAAGGAGCAGGCCAAGGCCATGTCTGCCAGCGACATCGTGAATGCGATGAAATAATCGAAAGTAAAAAAAGTAAAAAGGTAAAAAAGTTAAGATATGACTTTTACGAATTTTATCAAGCGCCCAGTGCTATCGACGGTGATTTCTATCGTCATCGTTATTCTGGGTGTCATCGGACTGTTCTCGCTGCCCATCGAGCAGTATCCCGATATAGCACCGCCTACTGTTGTGGTGCACACCCAGTATCCTGGTGCCGATGCCGAGACGGTGAAAAACTCGGTTATCACCCCGTTGGAGGAAAGTATCAACGGTGTGGAAGGCATGGACTATATCTCGTCAACAGCTGGTGCCGGTTCCGCTCAGTTGTCCATCCTGTTCCGTCAGGGCATGAACCCCGATATGTGTGCCGTCAACGTGCAGAACCGTGTGCAGCAGGCATTGGCTTTGCTGCCTGCCGAGGTAACACGTGTCGGTGTGACGGTGATGAAGCGTCAGACCTCTCAGGTGCTGATGTTTACTCTGACTTCTGAGGACGGTCGTTACGACGACGAATTTCTGACGAACTACAACAATATCAACATCATCCCCGCCATCAAGCGTATTCAGGGTGTGGGCGACGTGCAGAGCCCTGGTCTGAAGACATACGCCATGCGTATCTGGCTGAAGCCTGATGTGATGAAGCAGTACAACCTGATGCCTTCTGACATCAGCGGCGTGCTGGCCGAACAGAACATTGAGGCCGCTCCTGGTACCTTTGGCGAGCAGTCGAACGTGGCCTATGAGTATTCTCTCCGCTATACCGGTCGTTTGAAGTCAGCCGAGGAGTTTGGCAATATCATCATCTCGAGTGATGCCAACGGTCAGACGCTGAAACTGAAGGATGTAGCTCGCATTGAACTGGGTGGTCAGATATATTCTGTTGCCATGAAGAACAACAACCTGCCCTCAGTGTTGGGTATGGTGCAGCAGATTGCCGGTTCTAATGCTAACGAGATTGCCAAGCAGGTGAAGGCCGAGCTGGAAGAGCAGGCCAAGCTGTTCCCTCCAGGCATGGAGTATAAAATCAACTATGACGTCACAGAGTTCCTCTATGCGTCTATCGAGGAGGTTATCTTCACGTTGATCTTCACCCTGGTACTGGTGTTCATCGTTATCTACGTGTTCCTGCAAGACTGGCGTTCTACGCTGATTCCGCTGATTGCCGTACCAGTGTCACTGATTGGTACGTTCTTCTTCCTCAGTGTGATGGGCTTCTCTATCAACCTGCTGACGCTATCCGCCCTGCTGCTGGCCATTGCCATTGTGGTGGACGATGCCATCGTGGTGGTTGAGGCCGTCCATGCGAAGTTGGATCAGGGCTATAAGAGTGCGCTGACGGCCTCTATCGATGCCATGAACGAGATCTCGGGTGCTATTATATCAATCACCCTGGTGATGGCTTCCGTGTTTATCCCCGTATCGTTCTTGGGTGGCACCACTGGTACGTTCTATCGCGAGTTCGGTGTGACGATGGCTGTGTCTATCTTCATTTCGGCTCTGAATGCCTTGACGCTGTCGCCTGCTCTGTGTGCTATCTTCCTGAAGCCTCACCAGAAGGATGGCGATAAGCCTCTGAGCCGTATCGACCGTTTCCACATGGCCTTCAACACGGCCTATGATAAGATTCTGGGTAAGTATAAGGCGCGCGTAGAGAAGTTGGTGCGCCGTCCTATCCCTGTGATTGCGATGGTTATCCTTGGTATCGTTGCCCTGGTTGGCACCGCCTCCGTCACCAGTACGGGTCTTGTGCCTAATGAGGATACCGGTACCTTGTTCTGTACCATCTCAATGCCCCCTGCCACTTCTGTGGCTCGCACCCGTCAGATTATCAACGAGGTGGACAGCATCCTTGCTGCCGATCCTGCCATCAAGAGTCGTGAGCAGATTCAGGGTTATAACTTTATTGCAGGTTCAGGTTCCGACCAGGCCACCTTTATTATCAAGTTGAAGCCTTTTGAAGAGCGTCAGAAAGGTTTCTGGTGGAAGCTCTCCGGCCTGTGGGAAGGCGATGGTATCTATCGCTTCTTGATCAATCCGCTGGATGCTCAGATGGTGGCCGCACAGATCTTTATCAAGACGGCTCATATCAAGGATGCCTCTATCCTGGCCTTCTCGCCCCCAATGATTCCTGGCTTCTCGGCCAACAATGGTGTGTCGCTGGTGATGCAGGACCGCACGGGTGGCGACCTGGACCGTTTCTTCGACGTTGTGAAGACCTATATCTCTGAGCTGAACAAGCGTCCTGAGATTCAGATGGCCCAGACCTCTTACAATCCCTCCTATCCGCAGTATATGGTTCATGTGGATGTGGCCAAGTGTAAGCAGGTTGGCATCTCGCCCTCTACGGTGCTCAGCACTCTGCAGGGATACTATGGCGGTCTGTATGCTTCAAACTTCAACGCCTATGGTAAGCTGTTCCGTGTGATGATTCAGGGTTCACCTGAGACTCGCCAGACCGAAGAGTCGCTGAACAGCATCTATGTGCGCACCCCCTCAGGCATGTCGCCTGTGAAGGAGTTCTGCCGCCTGGAGCGTGTCTATGGTCCTTCCAACATCAACCGCTTCAACCTGTTCACATCTATTAATGTGACGGCTACGGTGGCCGACGGCTATTCTTCCGGTGAGGCCATCAAGGCTGCGCAGGAGGTGGCTGCCACCACGTTGCCCACAGGTTATACTTATGACTATCAGGGTCTTACCCGTGAGGAGGCCAAGGCCAGCAACAGTACCTGGATTATCTTCCTGCTGTGCTTCATCTTCATCTATCTGATCCTGTCGGCACAGTATGAGTCGTACATCCTGCCCTGGGCAGTACTGCTGTCAGTCCCCTTCGGCTTGGCTGGCTGTTTCGGCTTCACATGGTTGTTTGGACATTCCAACGATATCTACATGCAGATCTCGCTCATCATGCTGATTGGTCTGTTGGCAAAGAACGCCATCCTGATTATTCAGTTTGCCCTGGAGCGTCGTCGCACGGGTATGGCCATCGCCTGGTCTGCCACCCTGGGTGCTGCAGCCCGTCTGCGTCCTATCTTGATGACCTCTCTGGCCATGATTGTCGGTCTGCTGCCTATGATGTTCGCATCGGGTGTAGGTAAGAACGGTAACCAGACGCTGGGTGCTGCTGCCGTGGGCGGTATGTTGATTGGTACGCTGTTCCAGATCATCGTCGTGCCCGGTCTTTTTGTGATCTTCCAGAGCCTGCAGGAGAAGTTCTCTCCCATGAAGTTCGAAGGTGAAGAGGAGAATCCTGATATCGTCACCGAGTTGCAGCAGTACGCTAAGCGTCCCGTAGATTATGAATTGGAAAAATAAGGATATGAAGAAGATATTGACTATAGCCGCATGCTCGCTGATGATGGCGAGCTGCGGACTCTACAACAAATATGAGCGTCCTGAGGTGAACACGCAGGGCCTGGTGCGCGACATCGTGAGCGATGGCGACACCCTGGCAGTGAACACCGACCAGAACTTTGGCAACCTGCCTTGGCGTGAGGTGTTCACCGACCCTCAGTTGCAGGCGCTCATCGAGCAGGCTTTGCAGAACAATGTTGACCTGCGTAATGCTGCCCTCAACGTGAAAATGATGGAGACGGCGCTCACCTGTGCCAAACTGGCCTTCCTGCCCTCAGTGGCTTTTGCCCCTCAGGGCACCATCAGTCAGGTGCAGATGGACGGTGCCTCAGTGAACCGCATCTACTCTATGCCTATTGCTGCCACATGGAATGTCGATCTCTTTGGCAACCTGCTCTCGCAGAAACGCTCTGCCCAGATGAAGCTGCTGGCCACCAGAGACTATCAGGTGGCTGTGCAGACACAGATTATCTGTGGTGTGGCAAACCTCTATTACACGCTGATGATGCTCGACGAGCAGTTGGCCATCGTGACCGATATGGAGGCTCTCACCAAGGATACCTGGGACATGATGAAGTTGCAGATGGATTTGGGCCGTGCCCGTTCTACCAGTGTGCAGACAGCCGAGGCCAACTACTACAGTGTGCAGGCTAAGAAGGCCGAGCTGAAGCGCCAGATTCGTGAGGTGGAGAACTCCATGTCGCTCCTGCTCAACGAGGCCGGTCACCAGATTGCCCGTGGCAAGTTCTATGACCAGAGCCTGCCCTCACAGTTTGCTGCCGGCGTAGGCATGCAGCTGCTCACCAACCGTGCCGATGTTCATGCTGCCGAGATGGCGCTGGCTCAGTGCTTCTACGATACTGAGACTGCCCGCTCGCGCTTCTATCCCAACATCAGCATCACGGGTTCGGCTTCGTTTACCAACAGCCTTGGTTCGGCTATCGTCAACCCTGGCAAGTGGATTCTCTCTGCTGTCGGCTCACTCACGCAGCCCATCTTCCAGCACGGACAGATAGTGGCTGGTCTCAAGGTGGCTAAGGCTCAGCAGGAGCAGGCTCTGAACACCTTCCAGAACACCATCCTGAAGGCTGGCAACGAGGTGAGCAATGCCCTTCTGGCCTATAACACTTGCGACGAGAAGAGCAAGCTCGACGCGAAGCAGGTGAAGATCTATGAGCAGAACGTGGAGGACACCAAGTTGCTCTACACCTCAAAGGGTTCTACCTATCTGGAGGTCATCCAGGCCCAGAACGGTCTGCTGAATGCCCGCATCTCTAAGGTCACCGACGACTTCAACAAGATGCAGGCTGTGGTGAACCTCTATCAGGCTCTGGGAGGCGGTGCTCAATAAAATGGATAATTGAAAATTAATTGAAAATTATGGCAAGCGAAATATCCCCCAAAGCTGAGATATCGCCCAAGGCGAAGATTGGCGACAATTGTAAGATATTCCCCTTCGTGTATATCGAGGACGACGTGGTGATAGGCGATAACTGCATCATCTTCCCCTTTGTCAGTATCCTCAGCGGTACGCGCATGGGTAAGAATAACAAGGTGCACCAGGGCTCTGTGATTGGTGCTATGCCCCAGGACTTTGAGTTCCGTGGCGAGAAGTCTGAGTGCATCCTTGGCGATAACAACATCATCCGCGAGAACGTGGTCATCAACCGTGCCACCCATACGGGCGGACAGACCGTCATCGGCAACGACAACGTGCTGATGGAGGGTGCCCATATCTCGCACGACACCAAGGTGGGCAACCGCTGTGTGTTCGGCTATGGCACCAAGATTGCCGGCGACTGTGAGATTCAGGATGGTGTCATCTTCTCATCATCGGTCATCGAGAATGCCAAGACCCGTGTGGGCCGCGGTGCTATGATTCAGGCTGGTACCACCTTCTCGAAGGATGTGCCTCCCTATATCATCTGCACCAAGCGCAGCGAGTTTGGCGGCGTAAACTACACCATGGGTCGTGTCTATGGTACCGACGAGAAGGTGCTCAAGCATATTGCCAACGCCTATCGTCTGGTGTTCCATGGTCAGACCTCACTCTTCGACGCTGTGAACCAGATCGCGGAGCAGGTGCCCGACAGTCAGGAGATTCGTAATATCATCGATTTCCTGCGCTCTACGGAGTTGGGTGTCATCTCAAAGATGTAACATCTACCATTCCATAAAAAAGAGTGGTTGCTCCGTTCGGGCAACCACTCTTTTTTGTATCATATCATAGGTTAGAGATGTACTCTTACCATAGCCATGAGACCTGTTTCCTTCACAGCCAGGTTCAATGCCTTGGTATATTGCTTTTTCATGGAAGCCTGTCGGGTGTCCACCTGCACTTGGCCGATGGCTCTTGATGCTTCGGGCACTCTGTCTCTGGTTCCATAAATCATGACTTTGTTGGTAGGTTGAGGTGTGAATGATTGTGTCATCATCTCAGTCGTCACCTTCGGCGAACAAGCAGACATGATTCCAGCCGTTATCACGGCCATATAATTTAATTTTTTCATGCTAATTTTGGTTTATTGGTATGCAAAGTTACTAACAAAATATTTGATAATGACAATAATCTTCGTATAATTTGCATTGTTTAACAGCATTGTATTATTCCTTTATACAAGCGCGATACTCCACCTTTTATTATATAAGCTGTTAATGCGAGTTGCCTTTGTGCCTTCTATAACATCATTTAACAATTTTATGTGCAAGAATTTTGTTTTTCTGCGTTTCTTCGGTAGAAAATATTTAATTTTGCACCTGTGAAACATCCACTTATGAATATGAAATCCCATAAATCGTTCTTAGCCAAGGCTTTTCTGCTTTTGCCAGTTCTCTTCTCGTCGTGTGCCACCATCATTTCAGGCTCTTATGCCGAGATTCATCTCGATGGTAATGTTGACGAACCCATCAATGTCGTCACCAGCAAAGGGGAGTATAACAACCTGCTGCTCCCTACCACTGTCGTAGTCAAGCGTCGCCATCTTGAGGGACAGCGCATCCTCGTCAGTTCAGAGAACTATGCCTATAGCGACATTGTCCTGCATAGTTCCGTCAATCCGTGGTCTGTCTTGAGTGCCGTTTTCTATGGTGTCCCCTTGCTTGTCGATTTGTCATCGAATGCCGCTTATGAGCCTACACAGAAGCATTTCTACGTTGTGCCAGGCGCCCCAATAGCGCAGTCCGACTCCTTGCGTCAAGCTGATTCTCTGCGGATGGCACAGGCGACAGAAGAGTTGAAACAGATGTATTGGAAAGCCAAGCAGTTGCCCGAACGCTATTGCAGGCACGAATTGCGTGCTGTTTTGGGTTTTGGAAACTGTCAGGCCAGTCGTGCCAGGGATAAGATGATCGACCGCTATGTCTCGCGCTATGACTTACAGGAAAATGGTATGCTCCATGATCTGTTTGGCACCGCTTACGTACAGGCAGGTTTCGAGTATCACTATCGACTGAACAGGAAATGGGAGATAGGAGCATTGGCCAACTGGGGTTTATCGAATTATAATTATTGTGCAGACTATTTCACAGAAGGAGGTCCCCATTCCCCTTGGGAGGAGCCCGAGGAGTATGCCTTAGCCAACGAGCGTTGTAAGTTCTTTGTCTTTGCCCCGTCCGTGAGATACACGTGGAAAGAAACACCGTGGACCCGTACATACTCGCGCATCGCCTTGGGTGCCATGCGTCATCATCTCTCATTTGATTATAAACGCTATCCGTGGCAGGATGGTTACGATTATATGTCCTATCCATATTCTGAGTGCGATAGAATGGCCGAACTCCAAACACCCATCATGACTGATGGTGAGGACAAGATTCAGTGGCGCATGGCCTATCAGCTTACAGCGATAGGCGCTTCTTTCGGTGGCCGACATTTCAATTGCTTTGGTGAGTTGGGCTATGGTTGCCTCGGCATTGTGCGTGTAGGATTAGGTATCACCTTCTAGTATTCCTTCGTCGCTTGTCCATAAACCTAAAAAAATGTCGATGAGATTATAGATTATCCAAAAAGGTGGTAATATATAAGTAGAAAACAACAAGCGAATGGAAACAGAAACAGTCACTTCAGCCAAAGTTACGCAGGATGAGACGCTCCTCATACGTCGCATCCTCGACGGACAGACAGCGCTCTACCGTCAACTTGCAGGCCGATATGCCGGACAGGTGTTGCGGATGGTGGCTCGACTCGTTCCTTCGCCCCAAGAAGCTGAGGAGGTGACGCAGGACACTCTGCTCGAAGCCTACCAAAGCCTTGCCCGCTATGATGCGCAAAAGGCCAGTTTCCAAACGTGGCTCCTGCGCATTGCCTATCACATGGCTCTGAAGCACTACAGGCAGCACAGAAAGCATGTTGCCACCGTCGATATGGAACAGCAATGGCTCGACGCCATTCCAGATGCTGAGGCCGACGCGCTGCTCGACGATACCACCGCCCATCGCGTGGCACTCATGGAGAAGGCCATCGACCAGTTGAAGCCCGACGACCAGATGCTGCTCAACCTCTATTACTTCGACAACCGCTCCGTCAGGGATATCGCCTGTATCACCGATCACGAAGAACCTTATCTCCACTCGCGGTTGCAATGGATAAGAAAGAAATTGGCTATCATCATCAAAACCCTTGAAAGCAATGAAGAAAGATAAACTCCATAAGGACCAAGGCCTGCGAATGGCTTTGCAGCACAGAAACGAAGCTGCTGAACAGCTGACACCCTCGGCCGACTTTACCGACAACCTGATGGCACGCATACAGGCCTCTGAGGCCGCTCCGCAGCCTAAGCGTCGTCGTCTGTGGCTCTACGCCTCCATCGGAGCCGTTGCCGCCAGCATCGTCCTCTTGCTTTCTGTGGGCATCCATCTGACCCATCAGCAGGATGAAGAGCCTGTCCTCTTGGCACAGACGGATACCATCAAGGCGGAACCCAAGGTCAAGACGGTGAAAGAACTCCCTCAGCAGAAGGCGAAGACCATCGAAGGGGCCGACACGTTGAAGGTGATGAAGGAGAAATACCGCATGCCTCGTCCGCCCAAGCACTACATGGCAAAGGCTGAGGTGGAGGAGAGCACGCCCGAGCCCGAGCCCTTTGATGCAGAACTCGCGGCCAAAGCCATCCTGGAGAAAGAACAACAGGCAATGATGCAGATGATGGCTGAGAAAAAAGCCAGCGGCAGTCTGCAGGACGACTTTGAGGCTATCATCAAGGAGATTCGCAGTCGCGGTGAGCGCATGAGTCAGCAGGTGGAGATGGCTTTGAGCAACGAAGATTAGTAACTAAAAATTCAGATAAGGATATGAAAAGAATTGTATTTGCACTTTGTGCCGCCTGCATCTCTCTTGGTGCAATGGCACAGTCAAAATTTGCCCAAAGACTGCAGGTCAATCCGAAGATTGACAGTCTCGTGCAGGAAGTATATGATCAGGGAGGCCATCCTGACGTTACCTATTATTATGACGGAAAGCTCCATAAGGCCGTCAACGTCAGCTTCATGTTGAGAAACGACCACCAGCCCACGCCGCTGTCTGGCGATCCCAAAATAGACGCCACGAATCAGAAACTCGACAGCATGAGAATGGAGCAGACAACCCGTGATAACAAGATGTACGATGCCCTGCGCAACACCTGTCTGTCGCTGACCGGGGGGGCCACAGAGAGCTATGTCTGGGAATCTCATCGTGGTGGGATGGACAGCGTGCGCTATGCCATCGCCATCGGGGAATATCAGAGCGGCTCGAAGTTTTTATCCTTCAAGAACCAAAGGGATGTGTATTATTATAATGCTCCTGAACTGGTATCCTTCCACTATAATCCTTTTCCCGATAATGATGGTGATCCATGGGGCCCGAAGGGATATGGCTCCTTTAGATATGAATACACGCCCGACAGCGTGTTCAGACCGAAGAAGGACATCAAGCCTTTCAACAAGGAAGGCTATAAGCAGAAAATCCTGCCTATCCTGAAGCAAGAGGGCATCACCAGTCGCGAGTTCTATGTTTATCACGACAGCACTTACGTCATCGACGACAATCCCAGAAGAGACTTTGTCTACAGGGATATATTTGAAAATCTCAAGTTACTGAAGAGCGAGACCAGGGGCACCATCTACACCATGCACTCGCGGCAGCAAGCCCTCTCGCTGCTCAATCAGTTGAACGAGGCCACATGGGCATTCCTTGACGAGAACCCATACATGAACTTCGAATTCCATGTGCTTAATTCCTTCAGAGACAGGCGACTGAGTGAATACTTCGAGAACCTCGAATATAAAAGGATTCCTGAGTTCTATCGGGTCTATCTCAATAGTTATAAAGATGAATTCAACATCATCATCGTAGAAGGCACGGGCAACATGATGGTACCCATGGAGTGGCCCATCTTAAAGAGTTGGAAGAATGGCAAGGTCACCTACGACAAGAAAGCCGCCAAGGCTCTGACGCCCGAGGATGCCAGACTTCGATCATCATCTTATACTGAAGTCATCACCCACGGTTTAGAGCCGATTGACGAGTAAGCGTGACTGAAAGAATCAAATGATGGGGCTGGAGATGTTTTTTCTCTTGCCCCATTGATTCTATGGATCATCTGAATGAATCCAAAAAATATTGTTTTATGCGAACAACCCTCCACCCTCCACCAAAATCGCTGGAAATGCCCATGTATAAAGGCTTTGAGGCATGGTGGGGGTGCCTCTAACCCTCCACTGACCCTCCACTGACCCTCCACTGAATATCCACTCAATCTCTGCGCCAAGCATTCATGAAGATACCTTCTCAATAATTGTGAGTGTAAAATGTATCAAAAAAAAATCGGTTGTCACTTGGTAGAAAACCCTTTAATGGGAAATGCCCGTCCGTAGGCGTCGGACTCGCAGTCCGAAGGCGACGGACTCTGAGTCCGTTCGCTACGGACTTATATGACTATGGGCTGATGGGGGTTAGTGGAGGGTTAGTGGAGGGTCAGTGGAGGGCTGAAGGCACCCCCACCATGCCTCAAAGCCTTTATACATGGGCATTTCCAGCGATTTTGGTGGAGGGTGGAGGGTGGTTTCAAAAAATTATTTTTTATAGTTTGAGCGTCACGGGGGAATCAGAATACTCAATGAGAATCTTTGGGCATTTTTAATGGAAAAGTCCAGTATTCAATGCCGTAGGCACGATATTCGCCATTGATGTACATGACACGCCAGGGATGGTAGGCCTTTAAGGCTTCTGATATTTCGGCCGTCAGTCGCTCATTGTCATAGGGTTTGTGCACGCTTACTTCGCATTCAACAAGGTTTCCCTTCTCATCAACGCGTGCCTTACGAATGCTGATTAAGATTCGCTTGGCATCAGCCAGTTCGGGGTAGTTCTCCGCATTTATGTGGAATTTCTCTTTTAATGTTTTGGGGAAATCATAATCTCTAACCTGGTCGAAGGAGAAACCTTCTGTTTTGTAGTTATGGAACTCTTGCTTTTTAGTCACTTTTCCTTGGGCAATACTGATAATCTGTTCGTTTTCGTAGTTTCTCTCAAAGAATGTGTGCTGGTACCAAATAATCTTTCCTTTGGCCAGGCGAATGTCGTTGGTGAACCAAGTGGCGACAATACGATTGCCTTCGACGTATTTATTGAACACGCGTCGCAACGTATCCAAGGGAAGAGACTCTGCCCATGTTTTCTTTGTTGAACTATCGTAAACTTCATATTGAATGCTGTCCAAGCAGAGTTTTCCTTGCTGGATAGTCCAGTATGTCGTGAAACCGTCCCAGTTGGATGATCTAATCGAACGATCTTTGGGTAGTACTGCTTTTATACTACGTATGAGTGTGGTGTCTGTATAGACAGGTCTGCCTAACAGTTCCCATTGCGTACCATCAATATAAATGATGTCACCTTCGTATCCCGTAGCAAGTGTTGTTAGGGATGCGAGTGTCAGTGTCAGGGAAAATAAGAGTTTCTTCATCATCTTGTAGATTTTTTAGAGTCTGCTGCAAAGGTAGTCTTTTAGTCCTTTGCTGCCAAACAATTTCTGAAAAAAAGACTAAACAAGTACTAAACATTGAGTAAACAAACACTAAACAAATTGTATAAGTCTCTCAAAGTCAGATGATTGATGTTTATCCAAGTTCTTGTACCAACAAGTCGAATTCATCAGGTTTTCCCACAACATTAAACACACTCTTCAGCAACTGCTTGCGTCGCGAATAGAGATTCTGAAGGGTGATGTCCAGGAAAACAGCGATTTCGGAGGGTGAGAAATGAAGGCGGATGAGCATGCAGATATAATAGTCCGTATCCTTCATTGTGCGGTTGGGGTCCACCTTCTTCCTGAAGTCGGGCAGACAGGTGTCAATAGCTGCCTCCAACGCCTGCCAGTCTTCCCTTGTGATGCTCTGCTGAGGATGCTTGCTCTGGTCTCTGAAGCGCAGGTAGGCCTCTGTCTCATAAATGTTTTCTTCGTCCGACTGCGTCACTTGCAGCTTCTTCTTTTTCTTGAAGAACAGTAAACCTGCACCACAGAGCACAATAAACAAGCCAATAGAAACCACCAGCCACGCCGTCGGATGCGAAGACTCTTCCGACTGCTCCAGCAGTATGTGGGCCTGATGATGCACCCTGGCAAGCAGACGGCGGTCGCAGTCGGCGGCAGTAGTGTCGGCACTGGCCATAGCCTTTTGAAGTTCCTCAAGCGCCTGCGGTACCTCGTCCATATCAATATAGGTACGTGCCAGGATATAGTGCGCCAGCATCCGCTCGTTGGGAGTGCCTCGTCCATCGAAATAGTCACACAGCCCGATGCCCACCGCGTCGTTGGTCATCAAGTTGTTATCCTCGCCCTGCTGGTTTTTACAACCCTGCAGAGCGAGGCAGAAGATGATGCAAATGATGGTGAATAATCTATGCACGATGGAGAGGCGGTTCGTTTTATTCCGACATGTTCTTGACGTACGGCAGCGAGGGCAGGTCGCGGAAACCATAGAACTGCTGGGCGTTCTTGCCCAGGAATAGGGCCTTCTCTTCAGCAGAGAGTTCCGTGCTCTTCTCTACGAAGTCGTACGACATCTTATAGGTGATGGCAGTGATGGTGCGAGGATAGTCCGAGCCCCACATCAGGCGGTCCATGCCCACCCAGTCGGCTGCCTCGCGGATGCTGCGGATGGCAGAGGGGTAGGGGTAGAACTCCGCATTATAGAGCCAGGTGATGCCACCGCTCTCAATCATCACGTTCTTGCCTTCGCGAGCCAGCAATACCTGACTCTTGAACGACGGGGTGGTCACCATGCCGAAGTGGCCGATGGCCACCTTGAGGTTGGGACACTCCTGGATGACCTCCGCCATCTGGGCTATCTGCTTCTCATCGTCGCCCAGACACATAGAGAGCACCATGCCTTTCTCCTCCATCAGTTTGAAGATGGGCATCTGCGTCTGCAGCGGCTCGTGCATGCGGTGACCAGGGAAGGCGATACCTTTCAGACCGGCATCGATGACAGCCTGCGCCTCGTCCTTGGTCCACGCCATACCCATGCAGAAGAAACGGTTGGGATATTGCTTCTGCACCTGTGTGAGGTAGTCGTTCTGACAACCGTCAATCACTTCCTGTACCACGACGGCGCCTGCCACCTGTGCATAGTTCATGTTCGAGAGGAACACCTCGGCGGTGTTCTTGCCGTCAATCATAAAGGGAGGCAACATCTGCACCTCCTCGCCAAAGAAAAGGCTGCGGCCGTTGGTGGTGGTACGAATGGGTTGTCCGTCAACGACGGTGTCCTGGCGAAGCCAGAGATGCGAGTGGGCATCGATGATGAGTTTTTCCATTGGGATATTGTTTTGTAGTGTGAGTTAGTAACTGGCCGAGCAGGGAATGCCCAGGGCGATGACACGATCGCGGATGGCGTCGAGCTGTTCGTGTGTGGCTTTCAGAAGTCCCTGTGCAGGTGTCTCGCGGTCGATGGTATAGACCATCACCTGCTGAGGCTTGATGGCCTTGACGGCTTCGAGCCAGGGAGCCACATATTCCTCGCCGGTATTATCGACAGAGAAACTTTCCTCATTCGACTTTTCACCTTCCACTTTAATCTCCCCCCGCATAAACATCGTTTGGATGATGATGTGTCCGTTGAAGGCCTTCATGCGTTCGATGATGGCTTGCACGTCGTAGGTGCCAACGGGCTGGTCCACCTTATTTATATATAGGGGGTCAATGGTGTCGAGCTTCAGGATGTTGTTGTCCACACGCATCAGGGCGTCGTGCACCTGCTGGCGATGAATCATCGTGGAGTTGCTGAGCACCGTAACCTTGGCCTGCGGGCAATACTGGTTGCGCAGGCGGATGGTGTCATCGATAATCTCGGCAAAATGCGGATGACAGGTAGGCTCGCCGTTGCCGGCAAAGGTGAGCACGTCGGGCAGTTGGCCCTCGGTGGTCATCTGCTGCAGCTTCTCTTCCAACTTCTGGGCCACCTCCTCGCGAGTGGGCATAGGCTTCTGCGGACGATGGGCTGCATTGAAGCCGCATTCGCAATAGATGCAGTCGAAGGAACAGACCTTGCCGTCGGCAGGTAAGAGGTTGATGCCGAGCGAGATGCCTAAACGGCGACTATGTATGGGCCCAAAGATGGGCGATGGATAGATGATTGTAGACATAATTGGTGCAAAAGTACTCAAAAAATTTGTAAGTTCCAAACATTTTTCGTACCTTTGCACCCGCTTTTCGGAAAATCCGATGCATTCGACGATGTTGACTCGTTGTGATTAAGGCGACAGACATGGGAAGAATGTTTAGGCAACAAATTATTAATCATTACAAACAATTATGTATCTCAATCAAGCAAAGAAGGTAGAGATCTTCACTGAGTTTGGCAAGGGTGCTACTGATACTGGTAGCGCAGAGAGCCAGATCGCGATCGCACTGTTCACCTATCGTATCAAGCACCTGACGGAGCACCTGAAGAAGAATCACAAGGACAATGCTACCGCTCGTTCACTGACCAAGATGGTAGGTCGTCGTCGTAAGTTGCTGAAGTATCTCTACGTAAACGATATCAATCGTTATCGTGCTATCGTGAAGGCTCTGGGTCTGCGTAAGTAATCCAGATTTCACGAAGAGGAATCATCACAAAGTCCCTCATCTGCATCAGCGGATGGGGGATTTTTAGTTCCGGTTCGTCGATATGCAGGTCGTCGTAGAGTAGGATGTCAATGTCGATGGGACGATCGTGGTAAGTGATGGTTGTTGGCTGTTGGCTGTTGGGTGTTGGCTGTTGTTGGAGTTCGTTGGGGCGCTCAGTGGCGTGTGCTGCAGTCTTGCCCAACTGGTGCTCGATGCGTTGGTTGGCCTTTAATACCTCGTGGGGCGTGAGTGAGGTGCTGACGCAGATGGCAGCATTGACGAACTGGTTCTCGGATTCAAAGCCCCAAGGCTCGGAATAGAAAAGAGCAGACTGGCGCACCACGGTGCCAATCTGCTCGTTTATTAGGGAAATGGCTTTGCGTATGTTCTCTTCCTTGTCTCCTAAATTGGAACCAAGTCCGAGATACACCTGATGCAAACCCTTCAATCTCAAACCTTAAACTTGAAACCCATTAATCATCCACCACCAGCATGGCGTCGCCATAGCAGCCAAACAAGAACTTATGCTTCAGCGCCAGCTTATAGGCCTCGATGGTCAGATCATAGCCTGCGAAAGCGGCTGTGGCCATCATCATGGTCGATTCGGGATGATAGAAGTTGGTGATGATTGAGTTGGCCAGACCAAAGTCGTAGGGCGGGAAGATGAACTTGTTGGTCCATCCATCAAACTCCTTCAGCATGCCGTCGGTGCCCACGGCACTCTCCGTGGCACGCATGGTGCTGATGCCCACGGCACATACTCTGTGACCATCCTGCTTGGCCTTGTTCACCATCTGACAGGCCTCGTCAGAGATAATCATCTGTTCAGAGTTCATCTTATGCTTGGTAAGATCCTCCACCTCAATGGGGTCGAAAGAACCCAGGCTGCAATGCACGGTGATATAGGCGAACTGATAACCGCGAATCTCCATCATTTTCATCAGCTCACGGCTGAAGTGCAGGCCGGTAGAAGGAGCGGTAACAGCACCTTCGTTCTTGGCATAGATGGTCTGGAACTGCTCCATGTCATCGGGCTCGGCCTTGCGGCGGTCCACAATATAGCGAGGCAGGGGAGCAGAACCCAGTGCGAAGAGTTCCTGTTTGAACTCATCGTGGGGACAGTCATAGAGGAAACGCAGCGTACGGCCACGAGAAGTGGTGTTGTCGATGACCTCGGCCACCATGGGGCCGTCGCCGTCGAAGAACAACTTGTTGCCGATACGAATCTTGCGGGCAGGTTCTACCAGCACGTCCCACAGGCGCAACTCCTCGTTGAGCTCGCGCAGCAGGAATACCTCAATCTTGGCATCGGTCTTCTCCTTGGTGCCATAAAGGCGTGCGGGGAATACTTTAGTGTCGTTAAAGATGAAGGTGTCTCCTTCATCGAAGTAGTCAACTAGATTACGGAAAGTCATGAACTCCTCCGTGTCGTTGCCCTCGGCGTCTTTCTTGAAGATGTCAATCTTCTGGCTCTTGCGGTGAACCACCATGAGCTTGCACTGGTCGCGGTTATACACGCGATCTACGGTGCCGTCCTCGTTCTCAAAAGCACGGTGTGGTGGATAGAGGGCCACCAGGTCTTCGGGGAGTTTGAATTTGAATTGCGATAGTTTCATATATCGTGTATAAAATTTAAGATTCTATTTCTTGTTTGCTGAGCCATTCCGGAAACTCTTCCAGCGTGAGGCAGTCTTCAATGCGAATGTCGCCAAGGCGTGTGCGGCACAGGGCTGTGAGAAATGCGCCGCTGTTGAGAGCCTGACCAATGTCGCGTGCCAGGGCGCGGATATAGGTACCTTTACCGCAGACTACGCGGATGCTCATCTGCATCGTGGTGGGGTCGAAGTCTGTGAGTTCTATCTCGTCGATGCGCAGCGTCTTGGGCTTCAGCTCCACTTTCTCGCCACGACGTGCCAGCTTGTAGGCACGGTCACCGCCGATGTTGCAGGCCGAGTATTCGGGCGGAATCTGCTGAATCTCGCCCAGGAACTTAGGCAGCGTCTGCTCAATCAGTTCGCGGGTGATGTGCTTGGTGGGGTAGGTCATGTCCACCGTATGCTCACGGTCGTAGCTGGGCGTCGTTGCTCCCAGTTGCAGCGTGGCGGTATATTCCTTCGAGGCATACTGCAGCGATTCAATGCGTTTGGTGGCCTTTCCTGTGCAGAGTATCAGCACGCCGGTGGCCAAGGGATCGAGAGTGCCAGCATGGCCTGTCTTCAGTCGCTTCACATGGAGCGTCTTTGAAAGGCGGGTACGGACATAGGCCAGCGCACCGAATGACGACATCCGATAGGGCTTGTTGATATAGATGAATTCTCCTTCGTGAAAGTTCATGATGTTAATCAACCATTGCGAGTGAGTGCCCTGTCAGCAGTAATATAATGATGATGCTGCCAACGATGATGCGATAGATGCCAAATGCCTTGAAACCATATTTGGTGAGGAAGGCCACAAACCACTTCATGGCCAATAATGCCACGATGAATGCCACCACACAGCCTAAGATAAGCATTGTGATGTTGTGGGGAGTGGCCCATGCGGCATCTTCTTTCAGCAAATCAAGCAAGTCGAGCAATGTGGCGCCTGCCATCGTGGGAACCGCCAGGAAAAAAGAGAATTCAGCAGCGCGCTTGCGAGTCAGTCCTTGCGTCATACCACCAACGATGGTTGCCATAGAACGCGATACGCCAGGAATGACAGAGATACACTGGTAAAGACCAATGTTGAAGGCTCGCTTTTCGTTCAGCTTTGTCTCGTCAGTCCCCTTGTTGAACAGTTTGTCGCAGTAGAGCATGAAGACTCCACCAATGACGAGCATGACAGCCACCACCTCGACGCTGTCAAGGAGCCAGTCGAGTAATCCTGACTTCTTTGCGACCAGTCCTATCACGACAGCAGGCAGGACGCCTACGATAAGCAGCCAGTAGAAATTGTACTTGTGCTTCAGCTTTTGTATCATGTTGCTGCCCTCTTGTGCGGGCGTATGATTGAACTGGAAGAACTGCTTCCAATACAAGCAGACTACGGACAGGATGGCTCCGAACTGGATGATAAATGTGAAGGCGTGAACAAAGGGGTCGCCTTGTGGCACATTTAATAGGTTTTGGGTAATAATCATGTGGCCAGTTGATGAAACTGGCAGAAACTCGGTGAGTCCCTCTACAATAGCAATGATAATAGTCTCTAACCAATCCATGTCTTACTTGCTTTTATGTACAACGGCGTAAATCATAGAAACGAAGCCAAATAGGCACACCAGTGGAGCCACTTTGATGCGACGCGCACTAAAAATCTCAGGGTTGTAGGCTTCCTGTGTGGAACCGCCGCCAGCCATTAGAATGAAGCCGATGACAACGATGGCCATGCCGATAGCCAACAGGATAAAGTTTGTTCTTCCGAACGCAAAATCTCTTTTGTTCATTTATCTTAGTTTTTTATTCTTACTTTTTCACTTTTTTGCCTTTTCCTAAATCTTATACAACTCTCCTGCCGTCATGCGTAGGAACTTGTTGACGGAAAGATAGGTACACAATACCATGATGACAAAGCCGAAGATAAAGATGCAGGCAGCTGTGATGGCCAGATCGTACCACGTCATGATCTCCTGCACATGAGGCATATAGGGCAGCAGACCGTAAATGATAGCCCCCAATACGATGCAGGTCAGCGTGGCTGATATCAGTCCCACGAAGATGGCTTGCTTGAGGAACGGCTTGCGGATGAAGCCCCATGAGGCACCCACCAGTTTCATGGTGTGGATGATAAAGCGGCGTGAGTAGATGCTCAGTTGCACGGAGTTGCTAATCAGCGTGTAGCAGATGAAGATGAGCAGGCCCGACAAGATGAGTAGCGCGATGCTGACAGGTTGCAGGATGCGGTTCATGCCCTCAATCTCTTCCTTGGTGTAAGCCACATCGACCACCTTGTCGTTCTTGCGCAGCGTGTCGGCAATCTTCTGCAGGGAGTCGGTGTTGGCATAGTCGGCTTCCAACTTTACCGTGAGCTCTGCCGAGAAGGGGTTGCATCCGGCAAACTCCGTGGGGTCGATGCCCATCTCATCCTTGGCAGTCTTCAGTGCGTCTTCACTGCTGATGTAGACCACTTCGCGGGCATAAGGTCTGGTTTTGATGTATGCCCCAAGAATGGTACCGTCTTGCACGGACACCGTATCACCCAGGATTACATTAATCTCAACGTTTTCACGCAGACTCTTCTGGAGATTGCGGGCTGTGAGCACCGAGAGTACCACTAATCCCAATAATGCCAGAACCATCGTTGCGCTGATGCAGAGCGTCACCAGTTGCAGATGGTGTCTGCGCTTATTCATTTTTTTTCTTTTTCTCATTTGAAAAATGAGCCTATCAAGGCAAATTCATAAAATAATTCTGCAAAGGTACTACAAAATGGGTGAATCTCAAAACGTTTTAAGAATTATTTGCAGTCGTCATTTGACTTGCAATAAAAAAATAGGTGTATATAAAAATATTTGGGGATAAAGAATGGCAAATAACGAATTATTTTGTAACTTTGCAGCCCCAAACATATAACGTTATATAAAAATAGGTATGGCTGAAGTTAGAAAGATTAAAACAGCATTGATTTCTGTGTTCCACAAAGACGGGTTGGACGAGTTGTTGAAGAAACTCAATGAAGAGGGCGTACGCTTCCTGTCAACAGGCGGTACGCAGAAATTCATCGAAGAGCAAGGCTATGAGTGTCAGAAGGTTGAGGATGTGACAACCTATCCTTCTATTCTGGGTGGTCGCGTAAAGACCCTTCACCCCAAAGTGTTCGGAGGCATCCTGGGACGCCGCGAGAACGAGGGTGACCGTGAGCAGATGGCTCAGTATGAGATTCCCGAGATTGATCTGGTTATCGTGGACCTCTATCCCTTTGAGCAGACCGTAGCCAGCGGTGCTAATGAAGCTGATATCATCGAGAAGATCGATATCGGCGGTATTTCTCTGATTCGTGCTGGTGCCAAGAACTTCAAGGACGTGGTGATTGTTCCTTCGAAGGCAGAGTACAGCGTGCTGCTTGATATCCTGAACAAGAAGGGTGCTCAGACCGACATTGAGGATCGTAAGATGTTCGCAGCCCGTGCCTTTGGTGTCAGCAGTCATTATGACACGGCTATTCACAGTTGGTTCGTAAAGGCCTAATGTGGGTGGCACATAAAAGAAAAATTAAGAAGAAAGATTTTATTTAATGGGATTTTTTAGTTTCAGACAAGAGCTGGCCATGGACCTTGGCACAGCCAACACGATTATCATCAGTGATGACAAGATCGTGGTAGATGAGCCTTCGGTCGTTGCACTCGACCGTCGCACGGACAAGATGATTGCCGTGGGACAGCAGGCCAAGATGATGTATGAAAAGACACACGACAATATTCGCACTATCCGCCCCCTGCGCGATGGTGTGATTGCTGACTTCTCGGCCTGCGAGCAGATGATGCGCGGACTGATTAAGATGGTACATACCGGACGTCACTTCTTCTCGCCTTCGCTGCGCATGGTGATTGGCGTGCCCAGCGGCTCTACCGAGGTGGAGCTTCGTGCTGTGCGCGACTCTGCCGAGCATGCTGATGGTCGTGATGTCTATCTGATATTCGAGCCGATGGCTGCTGCCATTGGTATTGGTGTTGACGTAGAGGCTCCCGAGGGCAACATGATTGTTGACATCGGTGGCGGTTCTACCGAGATTGCCGTTATCTCGCTGGGTGGTATCGTTTCGAACAACTCTATCCGTACGGCTGGTGACGATCTCACTGCCGACATTCAGGAGTATATGTCTCGCCAGCACAATGTGAAGGTGTCTGAGCGTATGGCTGAGCGTATCAAGATTAACGTAGGTTCGGCTTTGACCGACCTGGGTGACGAGGCCCCCGAGGATTACATCGTTCATGGTCCTAACCGTATCACGGCACTGCCTATGGAGGTGCCCGTGTGCTATCAGGAGATTGCTCATTGTCTGGACAAGACCATTGCAAAGATTGAGAACGCTGTGCTCTCTGCTTTGGAGAACACACCTCCTGAGCTGTATGCCGATATCGTGCGCAACGGTATCTACCTCAGCGGTGGCGGTGCCTTGCTGCGCGGTCTTGACAAGCGCCTTGAGGATAAGATCAACATTCCGTTCCATGTACCCGAGGATCCCTTGCACTCAGTTGCCAAGGGTGCAGGCATCGCACTGAAGAATGTGGATCGTTTCTCATTCCTGATGAGATAGGATGCACAACCTACTGACGTTTTTCGCCAAATACTACCACTGGTTTATCTTCCTGTTATTGGAGGTGGCCAGTGGTGTGATGCTGTTTAGATACAACAGCTATCAGGGTAGTGTGTGGATTTCGTCGGCCAATGCGGTTGTGGGAAAGGTCTATGAATGGCAGTCGGACTTTGAGCAGTATTTCTCGCTGATAGACCAGAACAAGGCGCTCACCCAGCGTAACCTGGTGTTGGAGCAACAGCTGAGTGCCTGCAAGGAGTTGCTGGCTGATGCACAGGAAGATTCTGTGAAGTCGCTCCAGGCCATGATGGCGCATGTGGGCAACTATCGCTTTGTTCAGGCCAAGGTGGTTTCGAACTCCATTGACAGACCAGATAATTTAATAACTATCGACCGTGGTACGGAAGATGGTGTGGAGGTGGACATGGGCGTGGCCTGTGGCACTGGCATAGTGGGTGTGGTCTATCAGGCCAGCACTCACTATTCTATTGTTATCCCCGTGCTCAACAAATGGTCACGCATCAGCTGTGCCATCCGTGGAAAGAGTTATTTTGGCTATGTCACGTGGGACGGCGTGAGTCCTGTGGTGGCCTATGTGGATGATATTCCCCGCCATGCCAAGTTCAAGGTGGGCGACTGGGTGGAGACGAGTGGCTATTCGTCCATCTTTCCCAAGGGCATCCTGATAGGAAAGATTATGGAGATATTCGATTCGGCCGACGGTTTGTCATACCGCTTGAAGATTAACCTTTCCACCGATTTCTCACGACTGCGTGATGTGTGTGTGATAACAGAAAAGGATTTTGCCGAGCGGATTCGACTGCATGAGGCAGCCCTTGATTCTATGGCATTGCAAAAAGGTAGGAACTGACGCGTATGATATTTGACGTTTTGCGACGACTGACGGTAATGATTGTGCTTTGCTTGGCACAGGCGCTGGTGTTTAATCGCATCCAGCTGTTCCATTGTGCCACGCCGTTGCTCTATGCCTACTTCGCCATTATCTTCCCTCGCAACTATCCCAAGTGGGCCATCCTGCTGTGGTGTTTCTCCATTGGTGTTGTTATCGATGCTTTCTCGAACACCCCCGGACTGGCTGCTGCTTCCATGACGCTGTTAGGTGCGCTGCAGCCCTATCTGCTGGAGTTGTTCCTGCCTCGCGATGTGGACGATCATGTAAAGGCTTCGGCACATGCCATGGGAGTGGGCAACTTTATGTCGCTGGCTTCTGTCATGGTGATTATTTATTGTGTGGTGTTCTTCAGCATCGAGTTGCTTAGTTTCTTCAACTGGTTATATTGGTTGGCATGTGTGGTAGGCAGTGCCCTGCTGACATTGGCTCTCATCTTTACCCTTGAAAACCTTAGAAAGTAGTCGCTGACGTGAAAGATTACGAACTGGAAAATAGGCGCTATGTGATTGCTGGCGTGGCAATATTGATTGTTGCCATCTATATCATCCGTCTGTTCTTTCTCCAGTTGATGAGTGACGACTACAAGAAGAATGCCGACTCTAACGCTTTCCTTAAGAAGATTGAATATCCCTCGCGTGGTGTGATTACCGATCGCAACGGTGAGTTGCTGGTTTATAACCAACCTGCCTATGATATCATGGTGGTGATGAACGAAGCCAAAGATCGCCTTGACACGATGGAACTGTGCCAGACTCTCAACATTGACCGTCAGGAGTTTGATGAACGTATGGCTAATATCAAGGATCGTTCAAAGAACCCTGGTTATTCGCGTTTCACCCAGCAAATGTTCATGAATCAGCTCTCTGATCACGACTTCAGCGTGTTCCAGGAAAAGATGTACCGCTTCCCCGGCTTCTATACCCAGAAGCGTAGCATCCGCCAGTACGAACATCCCTATGCCGCCCATGTGCTGGGCGATGTGGCTGAGGTGTCACCCTCGGATATCGAGGAAGATGATTACTATCAGCCTGGTGACTATATCGGCAAACTGGGTGTGGAACGTTCGTACGAGAAATACCTTCGTGGTGAGAAGGGTGTGCAGATTCTGCTGCGCGATGCCCACGGACGTATTCAGGGTAGTTACAAGAACGGCGAATTAGACAGTCCTCCCGTGCCGGGCAAGAACCTGACACTGGGCCTCGACCTGCAGTTGCAGGCCCTGGCGGAGCGTTTGTTGGAAGGTAAGATAGGCTCTGTTGTGGCTATCGAACCTTCTACGGGCGAAGTGCTGTGTATGGCCAGTTCGCCCAACTACGACCCGCGCATGATGGTGGGACGCCAGCGCTCCAAGAGTCATCGCCTGCTGAGTCAGGACACTTGGAAGCCCCTGCTCAATCGTTCTATCATGGGACAGTATCCTCCCGGCTCTACATTTAAGACTACGCAGGCCCTTACCTTTATGTCAGAGGGCATCATCACGTCGCAGACCGCCTATCCCTGTTATCGTGGCTTTGTGTACAAGGGACTTCGTGTGGGCTGTCACGGACACGGCTCGCCACTTCCCCTTATTCCCGCCATCTCCACCTCGTGTAACGGTTATTTCTGCTGGGGACTCTATCACATGATAGGCAACCGCAAGAAGTATAAGACCGTGCAGGATGCCATGAACACCTGGCGCGACTATATGGTGTCGATGGGTTTTGGCTATCGTCTGGGTATTGACTTGCCCGGCGAGAAGCGTGGACTGATTCCAAATGCGCAGTTCTATGACAAGGCCTACAAGGGCTCATGGAACGGACTGACGATTATCTCTATCTCCATTGGTCAGGGCGAGGTGAACGCCACGCCGCTGCAGATTGCCAATCTGGGTGCCACCATAGCCAACCGCGGCTGGTTTATTACGCCCCATGTGGTGAAGAAGATTGAGGGCGAACCGCTCGACACGCTCTATACCAACCGCCGCTACACGATGGCGAAGCGCGAGGCCTATGAGTATGTGGTACAGGGCATGCGCTCTGCCGCATTGGGCGGTACCTGTCATGAGTTGGCTAAATACGACTTCATGCCCTGCGGCAAGACCGGTACGGCGCAGAACCGAGGTCACGACCACTCGGTGTTCATGGGCTTTGCACCGATGGACAAACCGAAGATTGCCGTGGCAGTCTATGTGGAGAACGGCGGCTGGGGTGCCACCTATGGTGTGCCCATCGGCGGCCTGATAATGGAACAATATATTCACGGAGAACTGTCGGAGGCTTCGAAATCGAAGGCCGACGAGATACAAAACAAACGCATCAGCTATGGCAATGCAACCCGATAGACAACAGAGCGTGCTTCGTTCCATCGATTGGTGGACCATCGTCATCTATGTGGCCCTACTCACGTTTGGCTGGTTCAGCGTGTGTGGTGCCAGCTATACCTATGGCGATACCGACCTCTTCTCGCTGTCGGCCCGTTCCGGCATGCAGATAGTGTGGATAGGCACTTCGCTGCTCTTGGGACTGGTGCTGCTGTTGCTCGACGACCGTCTCTATGACACCTTTGCCTATATTCTTTTCGCTTTGCTGGTGCTACTGCTCTTTGCCACCATCTTCAATCCACACAGCATCAAAGGCTCCCGATCGTGGCTCGTTATGGGACCGTTGCGCCTGCAGCCGGCAGAGTTTGCCAAGTTTGCCACGGCCCTGGCGTTAGCCAAGTTTATGGGCACCTACGGCTATGATATCCACCGCATGAAGGATCTGATAATCACGCTGGCCATCATCTTTGTGCCTATGTTGTGCATCGTGATGCAACGTGAGACAGGCTCTGCACTGGTTTATCTGGCTTTCTTCCTGATGCTCTATCGCGAGGGCATGACAGGCAGCGTGTTGTTCTCGGGAGTGGTGATGGTGGCCTATTTCGTGATAGGTATCCGCTTTGCTGAGCCCACCTTATTTAATACGCCCACGTCGATAGGCTATTTCATCGTGATGCTGCTCATCCAGATTTTCTCGTCCACGATGATGGGCGTCTATTGTAACAACTGGCGCGAGGCCTTCTATTGTTTGGGCATCTGCCTGGGACTGACGCTTGTCTTTCTGCTTTTTGCCGTGTTCGTCATTCCCTTCGACCTCTTCTGGGTTCAGCTCACCATGTGTATCATTCTAGTGGTCTATCTGTTGTGGCGTGCGTTCAGTTCACGTCTGCGAAACTATCTGTGGATAGGTCTCTTTGCTGCGGGCTCTGTGGTGTTCTTCAACTCGGCCGACTATGCTTTGAACCACGTGTTGGAGGCTCACCAGCGCACTCGAATCAATGTGCTGCTGGGTTTGGAGGAAGACCTCAAGGGCGCAGGCTATAATGTTCACCAGAGTGAGATAGCCATTGGCTCTGGCGGATTGGAGGGAAAGGGATTCCTGAATGGCACGCAGACAAAATTGAAGTATGTGCCTGAGCAGGATACCGACTTCATCTTCTGTACGGTGGGTGAGGAAGAGGGATTCCTGGGTGCCGCCGGTGTGTTGCTGTTGTTCCTGTTACTCATTCTGCGACTCATCCAATTGGCAGAACGCCAACCAAAGGCCTTCGGGCGTATCTATGGCTATTGTGTGTTGTCGGTCTTCCTGTTCCATGTCTTCATCAATGTCGGCATGGTGCTGGGCCTGACGCCTGTGATTGGCATTCCTTTGCCATTCTTCTCCTATGGCGGTTCGTCGTTGTGGGGCTTCACGCTGCTCCTCTTTATTTTCCTGCGCATTGATGCAGGCCGCCATCGCATCATCACATAATCCGTCTCTTATGGTTCTTTCACTACTGTGATTCCTATGCTGGCAACGCCTGGCAGAATTTCGCGTCTCATGTTGTGATAGACGGAGACCTGCAGCGTGTCAGCCTTAGGCAGAACAATGGTGCCTAAGTCTACGTCGTAGTGAAAGATGTTGAGGCCCTTGCCAATGAACAGACCGTCTTCGTTGGCCAGGTTGAGATATAGCGTGTCGCTCTTGATGATGCGGGGATTGTGCTGCAGGCGTTGCTCGACGACGAGCGCCAGGTCCCTGTAGGGGAATTTGCTGTTGATGCGCAGTCCCAGTTGTTCGCTGAAGATGCTGTCTGTGGCGTTGTTGACGCAGAACAGCAGCGTGTCACTACGCTCCCATCCGTCCATATCCACGGGCTCATAGTGACTGTAGATAGTATGGCGGTTGCAACTGGTCAGGGCCAGTGCAACCGCTATGATGATTCCTGTTATCTTAATTCTTCTCAGCTTCATTCTTGTTTGGCGTCTTGCTTGCCTTCCTGCTTGGCAGACTCGTTTCTGTCACCCTCGTTTCTGGGCTTCTGCGGCTTTTTCTTCTTCTTTTTCTTCTTCGCCTTGTCAAAGCGGTGGATATCGTCGCCAGCCAGCAGGTCCACGGGAGCGTTGTCCTGCTTCTTTTTCTTCTCCTCGTCGGGCTGCAGGTCGCCAGGCTTCTGGCCGTGGCGGTTCATGTCGATAATCTCCTTGGCACGCTCGGCGGTGATTGTCTGCAGATTAGCGGCGATGCGCTTGTCGGTCGAGTAGGTGACGAGACCGGCCAGGATGTCGGCCTTGAAATAGTAGTAGTCGCCGTCCAGCGTCTGGAGCACCGTCTCGCGGTTGGGCAGTTTCTTGCCGGCTTCCATATAGTCGTCCACCTCGTAGTTCAGACAGCACTTCAGCTTGGCGCACATGCCGGCCAGCTTCTGGGGGTTGAGCGAGATGTCCTGATAACGGGCGGCACCCGTTGACACGCTGACGAAGTTCTTCATCCATGTGGCGCAGCACAGCTCGCGACCGCAAGGACCTGTACCGCCAATGCGTCCGGCCTCTTGGCGAGCACCAATCTGCTTCATCTCGATGCGCACGTGGAAGGCAACGGCGAGGTCCTTAATGAGCTGGCGGAAGTCCACGCGTTCATCGGCGATATAATAGAAGATAGCCTTCTGTCCATCGCCCTGATACTCCACGTCGCCAATCTTCATCTGCAGACCCAAATTCTTGGCAATCTCGCGACTCTGGATCATTGTCTCGTGCTCACGAGCCTTTGCCTCGTGATATTTGTCCATATCCACCTGACGAGCCATGCGATACACGCGTTTGATCTCCTCGCTGCTCTTCAGGTTGGCCTTCTTTACTTGCAGGGTCACCAGTCGGCCGGTCAGCGTGACCACGCCGATGTCGTGACCAGGGCTGGCCTCCACGGCAACCACGTCGCCCTTCTTCAGCGGCAGGTTGTTGACGTTGTGGTAGTAGCCCTTGCGGGTGTGCTTAAACTGCACCTCGACGAGGTCTGTCGTCTCGGCGTTGCCTGGCACGTCGGCCAGCCAGTCGTAGGTGTTCAACTGGCGGTCCTGTCGTCCCACGGCTGCGCGGCATAGTCCGCGGTCACAGCCCGTTCGTATTTCGTAGGTTCTTTGTTTCTCTTCCATATATTTATTTTTGAATAAGCAATACAATGATTCTCAGGGCAAAGTCGAAGAACACAATCTTCGCGTTGGCGTTCTGGCCGATGTCGCGTATGGCGAGGTTGGCCAGGTCATAGAGTTGCAGGATGTTGGCCTCGTTGATAAAGCGGGCGAAGTTTTTGGCAAAGTCCTCTTCCTCCTGCGTCATATATATAAGTTCCTCCTGCTGGAAGTTATACATGAAGTTCTCGCGCAGCATGCGGAGGAAGAACTGCAGGAAGCGCTTCTGTTTTTCTCTGCCGAAGCCCGCCATCGTTTCGCTCCACTTGCGCAGGTCACGCACCTTGCGCTGATAGGCCAGTCGCATCAGCATGATAAAGAGGTCCAGAAACTGCTCGTTCTCTGTGCCGGCCTGTAGGGCTTCTAGGGCTTTAAGCCATGAGCCGTTGGCCAGTCGGCTGATGCGCTGGGCGGCATCCTCGCTGATGCCACGTCGGTCGATGAGTGCCTGGCGCACGATGTCGTTGTCTATCTTCTTGGTATCGATGCGTTGCACGCGGCTGCGGATGGTCTCCAACAGTTTGTCGGGCTCTTCGCATACCATCAGGAACACCGTCTGCGTGGGCGGTTCCTCAATGAGTTTCAGCAGTTTGTTGGCGCATTCTATGTTCATGCGCTCGGGCAGCCAGATGATGCTTACCTTATATCCGCCCTGGCTCGATTTCAGCGACAGTTTGCGCACCAGTTCGTCACTCTCGCCGGCGGTGATGATGGCCTGCTGGTTCTCGGCACCGATGGCGTTGAGCCATTGGTCCAGGGTGAAGTAGGGACCTTGCATGATAAGCTCGTGCCACTCGCGGGCGAAGTCGTCGCTTACGGGCTTGTGGTCGGTGCTCATCGATGGCAACTTGATGGTGGGATAAGTGAAGTGCAGGTCGGGATGCTCCAGCTTGGCCAGCATGGGCGACTCCGGTTTTTCCGGGTTGTCTGGATTATCCGACTTCCCCAGCAGATAACAAGCAAAGGCTACGGCCAGCGCCATTTTGCCGCTGCCGTTCGGGCCACACAGCATGATGGCATGGGGCAGGCGGTCCTCCCTGACCATCTGCACCAGGCGTTCTTGCACGTCTTGCTGTCCGATTACCTCGCTGAACTTCATTTGCTGTTTTTCAGTTGCGTCACAATCTCCACCACGGAATCTACGGCTCCCACGGTGTAGAAGTGAATATCGTTGACGCCGTGGGCATAGAGCTCGCGGCACTGCTTTACGGTCCATTCGATGCCCAGCTGCTTGGCGTCGGCATCGGTCTTACATTTCACTATCTCGCGGGCCAGTGCCTCGGGTATATCACAATGGAAGGTGCGGGGCACCACACTGAGCTGACTCAGCTTTGCCAGTGGCTTGATGCCGGGGATGATGGGGATGGTGATGCCCATCTGGCGCGCTTTTTCCACGAAAGCGAAATACTTCTCGTTATCGTAGAACAGCTGGGTCACGGCATACTGTGCACCCAGGTCTTGCTTCTCCTTTAGATACTGCATGTCCATCTCCAGGTTGGGGGCCTCCTCGTGCTTCTCGGGATAGCAGGCCACACCGATATCAAACTTGGCACCAGGGTTCTTGATGGGCTCGCCGTTGGCAAAGAATCCCTCGTTGAAGCGCTGCACCTGACGGATTAATTCGGTGGTGTGGGCATGACCGCCCGGGGTTGGGGTGAACACGCGGTCCTCTTTCGCCTTGTCGCCGCGCAGCAGCAACAGGTCGGTGATACCCAGGAACTGCAGGTCGAGCAACTCGTATTCAATGTCCTCTATCGTGGCGCCGCTACAGATGACGTGCGGCTGAACAGGCACGTGGAAGCGCTGCTGAATGGCTGCTGCCACGGCGATGGTGCCGGGTCGCAGGCGCAAGCGCTGACGCTCGAAGCGTCCGTCGCTCAGTTCCTTATAAACAAACTCGCTGTGATGCGTGGTGATGTTGATAAAAGCGGGGTTCAGTTTGCAGAGTTTTTCAATATCGGCAAACAACCGCTCGGTGCCTGTCCCCTTCAGTGGGGGCAGCACTTCGAACGAAAACTGGTGTTCGTCGCTGTTCTGTGTTATGAGGTTTGCTACGGCCATAATAGGATGCAAAGTTACTTATTTTTCCAATAATCACCAAATTATTTAGCCAAATAGTGCTTCCTCCGCCAGGAAATGACCCGCCGCTGGCCTGTCTTTCCTTGTCGATACGCCGAAGAAAAACCACTGATACGCCGTCTTTACATTAAAACCACGTCGTGATTTTAAATAATCACGTCGAGAATAAATAAAATCACGGCGTGATTATTTATTTTCACGTCGTGATTATAATATAGAAACGCCCTATCTCTCCTTTTTTTTCTTAGGTACAGAATCTAAATCTGTTCCTCCCCAATCTCTTACTAATAGATAAATCAGAGAGTAGTGGAATCCCGCATTCGGACTTTTACTGTTTGCTTACCAAGTTGACAAAAATGCCTTTAGCAGTCATTAAACTTGTTGGCTCAAATGCAGTCTAATGGTTAGTATAAATGATTCTTTTAAACCTGGAAATAACATTGAGACAAATGATTTTTAGACTGTGTTTACTCTTGCTGATGATGGTAACGGCTTCTGCGCATGCGCAGAACGGTTTGCCTACGATTGCCATTACTACCTCAACACCGCTGAATGCTCAGAAGAAGGTGATGGCTCATATGAAGATGGATGGCTATGATGGTGCCATCGGCATCAAGTTGCGTGGCAACAGCTCGCTGGGATTCAACCAGAAGAAATACACCATCGAACTTCGTTCTGAGGATGGTAAAGAGGTGGATGCGCCCTTGCTGGGAATGCCTGCCCATAGTGACTGGGTGCTGCTGGCACCATATAGTGATGTGTCGGCAGTACGTGATCCTTTGGCTTTCCAACTGTGGCGTGACATGGGGCATTGGGGACCACGAACAAAGATGGTGGAACTGACTCTCGACGGCGAATATCGTGGCATCTATATTCTGGCCGAGGCTATCAAGCGTGGTAAGGACCGTGTGAATATCGCGAAGTTGAAAAAGGGTGATGTCGATGGACGTGATGTGACGGGTGGCTACTTGCTGCGCATTGATACTTTCAACGACGACGATGCCACCTTCACCTCGAAGGTGCCTGGCATTGGCGAGGGTAACATGTCGAGTGAAGTCATCTGGTCGTGCATCTATCCTAAGAAAAAGAACTTGCAGCCAGAGCAGTTCAACTATATCAAGAGTTATGTGGATACGGTGGAACAGGTCATTCAGTCGGACTATTTTGCTGACCCTGAAAGGGGATATGCCCACTATATTGATGTGCCTTCATTTGTGGACTACTTTATTCATACGGAGCTGAGCCTGAATGCCGACGGCTATAAGCGCAGCGCCTATTTCTATAAGGAGAAACAGAATGCCGACGGTACGGGCGGAAAACTCGTGGCAGGTCCTGTCTGGGATTACAACCTGGCTTATGGCAATGCCAATTTTGCCAATGCCGATAATATAGAAGCATGGAACTTTGAGGGCGCGAGTAATAATCCCACACCAGCTCTATGGCAGCGCTTGCTGCAGGATCCTGCATTCCGCAAGGCTGTGAAAACGCGTTATCAGAAGTTGCGTAAGAATGTGTTGAGCAACAAGGCCATCAATGCTTTTATTGATCGGCATGCCAAACTGCTGAAGCCCTGCATCAATCATCATTTTGAGACCTATCCGGAATTGTTGGTTACTGAGGAAGAGAAGAAACAACTTCCCAAGACTCAGCCTTTTGGCACTTTCCCGCCAATGGGTGGCTTCCCACAGATGGGCGACTCTATCCCTCAGTTCCCTGGTGGCTTCCCAATGATGGGAGGCTTCCCACAGATGGGCGACTCTATCCCTCAGTTCCCTGGTGGCTTCCCAATGATGGGAGGCTTCCCACAGATGGGCGACTCCATCCCTCAGTTCCCTGGTGGCTTCCCTATGATGGGAGGCTTTCCACAGATGGGCGATTCCATCCCTCAGTTCCCTGGCGGTTTCCCAATGATGGGAGACTTTCCAATGATGGGTGATTTTGGTGGCTTTGGTGGCTTTGGCGGTGCTGTCGGTATGTTTGCTGCTTATCGTGTCAGTTCCTATGATGAGGAAATCAAGATCCTCAAGCAATGGTTTTCTGACCGCTTGTCTTTTCTCGATCGCAACATCGCCCGTTTTGACAAGGACTGGGAGCCACGCATTCAACCGCTTGTTGAGAAGAAAATGAGTTTCCCCTTCGGCGGCTTCCCCAATTAAAAAAATTAGATATCTTTTTAGCGAAACAAAGTTTTTCTATCAGTAGTGAATCGGCGTTTCGCGTGTGTCATAGAAAGAAGAAAGGACTTAGATTCATAAGTCGAAAATTAGGTACATTCTATAAAAGACAGGGGAGATGGCATTCGCCGTCTCCCCTGTCTTGATGAAATATGAATGGTGATTACCAGTCTTTGCGGAAGTTCCACTTCGAGTTGTCGCTGTTGAAGTCGTATTCAGCGAGGGTAGGAGTAGAGTCGCCTGCAGAGTAGAGGCAATACTTCTTGTTCTTGCCCTCCTGACCAGGAATGACGTAAGGCATCACGCGGAAGGTACCGTCGGTGAGCTGTTCAACACGCCAAAGCTGTTCGTCAAGGTTGGCGAAGTCCTTAGTGGTTACCTCCAGGTCGGCCGTAGCAGTCAGCGCGCGGTTGGTGCCCTCAATCTTAATGGTGTAGAGAGGACCGGCGACGGTACCTTTGTCTGTGGGCTGCAACTGCCACTTCTGCCAGGGACGGAACATATAGTCGCTGCAGCGAACGGTGATGTCGCCTGCGGGCCACTTGTCCTGTACCTGTGCTAAAGTCTGCTCAGCAACGGGCTGGGGAGGTGCAGCATTAGCCTGCTGTCCGCCACCAAAGCCGCCGAAACCGCCGGCACGGGCCACGTTCATACGGATGAAGTCAACAGCCAGTTCCAGAGAGTAGCCGCGACGCTCGCTCAGGATGGCATAGGTGCCAGCCTTCAGCTGCTCGCCAGCATAGGGCCAGTCGTTCTTCCACAACAGGGGACGGATGGCCAAGGTTGAGCGACCACCCTGGTCGAAGTCGGCCTCCCAGTGGAACGACATAATTTCAACACCCTCGTCAAGGATGGTGCGTCCAAAGTGACCAGCACCAGTCTTGCGGTCGCCAGCGGCAACAACCATACGGCCACCACCGTGGAACATGTCGCGACCTACGTTGTCGATATAAGGACCTTCCACACTCTTGGCACGGCCCACCACGATGTTATAGGTAGAGTTTACACCATCGCAGCAGGTGCCGTGGGTGCCCAGCAGATAGTACCAGCCATTGCGATAGATGAGGTCTGTGGCCTCGCAGTCGATGGCGATGTCCTTCTCTTTATTACCCTTCACACGATAGCCGGTCTTGGGATCGATCTCGATGAGGCGGATGGTGCCGAAGTAGGTACCGTAGCTGACCCACATGCGACCCGTGGTGGGGTCGAGCAGTACACCGGGGTCAATGGCATCCTGGTCTTCCATACCGTCGGAAGAGCAGACCTCGACAGCAGTTGACCACTTGAAGTCGGGACTCTTGGGGTCGAGGGTCTTGTTCCACATGGTGAGGATGCGGCCGCTATGACCACCACCCAGGCCACCACCTGTGGCACCATAGATGCAGAGGTAACGATCACCCACCTTAATCATGTCGGGGGCAGCACCGCCACCAGGACGCTCGGCGCCGCTGTGCCAGGTCCAGCCATCCTCAGAGATGAGGCCGCCGCCACCGGTGCCAAAGGTATAGTACTTGCCATCGCACTCGGCAATGGTCGAAGGATCATGAATGTATGGTTGTCCAATTTGTGCGTTAGCGGCTGTGGCAATAGCCAGTGCCGCAAGGATTGTATGTAGGCGTTGCATAGTTATTTGCTGTTATTGATGATTGTGAAGTTTGTTACAGGGTTACCTTTCTCGTCGAGGAATCGTACGCAGAAGTCGCTCATGCCTGGACCATTGATGATAGCACCACGCAGGATGTTGCGACCCTTCTTCAGGGTGAGGCGGCGTGACATGCAGTCGTCCTTCACCATGCGGCGGTCGCCGCTGAGTAACAGGGCTTCCTCGCCATTGAGCCACCACATTGAGGCTGAGTTAGAACCTACGGCCAGACGTACGTCTTTTATTTCCTCAGGGCAGTCGATGATGGTGACACCCCAGAAGAGTACACCATAAACCTTCTCACCGTATTTCTCGGCGAAGCGGAACAACTTAACGTTGAACATCTCGCTGTCGAGAGCGTGCCAGGTCAGTGTCTGCTTAACAGTTTTTACCTCGGGCTGGGCGGGAGCTTGCTGCATGCCGCGGCCAAAGCCTGCGGGAGCCTGCTCCTGCTTGAATACAGCAGTCACCTTCTGACCGTCCTTGGGCAGGATGGTCTGCTGACCCTTGAAGTATTCTCTGTTGAAGTGCTCGCGAAGGTAAGAGTCTGTGAAGACAGTATTACCACTGTTGGGCTTGTCAATGGGCTCTAACAGCATCCAGCGACGAATGAAACCTTCATTATCGGGCTTGGCAGGAGTAGCGGTAGAGGGAGAGAAGTACTTGGGACGGTTCTTGAAGAGTACCCAGTCAACACCCAGTTCGCCTGCACCTTCGTTGGTGACTACTAAGTCAACAACACCGCTGGGCTTATAGTCCAGTACAACGGTCTGGGTGAGCCACTGGTTGCGGTTATCACGACGGAAACGGCTCATCATGCCGCCCTGACCGCCAGCAGGCTGCTCGGGAGGAGTCACAGCCATTTTGACACGGGCAATCACCTTACCTTTGGCATTGCCTTCACGGATGCAGAACTCTGTATCGCCGCTGGCCTTGGCGCTGATAATCATGTAGCCGTCTTTGAGGCAGCTGAAGTCCACATCGGCATACTTGATCCAGCCCTTTGAGGGGATGGTGGCATAGTCGCCGCTGAAGGCACGGGTAGTGTCAACATGGGCTGTGGTCACACCGGCAGATGCAGTATTGTAACGGTCAATTTCAATCTTCTCAGTAGCTTGGTTGATACCTACACCACGCATGGTCTCCTTCACTTCCTGGATGGTTCCGTCAGCATTGAAGGCCAGCTTCTCGATGCACACAGAGCGACGCTTGTCGTCCTTAGGTGAGAAGAAGTTGGTGTGGTAGAACAAGTACCACTGACCCTTGTAGTTGATGATGCTGTGGTGATTGGTCCAGCAGCCATTGGGATGCTCGGCCATGATGAGGCCCTTGTACTCGTAGGGACCCATGGGGTTCTTACTCATGGCGTAGCCCAGAACCTCGGTGTTCTCTCTGACATAAGGATAGGTCAGATAGTACCAGCCATTAGCCTCGAAAGCAAACGGACCTTCGGCTTGGCGGTTGGGCAGACCCTCAAGGCAGTTGACGCCAATCATCTCCATCTCGCGGTCTCTCCACTTCACCTTTGACTTGGGGTTGTCGTCAGCCAGTTCCTTCATGTTGGGCTTGAGCTTGGCGCAACGGCCATTGCCCCAGAAAATGTAGGCATTGCCGTCAGAGGCCTGAAGCACGCAGGGGTCAATACCGTTGACGCCCTTGATAGGCTCGGGCTCGCAGACGAATGGTCCTTCGGGACGGTCGGCAACAGCCACACCAACAGCAAAGCCACCGCCGGCAGCAGGTGCTGATGGGAAGTAGAAATAATACTTTCCGTTTCTCTCAACGCAGTCGGGTGCCCACATCGAATAGGAGTCCTTTCTCACCCAGGGTACTTTGTTCTGGGTGACAATCATACCGTGGTCGGTCCAGTCGGTCAGGTTCTCTGAAGAGAAGACATGATAGTCTTCCATGCAGAACCAGTCCTGACGTTGTCCGGCAGGGGGCATGATGTCATGCGAGGGGTACAGGTACACCTTGTTGTTAAACACACGCGCAGTAGGGTCAGCCGAGAACTGGTCTCGGATGACGGGGTTCTGAGCTGTTGCCATCATAGGCAACGCTAGCAGAACGCAGGCTATGGTTTTTCTCATAGAAATTAATATTGGGGTTTGTTAGTTATTAATGTTGCTTTCATTTCTTTGCAAACTGTCCGAAATACTCCAGACAGACGTCGCGCCACAGGCGGGCATCCTTCTGCTGGAACTCCAGACTGTTGGCCACTTCCTGCCAGCGTTGCTCATCAATGAGCGGCTTGGCCTGTTGCCATACGGCGGCAAAGTCATCAACTTCGCTGACACCGCGGTTGTAGCACCATTGCAGTTCTTCCCACACGGTGCGACCGCTATTGAGGCGGCGTGTCCAGGGCACACGGTGGAACCACAGCAGGAAACGCTCAGGACAGGTGTCGATGTTGTCGTAGAGTGAGCAGTAAGGCTCACGATACTGTGAAGTGGCGTTGGTGCCAGTACTGCTACGGTCCACGCCGATACTGTCGTTGTTGGCGCGGTGGTAGTAGATGGGGCACCACTCAATGGGATAACGACGGATATAACCTCCAGGCTCGGGTCCCATGTGATGGTCGAACTTAAAAATGTGATGCAGACCGAGGGGCATCATGTAATCTACACATGCCTCGCGACTGCGCTGCATGACGCTCAGCAGCTCAGGACTCTTTGTGTCGAAAGTCTGCTTCAGCCATTCCTCTGCAATCTCTTTCGACGAGAGCATGGGGTTCCATGCCAGTCGGCCAAAGGCGTACCAGTTGGCCTGCGAGAAGTGGTGGCCGCACCAGTTGGTGTCGAGTCCGATATTGGCCACGCCGGCAATTCCTATCAGGCGCTTAGGGCTGACATATGAGAAGAATTCCTTCCACATGGGAGCCAGATAGACCAGGTGCTTACTTTGTCCCAAGTACTCCTGGGTGATCTGCAACTCAGCCATCTGAGGAGTCTTGTTCATCTGGTCGAAGATAGGTGCATAGGGCTCACGGGGCTGGAAGTCCAGCGGACCGTTCTTTGACTGCAGGATGACATTGTCGTGGAACTGGCCGTCGAGCTCAGCAAACTCGGAAACAGCCTGCTTCACTCGGTCCTCACCCTGATGCTTGGCACCATAGACAAACGAACGCCACATGACGATACCGCCAAAGGGCTTCAAGGCATCGGCCAGCATGTTGGCACCATCAGCATGGGTGCGACCGTAGTCGAACGGACCTGGCTGTCCCTCACTATTGGCTTTCACCAAGAAACCGCCGAAGTCGGGAATGGCAGTATAAATCTCCTTGGCTTTCTTCTGCCACCAGCGGCGTACTTGCGGGTTCAGCGGGTCGGCAGTATTCACCTCGCCCAAAGCTTTGGGTGAGCCGAAGTTCACGGAGATATACACCTTGATACCCCAGGGGCGCAGGATGTCGGCCACCTCTTTCACCTTATTAATATATGTGCGTGTGAGCATCTTCGGCGAAGCGTTCACATTGTTGAGCACGGTGCCGTTGATGCCTATTGAGGCGTTAGCCTCGGCATATTTCTTAATGAGGTTGTGGTCAATCTCAAGGCGGTCGTTCCAGAAGATGCTCTTGCCGGCATAGCCACGCTCGATACTGCCATCGATATTGTCCCAGTGGTTCAGGATTCGCAACTTGTAATAGGGGTGTGACTCTCCCTGTTCGCCACGCAGCAGGGCGTAGCGGCCATAGAGCAGTCCCATCTCTGTGCGGGCCGTGACGGTGCGTCCGTTGATGCGGTAGCCATCGTCATCGGGCATCGTGGGGTCAATCTTCAGCGTGATGTCTTTTGGCATCTCGCTGCGCAGCCATAAACGGCTACCGTCCTCTGCCTGAACCGCTGTGGTCAGGCAGAGGACGAATAGGGTGATAAGGGTTTTCAGATTATTCATTGACAACGGGTTTGATGGTTCCGTCTTCATTGTAGAACAGACGCTGTACCTTCAGCGAACGCAGGTGCGTAATGTCGTTTGAGGGTACACAGTCGTGATAGAACAGATACCACTGTCCCTTGTACTCTACGATAGAGTGGTGGGTGGTCCAACCAACAACGGGCTCCAAGATAACACCCTGATAGGTGAAGGGGCCGTAAGGATTGTCACCGATAGCGTAGCACAGGTAGTGGCTGTCGCCAGTAGAGTATGACAGATAGTACTTGCCGTTGTACTTATGCATCCAAGATGCCTCGAAGAAACGGTGTGGATCGCCAGCTTTCAGGGGCTGTCCGTCCTTGTCGAGAATGATGACAGGACGGGGTGCCTCGGCAAACTGCAGCACATCGTCGCTCATGCGAACTACAGCACTGGGGATGGCAGGGGCATCGGGCTTGGCAAAGAGCTGTGTCTTATGATCAGGAGCAGGACCCAGGTCGATGAGTCCGTTGTCATCGCCATACTTGCCAGGGATAGCAGCGAACCCGTGATAGGTGGCGTGCCACCACTGCAACTGTCCACCCCAGAGTCCGCCGAAGAAGCAGTAGATCTGACCGTCATCGTCCTTGAACACGCAGGGGTCGATAGAGAATGAACCGCGGATGGGGGCGTCCTGAGGAACGAACGGACCTTCGGGCTTGTCGGCCACAGCCACGCCGAGGTGGAACACACCATCGTAGCCCTTGGCAGAGAAGATAAGGTAGTATTTGCCGTCTTTCTCGACAACATCATTGTCCCACATCTGCTTTTCTGCCCATTTCACCTGATCAACGTCGAGAATCACACCATGATCGGTGGCTTCATCATTCTCTACGTCATCCCATGACAGCACGTGGTAGTCGCGCATCTGGAAGTGACCGCCATCATCGTCGAAGCATTCGCCGGCATCCCAGTCGTGGCTAGGATAGACGTACAGGCGTCCGTTAAACACGTTGGCAGAGGGGTCTGCCATATAATCGCTTGGAAACAGGTAACGAGGTAATTTTGCCATAATATTGTTTGCTTATTTATATAGTTTGACGATTTCGTTGACCACAGGTTTAACCTTATACTGACGATCAAACAAAAGTGGGTAGTTGGTACGACCATTGATAGGCCATCCGTTGAGCCAAGAACCACCGTCGCTGACGCCCCAGAGATTGATGCGTGAGATCTGGTGACGGTGCTTGTAATATACCTTAAAGAGGTCTATCCAGCGCTGGTCCACTTCCTTCTGCTTGGCAGCGGGCAGACCATCGACATAGGGATTGTACTTCTGCTGCAACTCAAAGTTCTGGGCGATGTCGGCACCGCCAAAGCCCTGAGGATTGGGCAGTACATTGATGTCGAGCTCGGTAATCATCACCTTCACACCACAGGCGGCAAAGGCATCGATACTCTTTTCATATTCCTCGAGGTTAGGGTAGTCCAGACCATTGTGGCTCTGCATACCCACACCGTCGATGCGCAATCCCTTGGCCTTCAGGTTCTTCACCAGTCGGCAAACAGCCTCGCGCTTGGCGGCACCTGCCATAGAATAGTCGTTGTAGTAAAGCTCGGCATCGGGGTCGGCCTCATGGGCTGTGCGGAAAGCAATCTCAATGAACTCCTCGCCCAAGAGGTTGTAATAGGCTGATTTACGGAACGAACCGTCGTCTTCGATAGCTTCATTCACCACGTCCCAGCCGTGTACCTGACCTTTATAGTGTCCTACCACAGTCTTGATATGCTTGATGAGGCGTGCCTTCAGCACTTCCTTTGAAGCGCGCGAAGCGGCATAGCCATTGGTGAACCACCAGTCGGGGGCCTGAGAGTGCCAAACTAAGCAGTGGCCAATGACCTTTAGTTTGTGCTGCTCGCAGTAGTTGACGAACTTGTCGGCCACACGGAAGTCGAAGATACCCTCTGCGGGAGCCAATGACTCGGGCTTCATGCAGTTTTCGGCTACAGCGCAGTTGAAGTGCTTGTCAACGATGGCATCGCCTTCGGGCACCTGACCGTCACTCTGCCACTGGTTAATGGCAGCGCCAATCAAACAATATTTTCCAATCGCGTCTTTCAAACCCTGCTGAGCCATAGATGCCAAAGGCATCATGGCCAGACAGAGCGTTAATACTTTTACGTTTTTATTCATTATTTTGTACGTGCTTCAATTTCCTTGTTGATTTCGTCAAGTCTCTCGTCAGTAAGGGGATACTTGTAGATAAGGCATCCTACGACAACGAGAAGGAAAGCGGGGATGATACAGGTGAATACCAGAATGGCATTCTGTGCAATGGCAGAGTAATTTGCCAACTTCGTGTAGTATGCGTTAACAGGTGCGCTGATAAACGATGCCAAGAACACCACCACAAAGATGCTCAGCACCAGCTGGAGGCACTTGTTTGCCTTGAACTCCTGCCACATCTCACCGAATGATACGGGCTTCTCGGGTGTCGTGGTGATATTTTCCTTGCTGCCCATGAAGCAGAGCATTAGGAGAACGAAACCAACGAGTGCAAAGATGCAGGTAACAATAAACCATGCGCTGGGCTCGATAGGCAGAGCTGACTCTTCGCTGGCAAAGTTGAAGCCTATCCATCCCATCACCAATGGCGTAATCCAACCGGCAATAGAGAAACCTGCCTTGAATGCCACACCGGCAAGTGCGTTGACGGTGGCAGCGGGGCGGTTGCCGGTACGGTACTCTGCTTCGGTGATAACTTCAGGAACCAATGCCCACATCAGCGAACCTACCAGCAGTCCAACACCAGTCATGACCTTGGCAATCTGAACAAGTGTGTTGAGCTCCTCAACATCAAAGAACTTACCGATGGTGAATAGGATAGCAAAGCCAATCAGACCGATGGCAAGGAGTGTGTAATATAGTCCTTTCTTGCCCAGCCATCTCTTCAGCATTGGCAGAGAGGGCAGGATGACGAAGGCAGGAATGGTACCAATAGCCATGAATGTGGCCTGGTTCCAGTCGATGGCAGTGTGAACACACATGGCGAGTCCGATGGGGAAGCCTGCCTGGACAACAATCTGACCGATGTTGGCACATACCATTCGTGTGGATGTGAGAATCAGTACTTCATCGTTGTCGCGTGTCATACTGGCCATAATCGAGCCATAAGGAATATTCACGACTGAATAAATCATGCTCAGCACAGTGTAGCTGACAGTCGCATAGATAATCTTTGCAGTGGTGCCCCATTCTGCAGCCTGAGGAAGCATCAGCAGACAGGCAGCAACGGTAAGGGGAATACCGCCGTAAAGGAGGTAAGCACGATACTTACCTAACTTGGGATTGCGGTTGTCAATGTAGCGACCTACTACTGGACTCCAAAAACAGTCAATGAGTCGAACTGCGAGAATCAGTCCGCTGACAAAGGCTGGATTTAATTTCAGTACTGTGGTCAGGTAAATCATCAGGTAGCATGCTACCGTCTGGAAGATGAGGTTCTGCGCCAGATCGCCAGAGCCGAAGCCGATGCGCTGGAGCCATGAAAGCTTGTAGAATCCTTTTGACTCTTGATTAATAGTAACTGTTGACATAATTGTTATTGATTATTTTTATTTAATTTGCTTGCAAAGTTACTCGTTTTTTTTCATTTTTGTCTTTCCTCATGTTTCATATTGCTATTCTAAATGTTTCATATGGCTTAAAAAGTCCTATGTTTACTGCTCTATGAGACAAAAAATGCGTATTTTTGCACTGTTATGAGAAAGACCATCACTATGTTATGTGCGCTCTTGTTGAGTGCTACATTGTGCAACGCCGAGGTGCGTCTGCCACAAATTTTCCAGTCGGGCATGGTGCTTCAGCGAGGCACCAATATTCCTGTTTGGGGACAGGCAAGCCCGCAGGAAAGTGTCACAGTAAGTCTGAACAAGAAAAAGTGTGTAACGACAGCCGACACCAATGGTTATTGGCGTGTGGATTTGCCTGCGATGAAGGCGGGCGGCCCTTATGAGTTGCGTATCAATGACCATGTACTCAGTGATGTGTGGGTGGGAGACGTGTGGCTCTGTTCCGGTCAGTCGAATATGGAGACAACACTTGAGCGTGTGTCGCCACAGTATCCTGATGAACTTAACGACAGTAACAACATGGTGCGTCTGTTTCATGTGCAGTATCAGACGGACACCCGTCAGCCTTCTGCCGACCTGTGTCCCACATCATGGCAGCGCCTGAACCGTCAGAATGCTTGGCGTTTCTCGTCAATCGGCTATTTCCTTGGCAAACAGTTGCAGCGTGAAAAGGGGGTTGCTCAGGGTATCATTGAGAGTGCCTGGGGTGGTACGCCCATTGAGGCGTGGATAGCATCGGACACGTTGGCCAAATATTATCCTGTGCTTCACCGACAGACGCAACTCTATCAGAACGATGCTTTTGTGCAGGCTCAGCAGCGAGCAGGTATGGTGGCCAATCATCGTTGGCAGGAAATTCTGGACGAGGGAGACCCTGGTATGGCGCCTGTTGAGGGCTCTGAGGGTGGCCTTTGGACACAGTTGTCTTTTGATGACTCGGCATGGAGTGAGGTTAATCAATATGATCTCCTTCCTAATCAGCGTGAGATGATTGGTAGCTTGTGGTTGCGTCAGCATGTTCAGATTAGTAAGGAGCATGCTGGCAAGGCTGCTCAATTACTGTTGGGAACGCTCTATGATAGTGATGTCACTTATATCAATGGTGTGAAGGTGGGCAATACGGGCTACCAGTATCCGCCGCGCCGTTATCAGGTGCCTGCTGGCTTGTTGCGTGAGGGAGATAATGTGATTACCGTGCGTTTCATCAATAAGAATGGTAAACCATACTTTATTCATGAAAAGCCTTATCGTTTGGTTTTTACAAAGGACGATGTGCAGCCTCTTTCGGAGCAGTGGCGTCTGAAACAGGGACTTGAGATGCCTTATAGTATAGGTCGTGGTGTTGACTTACAGTATCAGCCATCAACGCTTTTCAATGGCATGATCAGCCCTATGGCACCCTTTGCCGTGGCTGGCGTACTATGGTATCAGGGAGAGTCGAATGCTGACACACGTCAGGCCAGCGAGTATGCTTCACTGTTACGCTTGATGATGGCCAACTGGCGACAGGCTTTCCAGCGTCCCGAATTGCCTTTTGTTATTATTCAGTTGGCTAATTATATGGAACCCTCTGTCCAACCGCAAAACACTGGCTGGTCAATGGTACGTGAGGCGCAACGTGTGGTGGCCAAGGAGGATAATCGTGCTGAATTGGCAGTTACTATTGACGTGGGTGAAACCGTCGATATTCATCCTTTGCGAAAGAAAGACGTGGCTCAGCGCGTGGCTTTGGCACTTGAGCGTCTTTTGTGGAATCCGCGTGTGATATTGTCGCCCGAGGTCGAAAAGGCAACTGTTGAGGGCACTCAAGTGGTCTTTGTCCTCTCGCAGCCGTTGCTCAACGAAGGTGCACTCTATGAGTTTGAGGTGGCTGGCGCAGATGGTCGCTATGTCAATGCTGAGGCTGAGGGCCAGGGTTCTCGCATAACAATCAAATCGTCTGTCAGTAAGCCTGTTTCCGTTCGTTATGCATGGAAGAATAACCCTATCCGTGCTAATGTCTTTGGAAAGAATGGTCTGCCGATGAGCCCGTTTGAACTGAAACTTGATAGCAATGAATAAAGTACGCATTACCGCTGTGCGTCAGACGGTTTATACTGATCTGATGGCGAAATATGAGAACCCGATTGAGCATACCTGCGATGTGAGAGAGGGACAACAATGGATTGCTATTGATGGGCAGAAACCTGAGGGAATGTGTCCTGCGGCATGGTTTTCTATGCGTGATTTCGTCGAGTCGCTGGCCAGAGGTGAGGGGAATTTCTATGATGGCTGGATGAAGAATCCTATGAGTGCCATGATAAGTTGTAACGATGGATTCCGTCCATTTAGTTTCTATATTGAGGTGGTAGAATAACAAAAAAAACGACAGGTCTTTAAGATCTGTCGTTTTTTTGGTGATCCGCTTGGGATTAAGCCCATTTAAACGGATTTTTGTTATTACGTTTTGGAAGCCAGACACTTACATGCAATTTACCTTCTGACGTTCATGCCAACCTCTAATTACTTCATAATCGTTTAACGACTGCAAAAGTAGGTATTTTTTTTAGCATAACCAAAAATAAAACCGACTTTTTTAAGTATTTCTTTTGTTTTTTTTGTACCTTTGCACCGAATATCTGCACAATGGTATTCCGTCCAGAACCTGATGGGTGACGACGTTAAAAGGGTTTCGAGTTGTTCTGGGAATGACAACCACGAGTAGTAAGGAGCGACGTTTCTCCAGTTTCCACGAATTATCAAGGGAGTGGCCTCGATGAGGTGGCGGCTCACTCCTGAACGGAAACAGGTTCCTGCAGGCCGACCGGGGACACAACTCGAAATCAAATGAAGAAGAAAATCTTTAATTTAATGATGCTGGCCCTGATGGGCTGCATGTGTGCCACCTTCACGGCTTGTGGCGGTGATGATGACGATGACATCCCCGGACAGGACGTGCCTGGCACAGTGACGTACTATGAACCATGCTTCGACTGGGGAAGCAACACAGACCACGTCAAAGCCTATATGTCGGGATGGGACTTGGTGGAAGGAAGTAATGACTACGCCCTGATGTATTCCAATGGCAGGAACACAACAACAGTCACCTACGCATTCCTTGGCCGCAATCATGGCTTGTCGATGGTTACCGTGACTTACATCACCAGCAATGCGAACTACATCATCTCGGAGATTCAGAAGCGGTACGGCATAACCCTGACAAAGGATGACGCGAGCAGTCAAAAGGGCGATACCGTATATTCCGGTAACGGCACGATTGGCGGGCGTATGATACTTCACAGCACCGGTGCCACCGTTACTGTGATTTATGGAATCCCTGACTGATACCGTTATGAGCAAGGAACTGTCATATTATCGACTGTACCTGAAGAAGTACCTGGTCGATACCGATGACCCCCGGAAGAATGTCGATGACTTCATCGACTCCCGTGCAGAACTGGCCGAACAGGAATATGAGGAACGTCGGCGTGACGGTCTGACCGTAGACCAGGCCCAGGAACGGGCCATAGCCGTACTGATGGAGGGTGTAGAGTAAACGACACATGATATGAGCTGCTACTATACTACAATGGTGGCGGCTCTTTTTGTCATATTCAAAAAGAGCCACCCACTCGCCTCCATGGATGGCTCCCGGTTATCAGCAACAGCAATGGGCTGAAACTGGAACAACAATCTTAATCTGTGCTTTTATTGCCTCACAGTTTGCGTTTGTGTAGAAGGATACTGCTGCTGTACTCTTGAACTTTGCAGCAGACGAACAAATTCTTCACCTGCAGCTTCTATTCGAAAGATAAAACTGGTTCTCGATTTTGGAGAAATGGTTACACTAAACTTGTCACCGAGAAGCTTCTTCATACCTTCCAAATCTTCGAGCCTCATTTCTGTGTTCGTGAACCCCATAATCCAGTTGTCGGGATTGTCCTGTGACTCCTTCATACCAAGGTCTGTATCCAGAGCGAAATTCTTCTGCTCCATAATCTGTAATACGGCAGCTTGTATTTTCAGTTTTTCACTGCCTTTCAATTCTGAAAATTTCTTTATTTCCATAACGATTCGTTTCATGATTTATCGAGTGCAAAAATACTACACCTTATCGATATATGAAGCCATGAAAAATTTTATCTCATATATTAACATTTTCACGACTGCCAAGGGTGCAAAAAATGGACTTCAGAAGAAGAAATGAGGATGGGTAACTATACGGATGAAACATTATAGTGACATTCATTTTTTAAAAGCAAGTTTTATGGATGTTTATGGGTGGGCTTTTACATGTTCCGTACACTCCACATGACAGCACTACGTGCAGCCCTTTTACCAGTCGCTCAACTCCCTCTTTGGTGCTAAACGCTTCGGTGGCTCAGTCGCCGCCCCGAACCCTGGCTTTTCTACGACTGGAGCAGTCGTGAAAACGTTAAAATACAAGATACTTTTTTGCAGCATCTCTCAACTCCCGAAAGTATTGTACCTTCGCCGGCAGCTAAGGCAGTTTCTCCGAAAATCCTATAACACAATATGGGATTTTAGATTCCACCCTTCGGGATGTCACTTAAAAATCCTGATTGTGCCCCTTGGCGGGGAGCACTGCAGCAAGCTGCATTTATTC
>CACYNE010000030.1 GCA_902775605.1 uncultured Prevotellaceae bacterium
AAAAAGCGGCTATTCATGATGGTTGTCGAGTTTTTTTTATACCTTTGCACCCTTGAAAACCAATACCTATTTGATAAATATTGCGATGAAGAGACACTTACTGGGCTTACTGATGATGATGACAGGGCTACCAGCCTTGGCACAATCGAATTATGACTACACACAACTGAGCACGGAGCAATTAGACCGTGGCGTAGTAGCAGTGCGACAGGCCGACGGACGGGTTTTTGTGTCGTGGCGCACACTGAAGAGCGACCCTAAGGGGATGGCCTTCGATGTATATAGAAATGGTGAGAAACTAAACCAGCAGCCACTGACAAAGGGTGGCACATGGTTCATTGACGAGAATCCCGTGGAAAATGCAGTGTATAAGGTGGAAAGTGGAACTAGGAAAGAGGAAAGTGATCTGGCCTCTACCTTCAGGCTCCAGACTTCCGTAGGTTATCTGACAATTCCTCTGCAGAAACCTGACAATATGCACACGGCAAATGATGCAACGGTGGCAGATGTGGATGGAGACGGTCAATATGAAATTATATTGAAATGGGACCCTTGGAATTCTCACGACAATAGTCACGACGGCATGACGGGCCCCACCCTGCTGGACTGCTATCGCCTCAGTGGCGAGATTCTTTGGCGTATCGACTTAGGCAAGAACATCCGCAGTGGAGCCCACTATACGCCTTTCATCGTCTATGACCTGGACGGCGACGGACGGGCCGAATTGATGGTAAAGACGGCAGATGGCACCCGCGATGCACTGGGGACGGTGATTGGCGACTCAACAGCCGACTATCGCAATGCTGCAGGCCGCATTCTCGAAGGTCCTGAATATATCAGCATATTCAATGGACTGACGGGAGCCGTGATGGATACCAAGCCCTATGTGCCTGAAAGAGGCGACGTAAACGACTGGGGAGATAACCGAGGCAATCGCTCGGAGCGCTATCTGGCTGCTGTAGGATATTTTGGGAGTAGAAAGTGGAAGGAGGAAGGAGGAAAGAGAAAAGAGAATTCCTCAAGCCTCAACCCCAGCGCAGTGTTCTGTCGTGGCTATTACACCCGCACGGTGTTGGCAGCATGGGACTGGGACGGACGGGAGTTGAAGCAACGATGGGTGTTCGACACAAACGACCCTCAGTGGGCCAGCTATGCTGGACAGGGCAACCACAACCTGCGCGTGGCTGATGTGGATGGCGACGGACTAGACGAAATCACCTATGGTTCGATGGCTGTGGACCACGACGGACGAGGACTCTATAACACCGGGATGGGACATGGTGACGCCATCCACCTGATAGCCGACGAGAAGGACGGACGACTCTATATCTGGGACTGCCATGAGAACAAGCGTGACGGCAGTGACCTGCGCGACGCCAAGACAGGCGAGGTAATTTTCCAAGTGAAGAGTAATACGGACGTAGGACGCTGCATGGCAGCTGACATCGACCCGAGGAACCCTGGTGTGGAAATGTGGAGCATAGACAGCCGTGGAGTAAGAAACATGAAAGGCGAGGTGTTGGAAGACATCAACCAACGAAGTTTGAGCATCAACTTCGGCATATGGTGGGACGGCGACCTATTGCGCGAACTCTTAGACCGCAGCGCTGTATCGAAATATGACTGGGAGAACAACCGCGTGGTGACGCTACAGCAGTTGGACGGACAGTTTAACAATGGCACCAAGCAGAACCCCTGTCTCAGTGCCGACATTCTGGGCGACTGGCGCGAGGAGATACTCATTCGCAATCGCGAGAGTACAGAACTTAGGCTCTATGTATCGACCATCCCTACGGATTATCGTATTGACTGCCTGATGCAGGACATACCCTACCGACTCAGTGTGGCCACTGAAAATGTGGGCTATAACCAACCGCCGGAAATGGGAATAGTACTGAAGGCAAGGTAAAAAAGAAAAAACATATATAACAATAATGAAACGGTTTTTACCAATAACAACATGGTTGGTGGCGCTGCTCTGCGTGGCAGGCGCCCTACTCTTCTTTGAGTCTGACCTGCTCTGGAAACTACAGGAACAGAATCTATTCTTAGACACATCGTTGTTTTTCAACGAACAAATGCTGGTGCCAGGTGGACTGTTGTCGTGGGCAGGCACCTATCTGACGCAGTTTTTCTTTTACCCATGGGTGGGCACATTGGTGCTCTGCCTTAGTTGGTTGCTACTGATGTGGCTCATCAAACGAGCCTTCAAGGTGGACGACCAATGGACGGCATTGACATTGGTACCTGTAGCACTCCTTTTGCTGACGATTGTTGATATGGGTTACTGGGTATATTTCCTTAAGCTGCCTGGCCATGTGTTCGTAGGAACCTTGGGGGCCATCGCCGTATCAGCCCTACTATGGGGATTACGTGCATTGCCTCAGCACTGGGGTTTGCGATTGGTGTTCATCGCTATCACGGCCATTCTGGGTTATCCTCTTTTTGGAATCTATGGCCTGGCTGCCACGCTGCTCATGGGCATCTATGTCTGGCAATTGAAACAACCTCTGTGGCAGAAAATCTCAGGCAGTGTACTGGCTCTGGCTGGTGCAGCCATCGTACCACAACTGTGCTATCGCTATGTATATTATCAAACCAACCTGGCAAATATCTACTACGCAGAGTTGCCCCTTTTCGTGGTCTCTGAGGAGCATCACGCCTACTACCTGCCCTACTACGGACTGGCACTGTTCTTCGTGCTAATGACTGTGGGTGCAACGCTCGCGAAACTCATTAAGGCCGAGAAACTGGGCAAATGGGGAAGCCTCATCGCCCAAGGTGCTTTAGTCGCTGTGCTGGCTTGGGGTGTGACGCATTGGTGGTTTAGGGACGAAAACTTCCATCACGAACTGAAGATGCAACGCTGCATTGAACAAAACGACTGGCAGGGCGTTATTGCCGAGGCTGCTATGCAGGAAGACGAACCCACTCGCTCCATCGTGATGATGCGCAACCTGGCACTGGGCCGACTGGGCCGACAAAGTGACGAGATGTATCTCTTTAAGAATGGCTCTAAGCGCTACGAGGCACCCTTCGACATGCGATTGATGCTCTGCGTGGGTCCGCTGATGTATTATCAATATGGTATGACCAACTACAGCGAACGACTCAGTACAGAGATGGGTGTAGAGTTCGGTTGGCGTGTGAGCAACCTGAAACTGCTGGCCAAATGCGCCATTCTGAACAAAGAGGAGAGTCAGGCACGCAGATACCTGAAACTACTTAGTCACACCACCTTCTACGACGACTGGGCCAAGACGGCTCGCGAACTGGAGGAACTGAAAACAGTGGCTCGCATGATGCACTATCCCAATATGTTGACAGGCGACAAAGGAAATGTTGAATCTTTCCTGATGAATCGTCTGGCAGAGTGTACTAATAAAAATGATGCTTATTTCCAGGAACAGGCGTTGTTGGCCTCACTGTGGACCAAGGACAGTTATCAGTTCTGGTATCACTTCGGCGACTATATCAACTTGCATCCCAACGCGCGCATTCCCCGCTACATACAGGAGGCAGCCTATCTTTACGGCAAACTGGAGGATAGGAAATACATAGACCAAATGCCCTTCGACCAGAGCGTGAAGCAGTCGTTTGACAGCTTTATGCAAGCTGCCGAGCGCTATAACGACATGGATGTGGAATATGCTCGCGAAGGATTGAAGGCTTTCAGTCACACTTTTTATTATGATTATTACCTAATGAGAGAGCTGCCGGAATATTGAGAGTTGAGAATTGAGAGTTGAGAATTGAGAATTAAGAGTTATGAAACGAATATATATATTACCTTTTTATCTTTTTACCCTTTTACTTTTTTCCTGTGGTGTCAGCGTGCCCGAGAACTACAACGAGAGTAAGGAGTTGCCAAAGATTTATCCTGACGTCATCAATGTGACAATCCCCCAGAACATTGCCCCGCTAACCTTCGAACTTGATGAAGAGGCAGACGGAATGATTGCACGTTATCAAAGAGACGGCATCGAGGTGGTTTGCGAGGATATGATGCAGCCCTCGATGAGTGACTGGCAGGAACTGACTGCACAGCCTGGCGACATCAGCGTAGATGTGTTTGTGAAGCACGGCGAACAATGGACGCACCACCAGCCTTTCACCATCCACGTATCAGGCGACAGCATCGATAGTTATCTGAGTTACCGTCTCATCCCCTCGTCATTCATCAGCTACGAGGCCCTGACCATCAGTCAGCGTTGTCTGGAAAACTACGACGAAAGCGTCATATACGACAACATGCTCTGCGGATTCGAGGTAGAGGGCCAGTGCATCAACTGTCACAACTACCAAATGTGGAACCCCAATCGCATGCAGTTCCACGCCCGTCAACACTGCGGCGGCACAGTGATTGCCTATGATGGCAGTATCAAAAAGGTAAACATGAAAAATGACTCTATCCTCTCAGCTGGTGTCTATCCCGCCTGGCACCCCTGGCTAAAACTCATCGTCTATTCAACAGACAAGACGCACCAGAGTTTCCATACCACCGATCCCAACAAGATTGAGGTGTATGACCTGGAAAGCGACATCATTGCATACGACATTGACAAGGGCGAGGTGACAAACCTTGAAAATGACACCACGGAGTTTGAGGTATTCCCTGCCTGGGCACCCGATGGCAAGACACTCTATTATTGTAGCGCCCACTACGAGCGCAAGAATTATAACAAGCCCAGTGCATCAGAGTTGGTGGATCGCTGTCAGGAACTGAAATACAATATCTATAAAAAGAGTTTCGACCCAGAGACCATGAAGTTCGGACCTCGCGAATTGGTGTTTGCTGCCGACACGCTGGACCAGAGTGCAGTATTGCCACGCATCAGCCCTGACGGACGCTGGCTGGTGTTCACAATGGCGAAATATGGTTATTTCCATATCTGGCACCATGATGCCGATTTGTGGTGCATGGACTTACAGACGGGTGACACACATCCTCTGACCATTGTCAATAGTGACGACACAGAGAGTTATCACACATGGTCGAGCAACGGACGCTGGCTGGTAGTGAGTAGCAGACGCGACGATGGCACCTTCACTCGCCCGTTCTTTGCTCACATGGACAAGGACGGCAAATGGAGCAAACCTTTTGAGTTGCCTCAACGCAATCCAGACTATCACCGTCAGTTCCTGCGCTCATACAACATCCCTGAGTTTATGCAGGGGCCAGTAGAAATCGCCCCTCAGACATTCGCTGATGTGCTGAAGGGCGATGGAGAGCCAGTGAAATATGTTCAGAGGCTGTCGAAATAAGAATTGTATGTGTTTTATTAAGGCTATTCTTCCATGAGGTATTCAAGTACCAATGTCTGACGAGGCGCTAACTCGAGGTCTTTCGACAGGTCATAGCGCTGTCCCGTAATGACATCCTCTGCCTGACGTGTCTTACCAATCACTTCCGCATAACGGGCCACCTTCATGGTGGCCTTTTTCGTAGTACCATTCAGAATAGTGAGAATGGTGTTACGATGCCAACGACGAGCAATGACATAGATACCATTATAGGGAATGAACTGGGTTTGATAACCACGAATGATGGTCTCGTTGCCCTGGCGCCAATGCAGCAAGTTACTGAGCCACTGGAACATACTATTCTCGGCCTGTGTACGTCCTTCCTTTGTAAAGCAGTTGTGGGTATCACCAGGGAATCCACCAGGAAAGTCCTTGCGCACATTACCATCGGTCACCTCCTTGGTGCCGTTCATCAGAATCTCTGTGCCATAGTACAACTGGGGAATACGCTGCACGGTGAGCAGCAGGGCCAATGCCTGCTTCAGCATAAGAGTGTCAGAACCATTACCCAGGAAGCGATCAGTATCGTGATTGTCGATAAAGGCCATCACGCTTTTGGGATTGGGATAGAGATAATCATATACAAACGAGTTATACAAACGGTTCATACCGTTCCACCATGCATCAGTCTCTTCATGTTTGGCAGAACTCAAACGGTCAAAGAAGGCGAAGTCCATGACTGTCTTCAGATAGGAGTTCTTTTCTGATAACTTCGAGTCTTTCTGCCAAGAAGCAGTATAGGCAGGCTCTGTGACCCACGTCTCACCCACAGTATTGAAGTGAGGATACTCTTCGTCAATCTCTTTCATCCACTGGGCCATCGGCTCAGCAAAGGCATAGGGATATGTATCCATACGGATACCATCAATGCCCACGGTCTCAATCCACCACTTGGAGTTTTGGATAAGATAGCGCATCAGATGGGGATTATACTGATTGAGGTCGGGCATTGTAGATACGAACCAACCATCTGTCGTTTCCATCTTATCCACTTCTGAGGCGTAGGGGTCAACCACGGGGGTGAGTTTATAACTGGTTTGCTGGAAGCTGGTATTACGAGAATCACTCGTACCATTCGATTCCTTCAGCCACTCATGCAGGTTGAACCAGTCTTTCGAAGGCATATCCTTCACCCATGGATGCTCAAAGCCACAATGATTGAAAATCATATCCATCACCACCTTCAATCCTTTCTGATGAGCCTCATCCACCAGTCGGCGATACTCCTCGTTACTACCAAAGCGGGGATCCACCTTATAGTAGTTCGTAGTAGCATAGCCATGATAGGTTGAGAAACCATTATTGTCGGGTGAGTTATTCTCCAACAAAGGAGTGAACCAAAGTGCTGTGACACCCAGGTCGCAGAAATAATCCAGGTGCTGACGGATGCCCTCCATATCGCCTCCATGCCTTAACGAGGGCTGAGTGCGGTCATTGACATAGGTATTCATCCCTGCTATCTGGTCGTTGTCCGCACGACCAGAGGCAAAACGATCGGGCATCAGCAGATAGAGCACATCACTAATATCAAAACCCTGACGTTCAGAGCCTTTCTTCTCACGAGCCTTCAACTCATAGGTTTGAGGTTTGAGTTTGGAGGTTGGTGATTTGAACTCCAGCGTCATCTTACCTGGCTGGGCATCCTTCACATTTAGATAGACCAACAGATAGTTCGGAGAGTCAAGTTTTACCAAACTATCGATACGGACACCTGGATAGGCAGTTGTCACGCTGCTGACAGAGGCAATGTCCTTGCCATAGACCATCAACTGCAACTGTGGGTTCTTCATGCCCACATACCAGTTGGCTGGCTCAATGCGGTCAATCACTGTCTTCTTGGCAGCACCAGCCGTCAGTGCCAAAGCACTTAAAGCTAATATGAATGAAAGTCTTTTCATACTTATATTTTATTATGCATTCCTAATTATGCATGATTAAAGCTGTCTGTGGGCCAACCACCACACGATTGCCGTTTACTTCGCCCAATCCATTCTCGTCAATCTGGCCATCGCAACACACCACTGTATAGGTACCCTGAGGCACATCAACGGTAATAGCCTCGCGATTGGCATTCAGGATGACGATGATGTCGTTCCACTGGTCATTGCCAGCATGGTCTTTCAGGCGATAGGCCACTGCACAGGATGGTGTGGGTAAGAACTCAAGGTGTTTCTCAACCAACGAGGTGTGAGCCATGCGGAAGGCAGGATGATGACTGCGCAAAGCAATCAGGTTTTTGTAATAAGTGAAGACCTGCGGATAGAGCTCTTTGTTCTGCCAATCCAAGCGGTTGATACTGTCTGGCGACTCAAACGAGTTGTGAACACCTTTCTTGGTACGCAGCATCTCCTCACCACTCAGCATGAAGGGCACGCCCTGTGAGGTGAACACAGCAGTCTGTGCCAACAGGTCGAGACGAATCAACTCGTCATCTTTGATGCCTGGAATGGTAGCTTTGAGACGATCTACCAGACACATATCATCGTGGCACGACACATACGAAATCATCTGTGTGGGTTCACCTGCCCACGGTTCCTTAACATAGTTGACCTCCTTCATATTAACCTGAGGATGAGTCACACAACCCACGATGCCATACTTCAGACTCTCTTCGCTATTGGGCACGCAGGCCAAAAAAGCACCCACGGAGTTATCTGACCAAGGACCACGCAAAGCATCACGCATTTCATCGCTAAAGGCTGCGATACGGGGCATCTTCTGCATATTGATCTTCATGGCCAACTCATAAGAAGGCAAGGCACACTGGCCTGCACTCCATCCCTCACCATAGATAAAGATACTGGGGTCAATCTCATCAACAGCCTTGCGAATCTCGTTCATCGTGTTGATGTCGTGACAACCCATGAGATCGAAACGGAAGCCATCGATATGGTATTCGTTAATCCAATGCTTCACACTCTCAATCATAAACTGGCGCATGCGAGGTTTTTCTGAGGCGGTCTCGTTACCACAGCCAGAACCATTACTGTAGCCCGATGAAGAAGCGCCAGGAACAGAGGTTGCCTTACGATAATAATAGTCTAGATAGGTACGCTGGAAATTAGAATGCTCGATATCATAGGTATGGTTATACACCACGTCGAGAATCACACCAATGCCTGCCTGGTGAAGGGCGTGTACCATCTGCTTGAACTCACGGATGCGACACAAGGGGTCATAGGGGTCAGTGCTATAGCCTCCCTCCGGCACGTTATAATTCACAGGGTCGTAACCCCAGTTATATTGCGGTTCGTTGAGACGGGTCTCATCAACAGAGCCGTAATCATAGCTGGGCAGGATATGGACATTGGTGATACCCAGGTCCTTGAGGTGCTCAATGGCCCAAGGCTCTGTCAGTGCCAAGTACTTGCCAGGATATTTTGCTTCAGGCTGGTTGACAGAGAAGTCACGATGGTGCATCTCATAGATAACAATATCTTGAGGCAAACGACGCACGGGTTGATCGTTCTCCCACCCTTCTGGATTAGTATCGTGCAAATCAACCACCACACCTTTCTCACCATTGACACTCACTGCCTTGGCAAAGACGCCAGGCGAAGCTTGTCCGTTGACTACAAACTGATAGGTCTGTCCCTTCTGATCACCCTTGGCTATGACAGTCCAGATACTGTCGCTCCCCAGCTTCATGGGCAGGCTGTCCTGCCCCAGCACCACCACACAACGAGCATCGGTGGGAGCAAAGAGACGGAAAACGGTCTGCGAGGGCGAATAGGTCATCTCGTCGAAATGAAAAGCCTCCTGACTAGACTCACAAGCGGAGAGTGCCATTGCAATCATGCCTAAAACAACGATTTTCTTCATATTACTTAGCAATTAGTGAGACAGCGAAGCCACCACCAGGAGCCTCTTTAATCTTCAAGGTCTGACCAGCCTTCACCGTTTTTTTTGTAATGACATAAGCCTGAGGATTCGTCTCATAATGAGCATCCTTGGCATCGGCATAGATGGTGCATTCATATTTCTTGTCCTTATCGAGGAAGTCGAGCTTAATAGTGCTCAGGTGTCCGTTCTCATCACACTTACCACCAATAAACCAGTTGTCTGTTCCCTTTGCCTTGCGGGCCACAGTGATATAGTCGGCAGGCTCTGCCTCAAGATAACGCGAATCGTCCCAGTCGCATGCTACATCGCGAATAAACTGGAAGGCATCATCAAACTTCTCGTAGTTCTCGGGCAGGTCGGCAGCCATTTGCAAGGGAGAATACATCGTCAGATAGAGAGCCAGCGAACCAGCCAGCGTGATGCGTGCCCACGAGGTATTGTCACTCCATTCAGAGAGTTTGGTAACAAAAATACCTGGGGTATAGTCCATCGGTCCGCCCTGCAAACGGGTGAAGGGCAGAATGCAAGTATGGTCAGGGCGAGAACCACCAAAGGCCTCGTATTCTGTGCCACGTGCCGATTCATTGCCCACCATATTAGGATAGGTGCGACAGAGACCCGTAGGACGGGTAGCCTCATGGGCATTCACCATGATATGGTGCTTGGCTGCCTCTTTCACCACATAGAGGTAGTGGTTGTTCATTGACTGCGAGAAATGGTGATCGCCACGAGGGATGATGTCACCCACATAACCCGTCTTCACAGCATCATAGCCGTATTTGTTCATCAACTGGAACGCCTTTTCCAAATGACGTTCGTAGTTCTGCGTTGAAGAAGATGTCTCGTGGTGCATCAATAACTTGACGCCCTTCGACTGGGCATACTTATTCAGCATATCGATATCGAAGTCGGGATAAGGCGTTACAAAGTCGAAGACGTCACGCTTCCACATATTGGCCCAGTCCTCCCAACCTACGTTCCAACCTTCTACCAGCACCTGATCGAGACCGTTCTTCGCGGCAAAGTCGATATAACGCTTCACCTTCTCATTGTTGGCACCATGACGGCCATTGGGCTTTACCTTAGTCCAATCAATATTGTCGAGTTTGATGCTGGGGAACTCGTCAGTATAATTCCATGAAGACTTTCCGACAATCATCTCCCACCACACACCACAGTATTTTGTGGGGTGAATCCAACTAGTATCTTCTAGTTTACAGGGCTCGTTGAGATTCAGGATGAGGTTCGACGACAGCATATCACGAGCATCGTCAGATACCATCACCGTGCGCCAAGGAGTCTCGCAGGGTGTCTGCATAGCACCCTTCAGACCTGTAGCATCAGGTGTCAGGTGACTGACAAAGGTAAAGGGCTTCGGCAGGGGATAGGACGAAGACGCAGGATTGGGCGTATAGGCATTTGTGCCTCCGCCAAGTTCTGTGGTCAGTGCCGTTGTCTGAGCATCAACCAGTTCAAGATGCATCGTAGCATAATCAGCACAGGCGGCCTCATGGATATTGATATACAATCCATCGGCACTCTTCATCTGAAGTGAGGTCTGCACACCCGTCTCACTAAAGACAGCCACACTACTGTTTCCCCAGTTTACGGCCTCTTTCATACGACCACGAATCTCAGAGAGCTTCGACTCCTGAGTCTCCTGCTCCTGGGTATCATAGTCGCCAGGCAACCACCAAGCGGTGTGGTCGCCAGTCATCGCAAACTCACTCTTCTCTTCCTTGATGAGGAAGTAATTGAGTTCGGGCTGCTGGGGGAACTCATAACGGAAACCAATACCATCGTCATAGACGCGGAAACGGATGATGATATGACGTTCGTGCACACGAGGCTGCAGACGCACACCGTTGCTTGCCTTTGGTGGTGCAGAGCGCCATTTCTGCGACAGGGTGGCTGCATACTCCACATAATGATTGCGGATGTCGCGGGTCTCGCCCCATATGGGTTGCCACGTCTCATCAAACTCGCAGGTCTGCTCGTCTTGAAGTGTAAAGCCGTCCATCAGGTCTGTCTCATCCAGACCCTTCGAGGCATGCTTGTCCTTGGCCAATTCCAGTCCGAGGTGAGAAGGTAACACCACATGGCGTCCCTTATAATCAACAGTATAGGTGGGGCGTCCTTCCTCCACATTGAAGTTGAGCACCACATTCCCATTTGGCGATTTTACCTCAGTAGCGTTTAAAGGCAAAAAAGCAAAAAGGCAAAAAGGTAAAAGAAACTTTTTCATCTGCATCCTTGTTTAATAAGTATTGTTACCTCGCGATTAAAGTCGTCGGCCTTCAGCAAATCCTCAATATTGAGGTGCATGCGATAACGCCAATAGTGACGAGGATTGGCAGGGATATTGATTCTCTCCGCATTCTGGTCGGGCAGACGCAGGCGCTCGTCGATAGAGAGCCAGTCCTGCAGCGACAGCAGACAGAGCATTGAGGGCGACATAAGATGACGGGCTACGACATCCTTGCACAACCATGCGGGCATGGGATGAGGTGCAGGACCGTCGTAATGCAACTCGCTGTTAAAGTAGTCCTGGGCACGTGGCACATCTTCATCCCACCACTGGCGAAGCGTTGACATATCGTGGGTAGAGATGGTGCAGACAGAACGATAGGGATTCAACTGCAACTGACCGAAGCGCACACGGGGATCTTTTGGCATCGATTGTATCTCAAGAGAGAGGATGCGCAGTTCGTTCATCACCCAGGGCACGCAATCGGGTACCATACCAAGGTCCTCGGCGCACACCAACATACGGGTGGCCTGCGTCAGGCGAGGCAGTTTCTTCATAGCCTCGTTATACCAATACTGGTTGTTACGACGATAGAAATAGTCGTTATACAGGCGATTAAAGTTATCTTTCTCGTCAGCACGCAACTGCTCAAAGACGGGCTGAAGCTGGATGCTGATACGCGGATGCCAGCGATCATTGCGCTTATGATCCACCAAGAAGAGATCGTCCAGATGACCATAGACACCATAAGCCTCAATCTCCTCGCGACTCATGCCGAGGGCAGGAGCGAACTGTCCCATCAGGCCCGACTTCTCTGGCACGGGTATCTCCCAGATACGGAAGAAGCCCAGCACGTGGTCAATGCGATAAGCATCGAAATACTCAGCCATCTTACGGAAACGACGCACCCACCAAGAGCAGTCGTCCTTGAGCATCTCATCCCAGTTATAGGTGGGGAAGCCCCAGTTCTGACCATCAGCAGAGAACGGATCGGGGGGAGCACCCGCCTGTCCGTTGAGGTTGAAATAACGCGGCTCTACCCAGGCCTCCACACCATCGCGACTGATGCCAATGGGGATATCGCCCTTGAGAATCACCTTATTCTTACGCGCATACTCATGAGCAGCACGCATCTGCTGGTCGAGGACATACTGCACGAAATACCAGAAGTCGAGAACCTTTGCATCGGCCTTCGGCAACTTCTTGGGCCACTCTGAGAAGGTGGCGGTGCCGTACTTATCGCGATAGAAGCAGAAGCGGGCATAGGGTTCCAACCACTGGCGATTGTCATCCACAAACTTCTTATAGGTGGCACGACGCTTGATGCTGGTGCCTTCCTGTTGGAAGATGGCCTGCAGATAAGACATCTTAGCGTCCATCATGCGCTCGTAGTCAATCTGCGACAGGGCATTAAGCTCTTGACGCTGAACCTCGAACTTAGCCTTCAGAGCCTCATCCTTAAGGGCAGGCAACTGACGGATATCGGTGTACTGCGGATGCAGGGCATAGATACTGATGCTGTTATAAGGATAGGAGTCCTGCCAGGTATGCGTAATCGTGGTATCATTGATAGGAAGGATCTGCAGAATGTTCTGGCCTGTCTTGGCACACCAATCTACCATCATCTTCAAGTCGCCCAAGTCACCCACACCAAAGCTGCCCTCACTGCGAAGAGAGAAGACAGGAATCACCGTGCCAGCACCCTTCCACAAAGGAATGCTGAACCACGCCTGCGGAAGTTCATAGACCAACACCTCAGCCTGTTGCATCTCTGGCTTCACCAGCACGCGGTTCTGACAGTTTTCCCACAGCAGGTTCTCGCCCAGGATAATAAACTTATATTCCGTCACTTCTGTCAGGCAGTCGGCATCGAGACTGATAACCCACTCATGACAATCGTGCTCATACATGGGAAGTGCCTTCGAGCAGTCCCATGCGCCCAAGTAACTGGGGGCACCAACCAAGGCGAGCCGCTCACCATGACGCAACTGCGGCGCACGCACCTTCAGGCGAATGGTGCGCTGATACTCCGTGTCAGGACTCTTCTGGCGCTCACGAGCCATTACACAATCGGTGAATGCCGACGAGTACATATAACTATCGGCAGGGGTATCAATCCAATGATCAAAGATGCGATAGATGGCTCCCTTTACGGCTGCCAGTTCCAAACGATGTGCCTCAACCAGCCATTCATGGCGAATCTCCTTTTCACCACGAATCACGCTATAGTAATAATCTAAACACGCTCCGTTTTTCTTTGCATACGACAATTCGGTCGTCCAATGCAAACCATCCAGTGTTGACATGGCCAGACTCTCTTTTTTCTGTCCACCATCCATGATGTTCAAAATCAGCTGTTCGCCAAAAATAGTCTGATACTCAAGATTAAAAAATAGTTTCATTCTGTTTCAGGTTTTAATTTTTCGTCAAAAGTACAGTTTTTCCGTCACGAAACCATGCCTTTCTGCGCAATTCATGCGCAAGAAGACGTGCAAACGTTTGCACGTTCATCACCAGCAAAGCGTCAAAGACAGCGACTGACCCGTGAAGGCTACGTCAACATGATCGGACTTAATGTACTTCTTCTTAATATAATAGGTGAGTTCCGTGCTCAGCCATCCAATAGCGGCACCAGCACAGACATCATGGACATAATGCCGATCGCGGCGTACCCTATCGGCGGCGACTAATGTGGCCAGACCATAGCCGCCCACCGTGACCCAAGGCGACAGATGTCCATACTCATGGCGCAGGGCTGTGGCACCAGCAAAAGCAAAGGTGGCATGTCCTGAGGGGAACGACTTTTGGTCGCTGTCGTCAGGACGCCATTCATGCGCACTATGTTTCAAACTATAGGCCACGCCTGCCGCCAGGACATAGGAAGCACCTGTGGAAGCCAGAAATTCGGCCCACGAGTCTGACTGACTCTTCACCCCACATGTACGCAAAGCCAAAGTGGTAGCCATCGGCACGTGTTGCAGCACATCGTCGATAGTTTCACCCTGGGCGTAGGACCACAAGGGGAGAAAGGCCATCACGCTCACAGAGAAACGCCGTATCGCTGCCAGAGAAACGCCGTATCTCTTCATGCCTTACTATTGATGGCAAATACGCAGCACGAACCAATCAACAGCAAAGCACCTGCTACGAACATCATACTATCTTGCATACCCACCAAGTGCAACAGTTGTCCGCCACAAAGGGCTGCTACAATCTGAGGCAGACATATCGTACCATTAAATAGTCCCAGATAAGCACCCATATGACCACGTCCCTGCAGGGCATTGGTAACAAACGTAAACGGCATGGCCAGCATAGCAGCCCACGCACAACCGATCATCAGGAAAGGTACGAACTGCCAATACTTATCTGCACAGAAGGGGATAAGGGCGAAGCCAACAGCACCCAGAGCCAAGCTGACGGAATAAGCCATCTTCGTATTGGCGAAGCGAGGCAGCACCATGGCCCATGCCACACTACCCATGGCCTGAACAGCATAGAGCACACCCGTCCAGTTGCCTGCCTCCTGATAGGCTGCCGTCTCTGCATCTGCCGTACCCCACACCGTCAACGACACAGCGTCAACAACATAGGTCCACATATAAAGGAAGGCCGACCAGCAGAAGAACTGTACGAGTCCCACACGCCAGAAAGTAGCAGGTGCATTCTTCAGAAGCACGAACCAGTTAGCGCTGTCCTTCTGAGCGCCGCCTTTCTGGGCTCCGCCATTATATTCCGCATATTGCTGCGGATTCCACTCCTTCACGGTAAACGTGGTATAGAGCACGCAGATAATGAGAATGGCTGCTCCGATATAGAACGACCATATCACCGTATCGGGCACCACGCCCTCTGGAGCCACATTACTCAGGCCCAGCCAGGCGAAGAAGAAGGGGAACAAGAATCCCACCACTGAGCCGGCATTACACAGGAACGACTGAATGCTGTAGGCCTTGGCCTTCTGCACCTCGTTCACCATGTCGCCCACCAGCATCTTGAATGGCTGCATCGCCATATTAATACTCGTATCGAGCAACATTAATGCCAGCAATCCAACCACCAGCACCATACTCACAGACACCAGTCCCAGCGAACCGGCATTAGGCAGCAAACACATCACGGCCACAGCCATCGCCGCACCCACAAACAAATAGGGAATGCGTCGGCCAAAGCGTGTCCATGTCTTGTCGCTTAATGTACCAACAACAGGTTGCACCAGGATACCCATCAAGGGTGGCAGTATCCAGAAGAAACTCAGGTCATGGGGATCGGCTCCCAACGTACGAAAGATGCGTGAAATGTTAGCACTCTGCAGGGCATAAGCTATCTGCACGCCAAAGAACCCGAAGCTCAGGTTCCACAGTTTCCAAAAACTTAAATCAGGTTTCTGTTTCATATCTCATTAAATTATCATTCAACGTTTCTCATTTCTCTTTCCTCATTCCACCTTCCACTTTCCACCTTCCACCTTCCACCTTCCTCTTATCTCGTAGTACCTCTTAATATCAGGCGCGTGCGCACGATACGCTTCTCCGCACGGTCCATGGGAATAGTGCCCTCTACGTGACCAATTAAGATGCTGGCAGCTTCCTCGCCCACCATCACACCACGCTGTTCCACGGTGGTCAGCATGGGATCGCAGGCCAAGGCACGCACACCGTTTGTGAAGCCACAGATACTGATATCCTCTGGCACACGCATGCCCATGCGCTTCACGGAATAGAGAATGCCAATGGCCGTGTCGTCGTTGACAGCGAAGAACGCATCAGGATAGACGTCGCCATCAAACATCGAGGGCGTCAGCATCTCGGCATCCGCACGGTTGTCACAGATGCGGGTCAAGTCCTCATTAAAGGGTAGACCATGTTTCAATAGGGCATCCTTATAACCATTAAAACGGTTCTTGGCAATCTCGAGATTAAGTTGCGAGCCAAAGTAAGCAATACGCCGGCAACCTGTATTAATAAGGTGCGTCACCGCATTGAAGGCACCCATATAGTCATCGACCACCACCCTACTGGCATTCACGCCCGTACATATTCTATCATAGAAGACCAACGGCACGCCAGCATCTATCAAGCGTTGGAAATGCTCGTAGCGCTGTGTATCCTTAGCCTGCGAAACGATAATGCCGCAGACCTTATTCTCGTAGAACGACTGACACAGACGAACCTCGTGTTCATAGCGCTCACCACTCTGAGCCACCACAATACGATAGCCATGAGCCTCAGCCTCCTCCTCAATACCCTTCAGGATGGTCATGAAATAATAGTGCACCAACTCAGGCACAATGACGCCAATGAGCTTCTGAGGCTGCACACGAGAATGACGCAACGACTCAGCCAGCACATTGGGGGTGAAGTTATGTTCGCGGGCATATTGCTGTATCTTCTGACGCAGTTCCTTGGAAATGCGCGGCGAGTCCTTCAAGGCACGCGACACAGTAGCCACCGAGACACCCATCTCGGCCGCAATGTCCTTCATTGTCATTGATGCATATTCTCTCATTTCAGGTCTTTAGCAGTTTCACGATACAAAAGTATGGAAAAGTTGCATACCTTATACATATATATTATTTAATTATACACTTTCATTTATGCAAACGTTTGCATTACTATTATAACGATTTTATGAAGAAAATATTATGAACGAATTAAAACAAATCTTAACTTTGCACAGGATTTACAACTAACGACCGAAAAATTTAATCACACAATATAATATACTAACTTAAAAAAAACAAATGAAACAACACATCATTCACATTCCGTTTAGAATGTTGTTCCTTCTATTGGGACTCTTCTTCTCGGCAGGAGCCTTTGCGCAGATTGACGTAAAAGGCCATGTTAAGGATGCACAAGGCGAGCCAGTCATTGGTGCCACCATTCGCGTGGTAGGCAGCAATCAGGCAGGTACTGTCACCGATTTTGATGGCATCTTTTCTATCAAAGTACAGCAGGGAGCCAGCCTTTCTGTTTCGTACGTAGGTTTCCAACCAGTCACTGTCAAGGCAGAACCCAATCTGGAGATTACCTTGCAAGATGATGCTACATTGCTTGAGAATATAGTGGTCATCGGCTATGGTGTTGCCAAGAAGAGTGACTTGACTGGATCAGTCACAGCATTGAAACCCGACGGCAAGAACAAGGGTGTCATTGTTAATGCCCAGGAAATGCTGTCAGGTAAGGTTGCTGGTGTGAACATTATCAGCAATAGTGGTGAGCCCGGTGCCGGAGCACAGATTCGTATCCGTGGCGGTTCTTCACTTTCTGCCAGCAACGACCCTCTCATCGTTATTGACGGTGTACCCATCGACAACAATGGTGTGGCAGGTGCTCCCAACATCCTTTCTACTATCAACCCACAGGACATCGAGTCGTTCAACATCCTGAAGGACGCCTCGGCCACAGCCATCTATGGTAGCCGTGGTTCTAACGGTGTCATCATCATCACCACCAAGAAAGGTCGTGTAGGTAAGAGTGCTCAACTGTCATATTCAGCCAGCGCCACACTGAGCCGCAACAATGGTCACTTGGACGTTATGGATGGTGACGAGTTCCGCGCTTACATCACCAATCTCTATGGTACCGATCATGATGCTTATCGTGCACTTGGCACAGCTAATACTGATTGGCAGAAAGAGATTTATCGCACCGCCTTGTCAAACGACCACAACGTCACCCTGACTGGTGCCTTCAAGAATCTCCCCTATCGCGTATCAATAGGATATACGGATCAGGAGGGAACATTACGCACCTCAGAGTTTGAGCGCTACACGGCTTCAGTCAACCTGAACCCATCGCTGCTTGACGACCACCTGGTGCTGAACCTCAATGCAAAGGGCATGTACTCACGCTCATCGTATGCCAATACGGGTGCCGTTGGTGCTGCCGTAAGCATGGACCCCACTCAGGATCCTTATTCATTCACCTCTGTTTATAGCCAGAACCTGCTGGGAGCCAATACCGACCAGATTCTGCGCAACTTTGGTGGTTACTACGAGTGGCTGGGTTCTGGCGCTTCACTGAACGACAGCTCATGGCCTCTCACCAAGTTCGACGACGCTACTGGCAACCCCCTGGCCCTGCTCAGCGAACAGAGCGAAATTGCTCACAGCCGTTCATTCATCGGCAGTGCAGACATCGACTATAAGGTTCATGGCTTCGAGGACCTGCGCCTGCACGCCACACTGGGTATCGATATCTCTAAGGGACGTCAGCATGCCAACTACTTGGGCAGTTCACCCGCTTCTAAGGGTACTATGTATTATGGTAAGAATGGCTACTGGCAGAAGACCAAGCGTAACCTGACCTTCTCAAGTTACTTACAGTACTACAAGGACTTCAACAAGAACCATCACTTCGATATCATGGGTGGTTACGAGTGGCAGAACTTCTGGTCGAGTGAGATTACTGACAAGGCACGTTACTATCCTATGACCAACAACGACACCGCCCTGCAAGGCACGAAAGCCTCTTATGAGAAAGCTGACGACAACAAGGTCTATCGCACACAGCATTACCTGGTATCGTTCTTCGGTCGTCTGAACTACTCACTTCTGGATCGCTATATGCTCACCGCCACTGTCCGTAACGACGGCTCAAGCCGTTTCAAGGACCACTGGGCACTGTTCCCCTCTGTAGCATTGGCATGGAAGATTAAGAATGAGAGTTTCCTGAAGGATGTCGATGCACTCAGCGACTTGAAGTTGCGTCTGGGTTGGGGTAAGACAGGTCAGCAGGATGGTGTTTCTGACTATGGTTGGATTCACACCTACTCAAAGAGTGTTGGCACCAGCGGTTTGTATCCCATCTATGGTGATGGCATCCTCTATCGTCCTGACAACTACACCGACGAGTTGAAGTGGGAGACCACTACCACCTATAACGCAGGTATCGACTTCGGTTTCTTCAATCAGCGACTCACCTTGAGTGCCGATTATTACTATCGCAAGACCACCGATCTTCTGAACTATGCCAAGGCTCCTGCTATGTCAGGCTATAAGAACATGATGTGGCAGAACATCGGTTCACTGAAGAACACTGGTTTGGAGGCTGCCATCAGCTGGAAGGCTATTCAGTCAAAGGATTGGTTCTGGCAGTTAGATTATAATGTAACGTGGAACAAGAATGAAATTACTGACCTGGAAGGTGTATCAGACAATGGTAAGCCCGTTGAGACTGGTCCTAACGCCGCCGGTGGCACAGGTAACTATGTGCAGGCCCACCAGGTAGGCTTCCCCGCCAACTCGTTCTATGTTTACCAGCAGGTTTATGACGACAACGGCATGCCTATCGAGAACTGCGTAGTCGACCGCAATGGTGACGGTGTCATCACACCCGACGACCGCTATCTCTATAAGAGTCCCACACCTCCTGTAACGATGGGCTTCGCTTCACGTCTGGAGTACAAGAACATTGATTTTGGCTTCTCACTGCGCGCCAGCATCGGCAACTATGTCTTCAATGACGTACTGCGCGGCTCAAGCAACGTGGGCACCACTGGTGCATGGGTACAGAATGCCTATATGGCCAACCACCTCAGCGATGCCATGCCACGTAACTGGCAGACTTGGGAGCTCACAGCCAACCAGTCTGACTACTATGTGCAGAACGCTTCGTTCCTGAAGTGCGACAACATCACTCTGGGTTATTCATTTGACAAGTTCTTGGCCACAGAGAAATACAATGGCATCAACGGTCGCGTTTATGCAACAGTTTCCAATGTGTTTACCATCACGAAGTACAAGGGTCTTGATCCGGAAATCACCAATGGCGTTGACCAGAACATGTATCCGCGTCCTATCTCATTCACTGTTGGTCTGAATATGAATTTTTAACTGCACCTTATAAGAAACAAAAGTCATGAAAAAGATTTTCAAACATACATTGCCCGCCGCCGCACTGGCACTGACACTGGGCATGACATCATGCGTAAATGATTTGGACGTCACCCCCATCGACCCGAATCTTTCTACGGAAGTAAGTCTTGACGGCCTCTTTCTGAAGTGCTATGCCAACCTTGCCCTGCCCGGCAATGGTGGTGCCAACGGCGACTCAGATATCGACGGCTATGATGGCGGTACCGCCGGATTCATCCGCCAGTTGTGGAACTCTAACGAGTTGCCTACCGACGAGTCTATCTGCTGCTGGGGTGACCCTGGTATTGCTGGCTTCAACTTCAACCAGTACGACGCATCACACCCCATGATGCACATGTATTACTACCGTCTGACCACAGGTATCAACTATTGCAATAGCTACCTGAACGAAGTCGGTGAAGGCGGCGACGCCCAGAAGCGTGCTGAGGTACGCTGGGTACGCGCCCTGCAATACTACATGCTGATGGATGCCTTTGGCAACATTCCTTTCACGGAGAATCTCTCCAAGCCTTCACAGATCACCCGTAAGGAAGCTTACGATTGGATTGAGAAGGAACTGCTGGCCATCGAGCCAGACCTGATGGATGCCAAGGCCATGAAATCTACCGACGATGGCTATGGCCGTGCCACCAAGGGTGCTTGCTGGATGCTTCTGGCAAGACTGTACCTGAATGCAGAGGTTTACACTGGTCAGGCTCAGTGGGCCAAGGCTGCCGAGTATGCCAAGAAGGTTATTGACGCCAACTATCAGCTCAACACCACTGGTGCCAACCAGTGGAGTGCTTATCAGATGCTGTTCATGGGCGACAATGGCGAGTCAAGTGCTGCTTATGAGGCTATCTTCCCCATTCTGCAGGATGGTGCCACCACCACCAGTTGGGGCGGTTCTCTCTTCTGCATTGCCTCTACCTTCGACGGTAGCATGCACGCCAATGCCAATGACGCCTCTGCTACCAACAACACCACACAGGCATGGGGCGGAAACCGTGCTCGTCCAGAGCTGGTTAAGAAGTTCTTCCCCTTGGCCAATGCTCCTGAGGATGCTCAGTCATTCACCATGGCTACTGCAGCTGGCGACGACCGTGCGTTGTTCTGCAGTGAAGGTCACACTCTCGACGTAGAAAAAGTGACTGAGTTCACCAACGGCTATGGTGTTGCCAAGTGGACCAACTTCCGCAGCGACAACGGCGCCACCAAGGACGCTCAGTTCCCCGACACCGATTTCTTCCTCTTCCGTCTGGCCGAGGCTTACCTGACCTATGCAGAGGCCACTATGACCTCACACGACAAGAACGGTAAGACCACGAAAGAGGGCACTGAACTCATCAACAAGATACGCAGTCGCGCTCATACCACAACCCGTAACAGCGATACCGATGCCTATTCATTCGACGACCTGTGTGACGAATGGGCCCGTGAGTTCTACTATGAGGGACGTCGCCGTGTTGACTTGATCCGCTTCGGAAAGTTCGGCGGTAACGACGTAGAGTATAAGTGGCAATGGAAGGGCGGTGCCTACAACGGTACAACCTTCAGTGCCGACCTCAACATCTATGCCATTCCTTCAAACGAGATTGCTACCAACAGCAACTTGAAGCAGAACGATGGCTATAAATAAGAAAAGGTTATTGACTAAAAACGAATATAAATATGAAAAACTTGATAAAGTCCGCTTTACTGCTGCTATGCAGCGTATGCATCTTCACCGCCTGTGAGGATGACCGTGACTCCAATCCCACGCTTCAGAAGCCAACTAACGGTTCACTGGTGCTCAACACACCAGCCATGGCAGAGAATGCGCTCTATGATTTGGCCAACACATCAAACCTCATCTTTACACTTGGCAATCTGCCCGATTATGGATTCCCCGCCTACACCAGCTATACGCTGGAGGCATCGCTGAATGCCGACATGACCGACTCTGTAGAGGTGGCCACAGGCAACAGTTCTAAGATAGAGGTCGATGCTGCCATGTTGGCGGCTTCGCTTACCACCCTGGCTGTCAATGCCGGCAAGAGTGAATCAGACTTCCCTCTTGATATTCCCTTGTATTTCCGTGCAAGAGCTAATGCCATGCAGTATGCCGGCGGTGCCATTCCTGGCACAGAGACAATTTCGAATATTGTCAAGTTGAACCAAGTTCACCTGCTCTATTCACTGCCGCCAGTCAATACACCAGATAACCTCTACATCACAGGTAACTTCAACTCTTGGAGTTGGGATTCGTCACTGACCATGACACCTTGTTATGATGGTCCTAATGTATTCTGGCATCTCGTCTGGATTGACGAATCTGGTATCAAGTTCAATGCTGCCAAGGCATGGGATGGTGGAGAGGTTGGCTACGCACAACTCCACTCTGTAGGTGGCGAACTGGCCAGCGAGATCATGGATGCTGGTGGCAACATCGGCTCTTCTAACCCTGGCTGGTATCTGATGATTATCACTACATCGGTTTCTGGACGCGACATCGTTTACGATGCTGAGTTCAACAAGCCTGAGGTATGGCTTATGGGTTCTGTTACTCCTACTGGCGCATGGGATGAAAAGATGGACGGCTGTCTGTTTGATATTCCAACCACAAAGGATGGACAGTTCGTATCGCCCGCATTTGCCAACAATGCTGCTGAAGACAGTGGTGTCCGTGCTTATGTGAAGATTCCTGGCTTCGACTGGTGGAAGTCTGAGTTCATGGTCTTCGACGGAAAGATTGTTTACCGTGGCACTGGCGGTGACCAGGATCGCGTCATGGGCTCTGCTGGTCAGAAGCTCTACCTGAACTTCGGCAACGAAACTGGTGAAATCAAGTAATAACCCTTAATTCGAAAGAACATGAAAAAGTTATCATTATATCTGTCCTTCATCGTTACAGGCCTCTTCATGGTGGCCTGTAGCGAGGACTTCAAAGACTGGATTGACCAGAAAACCTACGAGCCCGAGGCCGCAGTTACCATTCCCGGTTTCACTGCTACACCCGGTGCACCTGTAGATCTGAACACGGCAGGCGATTCTGTTAAGTTACTCACAATCAATGAAACCGCCCTGCCAGCTGGTTCAACACTTGACAATCTGCGTATTGTTGTCACTCCCGAGGATGGCAACGGTGAAAAAATCACTATCAAGGCTTATGACACCGATGGCATGTTCCCCTATTCAGAACTGCAGTCTGCTGTCGTTACCTATTACGGCGTACGTCCTACACCTCGTGTGCTCAACGCCCATGCCTATGTCAACGTGATGCGCAATGGCGAGGCTGCCTATGTGGATATTGGCACATTTAATATTACCATCACTCCAAAGGCTCCCGCAATTTCGCCTGCCTATTATATCGTAGGTGGACCAAATGATTGGGCTACCTCGGCAGCCGAGAAACCCATCAAGTTCTCTCACAGCGGTGCAGATGTGTATGAAGATCCTATCTTTACTGCCATCTTTGATGCTGCAGCAGAAGGTGATACATGGTTTGCCATTGGTGACGATGACGCTTGCGCAGCTATTGGTGATGGCGATTGGACAAAACTCCTTGGTATCGTAGGTGGTGAGAACAAGGCTTCTGAGGGTCAGTTAGACTTCCGCTATAACATGGGTGCCGACAATTCATTCTGCGTGCCTGCTGGTCCTAAGAAGATTAAAGTCACGCTGAACATGCTGGAATATACCTTCAAGGTAGAAGCAGTGAACATTGCTGAAGCTTATTATCTCATTGGTGGTCCTGGCGAGTGGAATGCAGAATCTGCTATGACCATGTCATTCTCACACAGCACCAAGGATGTCATTGAAGACCCCGTATTCACCTATACCTTTGCAGGCACAGGAAGTGAGATGTGGTTTGCTTTCGGTGACAAGGAGGCTATCGATGCCGTAGGCGCAGGCACATGGAACAAGCTCTTCGGCACGAAGGGCGACAGCAAGGACCTCAGCGGTTCATTCGACCGCCGCTACAATCTTGACGGTGACCATTCGTTCTGCGTTGATGGAACTGCAAAATACTATCGCTTTACCATTAACATGGCCGAAATGACCTACACCATCACGCCACTGAATTTCTCAGAGTATTTCTACGAGATAGGTAATGAGAGTGGCTGGAGCACAGCACATGCACTCTATGGTCCTTCTGGCGACGGCAAGTATCAGGGATTCTACTACTTGGATGGTGAGTTCAAGTTCAAACCCAATGAGAACGACTGGAACGATGATCTGGAATATGTCAGCGGTTCTGCCGACAACCTGAGCGGTAGCTTACAGTCTTCTGGCGGTCCCAACTGTCCTGACCCAGGTGCCGGATTCTATCGCGTTGACCTCGATGCCGCTAATCTGACCTATAACCTCAAGAAGATTGAGTACGTCAGCATCATCGGTACTGCCAATGGTAACTGGGATACAGACACTGACCTGACCTACAACAAGACCGATAACTGCTGGGAGGTGACATGCGACCTCAACGCTGGCGAGATGAAGTTCCGCGGCAACCATAACTGGGACGGAGACGTCGATCTGGGAGGTTCATTCGACAATTTGGTTCATGGTGGTTCCAACATTGCTGTTGAGGCAGGTAACTACACAATCAAGCTCTATATTAGTATTGCCGGTAAGCACAAAGCTGTAGTGACAAAGAACTAATAGATGATAATGAGAAAATCGTTCATGTTTTTAGCAACGTTTGTTGCTATGACAACTTTAGGAGGATTCACAGCCTGCGGTGATGACGATGATGATCCCATCACCCCGGTTGTGCCCGACACGACTAACACACAGAAGCCTGACACCACGCAAGAAAAGCCGGTGCTCACGGCTTCTGTGGGCTGGCCCTCTCAATATGGCGGTGTCATGCTCCAAGGCTTCTACTGGGATTCGTTCGATGACTCACAGTGGACGTTATTGGAATCACAGGCCGATGAGCTCAGCGGAACGTTCGACCTGGTATGGCTGCCTCAGAGCGGCAACTGTGGTGGCACCTCTATGGGTTATGATGACCTGTATTGGTTTAACAACTACAATAGTTCCTTCGGCAATGAACAGCAGTTGCGTTCACTCATCAGCACGTTCAAGCAGAAGAACATCAAAACGATTGCCGATGTTGTTATCAACCACCGCAGAAACGCTACCAACTGGGTTGACTTCCCCAAGGAGACCTACAAAGGCGTGACCTATGAAATGAAATCTACCGACATCTGTGCCAATGACGATGGCGGAGAAACAAAGACATGGGCCACCAACAATGGCTATGAACTGTCGAAGAATGCCGATACTGGCGAAGGTTGGGACGGCATGCGCGATCTGGACCACAAGAGTGAAAACGTGCAAACGATTGTAAAGGCCTACCTGGATTTCCTGAAGAACGACCTTGGCTATGCTGGCTTCCGCTACGACATGGTCAAAGGCTATTCAGCCTCTTTCACCGCCATGTACAACAGCGCTTCACAGCCTGAGTTCTCTGTGGGCGAGTGCTGGGACGGTAGCAGTACCATCTGCAACTGGATCAACGGCACCAAGGTTGACGGCAAGCCTACCTCGGCTGCCTTCGACTTCCAGTTCCGTTATGTTGTGCGCAATGCTGCCAACAATGGCAACTGGAGTCGCCTGAGTCAGCAGAACGATGGCAACTGGCCACTGGTCTATAGCAACTTCCAGAATGGTAACTATCGCCGTTATGCCGTTACCTTCGTTGAGAATCACGACACCGAGAAGCGTTCCAATGCAACACAGGATCCTTTGAGAAAAGACACGCTGGCCGCCAATGCCTATATGCTGGCAATGCCCGGCACGCCCTGTGTCTTCCTGAAGCACTGGCAGGCCTATCCCAGTCAGATTAAGGCGATGGTGGCAGCCCGCAAGAAGGCAGGCATCACCAACGAGAGTGCTTACACACAGGTTTATTCTCAATCGGCGGCGTACGCCTGCAATGTGGACAATCATCTGATGGTGGTTGTGGGCAACACTGACAGCTACAAGCCCAATAGCACCGAATGGACCAAGGTGCACTCGGGTTATCATTATGCCTACTACTTCCCCACCTCAATGAACATAGCCTATGCTGACCTGCCAGCTGGTGTCTATGAAGGCACGCAACAGGTGCGTCTCAGTGCCGTCAGCTCTGCCCAGAATGCCCAAGTGGTTTATACCACCGATGGCACGACACCTACAGCCACAAGCAATCCAGTAAGTAATGGTTTCATCCTCACGGTTCCCGTAGGCACGATGACACTAACCACAGGTCTGTTGGTTAACGGACAGGTGAGCGATATCACCAGCCGTACCTATACCGTCAAGGAGAAAGAAAGCGAGAAGCCCGTCGTCATCCCCTCGTTCTGTCAGGTTAGTGAAGGTGAGATTTGCGCGTTCTTTGAGGCACCTGCCACATGGACAGCGACCATTATGTGCTGGGCATGGAGTGACAGCCCTGCTGAGAACTTCACTTCAGCCACTGGCTCATGGCCAGGCATTGCCTGCACACTATTGGGCACTGCCGACAATGGCAACAAGGTATGGAAATGGACTTGGAACGGCATTAAACAGCATCATAGTTCCGCCGAGAAACCCGCTAAGATTATCTTTAGCAGCAATGGCAGTCCACAGACTGATGACCTCCTTTTCCAGAACGCTGGATACTACAATAAGGACGGTCTGAAAGGCATCGTTGGCCAATAAGGCCACTGACACATATCAACATAAAAAAATAGTGATTCGGTTAGCGAATCACTATTTTTTTATTTTATCTGCGAACGTAGTGCAAACCAGACATGCATCGCCAAGGTGGTAAACAGTCCATAGTGGCGCCGCATCACATCGAAGCGCTCCCTGAGCGAGGCTGAGTGGTTCTTCGTGGTGGCACCCTCCTCCATATAGTTGGCCACCACCAAATTGATATCTTTGAGGGACAGACACATACGCTCACACTCTCGCATCACACGGATACACCAGTCCACATCGGCCGAGAAACGGTAATGCAAGTCATACGGCAGATTCTTTGCCACGTCTGTACGGGCATAGAAAGCCTGATGACACACCAGCATGCCATAGCGGAACGAACGCCATGTAAGCCTCATAGGCGGTTGTAGTCTGCGCGGGTGCAAGTATTTACCCTCACCATCCACAATATTCGTATTGCCAAAGAGCACGCCCGGCAAACTGTCAGACGGACATTCATTCAGCCGACAGTGACGCACCACCTGTTCCAGGGTGTCAGCCTGCGGAAAGAAATCCCCCGCATTCATAAAGACAACATAGTCGCCCGAGGCCTGTGCCAGGCCCTTGTTCATCGCATCATAGATACCGCGGTCAGGTTCTGACTTGATAATCACCTTATGTCCCCGTTCCGACTGGTCTGACTCGCGCTTATAGTCCTCTGCCATCTGCAACGTGCCGTCCTTCGAAGCACCGTCAATAATTAAGTGCTCCACGCCCTCATAGGTCTGACGGAGCACACTCTGCAACGTGTGTTGCAGCACTGTCTCAGCATTATATGTAATGGTAACAACAGAAAAACGTATCATAGCTTTAAATGTGTTTGGGCCAAGACTTGTTGATAAACTTCAATATAACGCACCATCACTTGCTGAGTGGCATAGTTTTGGCGTACCTTCTTCACCGCCTCGGCACCCAGTGCCTTGCCATCGGCCACGTTCAGAATCCAGTCAATGCCATGTGCCAAGTCATCCACCGAACGATAATCGGCCACATAGCCGTTCTTCAAATGATCAATCTCCTCAGGAATGCCACCCACACGGAAACCTAAGCATGGCACACCGCAGGCCATCGCCTCCATAATAGTGTTGGGCAGATTCTCGCTGAGCGAGGGAAGAACAAACATACTGGCCGCACGATAGATGTTCACAATGCGCTGACGGTCGCTGACATAGCCCAACGGATAGGTCTGGAACGGCAGTTGATCGGCCACCTCGTCGGCATGTCCGCCCAAGATGACCACCCCCGTATTCTCCTTCATCTCTGGCTTATCAGCAGCCAGTTTCTTACAGGCATCAATCAGATATTGCATGCCCTTATTGGGATTTGTCACCCGCTGACAGACAAACAAAATAAGACGTTTGTCCGTGGGCAGGCCTTCCGCCAGACAAGCCTCCTCGCGACTGCCCGGACAGAATACATTCACATCTATCGGATTAGGAATACTCGTCACAGCCTGCCCCGTCAGCAGCGCACTACTCCTTGCCTCTTGCTCCAGCCATTTGCTGCATGCCACAAACATAATGTTGCCACAACTGAGCATCGCTTGCTTACGCTTCCATACACGGGCAGCCAGGTCGTGATTGCCTCCCCCACCCGGCAGGTATTTACAGTTCTTGCAGGCTGTACGGAAGTTATTACAGCCCAACGTCAAGTGACAGATAGCCGTAGCGGGCCATATATCATGCATGGTCCACACCACCGGTTTGCCAGACTTCAGGATTTTCTTGATATCACCCAGTGACAACATGCCTTGGTTAATCCAGTGAAGATGAATCACATCTGCCTCTTTAAACTCCTGGGTACTGGTGATATCCGTACCTGCATTGGCAATATCCAACTCAAACAATCGCTGCCGGTTGCCATGAAGATGCAGAAAAACGACAAAACGTTCCCAGAGGAAGTGCCAGCGCTGGCGCAAACCCTGCAGTCCCACCACCGAAATATCAGCGGAAGACTTCTCACGCACCAGCATCTTTGCCTTCACACCATAATTATTTAATGCATGCATCAAACGGTTGGCAGCCACAGCTGCCCCACCCGCCTGTTCACTCGTATTAACTATCAGTATTTTCATTGCAGTGCAAAGGTACGAATAAGTGAGTAAAATGCAAAAGGAAAACATTTTTTTTCTTTTCATTTTCGAACGAAAGTACCTTCGACGAAGTCAGAGGTACGAATAAACGAGAGAAATACAAAGAAAAAGTGCTTTTTCTTTTATTTCCGAGTGAAAGTACCTTCGACGAAGTCAGAGGTACGAATAAGTGAGTAAAATACAATAGAAAAACACAAAAAAAGCACTGTTTGCGCACACATTCCCTTGACTTAAATCAAGTTAGTGCAGTTTTTACACTAATTAATATATAAATCCTTGCACAGTTCAAAAAATCGTCGTACCTTTGCATCGTCAAAAGGTTAATAGATTGTTTTAGGTTAGTAGTAATATTTATAGTTTTAGGTTTTTAGTTATTGGTAAAAAAGAA
>CACYNE010000031.1 GCA_902775605.1 uncultured Prevotellaceae bacterium
GACCCTCAAGGCTATCCGCGAGGCTGAGGCATGGCACGGACCTTCAATCATCATCGCTTATGCTCCATGTATCAACCACGGTCTGAAGGCCAAGGGCGGCATGGGTAAGAGCCAGGCTGAGGAGAAGAAGGCTGTTGAGTGCGGTTACTGGCACCTGTGGCGCTACAACCCAGCTCTGGCTGAGGAAGGCAAGAATCCATTCTCTCTCGACTCTAAGGAGCCCAACTGGGAGAACTTCCACGACTTCCTGCTCGGTGAGGTTCGTTACCTGTCAGTTAAGAAGGCTTATCCCAACGAGGCCGAGGAACTCTTCGCCGAGGCTCAGAAGATGGCTCAGCTCCGCTACAAGACTTACGTCCGCAAGACTCAGGAGGACTGGAGCAACGAGTAAGAGCAATTGGGAGGATTAATCCCCCTACTCTATTATAAAGAGGTGGAACCGCAACGGTTTCACCTCTTTTTTCATCAAAATTTTCATTATTTCGGAAAACTTTTGTAACTTTGTCGCCAATAAAGCATAGATGGATATGAAGAAATGCATTTACAATAAAATCCATTTTGCCGTAATGGCTATTGAAGCCAGTGCAAAGAAGGCTGGAACCACGGGCAAGTCCATGCATGACCGACTGAAGGCACAGGGACTTATCCACAAGCGTCTGTTCCGACACTATGACCAGCTCCATACTCAAAGTTTGGAATGGGTCGTTGACGATACCCTTATGACGCTGAATAACTGGGAACAAGAACAAGCAGCTTCGTCAGCCAGAAAGCAATCGACGGCTACTTGAAATTCGAAAAATCAAGCATCATCACCAAGGAGGACTAAGCATGAGGGACAATGTACTTTGGCGCAAACAAAGCCATATCATCATGATGCTAGCTGAAACGCTCAACATAGATGCTGAGCGCGCGTTGGATTTGTACTATTCTACCCAGACAGCCAGGCAACTCTCAGATGCCCGCTACGGCCTGCAGTTGATGAGTGACCATTATATATTAGACGACATTTTAGAGGAAATACGAAAGTAATATATCTTCCCCTACTTCCTCCCATTCTGCAAAATCCTGTACCTTGTTGAGCGGATGGCTTCTTGGGTGATGCCAATGATACGGCGGACGGCCTTATCGTCCATACCCATTTCGTAAAGGATGAGGAAGGCAAGAACCCATTCTCTCTCGACTCTAAGGAGCCTAACTGGGAGAACTTCCACGACTTCCTGCTCGGTGAGGTTCGTTACCTGTCAGTTAAGAAGGCTTATCCTAACGAGGCCGAGGAACTCTTCGCCGAGGCTCAGAAGATGGCTCAGCTCCGCTACAAGACCTACGTCCGCAAGACTCAGGAAGATTGGACTGAGTGAGAGCAATGATAAGCTCGCTTAATCATTGCCGAGCGAAGATTCAATCTCGACGAAGTCAAAACTGGGAGGATTAATCCCCTACTCTATTATATTTAAGAGGTGGAACCACAAAGGTTTCACCTCTTTTTGCACTTTTTCCTCCGAATGCAAACAATATTCCAAAACTTTTCGTATCTTTGCGGTGTGAATAAATAAAAATGGACATAATATGAGTATCGACACTTACAAACTGACAAGTATGGAGGAGCCTTCTGATGAGGTACTTGAACAACTGATGCGTGAGGCCGCTGAAGAGGCAACTCAGACAAACCAAGAAGCAACAACGCGTTTCTTTGAGGAAATCAAACAGGCAGCCGCCTTGTACTGACCGCGTCTATGTTTACGACAATTCAATCGATGATACCGAAGCCCGTCTTTTATTCCGTATGACAGATGGTCAATTGTTTAAGCAATATACCGACGACATACCCGAATGGGCATTGACGATACTCCATTGACACTGAACTGGTCAGAGTTCCGAACGGACAGTAAATGAGGTTTACTCGTCCGTAACATCTCTAAGAAAAACCATGCAGTTTGGGTAGCAACTGCTGGGGGCTGCTGAGAACTGGGAAGACTAATCCCCTATCCTATCTATAATCAAAGGAGCATCCATATCGGGTGCTCCTTTTCTTATGCCTTAGCGTTCGGATATAGTATCGATATTTTCAGTATAAAGGTTCTCCGTCGATGTACATCAACGTGAGCAGGCTCGACCGATAGGTCAAGGGAGAAGCGAGGGGCAATTATCTTGGTATGACGAAAAACAAATGCAATGCAATATTGCAATATGAATTACCCGATAACAAGTTAATTGCTATTGGGTAACTCTATACAATTCATTCAGCTCTCGCCACATGTTCTTAGCGTGAGAGGGTTTCTACATAGCAGATTGCTTTGTAGTATGCTATATCTTATTGATTAACTTCTTAAACCTTGTTCAAAGTCTGTAAGGTATTGAGCAGGTATTGTTTTGCGGATTGCAGATATATTCTGATACTTTCCTTGCACAAAGTTATGATATCTGCATAAATGCTCAACAAAAGCATTACAATTGACTCTTTTATAGATAGACCCATTTCCGGCAGTAAAGCGCAAGCATCCTGCAGAGGGAAGCATTCTGGTATGGAAACAGACACGTCCCTCACTTCCCCAAGCTCCTTGGTCTTCGTTGTTCTCCCATGTAAGTGAAACTGAACCATCGGACTTTGCCAAGAATCCCAAAAGTTTATAATAATCTTCAGGACAAGTAAAGCTTACCTGTTTGTTCCTTCCAAAAAATGATTTGTACATAGTCTTAGGTATTATAAGTTAATGTTAGAAATATTTCTTAAGCAGCATTATAGAGTATTCGCAACTGTTTCCTAATATCAGCAAAGGATAGGCATTGACTTAGTTCTGCATGCAACCCAACATTGATGACATATATGAACGATTCTTTCCGATAATATTTATCTCCGATAGTCTTTAACGATTGTTCTATATTTTGCGATTTTGCCAACAAGCAAACCAACTGATAGTCTTTGTTTGTTACTTGGGTGTGATTGTTAGGATGGGCTTTTGTATAGTGCTGCGTGGCAGTCAACTTTATAAGGTTTTCCAAATAGTGAGCTATCTCTGGGAATTGAGATTTGGGGAATATATGGTGTACCTGAGTGGCATCACCATTAGCATATTGGTCTCTCACTTCGCTATCCACCTGTATCTTACGCAACAGATTCATTGCCTTAGTCACTTGATAAGCATCATATGCCTCTTGCTGCTGTATTTCTTCGGCCGTTGCTGCCTCTTGTCGAGTTTGAGACTTAGCCTTATCTATATCACGCCAATTCTTACGGTTGTACATCAAATCAGAGAAAGCAATAATATCCTTGGACAATCTGCCTTTCTCCGTTCCTTGAATATCGTTCTCTGCCGAATAAACATTGATTACTTTTGTAAAGATACGGGCCACTTCCACAGTACCATTGATTGCAGTATTGCCAATGATAAACCGAGTATACCTTTCTTTGAGTTCTGTATAATCCTGCTGGGAAACAATTCCTTTTATACAAGCATTCTTGAACTCCTCGAAATACTTCATGATACCGCTGTCCGACAACACTTTTGTGATATACACATACAGGAAATTGTAGGCATTACGCTCTTTGGTGGCGATATAGTCCAAGATATCCAAGTTGGCAATGCCGTAGTAGTTCACATTTCCTCTTTTTTCTATGTTGAGTACATGAGCATAAGCCAACATTCGTAGAGGCTGCTGAATGAATTTGTCATATTCATGGCGGGCTGTCTCATTCTTTGGACTCGGTTTGCCAAATATTGCAGATGCGTTTTTGATAAAGTATTGCATATCCCACACATCTTGTACAGTAAACTCGCCTTGGGGATTCAAGTTAATGAGACAATCTGCAATAAAGCAGACTACGTCTGGTGTACACTTCTGGTCCATAAAACGTGCATCGTGACTTTTACGGACATCCAGATCATACTTGCTTAGGAATTTAGTTATTACATCAATCATAGCTATTTCAATTTACCAAAGAAAAATACGGAGTTGTTATCAATGTTGAGAGAGCGAGTGCCGCGATTGCGGGCGATACTGTAGAACTTGCTGAATTCCTCGGTGGCATAGTAGGCTAAATCCTCTTTCGTAATGACTGTATTACCAATCGTTGTGAGGATAGCAACCGAACCGTCTGCTATGCAATTCATAGGCATAAAGCAAGCCCGTGGATAATATGTCAAGTTAGGAACCAGCACACATTCTGTATGATTCATAAATTTCCCAACTTCTAAATCGCTGATGTTGTCTATATAGGTGTCGTAGCCTTCAATGTTGATGATTTCGTTGCTTCCAATATTCCGAGATTTCAGCACACGGATGGCTCCTTGTTGCTGAGTGTTGGATTTGGTAAGTACACGGTCTCTGAAAGCCTTGAAGATGCCAAACTCCATCTTACCAGCAGCCTCGTCAAAATCCTGATTTCGATAGATTAACCAATAAGGGAATTTTGGGTCTGTTATATATGATTGGGGCTTCACCTCAACAGAGTTAGTGATGTAGGATTCCACTTTCGTCAATCCTTTCTTCACTTTCTTGTTGATGGTAAAAGCAATAGTTTCTATCTTGACACCCTTGAACCCCTTTTCTCCGAAATCAACGATATTGGTTATCGGTAATTCATTCATCAACTGGCGTGTCCTATCGAACTCTGGAGCATTAATCAGACTCTTGGGGACGATGAGCGAAACAACATCACCCAATTCTATTGACTTTTCAATGAAATACGAGAAGATATTGTTGGTGTCAGTGTTGGTAACTGATTGCTTGTAGGCTTTCAGCAATGACTTGTCTTTCACTTTCATGTAAGGTGGGTTGCCAACAACGATGTCATATCGTTTGGGGAACGTCTCCAATAGCGTGTCTTTATTGATGAAATTCAGCCTTACATTCTCAGGAAGAGGTATTGACTGGAGAATTTGTTTTAATAAAGCAATGCTGTCAGGGTTGATGTCTATGACATCTATATGTAGCTCTGCCACGTTTGCATACTTCATAAAGAGTGATGGCAGAAAATTACCCACTCCTGTAGCAGGCTCTAATATATGCAGTATCTTGGAGTCTGGATAGTCAGGCAAGTTCTTTACCACCGAGTAGCAAATATCCTGTCGTGTGTAATATGCTGCTGTTTCAGACCTTGCTCCGTTTGCGTATTCTGCAATTTTCGCCAATCGCACAAAGCCAATTTTTTTGTTCTTCTTCACGTATTTCAGAAGATTGTCTGTATCCGTGAGCTCATTCTTTTCAATTATATTCAGTACGTCTTGTTCTGTCAATTCAGACTCAGCCACTTTACCCTTAATTTTGTGGGCTATCTGTTGGAAGATAATTGTAGGAACGGCTTCACCCAAACTCTGTCGGATGTTCGGATCTTCTTTCTTTAGGTATTTCTGTTTTTCCTCCAAAGGTAACGCATTCAATTGTGCATAGGGTATCGCACTCCATTCAAATGATTGGGGTACTGACATCATCAACATCACCTCTCTGATAGAGAATACACGGTTATCCGTTGGATGGACGGTATTCTGACTCGCCATGATATCGTTGCGAGTGTGAACACAAGGAGGCACCTTGTCCCAATACTGACGAGTGTATTTGTCGCCGTTCTTTCGCTGGTTGAAGATAATCTCGCCGTCTTTTTCGTGATGAGGAATGCGACTCTCGTCTTCATTGTCAAAGGCAGATTGTCCCTCAGTAATGTTTTCTATCCAGCTAACCATGTGTGGCGCATACGGACGGAAAGTGTGGTAGATGTCCTGGTCCCATATTTCACCCATATAGTGCAGATGTGGCAGATGGCCAATCGTCTGTCGCAGCGTCTGTTCTTCCTGCCTGTCTGGGAACAATTCAAGAGGTGTAATCTCTTTCTGGTCTTTTCTAACTCCAATGACCAGAGTCCTTGTTCTGCTGCTGGGATTTCCATAGTCCTTAAAGTTGATGACCTTGGCTGCAATATTATAATCACCAGCAAGGTCTAAATCTATAGCTTCTTTGATAAGCTTGTCCTGTCCATCTATGTCCGTACAGATTGACTTCAAGAAAGCAGGAACATTCTCAAAGACAAAGAAACGTGGTTTTATTTGCTGAATGAGCTTGATTGACTCAACCACCAAAGAATTGCGTTTGAGTTCATTACCCTTTTTGTGGTTAGCAACAGACATACCTTGACAGGGAGGCGTTGCAATAACAACATCCAAGTCTGTCATCCCTCTCATGTTCCTCCACATTTGTATCTCGTGGAACACTTTGTCCTGAGTTTCCTGTAGCGTCATATCGCCACAGATGTAACCACTCTCATAGGGGCATTTGTGGTTGTATTTCTGAACATTCAGTCGCCGTTCGATGAGTTCTACTGTCGCAACACAATTGAAGTTCTCCTGTTTGAATCCATAGCATCCGATACCGGCACAACTGAACAGGCTGATATAGGTGAGTCTCTTTGGTAGTTGAATCCGTGTCGGTTTCTGAGCCTCAACAAGTTGCTCTAATGTTGTATCGGTATATGTTTCCCAAATTTGAAGTCGTTGCTTCTTATAATCAGCAAACAAGTGCTTAACAAACTGTAGTTCAAAAACAAGGCGCAAATCATTCGGGTCATTATCCAATTCGCCTTCTCTACGAGAGCCTACACGGGCAATCTTTATAAGATACAAGTCTCTTATCCCGTAGTAATCCAAATCGCATTGTTTTCCGATATAAGGGATGAAGTAGTATAGTTTGTTGAGGGCAACAGTAGAAGGAAAACGCTTGCCCGTATAGTAAATCTTTGCCGTCCCGTCCAGAAAGTGCTCCACATTGTATTTCTTGACATTGCAGATAAGAACATTCTTAGACAAATCCAAAGAATCCAAGTCTATTTCCTGACTCTGATTCCTTACAATCTCCTTTGGATATTCAACTTGTACCTGGAACAAGTCCAGTTGCTGAGGGCGACTCTTTATTGCTTGTTGTCTTGGCATAACGCAACTTTGCCTTATGCACCCTCAGTCAGGCTTGTTTATATCAAGTACACCTACATACAAAAAAACGTGGGTGCTTACTGCTGCCTGTTCGTTATTCTGGCCTACCACAGCCATGCTGAAAAACAGACAGAGAAACACCCACGCAGGAGTATATAGTACACCCGTAAAGTGTGCTTTTGAGAGCACAAAGTACCCTCGCAGCACACTACGGAGTAGTATATGATACACCCCGTGGTGTCACCTCAACATTGTTCTTGTTCAGCTTTCGATTGTGGTAGTTCGAATAACCAAAAACAAAGCGACGTAACGCCTTTCAATATGTAGTGCTCCACCTATCGGCTCCATCATCCTCAGATGACATCGTTGCCGCATAAGGCAGAAAGCAGGGGCAAAGGTACAAATTTTATTTGTAATTTTGCTTTCAAAATAGAAAAAACTGCGAAAAAGTTTGGAAGATAAGGAAAATAAGATTATTTATGAAGCAGAAATAAGAGTTCTTGTTTGACAAGCGTCTTGGAAACCAAACCGAGCGGCATATAGGCGCGATTACATTAAAATGAGAGAAAGGCCGTATCGTTCTTAGCAACACGCCGTATCGCTATCAGAGAAACGCCGTATCTCTGCCAGAGAAAGGTCACTGAATCAGACCATGATTGTCCCCTAGCCTATTTTAGTTTGATGATATCCGACCATCTTGTGGTGGGATTCTGGCTCTTATGCTCATGCTTGATGGCGTTGGCGAAGACGTCCGCCCGACCCTTGCCGTCTTTCTTGGTGTATTGCTGCGCACCAATGACAATTGTTTCGGAGCCATGCAGACGGTTGATGCGGTCAACAACCTGGTCGAGGCGCCGCATCTTTTCGATTTGTTCTGCGTTGACGTCGAAGAGATCCTGCTGGATGGGACTGTCAGAACCTATACCCATGACGATGACACCGGCTTTCTTATACTGATAGCCTGGACGGTAGATCTGCTGCAGCACGTCGCAGGCAGCTTTGACAATGGCTATGGTGCTGTTGGTGGACGTAATGAGGCGAGCCTCCTGAAAGTTCCAGTACTGGGCGAGGTCTTCACGAAACATGTTGGTATTCACAAAAACGCCTACGATGGTGGCCACGGTATTCTGCTGGCGCAGCTTCTCGGCACATCGGGCGGCATAGTTGGAAACGTGCGTACGGAGGGTATCCATATCGGATATCATGCCGTTGAAAGAGCGACTGGTGCAGATGCTCTTCTTCTTGGTCAGCTCCTCGTTAGGCACAGCGTCCTCGCCGTTCAGTTCCTGCCAGGTGCGAACGATATTGATATTGTTGAACGTCAGGCGCACCCAGTCCTTATGATGCTTGGCAAAGTCGAGCGCCGTCTTGCAGCCGAGTGCATGAAGCTTTGCCGCATAGCGGCGTCCGATGCCCCAAACGTCCTCGATGGGACACCATTCCAGCGCCTTCTCACGTTTGTAGTTGGTATCAATCATGCAGCAATGACGATAGACCTCGTATTTCTTCGCCAGCTTCGACGCTATCTTGGCGAGGGTCTTGTTGGGTGCCAGCCCGATGCTGATGGGCATGCCGACCTCGCGCCTCACCCGTTTGTGAAGGTTCTCGCCCCATTGCTGCAGCTGGTCGTGAGCTATGCCATCGAGATACATGAAGCACTCGTCGATGGAGTAGCGGAAATAAGCTGGCGTCTCTTGTCGGATGATGCTGACCACACGGCCTGTCAACTCGCCATAGAGCTCGTAGTTTGATGAGAATACGGCAATCTTTTGTCCTGGGAACTGATGTTCCAGTTGGAAGTACGGCGTACCTTCCTTGATGCCCATGGCCTTGGCCTCGTTGGAACGAGCCACCACGCAACCGTCGTTGTTCGATAGCACTACCACAGGAACGCCCTTCAGGTCGGGCCTGAAGACGCGCTCGCATGAGACATAGCAATTATCCAAGTCAGCGATTCCGTACATTGAGAATTTAGAGTTGAGAATTGAGAATTAGCTGCGCATTATACCGACTCGAAGGTACGAATCAGGTGAATCACGGTGCCCCAGATCTCGAACTCGTCGGGGTTGTCAATCTTGAACACGGGGAAGTCGGGGTTGGCAGGGCGCAGCTCGATATACCCCTCGTTGCGATGAGTAAGGTCGAGATATTTCATCGTGAACCCGCCGTCCCACCAAGCAACGACGATACTGCCGTCGTGCGGCTCTACGGCTCGGTCGATGATGACCCGGTCGCCATCGAAGAGACCGGCGTCTCTCATAGACTCGCCCTCCACCTTGCCATAAAACGAGGCTTCGGGATGCTTGATGAAATCACGATTAAAGTCGAGCGTGTCGTGCGAATAGTCGTCGGCAGGCGATGGAAACCCTGCTACGATGCTGGCATGTTGAAGCTCCAGTTTGGCGTCGAACGCACCTTTTATTATCTTGATATTGCTCATTCCAAAATACTCATTAATATTGTTATTGCGCTGCAAAGATACTGAATTTGGAGAATTTTTCAAATAGTCTATCGTGGATTGTTCTTGGTATTCCACTTCTTATGGTGTATTCTCTCAAGTACTGGAGATAGGCACTCCTCTAATTCTGCACCAACATCGCATAAATCTTTGCATTGGCTTCGATGTTTATAGACAGGACTGTCATAGTATTTATAGTTCGCCTCGTTGTTGGAGTCAGTTTGTTTTTTCATTGCACTCTCCAAATTACCTATTTCACCAAGGTTAGGAATAATACAATGCAACAACTTGTCGAATTGTTTGCGATCTGTATGCTTGGCAGTAATCTGAAATTTGTTGCATACGAATCTGAGCCTGTCTAAGTATTTGCGTTTGTTGGTACTTACCTTGAGCCATGTGTCTTCATTCATATTTTTAACGAATAAAGTATAGGTCTCATTGTCATTGAAAGTCAGGATGTTTTGTACGTCTTCTGGTAAGTCTTCGATATGGTATTCTGGTATAGTGGAAGAATCTGACACGCCGAAAAGAGGAGATTCTGTCTTATCGGATCTGTCCTGAATTTGGTCGCCTTTCGAGATTACTTCGGTTGTAGTTGGTTCGTTATACCCCATCAACAATTGCGCCCTCAATAACTCCTCATATTCTTTGGCTTTGAAACGACTATTAAGAGTATCTTTGATGTCCTTCAATGAAAGGACGAATCGACGTTGTTCTTCTACGAGATTAGGATCTTTAATAGTGGTGTATTGAGCGTTAGAGAAATGTCTTTCATCCCACTTTGCTGCCAACCAATCAATGGCAAGGTTAATATCTTGCAAGTTCCTCACATGATAAAGAAAGTCAAAAATAAAATTAAGGTTCCACTGATGTGTTGCCTCCTCCATGTCCAGACCAAGAAAATCAAGCCGGGATGTCATATACATCTCAGCAAGCTCCTTGGCGCTGTACGTTTCTAGAACGGCATCAGCGTTTTTGTCTTTCCATACTATTTCTTTATCTCTGCTTTCCACATACTTATTCGTTTATCAATTTCCTCTTTAGGCAATCGAAGGTTCATACTATTTAGTAGTTGCAGCTTTTCAACTGCAACCTGACGAGAAATAATATTGAGCTCCACAAGTGTATCGAAAACATAAATAACACCATGAACCTCTACCCCATCGTACACAGAAGCTGTTCGCAACTTCCGGTCACCAGTCAACAAGATATAGTTGTTCACTTTGGCGTAATACCATACTGAACAATCTGTCAGAGATAAATTGGATCTGTTCTGATTCTGTTGATACAGATTACCTATAGCCATCATTTCCTCTGCCTCTAAGACAGGAACTAACAGACGCTTCTCTGCCTTGTATTTGGCTACCGTTTCTTGTTGTCCTTCCCTAAGCAATTCAAGCATCACGAAGTCGGTGGTGTGGACCTCCCACGGAAGAGAGAAGAACTTGTCCAAAAGCCCGACCTCATATAAGTCGATGAATACGTTTGTATCGTTTACTACTATCTTCTTCATCAAATTACATTCAAATGCTTACGGACGGTGCTGATAGAACTATGCAGAAGACTGGCTGCCTTTGAAGTGCTTATCATGTCTTTTGCTGCTGCAGCATATACCATCGTCTCAAACTTAGTAGAGAATCCTTCATTGTATAAGGTGTCTTCTACGAATTGCCTCCACGCCTCATCATGATTCTTGCGAATAAGGAAAGTCTTGTATTTGCTTTCATTGATGATGCCTAAATCAAATAACTTGTGCATAATGGCATCGAAGGAAATACCATATACCACCTGCAACTGACGGACTTCGTAAGTGGAAATCTTCTCGCCTGGACTGAAGACCGTTTTCACTACTATCGACGGCAAAAGCATTTCGTTGGCAAATGCATCGCAAAGCTTTTCCTTCTCACGCAAAGTCAAGTTCGGAGAGAATCGGTTGTTGAAAAGAAGATGGCCCAGCTCATGCATAGTGGTGAATCTGCGACGTTCTACATGTTTCTGATTCTTATTGAGAACAACAATATAGTCCTTGCCATTGACAATACCGCTCACACCATCAAAGCCACTCGGTGCTTCCGTACAAATCACTTTTATTCCGTGCTCCTCCAGTACATCCTGAACATTTCCTATGGCATCATAGCCCAATTGCCATTCGTTTCTTAAACATTTAGCCTGTTCTTGCATTTGGGCAGGAGTAGAGAGGGGCTCGCCATCCGTCTGAAGAACCGTTTCCTTGTCTTTTCCAAGTATTTCTTCTACTTCCAAATAGCGTTCAACTGCGTCCTGTATTCGAACCTTCAATGCATTGACATCCTTTACACTGGTATCGGACTTTTTGCGGAAGGAGACATTAAACTCATTCAAGTCAAAACTGAAAGGACGGTAGAAATAGTCAGGCTCAACATCCAATGCAATTGCCAGAGCCGCCACGATGGTACTATTAGGCATCATCTTGGCAGCCTCGTACTTTGAAATAGCTTGCTTAGAAACACTATTTCCAATCTTGGAGGCAAGTTGATCCATAGACATTTTCTTCAATATCCTGGCTTGCCTGAGTCGCCGTGAAAATACATTTAATTGTTCCGACATAATATTATTTTATTAATTCGTTGACAAAGTTACTAATTTTTAATTTACGTCAACCATTCTTCGTCACTTTCTTAATCCACAAAGTTGATATTTAACATATTTTTAGCGTTTTTGTCTACAAAAAATCACAGCACATACTTTTCTATCATTTTAGTGAACTTACGCATGTACTTTTTAGTGAACCCGATCCGAACCCAGGTGAACTATCGTGAACTTTGCGAACTCTGCGAACTTCGTGAACCCACAAACGCATTTTTACGCCTTTTCTCAGTATAAAAGAGTACCTTCGCACTCAGAATTCTGTACCCCACGGCATGTAAAACCTGAGCACGGGGCCGAGGGGGAACGGCGGGTAAGATGAAAATTTCTCTATATCGAGACCCGACCGGTGCAAGAGAGTAAACCTCATACCACATTATATAAGATTAGTATGGAAGGTTATACTACAAACAATACCGCTGGGGAATGGAATCCCGCAGAGGTGAAGATGAGCTTCTTCCGTAGGCCCATCACCAACAAAAGACCGGAGGCTGTGCCCGTGACGCTATTCCAGGTCTACCAGTATGTTCGCGGGCGCTGGGCAATGACCGAGACCGAGCATCTGCGCTCTATTGCGGACAAGGATGAGGCTCGCCAGTACAAGGGTGCAAACTTCGACTACGTCACGCCGTCGGGCATTTTCTCCTATTGCTCCGACCAATGCCTCATGAAGCATTCGGGGGTTCTGACCATGGATCTCGACGAACTAAATGAGCGCACGGAAGAGTTGTTCGAGAAGTTGATAGACGACCCCATGTTCGAGACGCTACTGCTGTTTCGCTCGCCACGAGGCAAGGGTCTGAAGTGGTTCGTCCACATCGACCTCACGCGCTGTGACCACCGCACGTGGTTTACTGCTGTGCGCAACTATATCATGCACACCTACCAACTGTCTGATAAACAAGTTGATGCTCAGTGCGTTAACGTGTCACGTGCCTGCTTTCTTTGTCATGATGAGCAAGCCTATTTGAAAACCGATTTAATTGAGTATTTCTAAAATGAACAATAATGTTTTTGACCCTCTGGCGTGGGCAAACAATAGCGCCAACTCTGTGAATGCCAACGAGGAGCCCCAAAATGTGGCTTCTCATGTGACGAACCCTGCCAATGCTCCACTTGATGATGAGTTGGCAAAAGCACAGGCTGTTGCTGATGAGCTGATACGCAAAGGCGCCAATATAGCCGAGTCGTATGATGACTATCTGCACCTGGGCTTTGCTCTGGCCGAAGGTCTAGGTCCTCAGGGGCGCGACCTCTTTCATCGCCTCTGCAGCCAGAGTACGAAGTATCGCGAGTCGGACTGCGAGAAGAAATGGGAAGAGTGTATTGCGAAGCAGGACGGCCGTGTCACTATCAAAACTTTTTATAAAATGGCGCAAGATGCTGGCGTTGACCTTTCTGAGATTGGACGTCGATTTCCGCCATTTACGCCACTCCGCCAAGGCTCTGCGGAGCATGACACGAACTCCTTTCAGAATGCTCAGACAACTGTTGACAATAGTAGTATTAATACATTGATACCACATCAGCCGACTTCTGCTAAACCCATGCAGAGCGGTGGCGGAGTGGCGGAAATGGCGGAGTTTTCCCCGCAAGAGGTCGAACAGGCGCTTGACGCATCTGCCCTGGCTAATCCTACTTTTTCTGACAAACTCAACATCGGAGACCTGCCCCCTATCCTACGTGATGCTGCTCAAAAACAGACTTCTTCCGAAGGACGCGACAAGGTGATACTAAGCATGCTCAACCTGGCATCGGGTTTTACCCCTAATGTCTGCGGCATCTACGACCGCCGACAGGTGTTTCCGCCTTTCTATGACTTTATCGTGGCTCCGTCTGGTGCCGACAAGGGTATCATTCCGGCCTGTCTGGCACTTATCGATCCCATTGTACGCGAAATACGCAGTCGCTATGAGGCCGCCCATCACGAGTACATCAAGAAGAAAGCTGCCTATGACGCTCTGAGCAAAAAGGAAAAAGTGAATGCCACCGAACCCGAGGAGCCTCCCTACCGTTCGCCTCTCATCTCTGTCAACGCATCGGCCACGGCCTTTTATCAAGACCTGGCTGCCAACGATGGCTGGGGAGCTATCTTTGAGACCGAGGCCGACACACTGACTCAAGCCGTCAAACAGGATTATGGCGACTACTCATCGGGGCTGCGTAAGGCTTTTCATCATGAGACTATCGACTACAGCCGTCGCAAGGACAACGAACATGTCTTTGTTGACAAGCCACGACTGTCTATATCGCTCACATGCACCCCAGGACAGGTGCCACTATTGCTCTCACCTCAAAACACCGAGAATGGCCTGGCCAACCGCTTCGTATTCTATCTGCTACGCAAGAGTCGTGGCTGGCGCAACGTGTTTGAGGACTGCGAGGAAACGCTCTATGAACAGATGGCACCACTTGGGCTGCGCTTCAAGGCTATCCACGACGACCTGCAGGCCTTCAGCAAAGAGCCTCTTAAGTTCACGCTCAACGAAGAACAGAAGATGCGCTTCAACGAGTTCTTCGAGCCATTGTACAACGAGCAGATCGGACTGTATGGCGACGAGCTCGACGCATTCGTATTCCGCTTGGGTCTTACAACCTATCGCATAGCGATGGTGCTCACCATTCTTCGCCATGAAGAGCAGCAGCCTCGTTTCAGCCAACAGGGAGAACCGCTGGTATGCAATGAGACCGACTTTCAGACTGCCATCACGATTGCCTCGTGTCTTATCAACCACACGGTCTATGTTTACAAACGCCTGTTACCTCACACCGAGACACCGCTCAGCACTTCAGGTAAAATGATGTCTGCACAAGAACTCACTTTGCTGAATGCACTGCCACAGGAGTTCACTACAAAAGAGTACTTGGCAATTGCTCGTCAGCTACAAATGGCACAACGCACAGCAGAGCGTTATCTAGGAACTTTCATCACTGACTATAATGTCATGGCTCGTGTCAGCACCGGACATTATCACAAGCGTTAGCAGAACATGAAAGATGAGCCGTAATCTCATCAATGGCGAGCCGTAATCTCAACAAGAGAGAGACGTAATCTTGTTAAAAACACAGGATTGAGAGGGCAGATTTCAAGCAGGAATCTGCCCTAAATTATAACACATTTAAACCGAAAATATTATATAGTCCTTTACTTTAATATTTAACATTTATTGTCCTAAATAACAAGTATATAATTTGCATATTTGAAGAATTATTTGTATCTTTGCATCAGTAATAGAGATTACAAAGAAAGGCAGGAAAGTCCTGACCTGGATAACGTTTTACTTAATAATCTAATATCATGAGTAAGATTCTTTACGAAGTTTACAAGAATGACATCAAGGACTCAGAGTCTGTGATGTACGGGAAGTGGTACGCAAGGCTGAAGAGCATCGAGACGATGAGCATGTCGAAGCTGGCCAAGCACATTGCTGGACATGGCTCAGTATTCACCGAAGACGTGGTGGAGGGCGTGATGAAGAAGTTCAAGACATGCCTGCTTGAGATGCTGCTGGAGTCGAAGAAGGTGAAGATCAGCGGACTGGGCACCTTCTACCTGACGGCCGAGTGTCAGAAGGGCGGTTCGAACAAGGAGGAGGACTTTAATGTGAACCAGCACCTGAAGGCCCTGCACATCCGTTTCCTGCCCGACCAGACGGCCGAGGACAACCTCTCAAGCCGTGAGTTCATCAAGAAGGCCGAGTTCGTCAATGTCAAGACCCTGCTGTCGGGCAAAGACGATGAGGAGATTGAGAACCAAGAGCACACCCCCACCCCCTCACCAAATGGAGGGGAGTCTGGTAACACTGGCAATGGCGGTTCAACCGGCGGCAATGGTGGCAACGACAACCCAGGCGGAGGTGACTCCGATGACCCTGAGAACTGATTGAAAACTGAGGGCTTCCCAAGGCGGAGGCCCTCAGCAATTATATTAAGAGGATAAATTTTCACATAGTTTTAAACCAAAAGACGGGAAGCGAGTCTATAAGAGTAGTCATTATTAATAACTAATTGATCAATTAATTAAAACTATGAAGAAAGTTTATTTAGCAGCTATGCTGTCACTCACTACGATGGCAGCCAGCGCACAGGAGCCAAATATTCCCATGTTTGGCGGTCAGCAACAGATTGACGTGAAGTTTGACGAGTACAAGGCAGCACCCCAGGGCTTCGACAAGGAGCGCGAAGGCGTGGCAAAGGGTACCGTGAAACTCATTGAGTATCAGTCGGAATCGGTGGGAACCACCCGCAAGGCCAACGTCTATCTGCCGCCAAAGTATGACGCCAAGAAGAAGTACAGCGTGCTCTACCTGCTCCACGGCATCGGTGGTGACGAGAACGAATGGTATCGCGACGGCGGCGTGCCCAACATCATTATGGACAACCTCTATGCTGAGGGCAAGGTGGCCGACATGATTGTGGTGATGCCTAACGGACGCGCCCAGAAGGACGACTCGCGTGCCGGCGGCATGGGTTCGTTCCGCGCTTTCGGTGACTTCGACAAGGACCTCATTGGCAGTCTGATTCCCTATATCGAGAAGAACTTCAGCGTCTATGCCGACCGTGAGCATCGCGCCATCGCCGGTCTGTCGATGGGTGGCGGCCAGTCGCTCAACTTTGGACTGGGTCACATGGATGTCTTCGCCTATGTAGGTGGCTTCTCTTCAGCCCCCAACACCATGCGTGCTGCTCAACTCATTCCCGATGTGGACAAGGTGAAGAAGGAGAACAAGCTGCTGTGGATGGTTTGTGGTGGTGCCGACGGCCTGATGAACAACAGCGCACAGCTCAAGGCTTTCTGCGACGAGAAGGGCATCCCCTGCACCCTCATCAACTATCCTGGCGAGGGTCACAACTTCGTGGTGTGGAAGTATGGTCTCTTTAACTTTGCACAGCTGATTTTCAAATAATCATCCATCCCATTTAGAAACGACAAGAGACGGAGCCGCAACTGGTTCCGTCTCTTTTTTATGTAATTTGTGCTTAACCCATACTTACTAAACAATTATAAATATGCGCACGAAATTACAACAAAATGATGTAAAAACACTATCTTTGCAGAAAGAATTGAGATTTTTTTGAAATTGACAGAACAGCGACGGACATATATTGCCATCGACCTGAAGTCGTTTTATGCTTCAGTAGAGTGTGTGGACAGGGGACTTGACCCGCTGACCACAAACCTTGTTGTGGCTGACGAATCGAGGACGGACAAGACCATCTGTCTGGCTGTAACGCCATCGCTGAAAGCATACGGCATTGGCGGACGTGCGCGATTGTTCGAGGTGAGACAGAAGGCGCGTGGCGTGGATTTCATCATAGCGCCTCCACGCATGGCTCACTACATAGAGGTGAGCACCAAGGTTTACCAGACTTACCTGAAATATATTGCGCCTGAGGATATCCATGTGTATAGCATCGACGAGGTGTTTATGGATGTGACGGCCTATTTGGGCACATATAAGATGACCGCCCATGAGTTGGCCATGAAAATGATTCGTGACGTATTGGCCACCACAGGCATCACGGCAACGGCGGGCATCGGCACAAACATGTATCTGGCAAAGGTGGCCATGGATATTGTGGCCAAGAAAATGCCTGCCGACAAAGACGGCGTGCGCATTGCTGAACTGGACGAAATGGCCTATCGACGTGAACTCTGGGACTATCGCCCCCTCACCAAGTTCTGGCGTGTGGGTCACGGCATCGCAGAGAAACTGGCTGTCTATGGCATTGACACGATGGGCCGACTGGCACGCATGTCTGTTCAGAACGAGGGACTGCTCTATCGGCTGTTTGGCGTCAACGCAGAACTGCTGATAGACCACGCCTGGGGATGGGAGCCATGTACGATGGAGGCCGTAAAGGCCTATCGGCCAGAGACTAATTCTTTCAGCAGCGGACAGGTGTTGCAGGAGCCTTATACCTTTAAGAAAGCCCGTGTGGTGATGCGTGAAATGGCCGAGGGAATGGCTCTCGACCTGGTGTCGAAGCGCTTGGTGACCGACCAGCTGGTACTGACCGTAGGTTATGATGCTGAGTGTCTGACACGTCCTGACATCCGCGAGAAATATCATGGTGAGATTACCACCAATTATTACGGGAAGGCTGTGCCCAAGCATGCTCACGGCACATTCAACTTTGACAAGCCGACATCATCCTCACGACGCATCATGGATGGGGCAACGGAGTTGTTTGATCGCTGCGTGAATCCTGACCTGGTGATTCGCAGGCTGAACCTGACCACAAACCATGTGGTGTCCGAGGCATCGGTATCTGCACAAGACCATGCTCCCCAGCAGCTCGACCTCTTTACTGACTATGAGGCTTTGGAAAAGCAGCGTCAGGAAGAGCAGGCCCAACTGGACAAGGAGCGCAGGATGCAGGAGGTACAATTGAAAATCAAGAAGCGTTTCGGCAAGAACGCCATCCTCCGCGGTCTGAACTTCGAGGAAGGGGCCACAGCCAAGGAGCGCAACGAACAAATTGGAGGCCACAGAGCAGGCGAAACCCTAAAAAAGAAAGGAGAAATGAAAAATGAGAAGTGATTACGACGATATCATCAATCTGCCACACTACGAGCCAAAGCATCATCCGAGGATGTCAATGTGGAGTCGTGCAGCACAGTTTGCACCTTTTGCCGCCCTGACAGGCTATGACGACGCCATCAAGGATACGGCTCAAGAGAATGCAGACAGAATAGCGTCATATGAATCATCAATCGTTGATGAAATTCTTCGTTGACATGTCATAATATAGAGCCTCCAACTCTTGCAAAGTCAGATTCTCTACGGAGTGCTCTATCTTTCTGATCAGCTCTTCACGGCGGAAGTCGTCTGATTGTCCAAATCGGTTCATGTATGCCATTATACTAATAATTTTTCTGTATATCATTATCACCACCTGTCACCATTGCTTAGCTGCTCGAAGACCAGAGGGATGAAAATAGAGTTGTAGTTGTTCATGCCCACGCGCACCATAATCAGTTTCTTGTAGGGATTGACATAGAGCACCTGGCCGCCGATGCCCAGGGCATAAAAGCCGGGACAGGCGTTTTTCGACTCGCCCACACTACTCAAGTTATACCAGTTGAAGTGGTAGCCGTCGTTGCTGGTGTCATAGTCTGTGGTTTTATTTCATTAAAAGGCGATGACGCGGAAGGCGTACGGCGGAAGCGTGATGCTACTACCAGCAGTCGAGCCTGTGGTCACCTGAACAGACTGATCCTCTGGGTTGCCTGAGAACTCCTGTGTGACGCTGCCTGCGGGAATGGTGAGTCCATTGACCTGAAGAGTCAACTCTACGGGCAGGGCATTGACCAGTTTCAGATAACGGCGACCGTCCTTGGCGTTTCTAACGAGGCTGGCGCCAACACGATGCTTGAGTTCAGGACTGATATTGATCGACGTGCTGATATAACGGTCGCCACTAAAGTTTGAGAAGAGTTTCTGCACTTCGTAGGCTGGCGTGGGTCGCACCTCGGTGTTCGAGAAATAAATCATGTCGGGATCCCAGTTATGGTGACCTTCCTTGGCAAGCATTGGAGCATAGCTGGTCATCTCGACCACATCGCCATTACGCTCAACATCAGTCAGATAAAGAGCCTCGGCCAGAGCAGTCTCCACATTAGGACGCTTCACGCGGGTGGAAGCAGCATACTCGCCCAGATAGACCTTCGGCATAGTGCGGTCGTAATGGTCATAATAGTCGCGGTGGTGCATAAACCATCCCGTTGACTCGTAATAATGCTCATCGACCATATACTGCAGGTCAGGGTGCTTCTTCGTAAAGTCCCAACCTTCGATATAGTCGGCAGAAGGTGTATGGAACGGACCTACTGTACCGCATATCTTAATGTCAGGATAACGCTGGCGGATGGCCTTGCAAATCATCTCGTATCGCTCTTCAAAGACCGTGCCAATGATATCCTCATTGCCTATACCAATATATTTAAGGTTGAAGGGTTTGGGATGTCCGGCATCAGCACGCATCTTGGCCCATTCGGATGTGGCGGGGTCGCCATTGGCCCACTCTATCATGTTGAGCAACTCCTGGATATAGGCAGGCATCTGGTCCATTGGGATGCCGCCCTGCTGTCCGCCGATACCCTGAGCGTTGGCGTTGGAGTTCTGACAAGGCACACCGGCAGCAAGCACCGGCAGGGGCTCGGCTCCGATATCCTCGCAAAACTGGAAGAACTCAAAGAAGCCCAGTCCGCGCGTCTGGTGATAGCCCCAGATGTTGAAGTCGGGCGTGCGATTCTGCAGAGGGCCTACGGTATGATTCCAATGGTAGATGTTCTCAAGTCCCTGTCCGTGACTCATACAGCCACCGGGGAAGCGCACAAACTTAGGATGCATGGCAGCAATGACCTCAGCAAGGTCTTTGCGAAGACCGTTCTTGCGATGCATGAACGTCTCTTGTGGGAAGAGAGAAATCATATCGACACCCACATGAGCTGCTTTCTGGGGAATGATGACCAGACGAGCCTTGGCATCGCTCTTCTTGGCTGTGAGTACGGTGGCGTATCTCTGCCAGTCGGTGGCGCCAGTCTTCACCTTACTGCTGGCCAGCACCGTTCCGTCGGCACCAACCAACTGGATGACGAAGGTCTGCTTCTGTCCGCCAGCATACATATACATCGAGAAATCATATTTCTTTCCAGCCTCGATGGCGATGCCGTCCCATCCCTCGTTCCAAAGGGTGTCTGTCCCCAGCAGGGCATAGTGCGGATTCTGACTACTGAGGGGATGCTCCGTAGCAATTTCTATAGGGCCATTAGAGTGCCAGGCGGTGGTGGCGCTCCATTCGCGGCGGTCCTTCTTACTGTATTCAAAGTCGCGGTTCTGAACCAGTTCGGCATAAAGTCCGCCATCGGCTGCATAACTGATGTCCTCGAAGAAAATGCCGATCAGTTTGTCGCTGATGGTCTTTTCCTGATTCGTCACCGTCAGCGTGGCGGTAATAGGTTGCTTGGGCATTGAGGGGTTCTTGCCGTCGTCGTGCATACGCTCGCTGCTCAATCGGCCATCCTCCTTTTGCTGATTGAAAAAGGTGTTGATGGCGTTGAGTTCCTGAGCAGATATCTCGAATATCTGACCAACGAATGACTTGCCGTCCAACTGCACCTGTTCCGTCATCTGCAGCGCAGCCGTAATCTGTTGCTGATCATCCACGCGTTCGCCTTTGGAGAACTGGCGGAAGTCGGACGATGCCTTTACACGGTAGTGTGCGCCATCAGAAGAATATATGATTTCAAAACCATCGCCCGAGGGATGAACCACAGGCGCCACACAGTTGCGGGTAGAGACGATGGGATAGTCCTGAGGACGCCAGGTAATGAGGTCGCGGCTATAGGCGGCAGCAAAGAGCGGCGAGCGGTCGTTGACCTGAAACACCAGACGCCATGTGCCGTCGGCAGCCCTTGTCAACGAGGGATGATACATGCGTTTCTCGGCGCCCCATGTGCCATAGTCGGAAGAGCATAGCTGCCCTATCTCCTGCCAGCCGTCATTCGCAAACTGAGCAATGTGCAAGCCAGCTCTCTCACCAGGGCTATAGATAAACACTTTCTTGTTGTCCTGAGCGCCAACTGCTGTCGCCATCATGGCGAAAAGGGCCAAGAAGCCCATCTTCAATCGTCTAGTTGTCATCATATTCAAATTATTGGTTTACTTCCTACTTCACTTCCACAACGAGTGGTTCACGGATGTTACGCATGGCCCAGTCTATGCGATTCTGCCATTCGGCCTGGGTGCGCACATCAAACTTTGACCAGGCAGAGCCGAAATAATAGGTATAAGGCTCGCCGGAATAGTTGTCAACGATGCCGAGGGCATGACCCACAGCCCCGCTGTCCACCTTCTTAAACTGCTTGATGGTGGTCTCGCTGACGCCGTTGGGGAACAGGGTAGCCACAAAGAGCTGGCAGTTGTTCACAGGCACATTGTCGGTGGGGTCGGCATAGTGCAGATAGTCCTTGGCCAAAGCCACGCTGGTGCGGTCTTCCTGATGAATGGCAACACCAGTGGCCAACTCGACCACCGTCGAGAAACCATCGTACCACACGGTACTCTTGTTGAAGTTGGAACCCTTGTCGAGGGTGATGATGCGATGCTCGGTAATGGTGTCCTCGCCAATCACGGTGGGGTTATAATCCAGTTGAACGGAGAAGCGCAACGGACCCATTTCCAGCACCTTATAATCTTTGTAGCAATAGGGATATACTATCTGGTCGTCCACAATCAAAGCGGGCGTTCCGCAACCCAGCGTAGCCCCTACCCTATACAGGTCGGAACCGCGCCCGTGGTCGTTATGATAAGAGTTCAGACGATAGAGCGAGTCGCCACGCTGGCGGTTCTCCTGGCGCAGTTTCTCTACGGCGGGCATCATGACCACATCCTCAATCCAATAGCGCTGGTCGAGCACCAACTCGGGCGTGTTCTTGGTCCACACATCCACGCCATAACTCTTCTCGCCGGTCTTCTGAAGGGCGGGACCATACACACGATAGGCACCACGATCGTTCTCCCATGCAAAGTCGTCCTTGCGCTCTGGGAAGATGCGGCCGTAGCACACGGTCTTATAGACTTTTGGCTTTCCACAGCGAATCATAAAATTCTGAATGCCGTGAGGACGCACGCCTGCCTCGATCAGCACCTTACCGTCGGAAGACAACTGATAAGGCACCTCCAGACCGCCCGCATCGAATACGATAAACTCGCGTCCGCCCTTGATCTTCAGACGATTGAAAATGGTGTCGGCAGGCAGTTCAATAACCTGCTCGCGATACTCGTCTGAAGGGTTGCTGATGCTGACTCTCAGAGGCAAGCGACGAGCCGTCTTGAGGTTCTCGTAGCGCAGGTGCTCACAGGCAGCCAAGAGGAAGGCGCCGGTGCCGAAGTTAGCCTGCGAACGGGCGTTGACGGTCTTTGTTGGGTCGGGCTTCTCGCCAATGGGCTGCACATAACCCACCGTCCAGTCTGACTGGAGTGCGGTGGTGATGAGATACTGCCAAGCCTTCTCGATAACGGGCTCGTAGTCGGCACGCGACAGCAGGCCGTTGTTCACGCCCCACAGCATGCCGTAGGTGAAGAAGGCAGTACCCGAGGTCTCAGGACCTGGGGCATCCTCTTCGCAGAGCATGGAGCGACTCCAATAGCCACCAGGACGCTGCACACGCGCCACGCCCTCGGCCAACTGACGGAAGCGCTGTTCAAAGAAATCACGATGCTTATAATCCTTTGGCATGTCGGCCAGCACCTTGGCCAGTCCTGCCAGCACCCAGCCATCGCCACGTGCCCAGAAACTCTTGCCTCCGTTGCAGGCGGTCTTCACCTTAGGCCATATATACTTGGCGTCGCGATAGTACAGCTGCTCGTCCTTGTCGAACATCAGTTCATCGCTCCACTTGAAGTTGTCGTAGAGTTTATCGAGGTATTTCACTTCGCCCGTGGTCTTATAGAGCTTTGTCATCACGGGCATCACCATATAGAGCGCATCGGCCCACCACCAGAAGTCGTTCTGGGGCTGACGCACCTCATAGTCCATCACCTCAAGGGCACGGGCTATCTTATAGTCGTCGGGCTCCATCTCATAGATGTCGAGATAGGTCTGAAAACAGATCTGCCAGTCGCCAAAGAGCACATAGTCCTGCCCCTCGCCATAGTTGGCGTACTTCCATTTCGAGGGGTCTTTCTCGCGAGCGCCCTGCCACAGGTTGTGGCGAGCCCAGGCATCGCTATAGGCCAGCCAGCGGGCGTTGCCCAGCAGTTTATAGGCCTCCATATTGCCAGTATGATAGGCGGCCTCGTCCCAGAACGAGCGCACCTCAGGTTTGTGGGTGGCCTGCCATTGGTCATTGACTTTAGTGATAATCTCGATGGTTGATGGTGGCGGGGGCACCACCTTCTTCTTTCGCTTAGCGTCGGCGGTGAAGCAGACAGCCAGCAGGATGAGTAGTAATGATAGTTTTTTCATCTTAGTTTTATTTGTAGTTTGATTATTTCATATGCTCATTAAAGAAGTTCACGCATTGGCGGAACAGGTGGTTGCGCGTGTTACCGCCATAGATGCTGTGGTTGCGATTGGTATAGACCAACTGACGGAAATCCTTGTCGGCCTGCACCAGGGCCTCTACATACTCGGCGGTGTTCTGATAGTGCACATTGTCGTCGGCAAGTCCGTGACAGAGCAGCAGCGCACCACTCAACTTCGAGGCACGGGCAATGGGGCACACCTGATCATAGCCAGAGGCATTCTCCTTGGGTGTACGCATGAAGCGCTCCGTATAAATGGTGTCGTAGAAGCGCCAGTTGGTGGGAGGCGCAATGGCCACACCACAGCAGAACACGGGGCGACCCTCCGACATTGACATCAGGGTGTTCCATCCTCCGTAGCTCCATCCCCAGATGGCGATATGGTTCTTGTCCACGTAGGACTGCTGACCCAGCCACAGGGCAATCTCCACCTGATCCTTGGCCTCTAATTCGCCCAGTCGCAGATAGGTGCATTTCTCAAACTCAGCACCACGACCGCCTGTGCCGCGGTTATCGACACACACGCAGATATAGCCCTGCTGACACAGATACTGCTCCATCAGCGCGCCATTGCCGCACATGCCGATGCCCCAGGTGTTCTTCACCTGCTGCGAGCCGGGGCCGCCATATTGGTACATGATAACGGGGTATTTCTTGTTCGGGTTGAAATCCTTGGGCTTCACTATATAACCACAGAGTTTTGTATCTGGTGTAGGAAAGATGTAGAACTCCTTGGTACCCATGTCATACGAGTCGTACTTCTGCTTCAGCGCCTTGTTGTCGATGAGCGTGGTGAGCGTCTTGCCTTGGTTGTTGCAGAGCGAATAGACGGCGGGATTGTCGATGTCGCTCCAGGTGTTGATGAAATACTTGAAGTCGCTGGAGAAGATGGCCCCGTTCCAGCCCTCCTTCGGCGTCAGACAGTCGGTCTTTCCGTTCTTGTGGTTCACATAAATTTTCTGGTTCATCGGGTCGCTGAGTGCAGCAAAGTAGATGTCGCCAGTCTGTTCGTCATAGCCATAGACATCGCTAACGATAGTATGAGCTATGCCGCCTAAACGCTGACCAGGCTTTTCCAAATCACCAATGCTACGCACCAGCTGACCATTGAGATTGTAGAGGTAGATGTGGTTATAGCCATCACGCTCGCTGGTCAGCACAATATTATTGGCTGTAATCTTCACATTGGCAAAGACATTTTCATTAATGTATTTATCGACCTTGTCCTCGATAACCTGCTGACAGATGGTTGACATGGGGTTGGCCATATAGACCTTCAACTCGTCCTGATGGCGGTTCAGGGTGAAGATGGCCACCTTCGTGGGGTCGCTCGTGGCCTTGATGCGGGGGATATAGCCGTCGGCATCGAGGGGCAGCTGCATGGTGCGCGTCTGGTGACTCTTGATGTCATAGCTCAGCACCTTCACCTTGGCGTTGTCCTCGCCAGCCTTGGGATATTTATAGGTGTAGAAGCCAGGATAAGTGGCATATTCCTCCTTCGCGGGGTTCAGGCCCTTGAAGAGTTGCATGCTGTACTGCTTCACCTGACTCTCGTCGTAGCGCACCCAGACAATCTGCTTGGAGTCGGCACTAAAGACCATCGACGAGTTATGCGAAAACTCCTCCTCGTTCACCCAGTCGGGCAGTCCGTTGATGACCTCGTTGAACTTGCCGTCCTTGGTCACCTGACTCTCGGCATTGTTATACAGCAACTTCACCAGGAAGATGTTGTTGTCGCGAACGAAGGCCACCTGAGTGCCGTCGGGACTGAAGATAGGTGTCTGCTGAGGACCGCCATCGCTCAGGGGCACCATCTTGTTGTTGGCGATGGTGAAGATGTAATAGACGGCGGTGAACGAATGGCGATAGATGCTCTTTTTCTTCGTCTGGATGAGCATGTAACGTCCATCGGGACTCATCACATAGCCATCCACGCGGTCTATCTTAGCGCCGCGAGCGGTGTTCACGTCAAACAACACCCCCGTCTGCTTGCCCGTACGGAACGAGTACTTCACAATCTGCTTGCCGTCGCTCGATATCTGCGTGTAATTCTCACCATCGCTCAGGGGCTCTACGCCCACCATCGACTCGGCCCGCAGGCTGCCGCCTGTCACGTCCTTCAATGTCAGTTTCTGGCCTGCCAGCATCGTTGTTGCCACAGTCATCAGGACTGCGCCTATCATCATCATTTTCTTCATATTCTGTTTTTAATCTGATTTTATAAGTTTTTTATGTAGGTGCAAATTTACGCAAAATTCCCCATACTCTGATGAATATGGGGAATCTTTTGTGATATTTTTAGAATCCAGTCGGTCTTTTCGCGCTGTTATCGTCCCATCTGCTTTTTCATTTTCAGCACTCGGCGCACGCTCTGGTCGATGCGCTGTTCGGTGAGTCTGCCCTCCTCCACCGCTTTGATAACGGCATCAAAGGCTTCCACAAAGTTCTGAGGACCAAGCACAATGTCGGCACCAGCCTCAAGTGTTCCTACAGCAGCCTCGGCATTGTTGTATTGCTTGGTGATGGCACCCATCTCCATCGCATCGGTGATGATGATGTTCTGGTAGCCCAGTTCGCCGCGCAACTTGTCCTTCAGGATAATTGACGACATGGTGGCGGGGATGTCCGAACCCGTGACGTTGGGTGTGGCGATGTGGGCCGTCATAATCAGTTGTGCGCCCCATGCAATGCCAGCCTTAAAGGTAATCATCTCGCAGTTCTTCATCTGCTCCCATGTCTTCACGCTCTGCGCATAGCCGTAATGCGTGTCGGCCTTGGTGTCGCCGTGTCCGGGGAAGTGCTTGATACAGCCCGTCACGCCGGCATCCTTCAATCCCTGCAGATAGTTGACCACCATCGGCGCAGCAACCTCGGGGTTGTCGCTGAAGGCACGGGCACCGATGACAATATTCTCAGGATTGGTGTTCACGTCGGCCACAGGGGCAAAGTCGATATCGAAACCGTATTTCTTCAGATATGTGCCGATGGCGTTGCCGCAATGATAGGCGTTCTTCGGGTCGCCCGTAGCACCAATGGCTCCCATCGATTCAAACTTCTCCACCTGGAAGTTGGCATTGTTGCCGATGCGGGCCACACGGCCTCCCTCCTCGTCGATGCAAAGCAGCGGTGAGCCCTTCAGGGCGCGTATCTGGGGGATGAACTTCGCCAGCTGTGCCTCGTCCTCAATGTTATGGGCATAGAGGATGATGCCGCCCACGGGGTATTTCTCGTTCACACCCAGCATGGTGGCATTCACGGCCTGCAACTTGATGGCCTTGATATCGTCGGCGCTGGCGTCGATGCCACTGGGCAGGTTGAAATGGATGGTGGTGTCAAGACACTCTGGGCGCACGTAGAACAACTGTCCCACCTTCTCGCGCAGCGTCATCTGCTGTATCTGGGCCTCTACCTCATCATTCAGCGATACAGCATCATCATCGTTCGAACATGCAGTAAACACTCCTGTGCCGCAAGTTATCAGGATGGCGGCAAACATCCAATTCTTCATTTTTTTCATGGTTTAAATAATATGATAAGTTAAACTTTCGTCACATTCTGCCTTCTGTCACAGAGATACATGCCCACCAGGATGAGGACCGTGCCCAACAGGAAACACAGCGTGATTTGCTCATGCAGCAGCCACCAGGCAAAAAGGATGGTGGTGATGGGATTGAAATATACCCAGTTGGTGGCGACAACCGCGCCAAGCTGGTGAATCACCCAGTTCCATACAAGGAAGCACGCCATAGAGGCAATAATGCTGAGGAACAGCAGATTCCAAAGCACCTGACTGCTGAACAGCACGTCCCACGACGGGAATCCTGGAACGATAAGATAGTAAGGAAGTATCGTCACCAGACCATAGAAGAAGACCTTGCGGGTGATGAAAAAGGTGGAATAGCGTTCAGACGCCGACTTCATGACCAGCGAATAGACTGCCCAGCAGAGACACGCGCTAAAGGCCAGCAGGTCGCCAACAGGTGAAAGGTGGAGCACAAAACGGCCATTGAGCACAACTGCGGCCATACCTGCACACGCCAACAGCGACCCGACCACCTGCATGCGCGTAAAACGCTCACTCTTACGATATATCAGCGCCACCAGCAGCATGGCAAACAGCGGACAAGAGCAAACGATAAGCGACGTGTTGGTGGCTGTCGTATAGAGCATGGCGGCATTCTCGGTCAGGAAATAGAGCGACCCTCCCGTGATGCCCAGCAGAAGCATTGCCAGTTCGTCGCGCCATGTGTCACTAAACCATCTGAACGACTGGCGCCTGACTGTCAGTTCAAAGATGAGCAGCAGCACATAGGCTATGATGAAACGAAGGGTGAAGATCTGGGCTGGCGACAACCCATTGATGAGCAACATCTTGGTAAACACAAATGTGCTACCCCATATTGCCACTGTGACAAATGCCATGAAATGGGCAATCCCTATTCTACCTATTGAATGACTCTTCACAATCCTAAAAAAACGATGACATGTTGTATTTCGCAGCGCAAAGGTACATATTTTGTACCATATTCTTCAACTTTGCCGCAAAATTTTAGGATTGTTTAAATAGCCAGGGGTCGAAGAAAGTTTTTCCTTTCTCCGACCCCTGGGTGCCGCCAGCGGCACATGGTGTGGGTCGCTACGCTCAAAATCTTTCAAAAATCTATTCAAAAATCTTTCAAAAATGCTATATTGTACCGCATCGGGATGCATTTCTGCCAAAGGCGGGATATGTTATATTCTTGTGCGAGACAGGTACCAGTCCCTTGTTTTTCCTTAGGCCGGGTTTTCTGTTGTACGTCCAAACCTGTCTGACTATTTTATGAAAAACTTTTTTCCATTGATGATGTTTATGCCATGACTAGGATTCATCAG
>CACYNE010000032.1 GCA_902775605.1 uncultured Prevotellaceae bacterium
TGGGATGACGCGGCCGCCAAATGTCGGCCATAAAGATATATTGACCTTCGATGGGGAGTATGTAAGTGCTCTGTCCGTCGAAGGTTTTTTCTGCCTTCGGGCCACGACAGGGATTGGGGTGCTGTGTCCACGGGCCCCAGATGCTGGGGGCAGAGAACATGCGGGCCTCGTTGGGTGCCCAACCGGTGCAGCCTGAGGTGATCATCCAATAGGTGCCGTCGTGCTTGAAGATGGCGGGAGCCTCGTTCTGTCCGCCAGGAGCCACACGGGTGTAGCGGCCAGTGTGGTGGAGATAGTCGGCGGTGAGCTCAGCGATGTGGAGCGTCAGGTTCTCCTCGGAGGAGAAGATGTGGTATGCCTTGCCATCATCATCAACATAGAGCGTCATATCACGCGACATCTGACCAGCGGCAAAGTCGCGCTTCATGATGAGTCCCTGGTTCACGGCCTTGCGCCAGGTGGGCGTCCACCACTCCTTGAAGTTAGCCTCGTTGAGGGTGTCGGCAGTGGCAATGTCCTGAGTCTTGAACTCAACAGGCCATGTGGCGGCGTTGGCACGCGAAGAATAGAGGAACTTATAGGGCCCCTCGGGACGGTCGGCCACGGCTACGCCATAGCGGGCGGCATCATAGCCACGGCCCTTCAGTTCGAGGTGGAACCACATGCAGAACTTCTTCGTGACGGGATTATAGATGACCTTTGGACGCTCCAGGATGCAGCCACGTTCGATGTCATGCCCGCGCTCATCGCTCACGCTGAGGGCTACGCCGCAGTTGCGCCAGTTCACTAGGTCCTTCGACGCGTAGCACATCACGCCCACCAAGGCATCGCTGGTGCGCTCGCTCTTGTGCTCGCCAAACCAATAGTAGGTGTCGCCATACTTCATCACGCCACCACCATGGGCATTGATGTGGCGGCCCGTATCATCGCGCCACAGTTCGCCCGGACGGATGGTCTTATGCTGCTTGCGGGCCTGCTGGTCGTTCCAATACTGCTCCAGACGCTTGGCCTCAGCTTTAGTGATATGGATGACAGAGCCATGCTTGGGCGACACGAAATTGGTCATCTTCATCTTGCCTTCGCCAAAGTGACCGAGGGGTGTAAAGGTCTTGAAGTCGGAGGTCTCCACAAAGCCAAAGTTATTGGGACGGATGGAGTAGATGTCATACATCACGACCCATTTCTTTTCGCCTATACGCTTCCACACGTTGGGGGCCTCACAGCCCGTGCGCTCTGCATCAATCTGTTCAGCGTGGTAGTCTTCGAAGTGGTTGATGCGGTCGCTGATCATATACTTGATGCCGCCAGGATTTTCCTGCGACACATAGGTCATGAAATAGCGGCCATCGGGCATAGGACAAATGTCGGCGTCGAGCACCTGGATAGTGGTGTCGGGATACTCGAAGAGCAGCTGGGGCTCGGTTTCGAGAGTCGTAAAGTCCTCGTTGGCATAACTGTAGTAGAGTTTGGTGCGACCACCTGCCTTCTGACGGATGGTGAAATAGACCATCGGTTTACCTACAGCGGGATCCCAGATGGTCTGCGGAGCCCAGGCGCATCCTATTTCTCCAAATGCCTTCGGGAAGAGTTTGTCAATGCGGGCCACATGGTGGGTCCAATGGATGAGATCATCCGAAGCCATGAGTACCAAACCGCGGTTGTTGCCCCAACCAAACTCGTCGGGACGCTCCCATTGGGTGGTACGGATGCCACGCTGCTTACCAAAGATATGCAGATCGGTCATAGCGATGTAAAACTTGCCATTTGGCGCACGGTAGATATGCGGATCACGTATGCCGTGCTGCTCAGCGATAGAGTCGCCTGAAATAATTGGCTCAGCGTTGTTCACGGCCGTAAAGGTATAGCCGTCATAACTGATGGCCATAAACAGCCCATGGGTAGGGTCGCTGAAGAAGGTGAAGAGATAGGCGCCCATATCTTTCTCGGTGAGCGCACGCTTGGGTTTCGCCGCTGCTGACAGCGTCACGAGAGCGACGAGAATGAGAAATAGAGTTCGTTTCATTTGTATAGTTATTATTTAACAATCAGTTTATCTCCGCTCAGGTCCACCTCGAACAGGTGGGGGATGCGCACCGTGCGCCCGCGGTCGTCCTTGGAATGGTGATGCACGGACATCATCCACTGTCCGTCGAAGCGCTGGAAGAGCATGGAATGGCCGTAGCCCGGCGGCGTGATGGGCTCGGGCTCCTGCGTCCACGGACCGTCGAGGGTGCCGCTCTCGCTATAGGCCACGCCCTGCGTATAGACGTCGAAGACCCACGACGTCCACACCATGCCCAGACGCCCCGTTGCCGTTCGGAAGAGGTAAGGACCGTCGGTCACCTTGTTCCACGTCACCTCGCCCTGGTCGTTCTTCTCACGGCTCCACGGCGAGTCACTGGCGCGGAAGAGGACCTTAGGTTCGCCCACAGTGCCGCTCAGGTCGGGCTTCAGTTCAATCTTCTCCATCGTGCCGTTCCAGTTCTGCAGCCACTCGCCGCAGAAAATCATATACGGCTTGCCGTCCTTGTCACGCCAGTACGTGCCGTCGAGCGTCGGACGGTCGGCGGAAAGATAGGTGGCGTCGCCGAAGGCTCGGTACGGCCCCATGGGGTTGTCGGCACGGAGCACCTGCGAAGCGCGCCGCTCAATGGCATTGCCGCGCACGGTGTCGATGATGACGGCCTGATTGGTGAACGTGGCGAAGTAGTAATACCAGCCGTCGCCCGTCTGGTGCAGCTCTGCGGCCCAGATCATCGGGCGCGGGCCCATCCACGAGTTGGCCTCGAACTCGGTCACGCGCATTGGACCTTCCCACAGTTTCAGGTCGGCCGAGCGCCACATCATGCCGCCCGTGCCCGTCATGTAATACATCTTTGTCTTCTGGTCGGCCAGGATAGCCGGGTCGCTCAGTCGGATGGAGTCCAGTGGCACGTTCTTTCTCACGCGCATGCCACGCTGTGCCGATGCTGGCAGCACCATCAGGGCTGCAAGGACGGAGAGGAATAGGATTCTTTTCATTGGTCGTATGTTTGAATCATTGTTTTATCTTAGTCCATGGGATATTTCACGTCCCACTTGCGGCGCAGGGCGTCCATCAGTTGCATGATATAGAGCGTCTCGGCGTGGGGCATTTCAAGCGGTTCGAGGAGTCCGTCGATGAGGGCTTGCCGACAGGCGAGGAACTGGTACTCATAACCCGTCATCTGCTGGGGCACGCGGATGGTCTCAACATAGGTACGGTCGGGGCCGTTGACGGTGATAGTCTGAGGATTGTTGATATTGTCGATGATGAGATTGCCCTCGCTACCGGCAATAACACCGATATTATCGCCCACGCAGGCGGCACTCGACTGCACATTGGCAAGGATACCGTCTTTGAGAATGATGGTCATGGCATTGGTGATATCCATGCCCGTGGCACTCTTGACACAGTGTCCATCAATGGTGTCAATGTCGCTATCGGTAAACATGCGCACAAAGTTCAAAGCATAGACACCGAGGTCGAGCAGGGCACCACCGCAGAGGTCAGGCCGCATGATGCGAGGCTTGTCGCCCATCGAATAGCCAAGGGTGGCGGTGATGAGGCGGGGCGTGCCAATACGTCCGCTACTGATAAGATTGCGAACGATGGCAACGGCTGGCTGATAGCGTGTCCATATGGCCTCAGCCAAGAACACGCCACGATCGTGTGCCAGGCGGATGATCTCCTCCGTTTCGCGGGCATTGGCCATAAAGGCCTTTTCAACGAGACAGGGTTTTCCGGCCAGCAAAGCCTCACGAGTGACATCGAAATGGTGCGAGTGGGGCGTGCCCACATAGACGAGGTCAACATCGGGGTCGGCAATCAACTCGGAGTAAGAGCCGTAGGCCCGGGGGATGTGCCATTCCTGGGCAAAGGCGTCTGCCGTATGCAGTGAGCGCGAACCCACGGCCCAGGCCTCGCACTCCGTCAAACCGTTTAATGTGATAGCTGCCTTTCGGGCAATCCATCCCGTGCCAATAATACCGACACGCAAGGGCATTTTCTGATTCATCATATTCAGGAAGTAATTTGTTGTTCGGGGGGATTATCTTTGGCCACCTCGCCCAACTGGCGGGCCAGGCGACTGATATCGCAAGCACTCTGCTTCATGCGCGAAGTGATGTCATCCACCTCCTCATCGGGCAGGCCATGCAGACTGGCGGCGAGGATCTGGGCAAAGCCTGAGATGATGTTGAGGGGCGTGCGAATCTCGTGATACATGGTCTGGATGAAAGCGGTCTTGCGGCTGTTGGTCTGGAGCTTTAGCTGATAGGCCTGCGAGAGTTCCTCGTTGTGCTGCTCCAGTTCCTCATTGGCCAGACGAATATCGCTGACCATCTGTGCCAACGACTGCTGCATCTGGATGAAGCTGTTTTGCAGACGGCCCACACTGTCGTGGCGCGGACTCTGAGGCAGAGGCTCGTCGAAGTGGCCTTCGGCAATGCGCTTCGCCTGGTCGTCCAGTTGTCGCAAAGGCTGCACGGCACGGCGCACGGTCTGATAACAGAAAAGCATGAGCAGCACCAGTCCCACGCCAATCATCACCCAGACAGCCATGAGCAGACGGTTATAGCGGGCGAAGACGTCGCTCTCAGGACAGACAATGGCGATGCTCCAGCCTGCACGCGGCACGGGGCGGTAGAAGATATAGGCGGGCTGACCGTCAACGGTGGTCTTGGTCATGCCACTATGACCCGCCAGCATCTCGCGCCCCATGGCGTTGATTTGATTGCGCACCTCGGGGGCAGGGGCGCTGAAGATGGACTCGTGGAAAAGCTTCGCCGTGTCAGGATGAACCAGATAGGTGCCATCGCGCCCAACCATGATGGCCGACGAGTTGGCATAGGGCTTCAAGTCAGTGATGGCCTCAGAGAGCCATTTCAGCGTCAGACTGGCCGTGACGGAGCCGATATAATGGCCCTCGGCATCGCGCATCGGACAGCAATAGGAAACCAGGAAGTCGGGCGACGAAAGGGTGCCCTCGTTATAGTCGTCATAGCCATCCACCCAACAGGGAGTGCCCAGGGTGCGCGGCGTCTTGTACCACACAGCGTCGAAATACTCGAACGGCCCCTCGCGCACGGTGGTGATGCTGTCAACATGATCTGCTAGGCTGTCGGCGTCTGAACGATAGCGCAGCGAGTAAGCCGAATAGTAGCGGCCCATCTCTGGGAAATAATAGGGTTCCATAGATATGGCCAGGCCCGTGAGGAAGGGGTTTTCCTGAACCGTGCGGCGAGAGAACACCAGAAGCGAGTCGGGCGACAGGTTGCTCGGCACGGTGACGGCAGCCAGATTGGTCACAAGCTCAGTTTCGTCCATGATGCCATTGATACGTTCAGCGGTGTTGTCGAGCAACTGCGTGGCGCGGTCGATGGCGGCATGCTGGATGTAGAGCTTGCAACGATAGAAAAGGAAGTCGAAGAGCAGGGAGAATACCACCGTGATAATGAATACGATGAGCAAGCCAAGACGCAGCGAGAGGCTCTGCTGAATATTTCGGATAAGTCGTTTCATGAGTTTGCGGGGTCTTTGATGAGTTGATCCAGTAATTCAGTAATCGTCTCACTTTCCTGCAGGATGTCGGTCTGCAGGGCAGTCATGTCGGTCTTCGAGAGATTGGGATAGTCGCGGCAGATGGCCTCTGTGTTTTTACAGAGCTGTTCCACCGGCGCGGCCATACGGTCGGTCATATCGTGAAGGAAGCGCGCCTTCTTTTCTTCATAGGCCTGGGCGTCATCATAGGCCGCCTGCAACTCGGCATGCTGGCGGTTCAGCGTGTCCCGCTTCTGGTGCATCTCGTCCATATAGGCCATCAGCTTGCGTTGCATCTGCGACAGGCTGTTTTGAAGACGTCCCGTCTCATCACGATGGCGGGTGTCAGGAATGGGGGTGTCCAGATGGCCTTGGGCAATGGCTTGGGCCGAGTCGGCCAAACGATGCAGTGGGCGCAGATGGCGCGCTATGACCAGATAGAGAAGGAGGATGAGCAAGAGCACAGTGGCGATGCTCCATGACTTCAGGACCCATTGCATGCGAGAGTATTTGCCATAGATATCCTCGGCAGGACACACAGCAACGAGGCAATACTGGCGTGTGCCGATGGGCTGAGAGAAGATATAGACCTGGTTGCCGTCGTACGTCATCTGGCGATAACCACTCTCGCCACCTGTGATGAAGGAATCAAACTGTACGCTGTCGCGGCGCGTCACATAGATTTGCGCATGGGCCAGCGACTGACGCAGCGTGGCCAGCGAACCGTTCTTCTCAATCAGTTCCTCGATGCGCGAGCGGTTCATGCGAATCTGCTGATGCTCCAGTCGCGCCGTCATCTCTGTCTGTCGCAACGTATTGTCAATGCGCAAGGCTGTGTTCTCAAGCACTTGCATCGTTGCGTCAACGGTTTCGTCATGGATGACTCCCTCCGAAAACCTTAACAGGAGGAAAATCACAATGCCCGATGTCACCAACACGAAGCCGGCCACCCATAGCGTCAACTGGTTGGTGAACGATGTACGTATCTTCTGAATCGGAGTCATAGCTTTAAAATAAAATGATATGTTATGAATGAACTAATTACTTAGTCCCAACAATGTTTCGGAACGAAGATCCGAAGATGACATACTGGGTATTACCCGCAATGGTTCCTTCGTTCTGTCCCCAGAGGAAAGGCCAGTCGTCGTAGTTCTCGAAATGATCGGGCTTGCGGAACAACAGGCCTGGTGCCACGTTACCAGGAATGGCCGAGAAGTCAGCACGGTTGTTGCCATAGAACACCTGCTTGGGGCGTGCCGCACCAACCACAGCCACAAATGAATAGTTATGATAAGGATGACAACCATACAACCAATTGGCCACACGATACACCTCGTCCTTAGAGATAATGTCGGGGAAATAGATATGGGCATAGTTGACAGTGATGCCGAAGTTCAGGACGGCATTCACACCTGCCCAGTTGCCCAGTCCAATAGGCACGCCATAGGGGTTCTGAGTGTCAAAGCTCTTAATATATTCGGCGTATTGCTGAACGGCGGGACGCAGCTTCTGCTTATAGGCTTCATCCTTAATCGGAATAGAGTCGAGCGCCGTTTGCAGATTACGGGCCACGTTGCGATAGTTACCATCGCCAGTACCCGTCAGCCAGTCATTATCAGCCTCAGCCTGTCTGTCGCGCGGACGGCGACGCTGCTTCATCAACTCCTGAGCCTCCCGGCGCAAACGATCGGCCTGTGTCTGGGCTCTTAAGGCCAACTCATCATTATAGCCGCGGAGCACACGGGCTGCCGAGGTGAAGACACCGGCTGCCTGAAGGTCGAGACTCGGATTGCGGGTCGTAAAGGCCCACATATCATCGGGCATACCACTCGACTTGCCGTCGGCACTCACCTCATAGGGCTTCAGACTCGGGTCGTAATGCAGACCATCAGTGATTGAGGCGGCATCGCCTAAGTGATGGTAGTTGTCGAGTACGGAGTTAGAAAGCGTCGAGGCCATGTGGCCAATCTGCTCTGCCTGTGCCACGAGGTTGAGTACACCGTGCTCGATGTACTGCAGGATATCGGGCACACCATCAGGACGATGCAGCTCCACATAGCGCTGCTGTTCGCTAACAAAGGTCTCGTCGCGCTGAGGCTTGAAGAGTTCCCAAGTGCGGATGAAGTTCTGGACGACGTTAATGTTAGAGCCAGTCTCGATATCGAAGTCGCCCGCGTCAAAGTAGCCACCCACATTCAGACCTGGAATCAGTTCGTAGGGTTTGTACTTCGTATCAGTTGTTGCACCCTGGCGGTGCAAGTCGAAGTGGTCGCTCTCAGGAGCCTGCAGATAACCCTCCTTAAAGGGTTCGCCATGCCAGGTACGATAGCCCTCGGTCACATACATGTGGTTCATGTGGATGGGCACCCACACATCAGTCGTGGCATCAGTAATCTTGTCATACACATGCTCGTCAATCAGGAAATCGTTGGTGCGGGTATCACCATACTGGATGCAATAAACACCTGGTTCACGAACTGACGAGAAGTCGAACTTCACATAATTATATTTATAATAAGGTCCCCACGACTTGACAGCACCTTGGTAAGCCACCTCACGAGTGCCGTCGTCCTTGATACGAAGAAGTGAAGCAGACTTGAGAGGTTTGGCGTTCTTGTCCAACTCAATGACTGCCACCTTGGGCTGCTCAGGGATATAGCCCACCTGCGAGAAGCCGATATTAGGCTCACGAATCCAGTTTGGGATGGCATGAGGCTCAACGGTCCACGTCATGACCTTGCCGGTTTTACCCGCAGGAAGCACGCTACGCAACACGAACCAGCCATTCTGTGCCAGCATACGACCGTCATACAGTTTTAGCTCGGCATCCTCGCTGGTAATACGAATCATGCGGTCGGGGGCATCGGTAGCCACTGTGAGGCTATGGCCCGTCTCCAATGGCAGGGGATCAACAAAGCGATCCGTGCCACGATCATCGTAGGTCTTGAAGCCCTTGAACTGACGGGGCTTCTCACTATTGGGACGCGTCACCGTCTGACTGGTAGCATAGCGAGGAAAGCGACCCAGACGGTTGTCCATCCGATAGGTCTTCAGCCAGTATTGCGAAGGCAGGAACTCGATATTAAAGCCTGCCTCGCCTGCCAGTTTCGATGGCACAGGTTTATCCAGCCACACGGCAATCTCAACGGCCTTGCCCTTGGCAGTCACCACCACACGAGAATCAAAGTCGTAGTCATCATACCGCATGGTCACCTCGATGCTGCCATTCGCCTTGTCCACCTTGCGACTCGTCATCTTCGGCACAAGGTCCCATTGCTCTGGTGTGTTATTCAAGCGCACAGCACCGCCCTGCACCGTTCGTACACCGTGATGGATGATTTCAATACCTGAGTTCTTCTCGTCATTGAACCCACCGTTAAAACTGTTGCTAAACACCAACACGTTCACGCCCTGGCGTTCGAAGTACTCCAGGTCGTTGAGCTGCAGGTTCTGAGCGCTGATAACGGTAGAAGCCAGCAACCCAGTCAAAAGGATGATGATGTGTCTCATAGTCTTTGTCTTAGTTATTGTGTTTGCATGATTATTTGAATATCTTCTGAGCGAACATTGTGAGGTAGATGCGCCAGTTACGCCAGATGTGACCTCCGTCGTTCTCATAGTATTCATAAGTATAACCCTTCTCGTCGAGGTACTTGCGCAGATTGGTGTTCTGCTGCATCAGAAAGTCTTCCTTGCCGATGGCAATCCAGAAGAGCTTCGGCTTGGAGTCGAAGAGGCGCTTCATCTGCTCGTCATACTTAGCGTCAGGCTGATTATTACCGCGTCCGCCAAGGGCACCACCCATCGCCATACTGGTGGCAGCAGACTGCAAACCGTAATAGTCGAAGGTGTCGGGATAGAGGCGAGAGATACCAAAGGTGTGGCCACCGCCCATAGAAAGACCAGTGACGGCACGGCCAGAACGTTTCTTGATGGTCATATAATGACTATCTACAAAGTTCACTATATCCATGAAACTCTCTTCCATCGTAGCTTTTGCGCCACGCTGGTTGAAGGCGTTGCCATCGGGAGTGTACATACCCTCGTGCCACCAACCGGGAGCGGCGTTGCAGGTGGGATTACCATTGGGCATCACCACAATCATCGGCACACACTTGCCCTCGGCAATCAAGTTGTCCATAATCTGCGAGGCACGACCAAGGTCGCCCCAAGCCGTCTCATCGCCACCATGTCCGTGAAGAAGGTACATCACGGGGAAGCGCTTTTTACCATCATAGGCTGCGGGCAGATAGACCGTCATGCGGCGTTGCTGACCCAGGGTGGGACTGTCGTACCACACACGACTCAGCATGCCATGGGGCACATTGTTTACAGAGTAAAGATGTCCCTTGTCATCGGCACTCTTCGATACGATGAAGATATTGCTCAGAGTCGAGATGTCGCGGTTCACATAACTGTTGGCGGGGTCCACGAAACGCTGACCATCCACGCTGATGCTATAGGAATAGAGTTCAGGATTGAGTGCACTGGTGGTCACCGTCCACACGCCGTTGTCCTGCTTCGTCATGTCGAGGCGATTGTTACGAATCTCCTCGAAATCACCACTCACGCTGACGCGCTGGGCCGAGGGGTCGTAGAAGTTAAAAGTCACTGTTCCATCGGCATTCACCACTGGCGACTTTACTCTGGGGCGTTGCCCCAACTGCTGTTGTGCAAAGCTGCTCATGGCCACGAGACAGCCCACAAGTAAAAGGATTCTTTTCATGCTGGAATTTATAATTTAGCGTTAATATTCAAAAGAACATTGTCGGCACTCGACGGGCCAACCATCATCTGATACTGGCCAGGCACGAAACGCATGGTGTTGGTTTGTGCATCCCAACTCTCAAGTTGCTTCTTCGACAGGGTAATCGTCACGGTGCGAGCCTCACCAGCCTTCAGCGTCACCTGCTGATAGGCGCAGAGGGTCTTTAGCGGACCTTCCTTGTCAGCTGTGCGACGGAAATATACCTGAGCCGTCTCAGTACCATCCACCTTGCCAGTGTTCTTCACTGTGACAGTAAGGGAGACGGCGTCGCCCTTTACCTTGACAGCAGGCTTCGAGAACTCGAACGTTGTGTAGCTCAGACCATGACCAAAGGGGAACAGAGGTTCGCCAGTGAAATAACGATAGGTGCGGTTCTTCATCGTGTAGTCGAGGAAGTCAGGCAGGTCGTCGGTACTGCGATAGAACGTGACAGGCAACTTTCCACTGGGGTTATAGCGTCCCGTGAGGACATCGGCCAACGCCGTGCCGCCCTGCTCACCATCGTACCACCACTGGAGGATGGCGTCGCAGGTTTCCAACTCAGGCGTCATTGCCACTGCACCACCAGAGCAGTTGACGAAGACCACTTTCTTGCCTGCCTCATGCAACCAGCGGAGCACGTCACGCTGAGCCTGCGGCAGTTCGATGCTGGTGCGGTCGCCACCACGGAAACCAGGCTCACTGACACGCATTTCCTCACCCTCCAAGCGGGGCGAGATGCCACCAATGAAGACTACAGTCTCGGCATCGCCCACCTGTGCCAGCAACTCCTGCGCCGTGGGGGTAGCCTTGTGCTGGATGTCGAAATTCAGGGCACCATAGCCTGTCTCCTGCACATAGTCAATCTGTATGCGGTAGTGCTGATTAGCCTTCACAGCAATCTCCTTCTGGGCATTCTGGATGCGCTGACGTGCCTGCCAAAGGTTGACGATGGTATCGCCATTGACCAGCAGACGAATCTTATCATCGCCACCAATGGTGAAGATGAGCGTCTCGTCGCGCGTGGGAATGAGGGTCGCATCAAGACGGGCAGAGCAGTTCTCGAGGTTCACACCAGGCGCAAAGACGGTATTACCGCCGTTGCTCAGTTTCACGGGCTCCGTCATCATGACGGTGGTGACAGGCGTGCCACTCATATCAGTATTGTTATAATAGGTTGCCTGCATACCGGCACTGCCCAAGGGCGTGCGCAGATTGCCGAAACGACTCTCAATACTCTCATTACGAGTCAGGCCACAACCCTGCACATAAGGCACATTGCCCAACTGCTGACGGATGCCCTCAAGGGCGGTGATGGTCTTGGTGGGATAGCCGGAGTAGTTGCCCCATTGCATCACGGAATCATTAGCATTGGGTCCCATCACGATCACCTTCCCCGTATGCTGCGACACCGTCGCAGCATAATTCAACGGCAGCACGCCATTGTTCTTCAGCAACACGATGCTCTTGCGGGCCATATCAAGGGCCAGCTGCTTGTGCTCCTTCGAGGCCACCGCCGAAGCGGGAATCTTCGTCCACGATACCTGGTCATCCTTATCGAAGTCGCCCACCTCAATACGGGCGATGAGCAAACGACGGAGCGAACGGTCGAGGTCGGCCTCTTTAATATCGCCACGACGCACAGCCTCGGGCAGGTGACGATACTCAGAGCCACACTCCACATCAGTGCCTGCCAAAACAGCCTGGGCAGAGGCTTCCTCACTATCCTTGGCAGTGTTATGCCAACGGGGCAGGAAATCGCGGATAGCGCCACAGTCGCTGGTAATCAATCCCTTAAAGCCCCACTCATCACGAAGGATCTGTTGTTCATAGCGCGTCTGACTACAGCAAGGTTGACCATCGATACGCTGATAGGCGCACATCACCTCAGCCACCTCGCCCTCCTGTACCAAGGACTTGAAGGCAGGCAGATAGGTCTCCCAGAGGTCGCGCTCGGGCAGGTTCTCCACATCAAACGTGTGGCGGTTCCATTCTGGTCCGCTATGCACGGCGAAGTGCTTGGCACAGGCCAATAGTTTCTTATAGTTGGAGAGCGGTTTGCCATCATAGCTATAGCCCTGCAGGCCACGCACCACGGCAAGACCCATCTTTGATGTCAGGAACGGGTCCTCGCCATAGGTTTCCTGTCCCCTACCCCAACGCGGGTCACGGAAGATATTGATATTGGGTGTCCAAAACGACAGACTCTGATAGCGACGGATGTTGCCTGACTGCTTGGCTTGCTGCGCCTTTACTCTAGCCTCATCGCTGACCGCCGTGAAGACACGATGCAGCAAGGCATCATCCCACGATGCTGCCATCGCCATGGTGATGGGAAATACGGTGGCATAGCCATTACGTCCCACGCCGTGAAGTGCCTCGTTCCACCACTGGAACTGGGGAATCTGCAAGCGTTCGATGGCTGGTGAGGTATCCATCATCAGCCTGACTTTCTCCTCTAGGGTGAGTTGTTTCAGTATGGCATCAGCGCGCTGTTCTGCCGTCTGAGCCGATACATGAGAGAATGTAGCAAAAGTAGCAAATAGTAATATGATTTTTTTCATCTTGGTAATTTGATTTTCTATTAATTTGATTTATCATCCCTTCACAAAACCTTTCGAACGCCATTTCCCTGACCACCAGCGCCGCATGAGGATGACCCCACGGATATTCTCATCAAGTGCAAAGCCTATCCACATACCAACGAGGCCAAAGCCGAGAGGGATGCCGATGACATAACTGACACCGACGGCCACCGTCCATTGGAAGATAACGCCAACGACGAAAGGGTAAACCACATCGCCTGTGGCTCGCAGGGTACTGCCTGCAAAGATATTGGCCGTGCGTCCCACCTCCAGAAAGATGTCGATGACAAGCACCCAAACACCCATCGCGATGATGTCGGCATTGTCTGTGAAGGCACTCAGTATATTCTTGCCCGTCAGCGCCAGCAATATCGAGCCAGTGATGGTGATAATCATCGACCAGCGAAAGAAGTAGTTACCCAGTACGTAAGCCGCCTGATGCCGTCTCTGTCCCACAAGATGCCCCACAAGGATATCACCTCCCTGCGTAATACTCAAACAGAACAAATAGACAAACATTATCATATTGTGACAATAGGTACGGGCTGCAAGCGCCTCGTTGCTTATCTGGTTAATAAAGAATGTGATGACTACCTGCGAGAGGCAGTAGCTGATATTCTCACTCATGGCAGGGATGCCAATATAGAAGAGGTTCCTCAGTTCCTGCCAAGGCATGGGTCGGAAATAGCGCAGGGGGAAACGGGGGATATGTACGCGGAAATGGATAACAGCCAGCATCACCATCGCCAAGGCACGACTGACAGCCGTAGCAATCGCTGCTCCCTCGACACCCAGTTGCGGACATCCCCAATGGCCAAAGATCAAGGCGTAGTTGCCAAGGATATTTAGGACATTAACAATACCTGTGACCACCATGGGATAGATCACTTTGTCGGCACTACGGAGCGAGGCAGAGAACGTCAGCGAAAGGGCCTGGAAGAACGACAACGCTCCCGTCAGTCGCAAATACACCAGTCCATCGCCCATCAACTCCGGTCGCAGCCCCATCAACTGCAGTACTCCTTCGGCATAGAAGAAGAGCAACGCGCTGACTGCCAGGCCAAGCACAAGGTTGACCACTAGTGCCATGCCGACCACCTGCACCAGTCTTTTCCTCAGTCCTGCGCCAATATACTGGGCACAGAGGATGGCAGCACCCATTGAGAAGAACTGATAGACCAGGAAGACGAGCGAGATGAGCTGATTGTCGAGACCTACCGCCGCCACGCTGTTGTCGCTATAGCGACTCAGCATCACCGTATCGACAGCCCCCAGCATCATGACGAGGGCCATCTCGATGAACACTGGGATGGTGAGAACCTTCAGCTGGCGTTTCAGGCTCATCCGCGTGCCATTCTGTAGATGGTCTCCATATCCTCAGCCTTCAGCACCTTGAGGCAACCACAGGCCTTCTGATAGTCGCGACTGCACTTGCGCGTCATCTCCTTGATCTCGTCATCAGTGATATCACGACCTATGAGTTCCTTGATATTGATGGGCATGCCGATGGCGTGATAGAAGCGCTCCATGGCCTCGATGCCCTTGAGAGCGGTGCCCTTAGGATCGGTGAAGTCGTTGGGAACATCCATCACATTGACAGCGAAGCGAACGAAACGTGAGACGTTCTCGTGCATCACATAGCGTGCCCAACTGGGCCAGATGGCAGCAAGACCAGCGCCGTGAGTCACATCAAACATACCACTGAGTTCATGCTCCAACTGATGCGTAGCCCAGTCGTCAGCCACACCACAGCCTGTGAGTCCGTTGTGCATCAGCGAACCGCCCCACATAATCTGAGCGCGATAGCGATAGTCCTCAGGATTCTTCAGAACGGCAAATACGGCATTCTTGATGCTGCGCAGCATCGCCTCAGCCACATCCGTTGTGAAGTCCATATCATCGTCCTTCGTGAAGTAACGCTCCATGGTGTGCATCATCATATCTGTCACACCTGCTGCCGTCTGATAGGGAGGCAGGGTGAACGTACGCTTGGGATTCATGATAGCGAACTTGGGGCGTGACAGGTTGTTTGAATAGCCCAGCTTCACGTCACCATCCTCATTAGTGATGACCGACGACTCACTCATCTCACTGCCAGCAGCAGGAATTGTCAGCACGCAGGCCACAGGCAGCATAGCCTTAGGCTCGGCCTTACCCAGATAGAAGTCCCACACGTTGCCCTCGAAAGGTACGCCATAGCCAATACACTTGGCAGAGTCGATAACAGAACCTCCACCCACGGCGAGGATAAAGTCCACACCCTCCTTGCGACAGAGGTCGATGCCCTGCTGAGCCAGCGACAAGCGGGGATTGGGCACCACTCCACCAAGGGTGACATAATCCACCCCACCCTCTTTGAGCTTTCCGCATACCTTGTCCAACAGTCCAGAACGAACGGCACTCTGTCCACCATAGTGTACCAGCACCTTCGTACCACCGTATTTCTTCACCAGAGCAGCCACCTGCTCTTCACTCTGTTCACCGAACACCACCTCGGTTGGAGCATAGAAATTAAAGTCTCTCATCGATGTATAATTTTTATGTTAGTAATATCGTTGCTGCAAAGATACGAAAAATAATTCAAACAACAATAATAAAACAAAAAAAATCCGCGCGACCCTTTGCGAGCCCCGCGGATGACAGTATTTCTGTTTAGAGACTTACGAGGAAAGAGATGCCTGCCGTGAAGTAGTTCATCTTCTTGCTTCTCTTGAACACCGTCTCATCCATCAATGGAGGATAAGGCGTCAGCATCGAGACAACACCATAGGCATTGGGAGTCAGAGCACTCTTCAAATAATTGTTAGGATCGTAGGTCATGGTGAAGGTCTTCTTCGTATAGTCATAGTCGCAATAGATGCGCCATGAGAAGTTCGATTTATAGCGATAGGTCAGCGACAGACCAGTGCCCCACGACGTTGAGTTGGTAGCCCCCAGCGTCAGGAAGTCCCACTCCGTGTCATACTGGTCGTTCGTAGGCGTGTTCTTGGGATAATCCAGCGAACCACCGACAATCTCACCATTCTTGATGGTTAGCGAATAGTCAATATCCTTTACATAACCCTTGGCATAGCCATCGATATCAAGTTCCTGGGTGATGGAACGTCCAATCAAACACTTCGTTCCCAAAGAGAAGCGGTCGTTCAGGGGGATGTTGAAATAGAGGCCAGCGCTGGCAGTAAACTCAGCCAGGTGGTCACTCTTCACCACAGCGCCCATCTCAGAAACAGCAGCACCGCCATCATTGAGCTTGCCCAAGGTCAGGTCCATGCCTACATCATCATACATCTCACAGATATCTGCCCATCCCTCAGGAATAACCCCCTCATTGATATCACTCAACTCGGCCAAGTCACCAAAGTTCTTTGCCGACATGGCACGAACACGGAAGCGACCGCCTACACCTACATACTTATTGAAGAAATAGGCACCCTCGGCATCAACCACCGTGGCAGCACGGAAATCAATACCCAGTTTTCCATCGCCTGTGCCCTCGAATTGCAGTCCTACAGCATCATAAGCCTCTTTGTTGAGAAGATCGTCGCCCGTGAAGGTAACGTCCTTGCCACTGATGCCTACACCCATCGATATGCCAAAGAACGACGGATTCTCAGAATCCACCAGCAAGTCATTGCGCAGCAGACCCTTGCCCTTAAACAGGACATCACCCAAGGCATAGCCCAACTCCGTAGAGAGGATACCGATGCCGGCACCCGACATCACATCACTCACCCAGTGGCGGTTGTTCAGCACACGCATCACACCCGTAGCGGTGGCCACACCATAGCCAGCCACAGAGAACCAAGGCGAACGGGTGAGTCCGTACTCCTTGTGGAGCAAGGTAGCACCCACGAACGAGGTTGCCGTATGACCAGAAGGCCATGAGTTACGCGTAGAACCATCAGGACGCATTTCCTTGGCGGTATATTTGATGCCATTGACAAAGCCAGCCATGATGGCATACGACATGCCCGCACTGGCCAGCAAGCGGCCCCAGTCACTACGACCTTCATAGCCACCCACCTTCAGACCCACCACCATAGCAGGACCAAAGAACTGGGTATAGTCATCAATACCTGTCTTGAAGTCGGTCAGCAACTGGGTGTTCTTCTTTCCCTCCTTGTTGTTGACACGAAACATGGCCTTGTCGCCCTTGATGGCCCAGCCAGCCACAAAAAGGGGCACACCCACGAATGTCAGATCGTCCATCACCTGATAGGGCTTCACGCCAGGATTGGTTTCCATCCATGTCCACTTATCCACAGCGACCGCATTTACAGGCACGGTATTCATCTCCAGCTCAGGGATGTAATTGGGTGTGTCAGAGTACACTAACTTCGGCACCAGTTCAGGTACCGTCAACTTCAATTCTTCTGCATTGGTCAATGTTGTAACACCCAAAAGACAGAGTACAAACAATAGTTTTTTCATCATACGAGTGTGTTCGTTAGTATTTATTTGCAAAGATACTAAGAAATATTAATTGACCAAAACTTTTGAATGCTTTTTTAGATAGAAGCCCTTAGTCGCGGGACGCTGCTTGAGGCGACGACCATCGAGCGTATACCAATCATCAGAGCGTGAATCACCTGTCACGGTAGTAATTCCTGCAGATCCTGTATTCGTAGCATCATAAAGCAAACGATCGTAGTTGTAATAGCCACCATTGACAAAGGGCATGATGTCTGTGAGCAGGTCGTGATTCGTAAAGATGAGTTCAACAGGAGGTTGCTCAGTGGTAGAGTGTCCTATCCATCGCCAGATATAGCGACCATTGGCCGTCTTACCCACTATCTCGCACATCTCGCCACCTTGATTGCTGTGCAAGTCGATGGTGGTATCGTCAGCCATGCGCACCTTGCAATAGATGGGTTCGTCCCAGCAGAAGCGAGGCTCTTCGAAATAAACGAAATAAGCATCATCAACAATACTAACACAGTCAGGCGCATCAGCAGGACGCGTGTAGTCAAGCTGATCTGGCACAGGCAGGGGCTCAGCATCGGCATCAGGGAATACGGTGAGACGCAATTCCGTGCAACCATAAGGCACCAGGTCGATATACTTTGTTTCGTTGTTCTGGAAGGTCAGACAGCCTTGTTCTGGTTGTGCAGGCGTGTAGCGATTGTCCACCAGGTCCCATTCTATCTGCTTCACAGGAATGCGCAGTTTGGCAATCGTACTGTCTATGTCGAAATAGCAAGTCGGTTTACTCAGAACCAGAAGATGTGCGCCTTGAAACTCTATGGGCTGTCCGTCGTCAGCATAGGCGTAGTTGAAGGCACCTGTAGGCGTGATGTTCCAGCATTTGAAGTCAGGATTCTCTGGTTTCTTGCCATGCATGCAGGCATACTCCTCAGTATCCTCAGTCATCTGCTGCGGAATGGCGTATGAGAAGAGCAACGGGCCACGCTGGAAATAGACGCCCTGCCCCTCAAGTTGTTTCTTCTCAATGGGCATCGACAAGTTCAGCGTCACAATATCACCATTCTTCACCGTACCTATTTTCACAAAGGTACCAGGCGTGAACGTATTCGTCAGCTTCTCGCCATTGATAGTTGCTTCGACGCTCTCGCACCACGAGGGAATACGAACCGTCAGAGGTATGGTAGCCCCCTCAGCACCAAGCACCTGAAACGCCAGCATGCCGTCGAAGGGATAAGCCGTATGGCACTTAATGGTAATATCGCCATTGTCTGTGGGGAACGTAGCCTCGCTGGGACCATAGATAGCAGCCACTGCCCCTCCCTCATGGTCAGTCATCCACATGCGACTAACGAAGTTGGGCAGCATGCGATTCACATTTCCAGAACAGCACTCCGTCTCGTGCGTGGGACGATAGGCCATCCATGTGGAACCGTGCTTATAAATATTATGGTTAGAGGAGCCCGTGGCAATAAACTGGTTGACAGATGAGAAATACTGCAGCGAACGGAAGTCCTTGGTGATGGCACCCAGACCAGCGTTATAGATGGCTTTCTCCAGCTTGTCGGCCCACTCTGCCTCACCCGTTACCTGTAGGAAGTGACTCAGCGTCCAAGTGTAATCGACGATGACGCAAGTCTCGTGACTGATGCCGACATCATTGCCCAGCAGGAACTCGGAACTCGAAGGCACGCCATCGGGCAACATCGACTCACGCTCCACCTTGCGAATGGCCGTCATGGCCAAGTCGAGATAGTGCTGCTTACCCGTATAGGCATAGAGCAGCAGGGGCAGTTTCAGCATCTCTGAGAAGGTCACAGCATGCATGTAAAAGGGTTCATCGCTGGTGATGGCCGTCTCATCGACAGCAAACTTATCCTGAATGGCCCAAGAGTCCTCTGCCAATTTCAATAATTGTGCGTTGCCCGTCTTACCATAGGTCCAGAGGATGCCCTCGATAGACATGATGTTTCGTCCACCCACAATGCCACCAGCCAAATCCGAAGGGGTGAAGTTCAGATAGTGTTTCTCTAATGCAGCTGGGATGCGAGCATCGCCGTCGTGCTCGTACTTAGCCTGCAGCACACGGAAAAACACAGACATGGGCCACGTGATGCCCAGCAGTGTGGAATTGCCCAGTATGCCGTCCTCATCTGGATGTGCCAGCGTATATTCGATACCCTCCATGGCCTTACCGACCATTTCTTCGTCGCTCAACTCATAGCCCAACTTCAGCAGGCCCTCAGTATAGTAGGCCGTCTGCTCGTAGCGCCACCAGTTGTCGCCATAAGACTCGTCAGGACGCGAGATCTCACCTGCCCATAAACAAGAGTTGTAGGGATATGATAAGGCTTCTGGATGACCAGTCAGTCCATCGTGCTGACGTTGTAAAAGTGTCTTCATCCACCCCGCTGGATGGATGTTAGACACCTTTCCTGTTATAAACTTGCTATTATGAGAATCTGCACTGATTGTCAAACTATAGAAAAGTGCAGTTGCAAGAGATAACAAATACTTGTTCATTGATATTATTGAATGTATTATATATGTTATATATGGTTATGTTATTATAGTCTGATTCCAAACGATGTATTTACATACCAATCGACATTCGTCACCTTGTTGTTTTCCTGTCCATAACTAAAGCGGTTGAACTGACCATTGGCACTGACAAAGAAGCGGTTCCAGCAATAGGCCACACCCAAGCGGGCATCGACATTCAGTTTGAAAGCACTGGCATGACTGTCTGTATGGGTCTCCCACAAATCGACATCCTCCTTCCATTCCTTCACCTCCCATTCATTCTCACCATTGCCCTCCACCAGCACAGGCTGTTGCTTCTCACCATTTGCCCACTGTCGCTTCTCTGGGTCCCAAGTGCCATAGTCGCCCACATGGGGGAGCGTGGTGGGGTCAGTCAATACCGTATAGTTTGATGTGAAGTGCGTGCGCTTGATGCGATCATACACGCTAATGGTAGGCATGACCATCGCATTGACCACCCATCCGCGAGCAGGCACCCAGTTGTATCCATAGCCCAAGCCCACGTTGATTTGTCCCAGCGAGAAGCGCCCCGGACACTTACCCATCTCAAGGATGAAGGCATTTTCCTTTTCCGCCATCTCGACCATCGACGTAAACACCGTTGCGCCAAGGAGGAATGACCCCGCAGAGCGACGCTGGATGACAGACTGGTTATAGGCCGCAGCCTGCGAATAGCGGCGTCCGTTGAATACATAGTAGCCATTCAGGTAGAAGGTACTCACCTTGATGGCTTTCGTAAAGCGGACATCCTCGTCCATGCCTTTGATGGACTTACCTTCCGACATACCCTCAAACAACAGGTGCGCCCTATCGGTACTCAGGTCGTGGAGTCGCATGTTCAGTCCAAACTTGGCGCCAGTGCTGCTCAGCGAGAAATTGGTGCCTCCGTTCTTCTGGAGCTTATAGGCATAACTGAAGCCCAAGCCTCGATAGCCCACCCAGACGCCAAGCGAAGCCATAGGACGGGTGTTAAGGTCCATCTTGATATGGATAGACTCCATGGCACTCAGGATGTTCTCGTTGTCACTCACCACATCGATATCGCTCATCTTGGGGCGCAAGATGACACGCCACGCTCGCTGAGGCACCTCAATATAACGCGCATCCACCTTGGTGACTGCCGAGGAGTCAAGGCGATGCATCAACGACTTTACCCACGCCAATGGGCGAGAACCTGAAGTCTTCTCGTTTTCAGACGTACTGCCACTCTGCGCTTCTGCACAGATAGCTGTACAGAAGAACGCAGTAGTAAGCAACAGATTAGACAGACTTCTACCCAACCCCATTAGAAATTGGCACGGAATGTCTTTTCCCAGAGTTTATTCACCTGCTTGTTCAGGTAACCAGTCTTTGTAATAATCACGGTGGCATCTACAGCCAGGGTGTCGGCAGCATGTGCATTAGCAATAGAATCGCATTTACCAATTATAAACAAATCATTGCTTTCACTCTCTGGGTACACCTTCTGGAATGCTTCTCTGAAGAGCTTTTCAAACTGAGAATAAGAGGTGGAAGAAACGGTTCCGCCAGAAATGCTCTGGCTGGTATGTCTGCCAAGCAAGCGCACAAGCGTTTTGTAGCTGGCCTGATAGACCTTTGGATCAAGCTGATCCTCCTTTGCCTTCAAAGCCTCGAAAGCATTTTCCGAATTAGACTCAATAGCATAAGTGTAATAGGGGTATGTAAGTGCCTGACCCATTTCATAGGTAGCAATCACCTCAGAGGCATCCACATGACCAGGAGCAGCACTTGACGTGATACGGTAGAGATAGAACTTGAAATAGGGACTCTGGATTCTATTAGCGTATTGCTTTCTTACGGCTTCGCAAGCGGCCTTCATCAAATCGTCCTGCTTGGTTTGATAGTACTGATAATAGCGGCCATCGGTACCTATCGCATTGTAGAAAGCATTTGTCACCTCCTGAATTTCTTCAGTATAACCCGAACTCTCTTTATCGATGGTTATCTCATACCTGTAACTTTCGGGATAACTTTCCTCGTCATCACCACAAGCGGTAAACACTGTTGTCATTGTGCAGCAAAGGACGGCTGCAAGCGTCATCAAATACTTTTTCATTTAGATTAATAATTAGTTTCTTTTAAAATGATATTCTTTCAGAGTCACCTGTTTTCCATCAGGATGGCGTGTCTTGCGAATCTCCACCTTGCCAGTTCTGCCACGAAGGCCAGGTTTCAGTTCCTCATAGCATTTGTCACAGGCCTCAATCACCTTGTCGTCATTACCTCCCTGAATGGGGTCCATACCCACCGAGAAGCGGATGGCTGTGTCGAAGGGGCCCTCTGCCACCTGATAGTCGAAGTCTTTGCTGAAAGCCTTATAGCTGTAGAAGGCACGCATGTCGTTCATGCCCTCCATATCCTCTGCTTTGGAGCACGACAGGAGCATGATGTTCAATGCGGCAACAGCATAAATGCCGGCTTTGCGCAATTTCCGACGCATCTCTATATTCTCGTTGATAAACTTCTCCAGATGAGCGTTATTATCACTGATGCGCCATCGCTGATAGACAATGATAGCCACCAGCACAAAGAACACCATGACGAAGGCGACTCCCAGAGACACTGCTATGATGAATGATGATTCCATACCATTTGTTTTTTCATTTTCGACTGCAAATATACAAACCTTCTACGAAATCAATGTCTCAAATCTGGGAAAATATGTCTCAAATCTGGGATTTTTTCATTTTCGCCCATTTCATCGGTCTGAAAAATCACTATATCGTGCGATATTCTGAGGGCGTCATGCCATAGGTATTGCGGAAAAGGCGAGCCAGGGTGGAACGGCTGGGGATGCCGCACATCTCGCCAATCACAGCAATGGGGTCGTCTGTGTTCTTCAGCAGATAGGCCACCTGCTCCAGACGATAGCGATTGATGAAGTCGGTCACCGTCTCGCCATGCGAGCACTCGCGAATGGCCTGCACAATGTATTTGGCATTAGTGCCAAGAAGCTGTGCCAGGACGTCGCGATTCAACTCCTCGTTGGTATAGGGCTTTTCCTCGTCCATAAACTGACAGATGCGGCGATAGAGTTGCTGTTCGCTGTTCAACTCAGCCTCAGGAGCGGCCTGCAGTTGCTGCATCTCCTCTTGCTGTTCCAGGCGATGCCGTTCTATCTCCTCATAGAGTTTCTTGTTCTTCTGCGTCAGAATCCAGTTATATTTATACGAGCGACGAAGCAGATAGGCGATGAGCAGGATGATGAGGATGGTGGCTGCCAGGAGGATGCGATGGATGAGCGTCTCAGCCTTGGCAGCGTTCAGTGCCAGTTCCTTCTCGTGGGTCTGATAGATAACGGTCAACTCTGCCATATCGTTTTTCTTCTGCCACTCAAGGGCCGAATCAGTGGCTGCACTCATCTCGTCGGCAATCTTCAGGGCCTCGGCGGTGCGCCCAGCCTTACGGTTTGCCAGATAGCGTGGACTGAGATGCGAACTGATAATATCGAAGTTGTGACGCAGGCTGTCCTTATTCATAAAGGTGCCATCAATCTTCTCAAAGAAGTCAGCACATTCACCATAGCGTCCTGCTGTCATGAGATAGTCGGCAGCCTTGTGATAGGTACTGGGATTGAAAAAACGACTGCGAGGAATGGCATCAAAAACGGCAGCAGCCTCAGCTGTACGTCCTGTAAATTGAAAAAGTTTTGCACTGTCCAACGCCACGTGTGCTCGATACTCCTCTATGAGCAGTGAGTCACCATGCTGTTCATACACATGAAACTCCTCCGCCATGCGCCCCAACCACTTTGAGGCCGCATCATAATCGCCCATATCGCAAAACGCATGGAAAAGGTTCGAACACAAGATGACCATATTCAAATCATCCTTATTCTCACCACCATTACACTCCACCAACGCATCATAGGCTTTGGCATAGGTCTTTTTGGCATCATCAATCTGGTTCAACTCCTGCTGGAAAGAAGCCATCAGAAGCAGCAATCCACTCTTCATACTGCCAGGAAAGTCTTTGTTGTCCTCCATCTGCTTCAGTATGTCTGAAACAATGGCCAGACCTCCCTTCACCTCACCCCTCTGCAGCATCAGATAGGCATAGCGATAACCTGCGTCTGCATAGCATTCCCAATCCTGTGAAGGATTGTCGATAAGCGTCTCGAACGCCTTCTTGTAGTAAAGTTCTGCCAATCGCATCTGCCACTGACCATCATATTCCACACCACGCTGGTGATACTCTCTTGCAGCAGCGACGACATCCGATGGCTGTTTCTCCTTACCATTTCCTGTGCATCCCACCATGGTTAGCAAGATGCCCAGACACAGAATGATTACATACCTAAAGCCTTCTTTCCTCATTTTTGCTTGTCGTTCTCCTTTTTTTCATCGACCCCTGCGGTCGTTGTTACCCCACTTCTTGTCATAGCGCCCCTCCGTATCGACCTTGCCACCAAACATATTCAGGCGATAGCGCACATGCAGCATGGCATAGGAGTTGATGCTGTTATATCGAGTGTCGCTGCGACCTGTGGCGTTAACCCATCGGTCGTAGTTTGACTGTTGTCTCAGGAGGTCGTAGAAGTTGAGGGCCACCACGAGGGTCTTCGACTTCAGGAAGCTCTTTGATATCTGACCATTCCAGATCAGTTCGTTGGTGTTCGACGACGGGTCGTTATAGCCTCGGCGACTGTTCTCGTGGAGGTTGGTAGATATCTCCAAACCGATGGGCAGGCGCACCATCATCTGACCACCATAGCTGAAGCGCCATGTGTCAAGGTCGGCACTGGGTTGCAACTCATTGCGCGAGTGCTGATAGTTCACGTTGCCATCGAGCGTTACCTCCAGCCAGTCGTTGCGGAAGCTGGCATTCAGACGCTGTGTCAGGTTGGTGGTCTTGGTGGTGTTCTTCACTGAGCCCGACATGGCCTGCGACACATAGCTCACATAGTTGTTATAGCGCACACGGGTGTCTGAACCTACGTTCCAGTGGGCGGCCGAGTCGATGGCGGTGCTGAAGTTAAAGCCACCGTCGGCATTCCAGTTGCCATTGATATTCTCTGGGCGCGACTCGCTGCCACCTGTCTCAGGGTTATAGGTCACCATGTTCGAGATGGAGTTGCGGATATGGCGATAGTTACCATAGAGCACGATGGAGCGCTTGTATCGCTGGATGTAGTTGTTGTAATACACATTGAGCGAGTTGGTGAACTGGGGCTTCAAACCGCGGTTACCCGAGGTGACGTAAAGGGGGTTAGAGTCATCGCGAATTTCCAGCAGCTGGGTGATATCGGGCTGACGGGTGTCGCCACGATAATGAATGTAGATGTTCTGCTGGTCACTGAACTTATAGTGGAAGTCGATGGTTGGCGTGAGGTTGGTCACCGTACGCATCGTATCGACATAGAGTCCGCGATAGTCCTGGATGAAGTGCGAACGCTGGGGTTGCACCATGATACCAATGTTATAGTCGTACTCCTCCTGCCAATGGCGCAGGGTGAGGCGGATGTTGTGCGTATAGTTCTTATACTCGGAATAGCGGCTGAGTTCTCTATCCAGGAACAGCGTGTCGAGCATCGGCTGGTCAAAATAGCCAATCCAGGGATCCCACTCTCTGTATTCAGGCTTGACGCCAGAGAAGGGGTTCACAGCCAGGTGACTGAAGTCATAGGTCTGGCGGTCGCTCTTGTTCTGGTTGTAGCGCAACTCATAGTTGAACTGCAGGTGGGCACCCTTCCAGAGGGGCTCGCTGTAGAGGGCGCTGAGCACATAGCCCTTGTTGTCGCTGGGTGTGGTGCTATAGCGGGCTGTGTAGTATGATGAGTCCACACGATGCAGCACCACCTCGTTGTTCGACACGTTGCGGTTGTCATTATCGCCTATCGAGCCTTCTACGCGCAGGGTGATGTTTCGTCCACGCGGGTTCAGTCGGCGATAGAACTGCAACATGGCCCATGCATTTTTGTTCTCGCCATACGAGAGGCTGGCGCTGTTGCTGCTGTTCACCAGATAGGGCTTCAGGGCTGAGGCCTGCGAACTGGCGTCCAGGGGATTGGCTGCATAGAGATAGGGGTCGGCGTCGAAGGTGGCATTGCCCGATGAAGACAATCCGTCGTTGGTGCCCATGCTGCCATTGGCGCGCATCAGGATGTTGGTCAGTGTGTCGGGCTTCCACTCCAGGCGGATGTTGCCGTTCCAGTTATTGCTGCGCGAGAGGCTTCTTGACACGCTGTTCGAGAAGGTGCGGTTGGTCTGTGAATAGAAGTTCTCGCTGGCGTTCTCGCTCTGGTTGTCGCCATCGCGGTGGTTCCAGCGCACGCTGGCGTCCATCTTCAGCTTCTCGCCATCGTCATAGTTGAAGTTGGTGCCCAGCATCTTCATGGCATTCAGTCCTCGGCGGTTCCACCAGCCGGCATTCTCGTCCTTGTTGTTAAAGTTGCCCATCAGCACAAAGCGGGTCTTATCCGTAAAGCTCGAGGCCATGCCACGCGAGGCATAGCGATGCTCCGTACCACCAGCCAGGTCGAGGTTGGTCATATAGCCGCGATTCATGCCTTTCTTGATGGTGAAGTCGATGACGGTCTCCTTGTTGCCGTCCTCGATACCCGTGATACGGGCCTGGTCGCTCTGCTGGTCATAGAATTTCATGTTCTGGATGATGCTCACGGGCAGGTTCTTCAGCGCCGTCTCCACGTCGCCCAGCATAAACTCCTTGCCGTCGAGCAGTATCTTCTTCACCTGCTTGCCGTTGATGGTGATATTGCCGTCCTCATCCACCTCGGCACCAGGGATGCGCTTGATGAGCTCCTCGATGGGCGAGCCCTCGGGGGTGCGATAGGCATCGGGGTTATACACCAATGTGTCTTTCTTCACCACCACCTGTGCCGCACGGCCTGTGACCACAGCTTCCTTCAGCAGCACGGCGTCTGTGGCCATCATCAGCTGTCCCATGTCCACACTCTGGTTGCGACGGATGGTCACCTCGCGCTGAATGGGCTGGAAGCCAATCGATGAAATCTTCACACGAAAAATACCGTTTGAGGGTGCCTCCACGGCAAAGTTACCACGCAGGTCGGTCACCGTGCCGCCCACAAACGAGCTATCCTTGGCCCAGAACAACTGAACGGTTGCCTGAACCATCGGTTCTTTCAATTCGGCGTCATGCACATTGCCGCTAATGGTGCGCTCACGCGGTTCTTGTGCCGCGGCGTGCATCACGCACAAGCCAATCAAAACAAAAACGATTAAGACTCGTTTAGTCATAAGTTTAGTATTGTATTTGATGTATATTCTGGGGTTTCTTCGGTTCAGTTCACTATTTTGACTGCAAAATTAATCATTTTTTCCGATATATCCGCTTTTCTTCTACATTATTTTCTCGAACAAGGTTTTTCGCGTTTTTTCGGCGACCCTCACCACATCCTCACCAATGTCTCAATGTGCATCATTTCTTTCTATTCATCACTTCCCAATATACAGGCCCATTAATATATTCCAATGCGATAAAATTCTCAACCTCACCTTCTGGAACCCAAGTGATACTGAAATACAGATTATCCTTTATCCAATGGTGGGTAGGATACTCTGAGATGGGTAGTTCCGTATACATATGATGCAGGGAGTCTGAACCATAGACGCCTTTGAAATAGGTAGCTAACGTATCAAAATCTGCTTTCGTCAGTTCTTCGCCATTGATACCTTTTAAGTTCAAAGAAAAGCTTTTATAATAGAGTTGTCCGTTAGCGTAATATCCTACGCCATCTGATGCATGGAAATAGGTGTTGTCAATGATCAGTTTGACTTGATCACACTCTAATTTCTCCAATTTATCATACGCAGTTCTATACTCCTTGTCGTTCATGCCAAATCTGAAGCCAGCCAAAAGTTCTTTCACAGAGACTGGGGCTTTTTCTGTTGACCTTACAAAAGGTCTCACCTGCACAGGAATCCGAGGCAGAGAATCTTCTCCTAGGAACCAGCGGCTTCGTTTCTCATACTTCCACCCTTCTTCAGTTCCTTCTCTGTAAGCCTCACGATAAGACCACCAACCATTTCCAAGATATTCATCTGCAGGCGAGAACTCTGCTGCGCCAATATCCAAATCTTCACTATCTGGAATGCGGAACGCACCCCAACGGCACTTTTGTTCGCCATACTCTGGAGAGATTAAGGTGCCAGTAAACTGATTGTTGCAATAGGGGTCGCTCCCTAGGTCAATATCGTCAAAAACGGCCTTTCCATCGAGGATATAGAACGTTGAAGCCATCTGTCCATTAATGGTTTCACCCTCTCTTATGCAGATTGACGTGCTCTTCAACTCCCACTTGGAAATCAAATCATACACCTGGGCATCATAGTGTTCCAGCTCAGGACTAAAATCTGTTTCCTTCTCAGAAATATCTATGATACGAACCTGTCCTTCATAGTCAATAATATCCCATTTGATGCGATATTTTCCCCAAACATGATACAGGAGAGTATCCTCGGCATCGACCTGCATACTGTCTATCAAGAAATAGAAACGCTCAAAATTGTCGCCTACATAGCCATAAACATTATCTTGATAAGCCATCCAGACAGCAGAGAAATCCAAAGGTCCCTGAGCCTCATTATCACTACCTGTCTGACTACGCTGCACTCCGCCTCCACAACTCAACAAAATGGAAGCAAAAAGTAGCATTAACAAAAAACACTTGGTTTTCATATCATCTATTTAATTTTTGTCGTTCTAAATTAGCGAATGCAAAGATACTAACAATTTTTCTAACAACCAAAATATTTTGACGTTTCCTGATTTGGGTTGACTGTCAGTATGTCTAAGCCCTAAGATTAGTTGACTCGGTTAAACATTAAAACTTATATAGGTTGACTCTCACCT
>CACYNE010000033.1 GCA_902775605.1 uncultured Prevotellaceae bacterium
GGACCTCCAGATTATGAGCTTTTTCCATAGTAATTTCACGAAATCACAAATAATGCTAAATATCGGTAAATAAATGAGTTACAAATTTTGTGTATTGCAGAAAAATTCGTAAATTTGCACCGAATTTAGGGGTCTATGTTCACCTCATGTTCACCAAATATTATTCGTAAATGCCTGTAAATAAAGGATTCTGCCATGCCAAAGAAGATTTTTATGTCCACCGATTCGGCTGATTTGGCCAATTTTAGCTACAAGGGTGTCTATGTGTCGCTTACCATTGACACACGAAAATGGACTGTTACCCAAAGGGATGAAGCTGGTCGCCCGGCTGAACATGACCAGACTCAAGAGTTACCAATTGTCCTGAGAGTAACCAAGGAATCTAAGCGGCTTTATCTGCCTATTGGCGAAAAATACACATGGAATAATTGGTTAGAGATGTGTAAGCATGAACAAAGTACAAGAGTTAGAGCCGATTCTGAGAAGAGGGCAAACTTAAAGCAACATCTTGCCAAAATAAAGCCGACAATTTGTGAAATGGCAGATGCTGGCACATTCTCTCTTGTTAGGTTGAAAAACGTATATAACGGAGTTGCTGATGATAACGTTACGATATATTCTATTTGGGATGAATATATTCAAAAGAAGAAAGATGATGGCAAGGCTGGTACCGCGAGAGTTGGCAGAGACATCAGGAATAGGTTTATCAAAGACAACGGTATGGACGTTGTATTTGCCGACATTGACCATTCTTTCATACAGAAATGGGCAACGAAGATGAAGAAAGCAGGACTTAGCACAACCTATACAGGCATTGTGTTACGTTCGTTCCGCACTATAGTTAATATTGCCATCAATAAGGGTTTTATAAAAGGTACCACTAAGGAGATGTTTAAGGATTCTGGCTACAATAAAAAAGCTAGTCGCAAACATGAGTTCCTCGATGTGCCAACTATGCGTCAGTTGTATGAGTTTTGGGAGAAGGATGAAGCAACGGATGAAAATGGTAACGAGCTTTACATTCCAAGGGACAAGCACGCATTGTTCCGTGACCTTGGGCTATTTCTTTTCATGTACCTTGGCGATGGACAGAACTTGGCGGACACATTGCGGTTAGAGTATGACGGGTGGTATTTTGCCACCCACGGAAAGCAATTGAGATTCTATCGCCATAAGACCAAAGAGCGCAATGAAGATGCCAGCGAGGTTATCTTCCCTGTTACACCTGAGATAAAGAAGATACTCGACAAGTATGCCAATGAGCCCAAACTCGGTCAGCGCGTTTTCCCTATCATGAGTCAGCTCCTAACTCCTGAAAAAGAGATTTGGGTAATACAACGTTACAACAAATACATTCGTAAGCATATGGGTAAGGTCGCAGAACACCTTGGTATGGAGCAAAGGCCGTCACCTACATGGGCCCGTCATAGTTTCGCTACGAACCTGAATAATTCTGGTCGAGTACCTTATAAATATATTAGTGATAGCATGGGGCATAGTAGCAATGGCGACATCACTTCAAACTATATCGGCACCTATCCGCTAGAAAAGATGCTGGAATACAATGCCTATCTGCTCAAAGATCCGAAACCAGAGGACAAAAAGGCAGCTTTGCTTGAATTGTTAAAGGGGATGAGTGCGGAGGAGCGTGCCGCACTGATGGCTGAAGCTTCAAAATAAGTTATAATCTGGCGCAATCTCAACTTTTTTGTAAGATTGCGCCAAGTTATAAAGTCAAATATCGCATAATCAGATATCACTCAATGGGAGATTTTGGGGTCAAATATGCAAATTATACTAAACAAATCTCAAAAATTACAAGATTTTGTCTTTTATAAAAGATAAAATTGTTATCTTTGCAGCGAATTTCATCTATAAAAGATATGAGAGCAATTGTAAGACAAAGTTATCTTGACAAGATAACGAAGCATCTTGGTAAGGACACCATCATTATTATAGTTGGTCAACGTCGTGTAGGAAAGAGTTACACTCTGCGCCTCTTTAGGGATAAAGTGGCAGAAGATGCTCATGCAAACATTATCTTCATTGACAAGGAGAAACATGAGTTTGCCGACATTCAGACTGACCGGGACTTAAATGCCTATATTGATGAACGGCGAGACAAGACAAAGACCAACTATATCCTAATAGATGAAGTTCAGGATATAGAAGGTTTCGAGAACAGTATTCGCAGTTATTATGAGGAGCCAGATATTGAAATAGTTGTAACAGGCTCCAACTCCAATATGCTCAGTAGTGACTTGGCTAACAAAATAGGCGGTCGCTACAAGGAAATCTTCGTTCAGGCACTAAGCTATGAGGAATTCATGAAGTTTCACAACTTGTCCGACAGTGATGATACGTTAGCAAAGTTTATTCAGTTTGGTGGATTGCCTGGTTTGAAAAAGATAGGACTTGACGAACAGGATGCAAGGGAGTACCAGATGGATGTCTATAGCACCGTATTGCTGAAGGATGTTATCAAGCGGAATAATATCCGCAATGTGCCTTTTCTGGAGAACCTTGTTCATTTCCTTGCTGACAATGCAGGGAAAATCATTTCTGCCAACAGCATAGCAAAGTATATGCGGTCGCAAGGTGAGAGCATCACCTCCACAGCCATCATCAATTATGCCAAATACCTGTGCGAATCATACATGATCCACAAGGTGAATAGGTATGACATTCACGGACGAAAGATATTTGAGAGCAACGATAAATTCTACTTTGAAGACAATGGCATTCGTAATGCTCTTGTAGGTGGTTCACGCGAGAGAGACATTGAGAAGGTGATAGAGAATATCATCTACAATCATCTTGTACGCTTGGGCTATGAAGTGATGGTCGGACAACTTCAGGCTGGCGAAATTGATTTTGTCTGTACAAAGCCCAAAGGCGAAAGGATCTATGTGCAGGCTTCCTACATTATAGCCGACGATAACACATATGAGCGTGAGTTTGGTAATCTCCGTGCCATCAAAGACAACTATCCCAAATATGTCATCTCTATGACACCATTGGTTACCAAGTCAGATGACAATGGCATAACCCATCTTCATCTCAGGAGGTTCTTAACGGAGAGGTAATATGTATGACTTTTTACCCATAAATCACCGTTTATTCCGCTAAGATGCCACAAAAATGGCATTTTTAGCGGAATAAGCACGATTTTATCCCGATTTTAACATTTCAAAGAGTTTGTCTCTATGGATGAAAAAGTACTATTAGGTTGGAAAGAAGCCCACGCAGATGTCTATTCCAAGTTCAAGCAAGACTTGGAAGAACAACTGCTGAAACCATATCATCAGACCATCTTAGACATGGGCGATGATAACGCAGAACCTCTGAAATCGGTCATTGCCAATTTTGCTGCTATATCAACAGAGAATGGATTTGATATTGATAAGCTCTACACAAAGGCGGTTGAGTCTGGCGATGTGTCTGCATACTGTCTGTGCTGCTATCTTCAGTTTGATGATGGTGCAGACCGTTTGGTTCATGCCCTTGCGGATAAAGCAGAGAAACCTGACACACAAGAAATCTTAGATGCAGTAGAAGATTATAAACGATTTTACGAGCAGAACCGCAAGCAGGAGGAGTCCAAGATAACGGCTGATGAGCTGAATATTCTTTCCCTTTGTCGTTGGCACTATGACCATCCACAAGAATATAAGGAGTTTACGGTCACGTTCCAGAAAGCCTACGATGGCGACATGACTTTCATCCAGAACAACTTTTTCTTCCTCATGGAAATGCTTTCCTTCAAGGGTGTGAAGGGTCTGATGAAAATCGTGGCTTCTTTGTTCCCTGGCAATAAGCACTACCAGCAAAGTTTGATGGGGAGCGATGAGAATCCACTGAAGGGACGTTTGTCTGAAATGCTTGACTCATCTCTTAATAATGAAGCAATCCGTGAACGACTGCTTCACAAGAACCCCTATCTGTTCAGCTTGTACTATTGGATCATCTTTGATAACGGATTTCTTCATGCAGCCGACCTTATATCCCATACTTTCTTGAAACCAGAAAGTCCCTATTGGGAAAAGCTTATCGGAAGAAGATGCGTGGAAACCCTCATCGGTGCAAGTATCGACAAGGCTCATTATTCAAAGCCACAGTGGAAGGAAGTTACCCAAAAGCTGAAGAAAGGAGAGACCAAGCAGGTTATTGACGCAGCCTTGCTTGAAGTGCAAGGGCGCAGAGGGAGAAAGAGTACATATGTTATCTTGGAGGAAATGCTGCCTTCAGGGGAAGTTCCCGTTCTGATTAGTGAAATTCAGAAGGTGCTTTCCGAGTGGAAACAAGTCGATGATGCAGACATCATCTTACCTTATATCTTTGCGGCATTGGTAAAAGGTTGCCTCACAAATGAAGAATACAATTACCGTACCTTCCATGCAGCCATGAGAGAGAAGTTCCCCGACTATCATATTCGCGAAGGCTTTAACTGGGCCGAGGCTGTTTATAACGCCATTGTTTCAGAAGATAATAGTGGAAATCTTGATGTTTCTGATGCTCAGATAAGACGAGGGCGAAAGTATGCGACTGGCATAAAACTTCGCCTGCTATCGGCAATCAATCCCAATATCAACTAAACTCGCAAGGATGCTCATTTTGGGCATCCTTTTTTCGTTCCTTCAGTGTTGAACTGTTAAATAAACCCCTTTATTTGTTAACTATGACTTGGTAGAAATCGTGCTGATTTTTACCAAGGTAACACCCTATGGCATTACACTACCTTTGCAGCATGAAATTATTAAACGCGAAGATATGACAGGAAATTTCGTAATGCTTCAGATGGATGACCTCAGGCAGGTTGTCACTGAGATTGTAGAAGAAGTCTGCACCAAGCGCGGACTGAATGAAAAACCTTCCGAAGAAGAAGGCGAGTGGTTAACCCGTGAAGAGGTGTGCGACATGCTGCACATCACTTACACGACTCTCTGGCGAAAGGAGAACGAAGGTGTCATCAAGAAACACAAGATGGGCCGACGTAACCTCTATTCAAAGAAAGAGGTCATGGACATTTTCTCCTCCGCTATAGAAGATGGTGACAATAATAAAAAATGTAAGGAGGAATGTCATGGGTGAACAAACAAAGTTTATGAACAGTATTGCATTGGCCACGATCAATGCAGTACGAGCGGAAGTCGCACATGTTTCCGACACGGGATTACCCTTGGATGTGTTTCCTGCCAAGGTTCAGGAAATCATTCTTGACCTCGCAGCTGAGGACAATTTTCCTGTAGAATACACAGCCGTTGCTATGCTTTCTGCTGTTTCAGCTGCGATTGGAAATACGCGACACATCCGGCTTAAACCCTCATGGGAGAGCAATCCAAGCCTATACATCATCCTTGTGGGTGAACCAGGGCAGGGCAAGACCCCTCCCTTGGACTTTGCTTATAAGCCTATAGAAGACTACGACTATGCCATGTACATCAAGTTCAAGGACGAGATGGAGCAGTATAACGCTACTGCTGACAAAGGGAAGTCTGATGTCGGAAGTGGTAAGGAAAAGCCAGTCTTAATACAAACCATCCTTTCTGACTCAACTCCAGAAAGCCTGTGGAGACTGCATAATGACAACCAACGTGGTGTCGTTCTGTTGATTGACGAGATAATGGGATTCTTCCATTCCGTTTGCCGATACAACGATAATCCTTTTATGAGCCAGTTGCTTACAGCTTATACAGGTAAGCAAGTAAAGGTGACTCGCTGCAATAATCCTATACCATCCATCATTCGGAAGCCATGCATCAATGTCATCGGTACCACCCAGACCGAGCGCATTCATGAGTTCTTCACAGATGAGAATGTCAACAGCGGATTGATTGACCGTTTCATGTTCGTCATTCCCAAAGAGGTGAGACCTACCCTTTGGAGTATTACGGACAAAGAGAAGCCTGTAGGTATTGTCAAGGCTCCTTGCAATATACGATGGAATAATATTCTGACCCGTCTGATTCAGTTGGAATGTTCATTCAGTGAGGATGGCAAGGAACTGGCATCTGTAGTCCTTGATATGACATATGATGCCAAGTGCCTGTTTTATAATTGGCGCAACAAACTAAAGGAGGAGGCTTTTGTTGTCAGTCGGCAGGGTAATACAGAAGCAAACCGTTTGGTGCGCCGCACTGCCAAGATGGAGACGAATGTCGGACGCTTGGCTCTTATCTTCCAAATGCTCCGTTGGGCATGTGGAGAAGCAACAGACACGCTTGTTGATGAAAAGTCCATCCGCTGTGCTTTGCGTATACATGCTTTCATGGAGGAATCATATACGAGAATCTTAGACATCGTTGATTCGCACAATATGGAACCTGACAAAAAGGAGTTCCTTGACTTGCTCGGAAATCCTTTCACCACGGCAGAAGCAATCGCAGCTGGTGCAGAGGTTGGCATGTCTGCAAGTGGAGTCAAGAAGAATCTGCCTAAGCTGATTCACCAGAAGTATATCTCTAAAAAGGCACATGGACTCTATGAGAAAGTTCCATCCTGCTCTCTCCAAACTCTTTCCACTTTGGGTACTTTTCCACTTTCAGAAGCTCATGTTGACACCGAAAGTTCCCAAAGTACCCCAAGTTCCATAATTCCAAAGTGTAATGATAATGATCAACAAAATCAAACTCCTACAACATGAACCAGTATAGATTCCATCTAAAGAAATATGACACGAGCAGGAGAAACAATAAACTCACCTGCCCTGAATGTGGCAAAAGTAATTGCTTCGTCAAGTATGTTGACGAGGAAGGTGTTATCGTTTTTCCTGACTATGTGGGTCGATGCGACCATGAGAACGCTTGTGGTTACCACTATACCCCCAAGGATTACTTCCATGATAACCCAGATGCAAAATCTGATGCAAAGGACAATGACGGCATCATTGATAAGCCACATATATCACGCAACCCCGAAAATGTTAAGACCGAGCCTGTGGCTTCGTCTTTCATATCTGAAGAACTAATGAGAAAGTCCCTTTCACATTATGAGATTAATCCACTGCATCGTTATCTGTACAAAACTATCGGAAGCAATGCCACGAACCATCAGTTTGAACGCTATTGCGTGGGCACTTCCAACAAGTGGAATGGTTCGACTGTATTCTGGCAGATCGATGTGAATAACAACATTCGTGGCGGAAAAGTCATGGCATACAATCCGCAAAACGGACATCGCATCAAGGAACCCCAGGCATACGTCAGTTGGGTACACTCCCTGTTGAAACTTTCCAACTATAACCTGAAGCAATGTTTGTTTGGCGAGCACTTGCTTAACTCACATCCTACCACTCCCATCATGCTCGTGGAAAGTGAGAAGACTTGTCTCATTGCATCACATTTTATGCCAGATTTCCTCTGGTTGGCAACTGGTGGGAAAAACGGCTGCTTCAATGAGGATGCCCTGCAAGTGCTTAGGGGTAGAGACGTGATTCTCATGCCCGACCTTGGAGTTACGGAAAAATGGCAAGTGAAGTCTGATATGCTAAAACCTATTTGTCATAGTGTGATGGTGTCTGATGTTCTGGAGAAAACTGCAACTGATGAGCAACGCATGGCTGGACTTGACATAGCCGACTTCCTGTTGATGCAGGAAACCAAACAGATGCTTCTGGCCAGAATGATAGAACTAAATCCAGCTCTCCAGAAACTCATAGACGCTCTTGAACTTGAAATCGTTGAGGACGATTCGTAAGACTTCCCCCAAGGGATGTAAGGCGCATGCTGCGAGGGATTACGGAATAATCCCATAACATAATATGGACTTTTAGATTCGCCACGCTCCCTTAAAAAGTCCCATTATGCTCTCCGAGGGTTGAGCCGTACCTGCAAGCAGTGCCGACAGACCAAACTAACATCAGTAGCCAAGTGGCATCTGTGAGGGAGTGACTCTCTCCCTCAACCCTCCACTCAGGTTCCACCCGAGACCCGATAAACATTTATACATTAACTTTATAACAATAGAATTAAATGAGTAAATCCAGATACAACGTCCCCCGTGCCGCCATCCATGTTGGCGCACCAGCCAAGTCCTTTTCAGCTGCTGAAGGCTACGAGCCTGAACGTCGCGGATGGGATGAGAACACCTATCGTCTGAAGAACCAGGACACCAACAACCATTACGATTTCTCACGCAAGCATCTCAACTTCGAGATTAATGGCAAAGGTGAAATCGTTCCCCTTTGTTCAGATCCCGTGCCACTTCATGAACGCTTACAGAAGCGTCTTGACGAACTCGGTTTCAAACCCTACATGGACAAGAACAATCCTTTAGGAATCTCCGACAACAGTCCGAACTGCACCGTTGGCATTATCGTTAGTGGCGACCATCGGGTACTGACACGACTCGCCTTCGGTGATCAAAATGTGGACTTCACCCTGCAAAAGAGTAATGCCCATGTCGTACTGAAACATGGTATCAAAGATTGGGCATTGGACACCTACCATTGGGCATGTGACCGTTGGGGAGCTGAGAACATCATTGGTTTTGATGTTCATCTTGACGAGACCACACCGCACATCCAAATCCAGACCATCCCTGTAGCAAAGACAAAAGCAAGAGGTCGCGCATCTGTCAAGTATGTGCATAAGGATGACAAGTCTAAGGTACTTTCCCATAAGGAATGGAAGAAACTGCCTGAAGAAATCCGCTCGAACTTCGTAAGAACAGAAGTCGAACGGAGGGAAAAGGAATGTGTATCGTATGCCCGTGTATGGGGCGAGGACAAATATGCCGTAGGACGAACCACGGGCTGGAACGTGGCGATGACATTGCCATGCTGCCAGGTGAGGAACGGCGAGAGCGAGTCCACAAGAACAAGGCTGTTTTGGAAGCAGAACGTCAGGCAAAGGATGCCATCGTCAAGAATCAGATGGAAAATGAACGTCTGGAAGGTCAAAAGGAAAAGATGGAGAGCGAGGTACAGGACATGAAAAAGCAGAAGGATAGTCTGGAAAGAGAGGTGGATAAGATGGAAGGTCTGAAACGGAGTGTGGAGCAACAAAAGAGAGACTTGGAAGGCAGTGTTTCACAACTGGAAGAATATGCTGCGGCATTGGACATCAAGGAAGAAGACCTCATTGTGCCAACCTTGAAGACCAATCCACTTGTAAAGAAAGCTGTTGATGCAATACTGGAAGAACTGGGTAAGCCAATCCCGACATTCGGGCATAAAGAATGGAAAGAAGAACGCAGAAAGGCGATTAAAACCATCCTAACAGACTTGCAGACCGCACTCATGGAAGCCAAGGAAGCCCATAACAAGGATATTCTGAAGTTGGGAAAGTCTCTTTTCAACAAAGCAATGAAGGATGCAGGGGCTATTATCGAACAGAACAAACAACTGCTAAAGGAGAACGCCCGATTGTCCGAAGAAAACAATGGGCTCAAAAAGCGGATTGCCTCGATTGACGAGAATGCTATCACCCGGCTTCGGGACAGGAAGGATGCTGAAATCAAGGAATTGCAGGAGCAACTTGGCAAAGCCGAATCTGAGGCTGTCCGTTCAGGGAACAAGGCGTACAGTGAGCACAAACGAGCCGAAAGCGCAGAGAGCCAAGTCCGAGAAATGTTCGACATTCCCGAGATTAAGGAGATCTGGGAGAGTATTCAGCAGAACAAGAAAGCTTTCTCGAAGCAGCTTGGCAAATGGATTGAAGATGGTGTCGCAGCTATCAGGGATTATGCAGATGGCAAAGACAACGACTTCCGACCAGAGGCTGGCAACGCTGTTGCATGGGGCATCATTGCAAAAGCATTTGAGTATGGCCTTGACCCAACTGACGAAAAGCAACGCAGGATAGCTGCTGCCTATCTGTTAGAGAAGGTATCGTGGACTGGTATCTCATCAGATTTCAAAATTAGTCTTACCTCTTCTCGTACCCAACAACTTTGCAATGCGATGACGGTTCCCAAAGAACTGATGGCAAATTTACTCCTTGCAGCTGGCGGTAGAGGCGGTATCGGTACTGGCGGCGGTGGTTCCAACAGCGATCTGACCAACTGGGACGGCACGAAAAAGCAAACAGGTTGGGGAATATAAGGTGATACCATGTTTCCTATACCATTTGAGGTGATTTCCAAAACAAGAACACCTTCCGGATCACATTGGTGAATCGCCAATGTGGCTCTGTTTCGTTGTTTGATAGACCCTGTTGTCGGTAGTCATTCATTACTCAGTGTTTACTCGCCGGGCAGACAGCTACGTCTTGTTCAAAATTCATCGTACTAACAGAATTCATGAGAAGTGATTGATAGTTAACTGTTAATAAACAATTTTTTCGATTATTTGGAAAACAACATTGAAAAAATATGAATTATGTATAAAAATACGAGAAACGAACTTTGAGTTCGTTTTTTATAGGTATATTTGCACTTAAAATGAATTTAATATTATGCCAGCAAATAAGAATGCGGTAATTAGATACCAGAAATTAGACGAGTTATTATCAGATCGTCACCATCATTATACGATGGAGGAGATAACGGATAAGGTAAATGACTACCTTGTAGATTTAGGCTACGAGGAGGTAACTCGACGCTGTCTTGAAAAAGACATAAATTTCATGGAAGAACGTCCTTTTTGCGCCCCAATCAAAAGGTTTACATCTAACGGCTTCAGATGTATCAAATATGGAAGAAGCAATTATTCTATTTTTACAAAGGAGTTAACAAAAGAGGAAGAAAGCCTTCTTTCTGAGGTAATTAACACAATAGGGCAGTTTGAAGGACTGCCCAACTTCGAATGGTTGGATGCCCTTCAAGAGCAATTAGGAACAGAGAACCATCGCCAGATCATTTCGTTTTCATCAGCAGTAAAACTGAAGAACTCAAATCTTCTTGCCTCACTATATGATGCGGTTTCAAATGAGCAAGTAATATCAGTAATATACAAGAGATTTGAAGATAAAAATGCGGACACCCTTATTGTTCATCCATACTATCTGAAAGAATACAACAAACGATGGTACCTTGTATGTTATGACGAAGTACGCAACTTTATATGTACTCTTGCCCTTGATCGTTTCGAGGATTTTACGCCGATGCCCGAAAAGAAACTTGTTCCAATGACCGCAGAAGTGGAACATCGTTTTGATAATTCTATAGGCATAACCGTCTTAGACAACCAAGAGCCAGAACATGTCGTATTCTGGGCATCCGACAAAGAGTCCAACTATATCGAAACAAAAAAGATGCATCATAGCCAGGGGACGCTTGGCGAGGAGGCTTCTACCATCTATCACAAGAAATACAATCTTCCCGATGGCGGAAAGTTCTTCAGTTTGTATTGCCAGGACACGTATGAGCTCCGAAGAGAACTGTGTTCACATTTCAGTGACATAATCGTTCTTGAACCCAAAAGACTTGTCTTGGAAATAAAGACTGAGGTATCAAAGATGAAAAGCCTATATGACAATATATAGATAATGTATATTTGTGACTGCAAGCGCTAAAAATAAAAATTTAGCGTTTTTTTGCGAATATTTTTCAAAGCGAACATACCGTTCGTTTCATAGCCGTAACTTTGCACTGTCAAAAGAAACAAAAACTCTTGCGACATCAAACAAAGATCAATAACAATTAAAAATAATACAGCTATGAGACTTGAAAAATGGTTCATTTCCAACTTGGACGATTCACAGAGAAAAATCATCGTTGAGGACATCGATAAGAATATCGTTGTACAGGGTGCTGCAGGTAGCGGCAAAACAAACCTTGCAATACATAGAGCATTGCAGGCAAAGAACCGAGGCTCTTATGCTCTCGTAATATTAACTGTAGCCCTGAAGAGAATGATCTCTTACGGCATGAACGCTCTTGGACTTGACCGTGACCGAATTGCTTACGATTGGGGATGGACTCATCGTGGGTTTGACATGACAGGTGATGTCTATTGGAAGAAAGACGATAGAAACCACCTTTATCTTGTGAACGACATGGAAACCAGAAAGTTCGCCCGCTGTGAGAAAAAGGACTCACAAGCGTTTGGCATCGACTTCGGTGACTGGGTCGCTTCCAAATTCTATTATGCCTTTGGAAGAAGAAGCAGCTGGTTCCATGAGGTTCAGACAGATTCTGCTTTCGATGTCACAGACACAGACACCTATGAATTAATCCCTTCAGGTACTATGTTTAAGCAGGCAGAGGATCAGGTGGACTATCTCATAGTAGATGAAGCCCAGGACTTCAACGTCTCTGATTACAAGGATCATTTTGCCACTCGTGCCAGAAGGAGTCTTTCTCTCTTTGGTGATACGAAGCAGCAGATGAATAGCCATGGAAGTAATATTAAAGATATTGCCGAAGGGCTTGACTGCAAGCAAATGTCGCTTGATTACAACTACCGTCTTCCCAAAGCTATTGCCAAGGTTGCCCAGCAAATTATCGGCGGCGACGTTGACCTGATAAGCAATAACCGAAAGGATGGAGGTAACAGCGACTATCCTAACTACCCCAAACCGGTAATCACTCAGTATTCAAGTCCTGAGAAGGAACTGGAGGGTATCCTTTCACGTATTCAGATGGAAGATCTTGATGACGTTGCCATTCTTGTACCTTCTGACAGAGAGGTAATGATGGTTAACGACTACCTTGCCAAGCATGGCATTAAGACACAGGTCATGTATCGAACCGGTAATACTGTGCCTTTCCGTACAGTAAACACACTGGACTTCTCTAACAATGATCTTCCTTGCATACTAACGTACTATGCAGCAAAGGGCTCGGAGTTCGAAAATGTTTTTGTACCATTTGCGAACACATCGAATGACTGTTCACGCAATTCTTTCTATGTGGCATGTACAAGGTCTTCACGTAGCCTATACATCTCATATTCCGGCACTAAGACCAAATATCTCAGCGAAGTTAACTCAGATTTTATAACCGAATTAAAAGCTGCATAAATCATGAAGTACTACATTTCAATTTCTGCTTGGAATCTTCTGGAGTCATTCACTACAGAGAGCATATCGCCTGTTGCATTCTATGCAGAAAGAGCATACGGAGCCAAGTTAAGCAGATTCTTGGAAGACAAGTTTGACAGGACTTACAAGCTCATTCTGTCTACCAAGGACAACGGAGGTGATTACACCATCGAAGTTGACGAGCAGCTTGTAGATAAGAATCTCCTGATGCCTGAAAAGGATAAGACTATTTTCTCTTACCCTACAACTATCTATTATCAGAAAGGATTGGTGGCTTTCAGATTTAACACCCAGGAGCTCATGGATTCTATGATTGCAGAGTCTCAGATCCTGTTTGAGGTTAAATGTATTATAAAATACCAGTCAGAATTTTATGTAAAAGAGTTTGCACCGACAGCCATCAAGTCTGGAAAGATCGGAAATTCGTTGTCTTTTGACTATATGAATTACGTGGAACAAGACAACCGATATAACCTGGTCAAAGGCGCAGTTACGGGGTATGCTCGTGGAATAATGACTGCCCAAAGCAGTGATAGTCGCACTCTGCAGACCAAGGTTACGGAGTTAAAGAATGCTTTTGCAGGACTCAATACCATTACCCTTATGGGCAGTGGGGAAATCATGAATGCTGGCAAATATGCAGCAATGATTGAGGATTGCAAAAGACTATATAATAGTCAGCGCGAGGAGCCTACTCGAATATTTGACATTATGAAGCAGCAGTTCTCGGAGATTATCAAGCTCGCCGAGTCAAGAGCTAATGCTATCACCGGTAATGGCCATTCCTATAACCAGGATATGCTGAACTCAGAAATACTGTCTCTTCGTAACAGAATCTTTGCTATAGAAGAGGCTAATAACATAGGTGTAATGTTTAGTGAGCTGGAAGCAATCAAGAAGGCTGAACACGAAAACGGACTGAAGGTTGGCAAAGAAAGAGTATATTTCAAAGCTGGGACTCCTGAATATGAGCGTAAGCAGGAAATCAAGAGGATCCTCAACGATTTCACCAATGGAAACGAGGACTACAGGATGCTGAAGGATGAACTGAAGAGACTGTACGGAAAGCAATCCGAAAGCAGTAACGAAGTAGAAATACTTGAAGGAGCAATTCAGGCAATTTTTACCCGATTAAGTGATCTTTCCAATGAAATCATCAAGAAGATTGCAGCAACCGAGAGCAAGAACAGCCTTGATCTTTCCCACATAGTCATATCTGATAAGATCCTAGTGGAATCCCCTGAGGGCTCACCTGTGGAAACATTGTTCTTCAATACCCTGTTGAACACCATCCTTGATAATCCTTTGGATTGCCCAATCTCCGAAAATGTAATTCTGAGGCTTGTCGAGAAGGGAACCAAGGCATTTATGGAATTTCCTGATAGCACGACGGAAGACGGTAAGGCTATCGTAAACTGCATGAGAGGTTTCTGGTTATACAAGAACCACAGGGCTGTAAGCTTTGAAATACCTTCTAACATGGAAGTTGTCAAGTCAACTATGGGATTCTTGCTGAAGCCTTTTGGCTTTGACCAGATAGAAAGATACCTATTGAACAAAAAGTGTCAGCACAAAGAGTATGCCTTCATGCTTTGGGGAGCATGTATCGGCTTCGCGGATATGCCAAAAACATTCACGGAGGTTCTCTACTCTGACGCAAAGGAGGCGGAAAAGCTTGACCGTTTTACAAGGAAATTAATATAAACGCAAAAAAAACTTTCAACGCGAACAATGTGTTCGTTGTGGCATTGTAACTTTGCACCATAATTAAAAAAACAATACAGCAATGGAAGAAGAATACTATAACGAAGAAGAGCGTTCCTATGATAATTACAATGGGAGTTATGCTCAAGATGTAGAGGGATGGAGTGATCAGGACATAGATGATGTTTTTGATGGTAATCCTGATGCATATTGGAACGTAGATTAGGTTAAATATGTAAAAATTTCCTAAACTTACGCACAAGTTTGAAAAAAAAGCACTAATTTTGTAAATTATGTGGTCTTTGGCTATGTCCAGAGGGTGAATTTTGACTCTTGTCCAGCGTATTCGCTAGGATGTCTGCTCCTTCGGGAAAAGACAAACTCAATGTCACAATATTGATGTTGAACATCTATGACTTATGATTATAACCGACTGAAGTCTGACTTTATGACGTTATGATGTATATTTAAAGAAAATAACCTCTGGCATAGATCAAAGACCGCATTTTAATATAGAAGCAATGAAAGATTTAAGAACACTTATTGGCAAGATAAACAATCTCTCTGATTTGACTAAGGTGTTAAACTACTTCAAGCAGCGTGAGACCAACTGTGAGGAAAATCTCTTCACAATAGATGTTCTTGAATCATATGCAGATCCTGGCAAAAAGGTTGCACGTCGGTATAAAACTTTCTACATTCCCAAGAAAAATGGTAAACTTCGTGAAATTTCTGCACCTAACAGAAATTTGAAAGATATATTGTACTATCTCAACATGATGTTAGGAGAAGTTTATCAAGCCGGTCCTTCTGCAATGGGATTTGTCAAAGGACGTTCTATTGTTGATAATGCCAACTTACATGTAGGACAAAATTATGTTCTAAACTTAGATTTGTCAGACTTCTTTACTTCTGTTTCACAGAGTCGTGTTTGTAAAAGGTTGCAGTTAGCCCCCTTCTGCTTTAACGAGAATGTGGCAAAAGCAATCTCTGGACTTTGTTGCAAGAAACTAGTGAAGGATGGCAAGAAGGGGTGTGTACTACCACAGGGTGCGCCGACTTCTCCTCTGCTCACAAATGCCGTTTGTGATTTCTTGGACAAGAAGTTGAGACAATTATCTTCTCGCAATGGAGTAAAATATTCCAGATATGCAGATGATATGACATTCAGCAGTATGCATAATGTCTATCAGGAAGATAATACCTTTATGAAAAATCTTTTTTCTATCATCAAAGAGGAAAGATTTACCGTCAACCCTGATAAAACCAGACTCCAAAAGAAAGGCGAAAGACAGGAGGTGACAGGTTTGACGGTTAATGACAAAGTTAATACGGTCCACAAATATACTCGTGATTTGCGTAATATCCTATATATATGGGAAAAATACGGACATAAGGATGCTTATACTAGTTTCTACAAACATTATAAAGCAACTAAAGGCCATATCAAAAAGGGGGAGCCTGTATTGGAAAATGTCATCATTGGTAAACTCGATTTTCTTAAGATGGTAAAAGGCGAGAACGACGGTGTATATACAAAGTTCCGTTCTCGTTTCGAAGCCTTAAATCCAAACATATACGAGCCAAAGAACACCAATACGAAATCAAAGGTAAATTACATAGAGTCGTATTCTATTGTTGAATTTGAAAAAGCCTTCAAGACGAAGATTAAGTTCATCATGAATGATGAGGGTAAACTGTCTGCTGTTTATAAGAATGGAAAGAAAGAAAGCTCCATTTATGTAAGCAGTGCTGTAAAGGATGTTGTCCTTACTGAAAAAGCCAAACCAAGAAAGGACTATAGGTTTACTGTCAGCTCAATGGAAAACTTTTTCATTGCTTTATGCCGATCAAATAACGTAAACTACTGGATGATGCTTGCAAATGAGCCAGCAAGAGAACGCCAGATACATCCCAAATATAACAACCTTCCTATCGATCAGCTCTTGAAAGAATGGGAGGAGAAAGGCATTGAAGCTGCAGCAGACACCTTGTCATCTATTCTTGACGGAGATTTAGTGTTGCCCATCAATCAAAAGAATGAGCCAACGTTGCCGAAATTAGGGGGAAAAAAGAGCAAGAAGAAAAGTGCGAATAAAGTATTTGAAGACTTGATGATAGAAGACTATATGGACGATATGAGTTTGCAAGCTTCGCTCATAGACTTTGAGGACGAAGAAACCATAGAGTCTAATACAAAGGCAATAATAAAACTTTTAAATAGGGACAAAGATGGCAAAGAAGAATAACTCTCAAAAACTTATCAGCACACTTCTCGCAAACAAGAAACTGACCAATACTCAGAGAGAGAAACTTGCTGCCCTCATGATCCGTGATCTTAATTTGGTGAATCCTAATCAAGATGGCGAATCGGATAGAAATTTGCCGCAAAGCGATCTTCCAGAATATCATTCTTCTAAAGATGTAATGGATTTCCTGCTTGAATACAATCAGGATCCAATACTAAAATACACCTGCCATCCTATCGACGACATGAATGTAATCAATGAGATTGCTGAGCAATGTGAAAATAAGGTTTATTCAGTAAAATCACACTACCATCTCATTTCATCAAGATTCAAGCAACTACGTGAAAAATACAACCCTAAGACTACGGGGAAATATCTTGACGGAAAGGTGTTGACACTAATGCGTGTATATATTACTGGTGAAACATTTCACAGAGTAGCTTCCGCTTGGTCAACACAATCTATAGCATACAATTGGCATTCACCTGAATTATGGGAGTGGTCTAACAAGAACCCCGGTATAGTACCAAACCCCGGGGAAAATATTGCGGAGTTCTTGTGTAATGAGGGTTATAAGTTGCCTAAACCTTTTATCTCTAATCTTTCAGGTAAGAGAATAAACACTTTTGGTGATCTTGTTATGTATTACAAGTCTTTGTTACATATTAAAAGGGATGATAACCTCCAAAATAAGATCCTGTATATTTATAAAAAAGGTTATCAAACTGGAGATCAAAATTCTCATCCTTGGCTTGACCGAATAGATTTAACCATAGGAAAATTTGATAATAATATCGAATTGTTTACAAGCGTAGACAAGTTATTGCAGGCATTTGGAGCAATCCTTTCGATATGTATTGAAAACCAAGTAGAAGACATTCCACACGTTGAAGTCGGTTTTTATCGAGAACTAGAGAGTAAGAGAGTATGCTTTTATGTTCATCATAAAAACTCTCAGTATCATAAAGGCGTTGAAGATTCCATTAAAAAAATTGGAGAGAAACAAACACTACTTATAAAGAATCAGATCAACGGTATTTGCGATCTGTATATTCAAGCAGATTTTGGCAATGATCAATATGCAGAGATTAATCTTTGGGATGGCAAGCCAAGAGCAGCAATAAATATAGAGAAAATAGAAGGTGTCAAATATATATTGAAATATTAATTGCATGATATACCTATTTGATGATAAAGAGTCCAGACAGCAATCGTATGGATGGACAAATAAAATGTTTGAGCTATGGTCTGATGTCATAGTTCGGATTAAAGATTATTCCGATTATCTTTTATCGGAAGAAAAAGATATTTTTAAAGAAGGAAACATAATAATATACCACGAATCTTTCTCTACCTGCATCCCCTACGAAGAGAGAAGAAATTATCAAGCTTTTCACAATGCACTAATCAATGGCTCGGAATTATCAGGTGTTAATGTTGTCATATTTAGTGGCAGTATAGCAAGTCGAGCAATAAACGATAATGTCGCTCATGTTCCTGTGACAGATATGTATGCCAATCTGGAATGCTTCCTAGAACATTATCGGGAACAAGATATGGACTTTAAGTATCTTTTATGGGGTGAGGAATACACAATAGAGCAAACATTATTAGATCTTATTGAAGACCTCTCAAATGAAATATACGATGGAGATTGTGAGTCGAACTGGAGCAATGTTTTCTTTGCTTCAGCCCAGAAGTATGGAATAAATGCCCCTTCAGATGACTGCATTTCCCAAAAGCTATGGCTTAGTAAAGTATCAGATGCAGAACTTGACAGTTACATAAGAGAATGGTTCAAAGAATCTGAATACGATGCCTTGTATATTCCTCTTTGTTTTGGTAAAATATTGTCAGATTACAATGGTTTGAGATTAGCAATACATATAAGATGTACAAAATCCAAAAACCAAAACAAGCCTATATATATCTACAGTCCTGTACCTACATCATTTTTGGTTCAATCAAAATATTTTGACATTCTAAAAACTAAAGGGGTCAAGTTGATAAATATGCGCCCTAAAAAGATCATAGATTCATTGGGAAGCCTCCAACCTCTGACGGAGAATGACATCAAGCATGAAATAGAGAAAATCCATCTTCCTGTACCACAAAACTATGAGGATAGTCATAGCATAGCAAATGAATGGGCCATTTACCGATGGGCTGCTGCCACTAAGTCGGAGGACTCAGCGATTGAAAATGTAGCAAATACCATAAAATCAAATTTGTATTTCAAGCATCTAACAACAATATATCCTCCGAGTGATATTGATTGTATAAAGGAAGAAAAGCTGAAATTTAAGGATCATCTCTCTGGTGTTAGCGATGCCCTCATTGGGCAAAAGGATATTAATATTTTGTATGTTGATGATGAAGCAGATAAGGGATGGTATGAGATTATGGCAAATATCATCCATGACATAAACAACATTAGAGGCTTTGACTATTTGGGAGAAGACTTAAAAGCGTTAAGTCAACAAGAAATCATTGATTATGTAGTCAATCGTGTGAAAGAAGACTCTGTCAACATTTTATTACTGGACTTCCGACTTCATAAAAAAGACTACGATTCAAAAAATATTGAAGACATTACCAGTGTTCAAATATTGAAAAAAATCAAGAAATATAATACTGGGATACAAGTAATTATATTTTCTGCAACTAACAAAGTATGGAATTTATTGGCTTTGCAGAGATATGGGGCTGATGGTTTCATAATTAAAGAGGGACCAGAGAATAGTAAAGACTCGTCTTTTACAATCCAGACTATTGAAAATTTCATAAATGCCATGTCTTCATGTCTCTCTAATAGATACAAGAAATGCCTATGCCAAATTGTTTCTGATTTGAACAGCAATTTAGAGAAATGTGTAAAGGCTCATATAATAGATAAAGATTATCAAAAATCTGTAAAGTTGTTCTATCGAATGGCATATTCCTCACTTCCTCAATCTGTTGATGATCCATGTTTTGACCATTCATTTATGAATTACTTCAGAATCATAGAAGCGACTGCAAACGAACTTATTGATGTTGACAATCCTGAAGCAAAAGAAAAGAATGGAGCTGTGAGGTATTCTTTCAAATTCAGAGGAACTGATGAATACTTGAAAGATTATAATGAGGAGGAGTTCTCTAAAACAGGAAAAAAACTTTCTATGACCAATAAACATTTGAACTTCAAACAGAAATTCTACAATCTTTTTGCAAGATTAGGAGTATATAGTTCTGCAACATTTAACATGGTAGAAAAGAGGAATGCTCTTACACATCCCAATTCAAAAGTGAATTATAAAGTAGAACCTGTTTCTTTAGAGGATGTTCTTTTGGCTGCAAGCATTTCTTTTCAATGTGTAAGAAAAATGGTTGAGAATAAAGAGATGGAAGAGTAAGGCCATGTGTCAAAGGCATAGATGATACCGTTTCCACAAACCAAGAGGGGGATGTTATTGACATCCCCTTGCTTATTCTTGGTGAAAACCTCCCAATGACCACTATAACCACTACTTGTCAAAATCATCCACTTTTAATACACAAATGATTTGATCATTCTTTGGGAACATTTCTATCAACTTTACACAGCTCGTAGTACGTTTTTTGATGGGGACATTTTTGGCCTTAATACGGTTAATGGCACCGCTCTTGCTGAAGATTATCAAATCAGTATCATCGGACACTGTGTCAATATCAACAACTTTTCCTGTTTTATCCGTAACATTCACCGCCTTCATCCCCGAATTTGCACGGTTAGTGATGCGGAAATCTTCCAGATTAGTGCGTATGCCATATCCATTATCACAGACAAACATAACGGTTTCTGATTTAACATCATTAATGTGGATTATACCCACAATCTCATCATCTTTCCCATCAGGAAGTCTCATACCCAACACGCCAGTAGAACCACGCCCCATTGTAATAAGGCTCGACTCATTGAAGCGAATAGCGCGCCCTTCACGGCTAGCTAGCATTAAATCATTCTCGCCGTTCGTCACAACAGCGTTAACTAAAGTATCTCCTTCACGGATATTAATAGCTTTTATTCCGTTAATACATGGACGAATAACACCGTTACGCCAACGAAAATACTCCATTAGACGTGTTCTCTTCACAACACCATTCTTAGTACAAAACTCAATATGATGAGAATTCAGAAATGCAGCTTTGGCGTAATCCTCCACGAGGATGAAAACCTTAATGTAATCGCCAACAGCGATTTTCAACAAATCTTGAACTTTATATTCATTTGGACTACTAGAGTTTTCTGGAATATCGCAAACCTTCAGCCAATAGCAACGACCTAAGGATGTGAAGAAAAGAATCGCACTTTGCAAAGTAGCCGAAGAAATGTATTTCACATAATCATTATCTCTGGCGTAAAACGCCTTGATGCTAACACCCTCATGAGTCATAGAGCGAATTTCGGTAAGCGATGTGCGTTCGATAAATCCCAAATGAGAAATGGTAATAACCATTTCATCATTAAAATCAGATAAATTTGTAATAGTTTCTACAGCTGTCTTCATAGCGTCGCTAATATTTATTATTACGGCATAATATACCCCTTATCCTCTGCTTTTTCAACTATCTTCAGAAGTCTGCGACATTGGGCAGGAGATGGCAAAGAGCCGCGTCCAATATAAGTTGCAATACTTCTGATGAAATCACAATCTCCATACGAAAGGAGTTCCTCCTTCGTTAATGTCTGGTAAACATTCATCCAATATGGTGCACCAAGCTTGAATATCTCAACGGATGCGTCAATTTTGGAGTTAAACTTGTGAGCACGTTTTGCTGCTTGCTCCGTTGCCTTGGTTTCTTCTTTGGAAATCAGCGATCGCGTGAAAGCATCTGACAGTGTAAACTCAACTGCTTTGAAATCACTCCATGTTCCAACAAGACGTGATAAACTACGAACAAGACCTCCATCGGCTTTCTTTTCAAGATACCTGTGAGTAAAGTAAGCCAATCGCAACAGTTCAGTTGACAAAGCCGGATATAGAGTCTGCTTGTTCCAAATGCTTACCCAGTCTAGGTCTGTTCCTTTAGGAAGAAGGGTCATCAACTTGGATATGGTATATGGCGTAATCTGAGCTTTGTTACCACCTTTCGGATACCATTCTTCCTTACTGATAAGCTTGTCAAGTTTATCAAAGATGATTATTGAGCAAACACACTTCTTGAAGAACTCGTCGTTAATGCTATCTCGGTCAGTTTCATATATTCCATCGATGTATGGAGCAAAGACTTTGAAGTTATCCGCAGAGCTCTTACAAACTTGGTCGGGGTGCATGAGAATGGCATTGTAGCACTTAGCCAGTTTCTCTTTTGTGATGAGTTGGTCTTTGGGATTCTTCTGCTTGAACAGGTCTCTCTGATGTGCATTCAGTTTCATCTGTTCCTGTTCCCACTTGCCACGAGAACGCTCATAGAACCAAATGGTTTGATATGGATTGCCACCCACAGGTGGAGCCATGACTTTGCGGGAAAGCTGTTCCATCTTTACGTGGAATGGATGGTTGGAGAAGAAGTCGGCGGGCTTAACAGCATTTTGGCTGTTAGCGCATTCAGAAATGGTCTTGGTTAACTCGTTGTAGTTCTGAACTTGTTCTTCCGACATATCATCATCAACATTCAGTACCGTCAGTTTCATAGGTACGAACAGATTATTCATGCCCTTTGGTGCTTCATTCTTGATGATGGCACTCGCTAATGCCGCAGTAGTTTGACCTCCGTTGATTATCTGCAAATCCTTGAAATATGTTATTTTCGTACCATCTGCAGAAAACCTTACTGATCGGGCAACAATAGCTATTCCATTATTGTAGGTGAAGAAATTCTCTGGTTGCTTCATAATGGTACTACGTATGCCCTTGTTCACATTGCCTCGGAAACTCAGAAAAGCACGAACATTACCTTGTAACAATCTGCTTCCATAGTCATAGTATATTTTGGCAAGAAATTCTCCTGGGACAATTCCCAGATATGCATCGTAATTGCTAAGGTCGCCCAAATCAGCCTTTAGACATGGGATGCCATCGCAGTTGTAGTCTTTTGTTTCAATCTCAAGTATTTCACTGGAGTTAGAAACAAACGTCTGGAAGAAACGCTCAAGCGTCCATACATTCAGTTCCACGGGTCGTCCCAAGAAGTCTGGTCGCTTAAGATTCTTAACCTGTTTACTAAGGGTATAGTTCGATATGATGATGAACTTGAAACGCAAAATTTCCGTTGCAGTCATTCCCTTACCAATCTTCTTCCTAAACTCACTGGCAATGTTGACTGCAGGGTCGGAATCATCACAGAAATTGCGAATGTTTCCATTTACGGATTCCTCTATAAAACGTTGCATATATTCAAGAAGTTCTTGAATACGACTATCAGTAAGGTTTGGTGCAATATCACGCTGGTTTGTGAATTCGCTGATTATTAAAACCAATGCTCCATCTGCTTCATCATATGAGTAACCATCGAAGGACAGAATTTGTCTCTTCTTATTTCTTATTTCAACTCGCATTGGAATAGGGTCGTTTAGTTCCCCAATATCTTCAAGATCAGTTAGAACTCGCTCGATAAAGTAGCTTTCAGGATCAGAGCCTTCTAAACTAGCATCGTTTCTGATGTCATCAATAAACTGTTTACGATATTCTTCGATTTCCATATCAGTTGAGTTTAAATGGTTCTATTTCGGTTAATAACAATTCGTACTGAGCACGAGAAATAGCTTCTGGCAATAACGCTCTATGTAATCTAGGGAATTTTTCATTATCAACCCTGTACATATACTGATTTCTCAAAGCAAAAACAAGATTGTCGTTTTCATTCGAGAAGTCAAAGCCAAACAATTGCAGCTTTGCCATAAAGGTTTCGCGCTGATGGGTATTCACCAACAATGCGATAATGCTATTGACAAGCTGGTTTAGACGAATTCCTTCAAAAGAAGGACTCATCTTCTCCAGCTCATAAACAACAAGCGTCCCGTCTATGTCGCTGTCAAGCTGTTCAATGGATGAAATACGAACGCTCTCTTTGCCAAAATTAATAGTCTTGACTTCGAACCAATCTTGTTGGTCTGAGAAATCCTTGTGAGTTTTTTCTGGTCCGATCCAACTTTCAAGTGCCACATCAATACCTCTTTGGGGAATCATGTAGTCTTTCAAGAACAAAAGCTCTCCAAGAAGGCCCATGATTTCTGCTTCTGTCAAACGAGCGTTATCTGGGCGGAACAGTTGCCTCCAAGAATAGTATCGAGAACGCAGAGTGTGGTATGCCGTTTCATCATCACTTGTCACCTTAACCGAATCCAAAAGATCTTGGCAGAAAGTACAGAAATACTCCAGAAGGTCATTGTTTTCAAGCGAGAATCGCAGAGTCAGCATATCCCCATCTTTATACTGTTCCACAAAAATCACATCAGAACTGGAGATTCTGACAGGTTTGTATTTCCCCCTAAAATCAAAGGAATAACGTGCGTCGTCATCACGCCCGATGTAGAGACTCAGGTGGCGATTATCACCAAATCTTATAAAGTGGCGGCTGGGAAAATCCTCCCTGAATGTTTTATAAATATCATTATTATTCATCGTCGTCCTCCTCTTCGGGTTCCTCACCCTCTATATTTAGTTGTTGGAAAATTTTATTAACCTGATATTTCACGGCTTTGCTCTCGTCTTTGACTCCAGGACATCCCACCGCAAAAGCTACGATACAGTCATCACCAAGTGCCTTTCTGTACTTTTGCAGAATCTCTTCTTCCTCGCCGTCAGCTTCTTTAGGCTTGATAAACATAATTACCAACATGGGATTTCGTTTTGGAAGGAATCTGAAGTAGGCCTTGACTGGAATATCTCTCCCCGTGCTATTCTCTCCGTCTATTTCCCATTGCTTGCGCTGAGCATTTTCTGCCTTTTCTATATCCTCCTTCGATAGAGCAAAACGGCCTTCCATGCTACCGGTCATAACACGACGGCGAGTACTAATCTGGATGATGTTTCGAGTGGTGCTACAGATGGAACGCTCCATGCATTTCACCTGTCGTAGGCCCTCAACATCGTAACGTGTAGATGATTTACCGCTTTCAAATACAACATCCCATAAATCGACTCCTTCTGTCTCTTCGTCTTCCAAAAAACTAATGATGTTTTTCGCATCGAAGCGAGGATTAGCCATTGAATATTTGATACTACGCAAGAACTCAACAACCACATCTTTAGGCACATCGGCAAAGTATCGCGAACTCCCATCGGAAGTGTCGTTCACATCCTTGTCGGCTTTCCTATAATCTGTGAATCTGAGCGTATAACCTTTTGACAAAAGGTGTGATGCAAGTTCTTGTACTTGTTGTGTATTTATCTTATTGTGCTCTATCTTCGTTGTAATATATGGGGTGTCATAGATGTTGCCATAAAACGAATACATCATGTCCTTACTAACGGCAGATCTCATCTTATTTGATGCCGTTATTTGCAAATCATCACAATTGTCCCTAACCTTGATACCGAAGTCTTTGGGAGTCAGCTGCTGGTCGAACATCTCGCGAATGTCGTTCTTCAGTTCAGCAGATGCCCTTGCAACTTCTGCATACCATAATGAGCTGGTATGGCTTGTCCATATTTGGAAGAGGTCTTCGTATCCACGTCGATACCCGAACCACCGCCCCATCTGCATCAGAACATCAAAAGTGGCTGTATTCCGATAGAAGTAACTCACCATCAGCCCCTCAAGCGTTAATCCACGAGACAGAGCAAGACCGCCAATAGCAATAACTCGCAGCGATGGGTTCTCTTTGTAATTCAGCGAAGCACTCTGTTTAGAGCCGTTAACCATTTTCACCTCAATCTTTTCCAAAGCCGCCAACAGAGCACTTTTTTGGGAAACGCGAGCAAATGTTATGTCGTTGACTTGGCAGAAATGCTTCTCCCATAGTGAGTGTAACTCACCATATAGCGGTAGATGATAGTTTTTGCTCGCATCCTCATTGAAATTGACACGAATGTCGTTAAAAACTTCTTCGAACCATTCTGCGACATGCCCTGTTATCACTTTCTGGACATGAATGAAGCGGGACATGTTTACTAACATACTTCTTGGCTCCTTGCTCTGACCTCGTAAATCACGAACCACATTTGCCAGACAGAAGCAAAGAATGGACTCACGCAGAGAGTCTGGCAAAATGCCGTCCCATTCCTTTTTGTGCTTATAGTAGAATGTGCCGGAATTGAGAACTTCTGGATTGTTTGTTACGAGGTCTTTGTAGTCCTCTGATGCGTAATCTGGTTCTGTAATGTCTGTAATATAACGCAGATTGTGATAGAAAGCACCCTCAGGATAGAATATCTTGTCTGCTCCCACGTAATTCGAGGGTGCTTCCAATGCATAAATGAAATGTTCGGGAAAGAGGTCTGCATGCTGCATGGCATCCACTGAATCTGGGTCTATGAAAACATTGGCAAATGGGGTGGCCGTGAATCCTACGTATGTGGAATTCATAAAGAGATTACAGATTTGTCGGATAAGCTTGTTGGTGCGAGTTGGATCCGTCTCGTCTTTGCGTGTGTTCACAGATGCATTGTCTGCCTCATCGTCAATAAGTAGCATAGGAACATCCACATATCCTTTTACGGGGTCAATATTCTGTTCTCTCAGCCAGTTGTAGAGCCGCTGTAGAACCGAAACGTTTTTCTTAATGACAAACAGAACCAATGAGTTGTTTGCCAAGGACATCGTTATCTTATTGCAATTGCCAACAAAATCGTTAAGTGTTGATGTAACAGAGGTTGCCTTGATTTGCTTGTTGTCCAGCCCTACACCCACACGTGGATATTTCTCAATCTTGCCTTCTTTCTTTAAGGTTATTCCTATTATACCTTCGTCAATACGCTCCTGTGTTTGCCTGCGCAAATTCTCTGTGATTCCAGTTAGCAGTATAACTACTTTATATCCAGCATCAGCAGCTTTGCAAATCAATCCTGTATAGGTCGCCGTCTTGCCTGATTGTACGTCGCCAATAATAAGACCTCGACGGAGTCGTGGTTTATCTAATGTGTCGTTGGGATTGCCCAGACAATTCATTATGTCTGGCAATGTCACATCGTCAAGCAAATTGATGCTGATACGGCTTATTGAAGAGTGATTGATGAGATAGTCCTTGTATCGTGACCAGAAAAAATTGTCTTGAATCTCCATATTGGAGTACCACTCACGCTTCTCATCGTAATTGTTGAATATCGCTTGCCCTTTATTGTGAACAATCTTATACTCGTACTCCATATCGATGAAGAGACGTGTCTTAGTTGAATAGTCGCAATCCAGTTTTGAGAGCATGACAGCCTGATTGATATAGGTGTCTATATCTTCCGGTCTTAACTCTTTCCCTTGTGATTTGGATAAGTTGATAAGGGTTTTCGTTAACTGTCTTAGATCTATATATTGGCTTTCTGTCATGTTACTGGATTTTTTCTTTGAGTAGTTTCTCTTTTATTGCAGGGTATTTACACCAAGGCTCGGAGTTCATAAGGTCGTTTATAATCGCCTCCCATCCGTCAGAGCGAATAGTCATCATGGTGGTTGCCAATGTTACAGCCATCTGATAAACATCGTCAAGACGCTCATTTGTTTCCTCTGGCGCAGAAATAGATTCGTTGCTCTTGTCTATATACAACTGTTGAATAGGAAGGTTGTTCTCTATTTCTGTAAGAAGCATCTCCAGATACCCATAATCTTCATCACTCATTTTATCGCGAACGAACTGGAAAAGTTTACTTTCACGGTTTATTTGGTAGAAGAATGTGTTGTTCCTGCCACTTTTCCTATCCCAGATGTAATCAAGATTATCATTCACCTTTTCAGTACGCCCTCTATACGTCTGTTGGCGAACAGAAAATTCGAGAGCCTCCTCAACAGCTTTTTTTAACCTGTGAAGTATTTGCTTGGGGATAGAGGCTTGTTGCTTCTTAATATCAATAGCCCAAATGTCATCAAGCGAATTGGGAATGTCAACACGAATGCGTGCATTCTTTGTCAATTCTGCACGTTGTTTCATACCAAACCAAGTGCCCCAAATAATCAACCTTTTGTTGCGATATATATAGAATCCCTGTTTTGAACGAAGATTTTCAATACCACCAATCAGTTGCTTGTCTTTTTCCTTCAACTCTGTTGCAAAAGGCAGAATGAATGGACGGATTTTTACCATTCTCTCAATTCCGTTACAGTCCTTGACATCTAACTCTATTTCTTTCTTGACCGTAGTCTTAGGGTGCTGTTCAAGGAATGGATCTAATGGCTTTATGTCGAGTTCATTGATGAAAATGTGCAAACGTGACGTACCTATGCCCGACAAATAGCGGTGATAAATCAAAGCGAGGGTACTTTCTAATGAGGAACGCAAATCCACCAATGTCGAATACACCTGTCCGCCACTTGAATTGGATAAAACATCAAAATCTTGCCAAATGACCAATGTTCCATTCTTTTGCCCTTTTAGTTTTGCAATATACGGTAGTGCATCGATTTCTTTGGCGTCCAATTCCTTTATCATCCAATCCTGAGTTTCAAGAATGTGATTGTAATCCCAAGTAAAACCGTTCAGCTTCTTACCTTCATAGCTTACTACGGTTAGACAACGGCATTGTGACAATGATGCTGACTTCATCCCCATTCCAAAACGCCCAAGGTCTTCCTCTGAACGTTCTTCCTCAGCTGACAAACAACCATAGCGCATTGCCTCAAAAAGGACATCCGCAGCCATACCATCACCATCATCTAGTATCCCCAGGGCTAGTTCGTCCATAGGGTTGGTCGGGAAGAGAATGCGTACGTTTTGCGCATGTGCGCTGATGCTGTTATCAACGACATCAGCAACAGCAGACTCAAAGGAATAGCCCATTGAGCGAAGCGATCCCATTAGTGTGGAAGCTTTGGGTATATGTCTTCTATCCTTGCTCATGTTTCTTTGTTTGCTTTAATATTTCTTGGAATACGGCCTTAGACAGCAGGGGCGGTACTGCGTTACCTATTTGCTGTTGTATATGCATGAGTGGACCTTCGAAGATGAAAGTATCTGGAAAACTTTGAAGCCGCGCTGCCTCTCTCACAGAGATACCTCTGTCTTCGTAAGGATGTATGAGCATACTCTTTCTGTAATTCGATATGACAACCGATGGCTGGTCAGCTCTCAGACGTTTGTAGATTCCACTATGACATCGCCCCTTATCTGCATAGTTCTGCATAAGGTGGTCTGGAATAGCTCGCCAGTTCTGACCTTGGCCAATATACTTGTATCTCTCAATTACCAAGTCATTGTTTCTGGAAACAAAGTTTTGCCGGGCCATGTCGGAACCTTTGCGCATCAATTGAGCATAGGGGCTTGCTTCTTCCAACGTCAAGGTGTATGGGGCTTCATCAACCATCTCGCCATTCTGTAAAGAAGGCAAGTCACCGATAGCTTCTTCGACGGTTATTTTTGTCTCGTGTATTTTCGGGAACTTGAAATTAATGCCAAGCCTGTTGCCGACCATGAAGAATCGGTTCCTATTTTGTGGTACACCATAATCGGAAGCCCAAAGAACGGAAGAGGTGATATTATCATATCCCTCGATAGCCCGGAAGCAATCCTCAATCATTAACTGGGTCTTTCCTTCATTGATGTTCGTTAACCCCCATACATTCTCCAAAACAAACCACTCTGGTCTTATCTCCTGTACAAAGCGAACGAACTCCAAGAACAAGAAATTCTTTTCGTTTTTCATATTCCTTGTTCTAGTATTAGACATCGAGAACCCCTGGCATGGTGGTCCGCCCATTATTACAAAGACGGGCTTCTTTTCGCCATGCAACGTCTTGGGGTCTATATTTTGAATATCTCCCTGTAGAACCTTTGCTCCTTTGTGGTTTCGTAGGAACGTTTTTGCAGCGTGCGGATTAATCTCTATGGCAGTACTTATTTTTATACCAGCCATTTCCGCTCCAAGACTCAGCCCTCCTGCTCCAGAAAAGATGTCTATTCCATATCTCATATATAATTACTTCTTACTTGATTCTTGTGACAGCAGGTATGATTTGTATTCTCGAACAATCAATTCCTTGATGTCAACTTCCAATAAGTCGGCTATCTTCAGAAGACTGTTTAGATCTGGTTGCGAGACATTTGTACACCATTTGGAAACAGTTGATGGTGTCACACCCATTTGCTCTGATAACCACTTGCTTGTCCGACTCTTCTCGAAGAGTACAATTTTTATTCTGTTTACTGGTTCCATGATCATTGAGTTTATGTTGCAAAGATAATGATTTATTTTCAATTTCTTCTAAAATTATTGGTCTTGTGATAAAATATCATGCAACTTTTATGTTTTTTTACGAGTTTTGCCAAGTCCAAGTGAGTTTTATGCTAACACATTATTTATATAGCAAGGGATTGTACGGCAACAATTCTCTATCTGGTGACACAAAAACATTGGTACAATTGGCTTGTTTTCACTTCTAGTTCGCGAAAACATTTCATTAACCCTCAAAAAATCACACTAAATTACAGAAGGTCACCCAAAGGTCACTTCGGGTGTTCTATGTTCACCTCATGTTCACCATAAAAAGAAAAAGCACCTACAAAATCTTTGTAAGTGCTTGATTTTTAGTGTGGACCAGCTTGGGCTTGAACCAAGGACCTCCAGATTATGAGTCTGTTGCTCTAACCAACTGAGCTACAAGTCCGATTTTGGAATGCAAAGGTACAAGTAATTCGTGAATTATCCAAATTTTTTTCGTAAAAAGACGTAAATAGAGTGGTTTTCTTTGGTTTTTCGCTTGTTATACACTACCTTTGCACCCCAATGAAAACGATATTTTTCCCTGACCAGACGCTGAATGATGGCAAGTATGCTGCCACCATCGGCTTCTTTGACGGCGTGCATCAAGGCCACCAGTTCCTGATGAGAAGGCTGAACGAAGAGGCTCGGGAGCGTGGGCTGCTGTCGATGGCCATCACCTTTGAGCGCCATCCGCGTCAGGTTGTGCAAGGAGACTGGAAACCCGAACTGCTGACAGACCTGCACGAGAAGCTGAGACTGCTGAAGGCCACGGGTATCGACGTGGTAGTGGTGCTACGCTTCAACCGCCAGATGGCCAGTCTCTCGGCAGGCGAGTTCATGCAGCTGATGCACGACCGCCTGGGCGTCAGGATGCTGCTGACGGGCTATGACAACCGCTTTGGTCACGATAGAACGGAGGGTTTTGGGGACTATCAGTGCTACGGGTGTAAGATAGGTATTGATGTGGTGTGTGCCGACGCCCTGACCGTGGGCCAGCTAAACGTCAGCTCGTCGCTGGTGCGCCGTCTGCTGAAGGCGGGCAACATGGAGGAGGCGAACCACTGTCTGGGTCGCCCCTACAGCATCAGCGGACAGGTGGTTCACGGCGAACAGATAGGGCGCACCATCGGATTCCCCACGGCCAACCTGCAGCCTGATGACGACAAGCTGGTTCCGATGGATGGCGTCTATGCCGTGATGGTGGACCTGGACAATGACAAACGTCTGCAGGGCATCATGAACATTGGCACACGCCCCACCTTCAACGGCACCCATCGCACACTGGAGACCAACCTCCTGGAGCCGGTGGGCAACCTCTATGGTCAGCGCATTTTCGTCCATTTCATCGGTCGCCTGCGCAGCGAACGGCAGTTCCCGTCAGCTGATGCACTGGCCGAGCAGATACAGAAAGACATAGAACAAGCAAAGGACATATTAAACCAAGAAGTATGACTGACAAGAAATCATTTCCCTTCATAGCACTGGCCTATGTGCTGGTGTTTCTTTTCATCAATATTATCTCGCAGACCATCGCCCTGTTTGTGGAGAAGGTGGTCGTGAAGGATGCGGCAGACACACTGTCGCCCCTGGCAACGGTCATTGCCATGGCTGTCTCGACTCTCGTCACCGTGACCATATTCCTGTGGACCAAATGGGCGGTGGTATCCAGAAACTATATCATGACGCGCCCCTGGATGGTGCTTTCATGGAGTGTGGTCGCCGCCTTAGGTGCCATCATCCCTTCGGTCTATCTGCAGGAGCTGATGCTCGAATGGCCCGACGCTATTCAAAAGATGGTGGATGAGGCGGCGCAGCAGATGATAGGAATCATGAACACCATGGGTGGCTATGCCGTGGTCTGTCTGCTAGCACCGATTGGCGAGGAACTGATATTCCGTGGCGCCGTATTAAAAAAGCTGTTGGCATGGAAGCCGCAGCACCGCTGGCTGATGATTATGCTGTCGGCCCTGCTGTTTGCGATGGCCCACATGAACCCCGCACAGTTCATTCATCCCTTCCTTATCGGTCTGCTGCTGGGATGGATGTATGAGCGTACGGGCAGCATCATCCCCGGCATTGCCTACCACTGGGCGAACAACACCGCGGCTTTTCTGCTGACACGCATCTATCAGGACCCCGACATCACCATCACCCAGATATTGGGCTCGCACAGTCGCGCCCTGATGGCTGTAGGTTTCTCTATGCTGATCTTCATCCCCGCTGTTTATCAGCTGAATATGTGGATGAAGAAGGCCGGGAAGAACTACTTCAACAAATGATAACTGCCGCCGGCCAGCGCACGCACTACGCCTTTCATCTCCATCTGAAAGAGTAGGGCCGTGAGCTGTCCCATAGGAATATTTGATTTAACCGACAGCTGGTTGAGCTGTAAATCGCCGAATTCATCGAGAATTCTGGCGATTTTTTGTTCCTCGTCGCTCAGCTCCGGGAACATGTTTCGCTCGATTCCATCGGCCTGCGCCTTCTGCAGTTGTCTGTCCATCTGCCATCCCATAGCCTTGACGAAATCGTCGGCACAGGTCACGAGTGAGGCAACATTGTCGCGAATCAGGTTGTTACAGCCCTCGCTATAAGGAGCCCCCACAGGTCCGGGGAAGGCAAAGACGGCGCGGTCGTAGCCCATCGCGATGTCGGTGGTGATGAGTCCGCCGCCCTTGGCAGCACTCTCCACTAGGATGGTGGCGTCGCACATGCCCGCCACGATGCGGTTGCGCTTGACGAAGTTCAGCTTGTCGGCACGTGTCTGCGTCATATATTCCGTCAGCAGACCGCCATGAGCCAGCATGCGGCGGGCAGCATCGCGATGACAGCTGGGATAGATCTCGTCCAGGCCGTGAGCCAACACGCCGACGGTGTCAATGCCATTGGCCAGCGACTCCTCGTGGGCACAGATATCCACACCATAGGCCAGGCCACTGACGATGAGCACCTCCGGGCACAGCCGTTTCATGTCGGCCACGAAGCGGCGGATGAGGTCCTTGCCGTAGGTGGTACACTGGCGGGTTCCCACAATATTGATGACGCGCCGCTGGTTCAGGTCGGCTGAACCCATATAATACATGATGATGGGCGCATCGGGACACTCGGCCAATCGCTGGGGATAGTCAGACGTACCCAGTAGCAAGGGCTTGATGTCGTGCTTGGTGATAAACTCCATCTCCTGAGCGGCACGCGTCAACGGCAGCGACCAGTCCTTCAGACTCTCCGCCAGACGGGCACTGCACTCGGGCATCACGTCCCTGATATCTAGGCGATGGTCATAGACCGCCTGACCGCCGCCCAACGTCTGATAGAGATGCAGGGCCGTCTGGAAGTTGAAGCCCGTCATGCGGGTCAGGGCGATGGTGTAATAAACCTCTTGTTCGTTCATGCGATATATTTCTCAAAGGCAGCGTCGTAATCGGGGCTGGATGCCAAGCGTCCGTTGACCAGGCAAACCAGTTCTATCTTGCCACGGAAGCAGAGCTGTTCATCACTGGCGCGATAGATGTCCTGATGGAATACATACTTGATGCCCTCCTTGGTGAGGTTGAGACGAGAGATAAATTCATCGTCGGGGCGTAGGGGCACCTTGTACTGCAGTTGCATGCGGGCCACCACGGCATCAACGCCCTTTTCGTGCATCTCGGCAAACGAGAGGCCGCACGCCTTCAGGAACAGATGACGAGTGTGCTCACAATAGTGAACGTACTGTGCATTGTTGACAATGCCTTCAATGTCGCATTCGTAGTCGCGCACTTCCATGCGTGTTTCAAAGATGTATTTCATTTTTCTTTTTTGTTATTTCGATATGTCGTTATTTCGCTTCAAATATTCAAAACCAAAGCGGCAGCGCAGGCAGTCCTTGCGGTCGCAGTATTGTTTCTTCAGCTGGATGAGGGCCTGACTGTCGCCCGCCGTATTCACCTCCAGTCCGCACTGCTTCCACATGCGGATGATATGGTTGTCCTCGGCCTTCAACTGCTCTAGGAAGTCGAAGGCACGGTCGCAGAGATCCTCACGGCGGCGATGGCGGCCCACGGCGAAGAGTATGGGGATGGCAGTGTTGATGATAAGCAGATTGGCCGATGAAATCGATGTTTTCTTGGGACTTCGTGGACTCTCGGCGCCAAAGAGGAAGTGCGTTTCCCAGTAGGGCGTGACATGCGTCTGCAGCTGTTGGCGCAAGCCATCGAGCGTCTCACATTCCAGCAGCACACTCAGTCCCGTCTTCCGTTCATAGAAGAGATTGGCCAGTTGGGCGATGCGGATATGGGGGAAGTTCTGTGGACGCAGGCGCAGATATTGCCACATGGCAAAATCCATCGGTTTCAACGAGAATTTGTGCGCCAGGAAGAGATATTCGTTGCGCAGTTTAGCAAAGTAGCCTTCGTTGAGAGCAGCCGCCTGATAACGCTCGGGGATGCTCTCCACCTGCAACAGTCCAGCCTGTCCCATAAACATGGCCTCAATCTGAAACAAGTCATCACGATGCTTGCCCGCCGACAGGAGCGGCACGTGGAGTGCCCACTGCTCAAAGGCATCGCCATTGATGCCAAAGCCATAGTTGCGCGCCAGCGTCACGAAGTAGGCATCCTCCCACGAACCATCGCATTGGTTCACGCGCTGCTGGATGGCCTCGGTCTTCTGTTCCAGGCGCTCCGTCTGCAGGGCTGCCAGCCAGGAATGGATGGTGAGGCGCGTGAGGTCAGGGATGATGCGATAACAGGGTGGATACTGGTCGTTGTGCAGCAGCTCGTCGTAGTTATCTTTCAACGACTGCGGAATCTGGAGCACCATCTGCGGCAGGTAGTTGCCGTCCAGTGTCTTCACGTCCATATCGGCCAGTTCCACCACATGTAGCACCACGTTGTTATAGCGCGGGTCTCGGTCGTGGCCGTGGCGATACCAGTCGCTGGCCTTGAGATGAATCTCGATATTGCCCACCCATAGTGTGCCGCTGATTTTCACTTTAGCATTAAAAAAGTCTGGACCCGCATTGCGGTTGTGCAATCCGGGGTCCAGAATCTCTATAAGTCGTCCGTCTGTGGTCTGCTGCTCAGTAAGCGGCAGCAGCTTATGTTTCCAGACGTAATGAAGAAGCTCTTCCATTGTTTACGGTTTTACGCATGCAAAGGTAGCAAAAAGAATTATATCTACAAAAAAACCGAATCGAAAAATCGATTCGGCTTTACTTTAATGGTTTGTCCTTATTTCTTTTCTGCCGGTTTGCTCAGCTTAAAGGTGACAGGCAGTGTGAACTTCACACGGACATCCTTGCCATTCTGCTTGCCGGGAGTCCACTTGGGCATGGCGTTAATCACACGGAGGGCCTCAGCATCGAGTTCCTCAGAAACTGATCTGACAACCTTGGCGTCGCTGATGCTGCCGTCGGTGTTGACAACGAATGTGGCGACAACACGTCCCTGTTTGCCAGCTTTCTCAGCCTCTTCAGGATATTTGATAGTATTCTTCATGAATTCCATCACGGCAGCATCGCCACCAGGGAACTGAGGCATATGTTCCACAACATCAAAAACCATTTGTTCTTCATTCTGTGGCTGAGCATCTGTCTTAACTACCTTGACGTCCTTCACCACTGGCTTCTGTTCGGCTTTCTTAGCAGGAGCCTTGGTCTGAGCAGGCTTGGCGGCCTTCACCTCAACGGTCTTGGCGCCAACCTTGACAGTCTTGTTCTGGTTGCCCTTCTTGACAACAGTTTGCTTCTGTGGGGTCTGTGGCTCGTCATACACGTAATCATTAACGGTTTCTGCGTTCAGGGCCAGAGTCATGCCCACGATGGGTGCCAGTGCGAACAGCTTCAGCAAGTTTGCACGGCTTGAATTCTTATGTAGCATCATATCTATGCGGTTTTTGAGGGTACTGTGACTGATACCGTTGGCTACTGAGTACCCGCAGTGGCTCACGGCTTTTTGGATAAGCAGATACTGATACTGGCGCATATTGATGCCTTGAAGATCCTGGCGCAGCATCCACATGGCGGGGTTGAACCACTGCAGAGCGGTAAGCGTGTCAACGAGGACAAGGTCGAGCGAGTGGCGCTGACGGATATGTCCGCGTTCATGAGCGAGAATCGAGGCGTCGTTGGTCTCGTAATCGCTGCGTGAGAGTACAATATAGCGCATCCAGCTGAACGGCGATACATCGCCAGGCGCCACGCAGACTACGGTACCATCAGCCTGCGGATGCTGTTCACTATGCTGGATAAGCAGCCACACACGAACCACATTCATGAGCGTGTAGCCCAGTGTGACCACCATGCCGATGAAGAAGGCAACGATAGCGGCAATCTGCCAGAGACGCAGCTCTGAGTCAGCATCTTCCACCACAGCGGTGAGTCCGCCAAAGTCCACACCACCCTCGGCAGCGCTCACCACCACGGTCTTGTGGAAGGTGATGACGCACAGCGGTAGCACAAACGAGGCAATTGCTGTCAAGAGCAGCACCACGCGGTTGACGCGGTGAAACGTCTCGCGACTCAGCAACAGGCGGTAGAACATATAAAAGACTGCCACCAACACAGCCACCTTCAGGTCGTATGCCAAAAACTCCATCATACTCTTTTTTCTTTTTAGGTTTTCTGGTTTATCAGAGTTTTTTTCCTAACTAGAGAAATATTTTTTCCCAGTTAGGGAGTTATTTTTCTCCGACTTGCGAATTTTCAATCTTCTCAATCAGTTCTCTCAGTTCGTCCACGGATATCTTCTCTTCCTTCACGAAGGCAGAGACGGCACTCATATAGGAATCATTAAAGTAGTCTTTGATGATGCCAGTGAGACTGCTGCGTCCGTATTCCTTCTCAGAGATCTGCGGGAAGTATTGGTAAGAGGTGCCGTACTGCTTGTGGCCTAGGAATCCTTTCTTCTCCAAAATACGTACCGTAGTTGATAGCGTATTGAAGTGTGGACGTGGCTCGTCGTAGTACTCCAAGAGTTCCTTGACGAACATAGGACCGTGCTCCCAGTACAGTTCCATGATTTCCCGTTCTTTCGTGGTTAGTCGTTTCATTGTTACAAACGTTTTAGTTTCTTGTAGCGCTTCCTTTTGCGCCAGTATCTGTATCCGTTGACAAAGTAACTAAAAAAATTAGTTCGATGCAACTAAATGCTTTAGTTTTTAATGAAAATTAAGTAGTTTGTGTCCTATTTTTTAGTTATTCACACATGTTTTGGCCAAAAAGCACCTAAAAAGTGATTAAACAATTTTAACGACCAGGTCACGGTACGTCTGAAAAAAAATGCCTAACTTTGCACCCGAATTCATTATTATAATGTACACGCGTAAAAAAACATAGCTATGAAGAAATATCTGATCAACGGTTTGGCTGCCTGTGCGATGCTCCTTTCTGTGGGTTGTTCGCACGATAACGACTTTTCGATGCCCAGCAAAGAAGAAGCTCTGAGCAACGCCACCGAGAAATTAGGCGTTGAGATAGACCCGAACATGAACTGGAATCTGGCAACAGCCATTGAGGCCAATGTCTCGGTGAATCTGGGACTCGACCAGGAATACACCCTTGTCATCTACGACAAGAACCCTTTGTTCAACGATGATGTGCATTACTATGCCAAGACGATGATCAAGGAAGGCGAGACAGCCACCCTGAAACTCGACGTACCCACAGCCGACAGTGTGTTCTATGCCGCCGTGTTCGACAGCAAATATCGTCGCATTGTGCAGAGTGCTTATGTAGAAAACAATAGTCTGCTGACGATGAATTTCGGCGAGGTGGTGAGTGAGGCTCGTACTAATCGTGCAACTCGTGCTGCCGAGACGGATGCTGATGCTGCAGCCTATGTCAAGACCTTGAACGATTTTCTGAATCCCACGGGGATAGTAGAGTCTTGGAAGACCGTAGAGCAGATCAGTATTGAACAAATGCAAAACTACACAGCTATTGATGACGATATCATGGGCAGTAAGTTCCAAGGTCGCAGCATACAGAACCCTGCATATAATTCAGCAGGTCAACCTGTGTACTATGGTGACATGAAGCACTATCGTGTGCCTTCTAATGTAGAACTGAAGCAACCATTTAACACCAATAGTTATTCCAATACCATTAACGGTCTGGTAGTCTATATTGAGGGTAAGGTGCATCTGACAAGTTCCAATAGCCTTAACGACGTCACACTGGTGGTAGCCAATGGTGGTGAGATTGTCATTGATGGCAACACTACTTTTAGTGGTACGGGGCGTTTCGTAGTTTGTCCTGGTGGTAAGATAACGGGGTCCAATGGCGTTGTACTTAAGGTAAGCAATGGTGCTCCATGTTATAATGCCGGCACGATCAATTATGCAGGAACGCTCGACCTGAATGGCTCGACTTTCTATAACAACAATACTATCAATTTGGATATCCTGATGGGTACAACATGGGGAACTCACTTTACGAACTTTGGTCATATCTATGCCCGTACGAATGCTATGCAGGCCGATGCTTACAACCAGAATATCGTAAATGGTTGCTATATACAGTTTACTGAGAATGCTGGCGTAGGTGGTCTTACTATGTTAAAGAACAGTCGTTTGGACGTAGGTGGTCAGTTGTATATCACAGGTAATGGTTATAATTTCCGTAATGAGCTTCATCACCTCAGCATGATTACCGCTGGCTCTATCAAAGCCAATGGAGCCACCCTCTTTGGCCCTACGGCTTACGATGAGTTTGCCGTGGTGAAGGTGGGCAGCGTGTATGCCAACAACGACACCGACCTGCAGACGGCCAACAACCTCTATATGGACTGGGATCCCGCAAACTTCTATATGCATGATGGTAGGAAGATAGATCAGAACTTCGACAACTACTATTACATGCGTGGATTGGTGAACAAGATTTCAAAATGGTCTAACGAATCTACCTCTACATTCATCATTCCTTGCGATGCTAACGGTTGTACTGGCAATGGTTACAACGCTCCCGCCGAGACGTCTGCCGGACAGCAGCCTGCAGCAGAAGAGCCACTCACCGTTCCCGGCTCTCCCGCCGTATGGACCTATGCCTTCGAGGATACCCCATTGGGCGATTACGACATGAACGACGTGGTCATCAAGGTCTGTAAGAATGCCGAGGACGACAGCAAGCTCGACGTCACCCTTTGCTGCACAGGTGCTGCACTGAACCTCGAAGTCTATCTAGACGACAAGGTGCTGTTCAGCGGTAGCGGCAAGGAAGTGCATAAGGTGTTTGGCCAGGAAGCCGGCAAGTTTATCAATACTGTGAACGACGGTATCAAAGAGGAGTATGTGACAGAGACGATTGACAAGCCCGCCAACTTCTCATACGAGACGGCCGACTTCTGGATTAAGACACCTCAGATGGAAGTTCACATTGCCAAGCAGGGCGAGGATCCCCACGGCATCGTTGTTCCTGGCGACTGGCGCTGGCCTAGTGAGTGGCAATGCATCAAGAATGCCTACCCCAACTTCATTGAGTTTGCCAAGGATGCCTCTACCACCAATGAAGCCATCAGAAAGTGGTATGAGAAAACCAGCACAAACCCCGTTGAGAAGTACATCTACACACCAGAAAACTAATAGAATCAGATCATAAAAAAAGACTGTGTCGTCGATGATGACACAGTCTTTTTTTCATTAATATACTTGCGCTTTGGTGGCATTCTCATAGAGCCACCAGTCGGTAGAGTTGTTACGGTTGCGTCCCCACTGACCAAAGGAGTGGTTATAGCGACTGTAAGCACCTGATATCTGTCCGTCGCGATACATGCCCAGCGTGATACCCTCCACCGGATAGTGGAACGTGGCATCGGGCACCATCAGCGCCCAGGGCACACGGTCGTCCTGTTCGCCAGGGCCGTTAGTATAGTGCCAGACCACCTCATCGTATTTATGCTTATAGGTGTGCACCTCTACGCACATGCCGCTATTGGCCGACGTGATAAGAAATGGGTCGATATCGGCCAATGACAGATAATAGGCATTAATCTTTGACTTCATGTGAACGCGATAGGTGCGCGATATCACAGGCACCCGAGCGGCTTCATCCACCACGTCAAACTTATAGGTGTTATAGCGCATGCGCACCACCTGGCCCATCGACTCCTTGGAGTTGACACACCAGTGGGCATCCTCAAACAGGTTGATCACCGTCGAGCCGTCGAAGGCATTCGTCGCCACGTCGTTGGTGATAAAGTAGCGGTCGGTGCTATAGCCCTGGTCAAAGCGCGTTCCTTCCTCTATCGACACACCCTTGACATCCTCAAACTTGATTTGCGGCAGGCGGATGGCAGCAGCCAGTTGCTTGGTAGAGCCGATGGCAGCCAGGGTCACCTTGACGGCCAGCACGCTGTCGTTCACGGCATGCTGCGAGATGCGCAGCACCATATCATTGAAATCGAAGTCGCCGGGTAGGGGATAGTCTTCTTCAAAAAGATAGGTAAATGTCTGATAGATAGGGCGGTGCAGTGTGCCGTCGTTGATCACCTTACTGCCGCCTATGGTCACATCGGTGGCACCATTCACCGGCACCACATAGTATCTGCCTTGGTCGTTGACGGCAGCCACATAGAGCGTGGGCGCCACCGTGGGCACCTTGAAGGTGGGATTCACCACTTGGCCCGTCTGACAGGGACGTTCGGCCAGTATCTCTACGCCGTCGGTCAGATAGGGATTACCCGTCAGCACCTGCACGGTCTTGATATAAGGATCGGCAATCTTCACACGGATGGTCAACGCCTTGTCTTGCAGCAGGTTCCACGTATGATAAGTGTCGAGCGAATCCACGGGATAGTTATACTGCACAATCTCACGCCACTGGTCGTTCGACATCTCCATGTGACGACAGGATGACAGTACAAAACCACCACTCAACAGCAACAGTCCACACAAAAACTTGATGTTATTCTTCATGACACGTCTATCAATTTGCGGGCGAAATTACAAAAAAACAATCGTTTGCACGACACGAAAGGTGATTTTTATCAACGTTGCGTTCGAATTTTAATCTTTTTAACGAATCAAACTCACGAACCAACACATTTTTTAATTACCTTTGCAGCATGATCTCATAACATATTTAATAATACAACACGAACTATGATGAAGAAGTATTTATTATTTGGAGCAGCTACTACCATGATGACATTGATTTTTTCGAGCTGTTCACACGACTCAGAAGGCACCTATCTTAGCCAAGTAGAACTCAACTATCGCACTAGTTTTGTCAATACGTTCGGTCAACCCGCATCTGACCAGGACTGGGGTTTCGGCACTTCAACGGCCAATGCCCGCATGACGCGTGCCCTCCAACCCTCATACACATTCCCCAGCGATGCTGATGCCAGCAAGTTCCTGGCCGACGTGCCTTCTGGCGTACAGAAACTAATCCAGAATGCTGCCAGCGTCAACAACTATATTGACGAGACCTGGCAGGGCGAACTGAATATCTGGGGAGAGTGGGATGGTTCAAAGACTTCAGGCGGAACACTCTATATCAAAGGCAACTGCGATTTCTCGAACAGGAAATTCTATGTAGCCCCCAATACCGAGATTTACCTCGTTGAGGGCGCTACCCTGACGCTGAACAACGACAATGCCGGCAACCTGCAGGAGAACTGCAACTTCTATATGGCTGCCAACTCAAAGATTGTGACCACCGGCGAGTTGAAACTGAACAAGGGTCTGCACATCTTCAACCACGGAACCATCGAGGCCAACAAGCTGTCAACCAACAACCACAGCTGGCTGGTGAACGGTGGCGTTGTCAGAGTGACCACCAAGATCTCTGTTGAGAACGAGCTCTCAGTGGTTGAGAACAATGGCATCATCGTGGCAGCCGACATGAACACCGCAGGCAGTGGTAAGATTGAGAATAACGACTCTGTGCGCATCACTGGTACCACCTTTGTCAACAGCAATAGCAACACTTGGGTGAATAACGGTCATCACCATACTGGCAACTTCATCTACAACGCTGCCAGCGACGAGGTCATCAACAACTGCCGTCTCACCGTGGACGAGGACTTCAACATCAACCTGGGTGACAACCCCGGCAATGGTAACTTCAAGATGGATGCCGGTTCAGGCGTCGTCACGAAGAACTTCAACGGCGGTGGCAACTGGGGAAAGAACTATTCTACCGGTTGGAGTCAGTTCAATGGCGGTCCGTTCTATGTGTATATGGGCGAGAACTCCGTGTTTAAGGTGACTGGCACCTGCATGATGAACGCCACCAAGGCCGACTACGGTTTCTATGGACCTTCTACCGGCGGCTATGCCGTACTGGATGCCAAGGAGATTGTGAAGGGTGCTGAGAACCAGGGTTACGAGGTGACCTATGGCGGCAACCTCTACGTCTATACCGAGAGCCACTTCGGCAACGGCTATTCTGGTACGTATCCATATATCGACTTCAAGGGCAACGCCGCTATCTTTGCTCCTAGCTTCGAGGATGGCAAGCCTGCCATCACCATCCAGCCTTCTCGCTGCTGCATGGGCTTCGCAGGAAGCAATGCTTCGCCTGCTGATCCTTCAGATCCTACGGATCCATCAGACCCCACCGACCCATCAGCTCCATCAGACCCATCTGCTGATCCCGCCGACCCAACATCAGCCGCTGATGTCCGCATCATCGCCGAGGACCTCAGTGCCAGCGAGGCATCTGACTTCGACTTCAACGATGTGGTGTTCGATGTAACCTTTACTTCAAATACTACCGCCACCATCACCCTGCAGGCTGCCGGTGGTACCCTGCCTCTCTATGTTGATGGCAAGGAAGTACATGAGTTGTTCGGCGTAGCCACCAACGTGATGATCAACACCTATAAGGACGAGAGCAAAGAGGGCGACTACAAACTGATTACCAAGGATCCGGTATCCTTCGATATCTCTGGCATCGACAGAAGTCAGAACGGCCGCGACATCGTTATCCAGGTGAAGAAGGGCGATACGCTCTACACCCTCACCGCTAATGCCGGCGAGCCCGCTGCCAAGATTGCCGTGAAGCCAACCTTCGTATGGTGCGACGAGTTCGAGGCCATCGAGAGCAGATATCCTAAGTTCAAGGATTGGGTTCAGAACAAGGACGTTATCTGGTATTAATTGATACTTCTCATATACTATAAATGGAAAAAGGACGCTGCGGCGTCCTTTTTTCGTTGCAAATAATTTTGTTTTTAGTACCTTTATCTTTGATGAAGGTACTCTCGTTCGAGAAAACTCAAAATTCTTTTGGTTATCTTCTTACTAATTCGTACCTTTGCAGGCTGTATGGTACTGAATTACATTTGGATAGCATTTTTCGTCATCGCATTCTTCGTGGCACTGGTGCGATTAATCTTCTGGGGCGACTTTGACGTCTTCCCTGCAATGATGGACTCCACCTTCTCTTCTTCGAAGACAGCCTTCGAGATTTCCCTCGGACTCACTGGCGTTCTGTCGCTCTGGCTGGGTGTGATGAAGATTGGCGAGCGTGGCGGTGTGGTCAACGCACTGGCGCGAGTGCTGTCGCCCCTGTTCGTCAAACTGTTTCCCGATGTACCCAAGGGCCATCCCGTCACCGGCAGCATCTTTATGAATATCGCTGCCAACATGCTGGGCCTCGACAATGCCGCCACGCCACTCGGCCTGAAAGCCATGGAGCAGCTGCAGGAGATCAACCCCAAGAAAGACACGGCCTCGAACCCGATGATTATGTTCCTGGTGCTGAACACCAGCGGACTGACCCTCATCCCCGTCTCTATCCTGGTCTATCGTGCCCAGATGGGTGCCGCCCAGCCCACCGATATCTTTATCCCTATCCTGCTGGCCACGTTTGCCTCGACCATTATGGGCGTGCTCGTCACCTCCCTCTTTCAGCGCATCAACCTCTTCAACCGCGTCATCCTTCTGGCGCTGGGTGGTGCCTGCCTGTTGGTGTCGGCAGTCATCTGGGGCTTCAGTCAGCTCGACGGCGAGACGATGAACCTCGTGAGCACCACCGCTGCCAATATCCTGCTGATGACCATCATCATGGCCTTCATCATGGCGGGAGTCCTGAAGCGCGTCAACGTATATGATGCCTTTATCGAGGGTGCCAAGGACGGTTTTTCCACGGCCATCCGCATCATCCCCTATCTGGTGGCCATCCTCGTTGGAATCGGTGTTTTTCGTGCTTCCGGTGCTATGGACTACGTCATCGACGGCATTCGTTGGAGCATTGAGCAGATGGGCCTGAACAGCGACTTCGTAGGCGCGCTGCCAACGGCACTCATGAAACCACTCTCTGGCAGTGGTGCCCGCGGCATGATGGTCGATGCCATGACCACCTATGGTGCCGACTCCTTTGTGGGTCGCCTGTCGTGCATCTTCCAGGGCAGCACCGACACCACGTTCTATATCCTGGCAGTCTATTTCGGCAGTGTGGGCATCGTGAAGACCCGCCACGCCGTGGCTTGCGGACTGTTGGCCGACCTGGCCGGCATCATCGCGGCCATATTTATTTGCTATATGTTCTTCTCATAGGGCATAGGACCCATAGGACCTATATGACCTATAAGACCTATATGACCCATACGACCCATAAATAAAAAAAGTAATGGCGAATCTAAAATCACTGGCAAAAGACACGGCCATCTACGGCCTCAGCAGCATCGTCGGCAGGTTCTTGAACTATCTGCTGGTGCCCCTCTATACCCATTATATGCCCAAGTCATCGGGCGATTATGGTGTGAGCACCAATATCTATGCCTATACAGCTCTCATTCTGGTGCTGCTCACCTTCGGCATGGAGACCACGCTGTTCCGCTTTGCCAATGACGAGCGCCAGAAGCCCGACACCGTATTCTCTACCGTCATGGCGGTGGTAGGCTCGCTCACGCTGGTCTTCCTGCTGATAATCTTCGGTTTCATCGATCCTATCAGCAACAGTCTGGGCTATGCTGAGCATCCCGAATACCTGCTGATGATGGCTGTTGTGGTGGCTCTCGACGCTCTGCAGGCCATCCCCTTCAGTTATCTGCGTTATCAGAAGCGCCCCATCCGCTTTGCCTCGCTGAAGATGCTGTTCATCGCCTTGAACATCGGCCTTAACGTCATCTACTTCGTTTGGCTGGGCAAGACCTCGGTGTTCTATGTCTTCTTCATCAACTTGCTGTGTACGGGACTCATCACCTTCTTCTTCATCCCCGACCTGTTCCGCGTGCACTGGCACTTCGATGGTCAGTTGCTGAAGCAGATGCTCAGCTATTCCTGGCCCATCCTCATTCTGGGCATCGCCGGTATCTTGAATCAGGTGGCCGACAAGATCCTCTTCCCGCTGGTATATCCCGATGAAACCGATGCAAATGTGCAGTTGGGCGTCTATGGCTCGTGTGTCAAGATTGCCATGATCATGGCCATGATTACCCAGGCCTTCCGCTATGCCTACGAGCCCATCGTCTTTGCCAAGAGCAAGGATGCCGACAAGACCGAATACTATGCTTCGGCCATGAAATACTTCCTCATCTTCACCCTGCTGGCCTTCCTCTGTGTGGTGGGCTGGATGCCGTTGCTGCAATATATTATAGGTGAAGACTATCGCGAGGGACTGGGCGTGGTGCCCATTGTCATGGTGGCCGAGATTATGATGGGTGTCTATTTCAACCTGTCGTTCTGGTATAAGCTCATCGACAAGACCATCTATGGTGCGTGGTTCTCGCTGGCTGGCTGCACGGTGCTCTTTGCCGTCAACATCCTGTTCATCCCCCGCTACGGCTATTGGGCTTGCGCTTGGGGTGGTGTGGCCGGCTATGGCACCGCCATGGTGCTGAGCTATATCGTGGGCCAGTATAAGAACCCTATCCCTTATCCCATCAAGGACATCTGTATCTATGTCCTCTTCACGGCCATCATCACCACGCTGATGCTGACCTATGCCCTTGACCTGCCCACGTGGGCCATGCTGGCGCACAACACCGTGCTCATCGCGCTCTTTGTGGTGTATATCATCCGTCGCGACCTGCCTCTCAAGAACATTCCCGTCATCGGGTGTTTTTTTAGAAAATAACAAACCTAATTAAAATAATAAATAACTAACAGTACCATTTACAAACCATGTGGAATAGCGCATTGACCTTTGCCATTGTCATCAACGAACTTATGGCATCGAACGCTGGCTCTGTGATGAGCCCCGCTGTCAACTTCGACAGCTGGATTGAATTGTATAACCCGACAGAACAAACCATCAACCTTGCCGGAATGTATCTCAGTGATAACGAGAGCAACCTGACACGTTGGCAAATGCCCAACAATATCGGCCAGATCCCTGCCAAGGGTCACCTCGTTGTTTGGCTCGGTTCCAACGACATCAAGAGCAACCAAGCCCCCTTTAAGCTTGACTGCGACGGCGGTTCCATCTTCCTGAGCGACCAGAGCGGCCAGCTCATCACCAGCATGCAATATCCTCGGGCCATGAGTCGCACGGCCTACGCCCGCACCACCGATGGTGGCGAGCAGTGGGGATGGACAGCCACACCCACCCCTGGCGAGTCAAACGCCAAGGCCCTATTTGCCACCGAGCGTCTTGATGCCCCTGTGGTCAACCATGGCAGTCAGCTCTTCAACGGCACACTCAATGTCAAGGTGACCATCCCCGAGGGTACCAAGTTGATGTACACCACCGATGGTAGCCTGCCCGTTTCACTGGATGATTATGACCCCTGGATCAACCGCGTGAAGAACAGCAACTGCGAAGGCACCGACGCCTCCTGCTTCCTCTGCCACGACGGCAATACCACAGGCAATGTGAACCGCATCACCGACGGTGCGGGTGTTGACGGCTCTCGCGGCATCAAGGTCCATTCTGTGGCCAACGCCAGCAGCGACCGCACCACCCAGTTCTTTGTCTATACCCCCGACCACACCTGGAAGACCGGTGAAAAGTTCCGTTTCCGCATGAAGGTGCGTGCCGACCATCCCACCACCATCACCAATATCGCCCAGAAGACACCGGGTCAGAACATTGTCAACAATATCCTGGGCGACGCTTTCCAGGTCACCACCGAGTGGCAGGACTTCGTCTATGAGGGCACCCTCACCAAGGAGCAGTCTGGCGAGAAGGAGGAATGGAACTGGTGGAACACCACCATCACCTATTCTCTTCAGACCATTGCATTCAATCTGAACAAGAAGAAGGACACCGACAATAATTTCTATTTCGATGATATCTCGTGGGAAGTGATGGACAACAACATCAGCAGCCAGGAGAGCACCACTGGCGAGTTTGCCCTCTCTCAGACCACCAACCTCACCTTCCGTCTGTTCCGCGACGGTTATCTGCCCAGTGTGCCCGTCACCCGCAGCTATATCCGCACCAGCAGCAATTACACGCTGCCCGTCATCAGCATCGTGGGCGACAGGAAGTTCTTTACCGACCCCAAGATTGGTTTCGACTGCGATGGCGACGGTACCAACGGCAAGACCGGCAACGGCCAGGACACCCCCAAGAACTATAATATGGACTGGGACCGTCCCGTCAACTTCAGCTATCTGAGTCCCGATGGAATCATGCTTTTTAATCAGGATGTCAACATCAGCGTGTCGGGCGGATGGACCCGTGCGCAGTCAAAGCGCTCGTTCAAGTTGAAGAGCAGCAAGATCTTCGACGGTCAGAACCGTTTCGACTATAGCTTCTTCCCCCAGAAGCCCTATATCCGCAGCAAGGTACTCCTGGTGCGCAATGGTGGCAACGATATCTACACCCACAACGCCCGCTTCATGGACCCCGCCCTCGAGACAATCATCCAGCGTTCGGGCATCGACATCGACGTGCAGTCATACCAGCCCGTCATCGAATATGTCAACGGCGAACTGCGCGGTGTGCTGAACCTGCGCGAGCCCAACAACGACAACTTCGCCTATGCCAATTGGGGCTATGATGATGAGGAACTCGATGCCTTCGAGAATATGCAGATGAAGAATGGCAACGACTCCGTCATCAACCGCATCTTCGAACTGGGTGTCAACGCCACCGACGATGCCGCCTATGAAGAACTGAAAACGCTGCTCGACATCGATGAATTCACCAATTATATGGCCGTCACCATGTTCCTCGACAACGACGACTGGCCCAATAATAATATCAAGGCCTATCGCAGTCGCCACGACGGCCGCTACCGTTTTGTCAGTTTTGACCTGGACTATGCCTTCGCCCTGCGCAATTTTAATAAGGACAACGACGACCCCTTCAAATACTTCGTCCGCTTCAAGGATGCCGACAAGGTGTATAACGAGGACAACAAGAACCGCGAGATTGTGCGCCTCTTCCTCAACCTCCTGGGTCGTGAGGACTATCGCCGCAAGTTCACCGATGCCTTCTGCCTTATGGGTGGCAGCGTGTTCGAGCCCACCCGTGCCGGAAGGATTGTCGATGAGTTGCTCGCCAATGTCAAGGCCATGTGCCAGTTGATGCAGCAGCAGGGCCTCTACGACGGTCACGACCCCAGCAAGTCGGCCAGCACCATCAAGACCAAGTTGAAGGGCCGTGCCAAGAAGATGGCCACCTGCATGAAGAACTTCTCTTATCTGGATTTGAAGAACACCACCGCCCAGAACGTCATTCTGAGCGCCGACACCGAGGGAGCCACCCTCTTTGTCAACGGCCAGGAAGTGCCTTATGCCGATTTCAACGGTTATCTCTTTGCACCCGTAGAGCTGACAGCCCAGGCACCTGCCGGTTATCGCTTTGTCGGATGGAAGAACGGCACGACCACCTATTCCAGCCAGACCACCATCACCCTGCCTTCCGATGCTACCGTCCAGCTCACCGCCACCTTCGCCCCGCTCACCGACGGCGAGCGCAAGGCACAGGGCTACACCCCCGTCTGCGTCAACGAGGTGAGCGCATCCAACAGCATCTTTGTCAACGAGCTCTTCAAGCGCAACGACTGGGTGGAGCTGTATAACAATACCGACCAGGCCATCGATGTGGAAGGCATGTATCTGAGCGACAATGCCAACAAACCCACGAAATATCAGATTGTGAAGACCGACGGCGTGGAGACCATCATCCTGCCCCACGACTACCTGATTGTCTGGTGCGACAAGCTGGAGCCGCAGTCACAGCTGCATGCCTCGTTCAAGTTTGCTGCCGAGGGAGGCGACGTCCTTCTCACTGCCGACGACCAGTCATGGACCAGCCGTCTCACCTATGCCGCCCACAATGGCGACCAGACCGTAGGCCGTTATCCCGATGGTGGCAGCGATGTCTATGTGATGAACATCCCCACCATTGCCAAGGCTAATGTGATGAGCAGCTATGCCACCATCGTTGAGCAGGCCGTTACCGATGGAATCAGCGAAATTGTGGCCCAGCAGGCCGATGCTCAGCAGATCTACAACCTGAAGGGTCAGGCCGTACAGGGCACCCTGAAGCCAGGCATCTACGTCAAGAACGGAAAGAAGATTTTGATTAAGTAATATATAAGTAATGAAAAAACTATTATTAGCACTCTTGGCCCCTCTGGCCATCAGCACCGCCCATGCCGATGAGGGCATGTGGACGCTCTACAACCTGCCCCATGCTGTCTATGAGCAGATGAAGGGCTACGGCTATCAGCTGCCCTATGAAAAACTTTACCAGGCCGACGATGCCATCATGAAGGCCGTAGTCAATTTCTCCGGCTATTGCTCGGGCGTCGTGGTAAGTCCCGACGGACTGGTCTTCACCAACCACCACTGTGGTTTCGAGTCTATCCGCTCCCATTCCACCGTCGAGCACGACTATATGCTCAACGGCTTCTATGCCAAGACCTTTGCCGATGAGCTGCCCAACAAGGATATGTTCGTTAGCTTCCTGGTCGATCAGCAGGATATCACCGACCAGGTCATGGCCCTGGGCATCGATAAAATGGCCAGAACACGCATGTCTCAGGTGCTCGACAGTCTGGAGAACGAGATGTCGAAGAGCATCAAGGCCCAGGACAGCACCCTGCGCCTGGAAATCAAGCCTTTCTACGAGGGCAACCGCTATTTTGCCACCACTTATCGCGATTTCACCGACCTGCGCCTGGTCTTTGCCATTCCCAAGTCTATGGGTAAGTTCGGTGGCGAGACCGACAACTGGATGTGGCCCCGCCAGACCTGCGACTTCAGCGTGTTCCGCATCTATGCCGACCCCAAGACCAACGGCCCTGCCGCTTATTCCAAGGACAATGTGCCTTATCACCCCGAGCACTGGGCCCGCGTGTCCAACGAGGGCTATCAGGACGGCACCTTCTCCATGACCATGGGTTATCCCGGCAGCACCTCCCGTTATCTGTCCAGCTTCGGCATCAAGGAGCGTTATTCCGACAACGATATCCGTGCCCAGGTGCGTGGCATCAAGCAGCAGGTCATGAAGCGCCACATGGATGCCTCTGAGGCCGTGCGCATCAAGTACGACTCTAAGTATGCCCAGTCTTCCAACTACTGGAAAAACTCCATCGGCATGAACAAATGTATCGATTCCATCGGACTTATCCAGCAGAAAGAACTCTTCGAGGCCAAGCTCAAGGAGTGGATGGACAGCACCGGTCTGTTCGTCACCCAGCTGAACTTCGACCAGATGCAGCGTCTCTATGCCAAGCGCCTCGCCGCCCGCAAGGCCTACATGCATTTCTCCGAGACCTTCTCTACCGACGAACTGTCGAAGCGTGCCCTGCGCAGTCACAACGGCTCTACTCCCAAAGGCAAGGGCAAGAGCCAGTATATCAGCTTCCCCGACAACAGCGAGACCTGGGACTATGACACCGACCGCGAGATTCTGGGCACCCTGCTCCAGAACTACCGTGCCAAGGTGACCGATCCCCGTTATCTGCCCGCCTTCTTCAAGACCATCGACCAGAAGTTTGGTGGCGACTGCCAGAAATACGTCAACTATCTCTACAGCAAGTCAAAGCTGATGAAGAAGAACGCACGCGTCTATCCCAACAAGAAGTCGTTTATGAAAGACCCCGCCGTGCAGTTCGGTCTCGACCTGACTGAGATGCTCTATGGCACCCTGCGTGCCGAGATGGAGAGCGTTCGCGACAGCATTGCCCTGCAGGAGCGCCTGCTCTGTGCCGCCAAGTTGCGCATGGAGGAAGACCTGCCCCACTATAGCGATGCCAACTTCACCATGCGCCTCAGCTATGGCCAGGTGAAGGAATACAAGCTCGGCGGCAACTCTTCTGGCTATCAGACCAAGGCCCCCAGCCTGGTGGCAAAGATGAAAATGGGCGATTCCTTCGAGGATTATAAGGTGGAACCCGAGATGATTGACCTCCTGGAAAGTGCCGGCGACATGCCCCTCTGTTTCCTCACCACCAACGATATCACCGGTGGCAACAGTGGCTCACCCATGTTCGATGGCAAGAACCAGCTCATTGGTCTGGCCTTCGATGGCAACTGGGACTCACTCTCCAGCGACATCTTCTTCGACTCGCAACTGGCCCGTTGCATCGGTGTTGACATCCGCTATGTCCTCTTCATGATGGACAAGTGGGGCCATGCCGACCGTCTGATCAACGAGATAAAGAAATAAAACTTATTGGAATTTCGCCGGCGTGGTGCCCGTCAGCTCTTGAAACACGCGATGGAACGTCTGCCTGCTGATGCCGCAGCGGTCGGCCACAGCCTCGATGCTCCAGTCGCGATGCGTCCTGATCAGGTGCTTGGCCTCTTCTATGCGCTGCACAGTGATCCACTGTGAATAGGAGTCATAGCCCGATGCCTTCACCCAGTTAGACAACTGCCGACCAGGAATGCCCATCTCATGGGCAGCATCATCACGGCGAATGTCGTGGCGCAGATGTTTTCTCTGTGCCACCCATTTCTCCACCAATGCCCCTATACGCTGCATGTCACCCTCTCTGGCAAACGACGAGGGAAACTCGGTTGCCAAAGAGGGTGACATGCGTTCACTGCCTTCTGCCTCTTTCATCCTGCTGGCCGCGCTGGTCAGCACATAGCGCACAAAGCAGAACCAGATATAGGAGATAGAACCCAGTACAAACGACACAAACAGCACCAGCCACTGCGGCTTCAGGAAGATACAGAAGGGCGATGTCAGGGCCACCACCGACATGGCTATGATGCTGATCTGCATCCATCGCAGCAGTCCGTCCTGTTCGCGGTCGTAATAATCGTCCAGCACATGCTTCATGCGCTTCAGCTCCGTGATAATGTTCTTGGCATAATAAAGCTGCATCAGTCCGAACACACAGCTGGCGGCCATCTCTGTCCACAATATCCGTCGTGTGTCCTGTATCTGCGTCTCATGGCCTGTCAGCAGGCCGATGCCGATAATCACCATCGCCGCTCCCCATGTCAGCACGCCAATCCACTTGTGCATCCAGCTCAGCTCCCCCTGTCGTTGCAGGTTAAAGATGCTCAGTGCCAGCAGGGCCGAAGTGGGAATCAGCAAAGCCAGGTTCAGCATCACAGCCTCGGCGATGCCCCTCTGGCGGAAGCCAAAGATATATTGCAACAAAAACTGTATGCACAGCAACAGTAGACCCGACGCCATCAGCCAGCGTGAGCGGTTTACGGCCGAGTCTCGTTTCACCTTTGGTGGCAGCATCATCATCAGAGCCCAGGCCATCATTGCCGTCAGTACCACGGCTACGAGTTGCAGTTCTTTCATACAGTTTACAAATTGTCTGCAAAAATAAAAAAAAACGTGCAATCTTCCAAAAAAAATGTATCAAAACGTGTTTTAGGACACCCTTTTACACGAAATGAGACACCAAAACACGAATTGAGACAGCCTCTTTATATAATAAAGTGTAATTTTGCACACAACTAATTAACAACCCAATCAACATACGAATGTCATTCCCAGATTTTATATGAAATCATTTACACTAACCAACAAACTCCACCGAGTTTTCGCCCTGATGCTGACGATAGCAGCACTGATGGCAGGGCAGAGTGCGTGGGCTGCGAGCACATTTACCATCGAAGCGTCGCACGACAACAGCACCAATAAAACCACGTTTACCATCACTCGTAGCGGTAGCAGCCTGCCACAGCAGACCATCAACTACCGCACGGTGAACCTCTCGGCTTTCGCCGGGCAGCACTACGCTGCTGTCAGCGGCACATACACCTTCCCCGCCAACGAAGGAACCAAGACGGTGGAAGTTGCCGAATACAATCCAAACACTGACGCCTACAAGTACCAGAATACCGCCCAGCGCTCCTATCGTTTCGAGGTGCTTGATGTCAACGGCTTCGAGTTGCAACATTATGACCGCACCTACGATACTGGCATCCCGTTCAGCAGCACCAAGGTAAGTCAGAGTGTCACCGATCTCGTCACGATGAGTAACGGCAACTTCAGCAGCGGCATGAACAGTAGCAAGTACCTCGACGTCAGTTTCACGCTGCCGTCAGAATATGTGGAGACCGATAATAAAAACGGCCTCGAAGGCTACGTGCTTATCGACGACAGCTACGACTACGCTAATAACCCCGCCGTGGTGAGCACCAATAGCCTTATCAACAGCACCAATGCCTCTGCCAGTTACCTGAAACAAATAGGCTACAAGATTTACGCTACTGTCTGCTTCACCGAGAAGGAACGTGACGACGGCTACCAATATGTGCAGATTATTGCCGGTTCCCACAACCACTCCTACGACGGCGCTGATGGCAATGGAAAGATTGATAAAGGACCTACCAACTCCGTTTACAAAGCCTGCTTCGAGCTTTCCAACAACACCAACGCCACTGGTAAGGCCTATTTTCCCCATCGCGGCACTGGTACCGATGAGTTCAGCCTCTCAACCGGCAAACTCTGGCAACAGAAGTATAAGAGCGACAGTTACAACGGCAATGGCTCGGTAATCCTCGATCCTGATGTAACAGACATCACTACCCGTTTCGATGCCGGCGGCGACAACGACGACACGTGGGGTTACAAGGACTTCTTCGTCCGTATGGCCCTCTGCGATGCTATCAAACCGACGCTTCTCAACAACAGCACCAATGTCATCACCGTCTCTGGTGGACCTTACGTTAAGGGCAACACCTTCTACATCAGCGTGCCGTTTAGCGAGATTGTGCATATCTCTGGAGCCTCCAAGCAGTTGAAAACCTCGTGGGGTCCTGTCACCTACGAGTCTGGCGACTACACCAATGTCATCACTTTCAAGGGTACCATCACCGCCAATGCCGGCACCGTGTTGGCAATCACCAGCATCAACAACAGTTTGTTCAACGATCTGTCTGGCAACTACTATGCTGGCAACGACGACAGCTTCGACAAGACCTTCAACGGCATCACCTGCTCGGCCACCTACACCCTCGACAATGGCAACACCGTCTTCACTGGGTTGGCCGATGAATACGTGCTTAGCGACAATGGTCCCATCAAGCCGCACCCCACAGTCTATTTCTATAAGGGTAAGATGGAGGATGCCAACCGTGTGACCCTCACTGAGACCACAAACTATACCCTATCGTGGACTAACAACGACACGGCGGGCAGCGGCACCGTCACAGCCACTGGCACAGGCAACTACAACGGCTCGGCCTACGCCACCTTCCCCATCCGTTGGACCACCTACCAAATCAACTTCTATGACAACGGCAACACCGGCATTCCAGTTAAGGGAGAGATGGCCAACCAGAACTTCCAATATGGCGTGGCGCAGAGCCTCACCGCCAACACCTTCAGCCGCGAGGGCTTCACCTTCGCCGGATGGAATACCCAGCGTGATGGCAGTGGCGACAGCTATGCCGACGGACAGGAAATCGTCGGACTCACTGCTACTGACGGCGGCACCATTCACCTCTATGCCCAATGGACAGTCATCCCCTGGACCGGCAACGGCACCAGCGAGAACGATCCCTACATCATACAATATGCCAGTCAACTTGACCTGCTGGCCAGCGAAGTGAATGGTGGCAATACTTTCAATGGCAAGTTCTTTAAGTTGAACAACGACATCACCTATAATGTTCTTAGGTCAAACAAATTCGAGAGCAACTTCACCGCCATTGGCTCTTCAGGAACCTTTCAAGGCACTTTCAACGGCAACAACAAAACCATCAGAAACATCTGCATCAACCGCCCCAGTGAAAGTAACCAAGGACTTTTCGGTAACGCCATATCTGCTACCATCAAGAACGTTGTCCTTAAAAATCCTTACATTATTGGATATGATAATATAGGTGGCATCGTTGGAAATTTGAGCCAGAACAACCAAAACGTCATTCAGGATTGTCTCGTCCTCAATATTATCATAGAAGGCCATAGCAATGTCGGAGCTATTGTGGGATATAATAATGGAAGCACGCTAAGCCACAACTACTATCACGACTGCACTGTCATGGTGGGCGACGACGCCGTCTCCCACTCCACCAACATCGGGCAAGGCTACCCCTTAGGTGATTATGCCGGAGAGGTGGCCAGTACCCACCGCATCACCCTCGGCAACAATATCACCGCCAGCGGAGATCATGTCGTGATAGATGACAAAACCTACTATGCCCACCTGAGCACCATTACCCTCAACTATACTGGTGATGTAACAGAAGGTTACAAGGCCAACTACATCTACAATGACGGCACGGATCACGATGTAGTAGGCAACGCCTTTGAAATGCCTGCTACAGGCATCACCGTAGATGCCAACTTCGTGCCCGACTATGCCACCCACTGGCACGCCGATGACACCCACGATGGCACCACCGCCGAGCGTGCCTACATCATCTCCTCTGCCACTGGACTCAACCTGCTGGCCACTCTGGTGAACAATGGTAACGACTATAAACACACATTCTTTAAACTGGATGATAACATCGATATGAGCAGCGTGGCTAATTTCACACCAATTGGTGTCAATGCCAATCATCCGTTCCAAGGTCATTTTGACGGTCAGCACCACATCATCAGCTATCTCAATGTAAATGTAACAGGCGATGACCTCGCTGGTCTTTTCGGTCAGATAGGAACCTATGGCAACGTCAGTCACGTCATTCTTAAATTTGCCATAATCAAAGGTGAGAGTTACACCGGTATTATTGCAGGAAAGAACAATGGAACACTTACTGAAAACTATTACTTCTGCTGTAGAAGAAATAATCTTAACAATGCTACCAATGTAGGTACAAGCGATGGCGATGGAACGGGTACACATAGCCTAAACCTCATTACGTTGAAAAATGACGATATAACCGTCAGCGGCACGAGTTTTGTTATCGATAACGTTACCTACTATGCCAGCAATACCACCGTCACACTTGGTTATGCTGACATCCCCGAAGGCTATGTCGCTACATACACCGTTCAAAATGCCGCCATCACCGGCAATACCTTCACTATGCCCAGTTGTTTCTGCAATGTGAATGTTTCTATCGCACCCGACTTAGCCACTTGGTGGCATGCAGACGAGGACCATGACGGAACTACCGAAGAGCGTGCATACTTGATCTCTGCCCCCACCGGCCTCAAGCTGCTATCCAATTTGGTGAACCAAAATAATAGTTACGCCGGAAAATACTTCAAGCAGGACGCTGACATTGCCTTCGACCCCAACGACCTTGATGCCAACGGCGAGAATTTCACTGCTATTGGCAATTCTCAGTCCAAATTCACAGCCACCTTCGACGGTCAAGGCCACACCATCAGCGGCATCCGCATCAACAAAAATGGTGAAGATGCCAATGCTAATGACAACCAAGGGCTATTTGGCATTATCTACAACGCTACTGTTAAGAACGTTATCCTCAGCGATGCTGTAATCACAGGTCACAGGTTAGTTGGAGGTCTTGTAGGCGGTGTCTCTTTTGATGGTAATACTATTGAAAACTGCCTTGTTCTGAACTCGCAAATCAACATAACAAGCAAAAATACAGATGGAGGTGCAATTTGCGGTTATAATAGTGGATCAACCCTTACCAATAACTGTTACTATCATTGTACCGTCACCAATGCCGAGATGAGTGCCACCACCAATATAGGAGCCAAATGGGCAGACCGCGACGGAGCCTACTGCGTTCACCTTCTCACATTAGACAAACGCCTCGATGTTGCGCCTAAAGCCAATGTTACTTATAAAAGCAATATCTACTACACGGCCAATACCGCTGTCACGCTGAGCGCCGAAGGCTACACCCTTAACGGCAGCTACACCGTGAAGGATGCACAAAACAACGATATTCCCCTCACCAATGGCGACACATTCACAATGCCCGCCAGTGATGTCACCGTGAGCGCAGACCTCACCATGATTCCCATGGCAGGCAGTGGCACCAAGGCCGATCCCTACATCATTATGTACCGCAGTCAGATGGCCCAGCTGGCCAACACTCAGATTCAAAACGGCAAATACTACAAGCTGGGCAGAGACCTTACCTACAGCTATGCAGGACTTGGTGAGAGCGAGAGCAACCATACTCCCATCTACGTTAAAAAGGGTGGTCGTTTCGATGGCGATGGCCACACCATCAGCGGCATACGCGTCTATAAGGAGGATGATCTCAGCTACGCAGGACTCTTCAGCAAAGTCTTTGGCACCGTCAGGAACGTCACACTCACCGATGCTGTCCTCACAGGTGTTAACTATGTCGGCGGTATTGCTGGTAGCAACGAAGACAAGGGCATCATCGAGAACTGCCACGTCACCAACACGGTCATCATAAACTCCACAGAAAATTGCATAGTTCACGGAGGAATTGCTGGAGGTTGTTTTAGCAGTTGGGTTGCTGATGATATAATTGAGATTCCAGTTATTCGCAACTGTACCAGTGCAGCTACTGTCACAAACAATGGATTTTCCGATTGTAGTAATTTTGGCGGTATCGTAGGTAGTAATATAAATGGTATCATCTCTGGATGTAAGGCTATTGGAGCTACCATCATCTGTAATGATAGTAACGGTGGCATCGCTGGGTATAATAATTATGATGGCGGGGCCGATGGAGAACCCTTAATTGAGAACAGTATCGTTATCGATTGCACCTTGACCGGGGAAAAGGGCATGGGGGCCATTACTGGACGTAATGAAGGCGATCTCAAATACAACTACTATTATAACAGTACTGTGAATGGTTGCACCACCAATGTGGGTTGCGATGATGAGGATATCGATGACGAAAAAAATCCTGAGGGCGCAGTACATACCGAGGGCATCCCCCTGCTCGACACCTATAGCAACGACTTTGTCATCAACGCCTATAATGACGTAGCTAATCAGGACTATACCCTCGCGGGCCGCACCCTTTTCAAGAACAACGAGTGGAACACGCTGTGCCTGCCGTTCGACGTTGTACTCAATGATTCTCCCCTCGCCGGTGCCACAGTGAAGAAACTCAACGACAAGGAGAGTGGCCTGGATAAAGACGGCACACTGACGCTGAGTTTCGAGGACGAGACGGAGACCCTGCATGCCGGCACTCCTTATATTATTAAATGGGCCGACGGCGAAGAACTTGTGAATCCAACGTTCACTAATGCCACCATCACGAGCACCACGCCGACGCCGGTTATAAGCACTGACAATAATGTGACCTTCGTGGGTCAGTATTCGCCATTCGAGATTGTGGCTGACGATGCCAAGCTGAAGGATAATCAGGGACACCTAAACGAGATCATCCTGCTCTCCACAGGCAATAAGCTGGGCTACTCGAAGAACCCGCGCACCCTCCGTCCCTTCCGCTGTCACTTCGAGGTGCCAACCACCGACGACGACCCCGCAGCCCGCAACTTCATCCTCGACTTCGACGGCACCACCACCGCGATAGAATCAATAGAATCTTCTAGCTCTTCTAGTTCTTCTAGTTCATCTAGCCCCTCTAGTCACTGGCATACCCTCGACGGACGCCTGCTCACCACCATGCCCACCCACAAAGGCATCTATGTCTTTGGTGGCAGAAAAGTAGTTATCAAGTAAAATATGGGAGCGAAGCGACCTTTAAAAAATAAAAATATGAAGAAAGAATATATTTCACCAGAAATTCTGGTAGTAGAACTGAAGCAGCAAGGATGCCTGATGGCAGGCAGTTACAGCCCTGCGGGAGAGAAACGAGTAAATAACATTAATAATGACATGGACTTCACCTGGGATCTAGACGGATTCGAAGATGAAGAAATGGATATGTAAAAAGTAAAAAGGTAAAAAGAAAAAAGAGGATTGGGCAAAATGACCCAATCCTCTTTTTTTATCCTTCGATATGACTGAAGAGCTTCATATTATGCGTCACCATTCTAAAATTTTTGGAAAAACATGTTGTGTTTTAGAAAAAAGTTGTAAATTTGCATGGAAATTATGTTACGCAAGCTATGCTTTATTAGTTTTTTGGCAGCCATATTGATGACAGGCTGCAATGATGAGAGTAAAAAGAAAGAAAGTGGTATTCCTGAGAAGATGACACGTAACCACGGCGACAGTATCGCACTGGCCGCCCGGTTTACCGGTGACTTTGAGCACTTCCTCGCCGTCACCGACAGTCTGACTGATGCAGGAGAGCTGTCGCAGATTCGTGCCGACGGCTACCGCGGTGTGGCCTATTTCCAACTGGGACAGGTGGAGAAGAGCATCGAGTGTCTGCGACGTGCCGTCGCAGACGATCCACCAGCAGAAGATTTCTGGGAGTATATGTTGAACACCTGAAGAAGGTAAAAAGGTAAAAAGGTAAAAAGTAAAAAGGTAAAAGGTATATGGAAACAACCATGACCATGATGAATTAAATATTAACAATTAAAAGTATATGAAACCAAAACCAATTAGATTGTTTTCAAGGGCAGCCGTGACGCTGCTCGTAGCCCTGCTCGGTTCCGTAACGGGGGCATGGGCACAAAGTGAACTCACCGTGTATGACGGGACTGACAAAAACCAGTACATTCCGTTCAATGCCTATTTTGCTGATTATGGTACGCGTAGCCAGTTTATAATCCCTGCTGATAAAATATCTGAAATGGCAGGGGGAAGCATTTCAGCACTTAAATTCTATTGTACTTCGTCATTAGCTAATTTTGACGAGGAATTTACGGTTTATCTGAAAGAGGTGGAGTACACTACTTTCGCAACCGAAGCCTTAGAGGACTGGGTTAGTATGGCTGATGTTTACACAGGCACCCTCACGGTCAACGAAAACCAATTGGTGATAGAGTTTGATTCACCTTATACCTATCTTAGAGGTAACCTCATGATCGGATTCCAGATAACCACATGGGGAAGCAAAAGCCCGAGCTTTGACTGGTATGGCAAAAAACAAGAGTCAACAACTGCTTTGTATAATAATGCAATTAAAAGTCATGTTTGGGATTCATCAAATAACTCTGTCAGTTTCCTACCCAAGACCACCTTCACCTACACTCCTGGCAGCGGTATTGTCTGTAGTGCACCGACCCTATCCGTGGACGACATCACCACCAATGGAGCAACCTTGACCGTAGATGGCGGTAGCGGCACCTATAATGTGCAATATAAGTTGGCTTCAGCAGACAGCTGGACAGATGTTGCACTCAACACTACCAACACATCATTTACGCTCACCGGGCTCACGCCATCATCGGCATACAACGTACGGGTGCAGAGCGTATGCGATGGCGATGCTACTAGCAGGTGGCGTACAGTCAGCTTCAATACAGATTTCGGGGCCCCGTGGACGGAGGATTTTAACGGTCTCATCACGGCTAATTCCATCCCCATTTGCTGGGACAACAGCGAGGGTACAACCACAGGAAATGGACACAAATGGTGCTACAATACCAGCACCTCTGACAATGGCGCCACTAACGGCACAAGCCACGACGGCTCGAAGTGCGTGCGTTTCAATTCCTTTGCGAACACAGATGGTAATACCAACTTTTTGAAGACTCCAGTTCTGAGCCTGCCGGCAAACACGCCGATGGAGTTGAGCTTCTGGTACAAGAACCCTGCTGGCGGCGATTTCTCGGTGTATATCTCCACTGATGGCGGTAACACTTACACCACGGCCCTTGCTACAGGATTGACAGACCAAACCAGTTGGACAAAGCACGATCCCATCGACCTTAGCGACTACGCTGGGCAGGAAGTGGTCATCGTCTTCAAAGGTACCTCCAACTATGGTAACGGCGATGCCTACATCTATTTGGACGATGTCACCGTGAAGGCCATTCCGACCTGTTTGGTTCCCACTGCCCTTGGTGTCGATAATATCACCTCGACCTCAGCCGACCTGAGCTGGACTTCCGATGCCAGCGCTTGGACTGTGTATTACAAGAAGAGCACCGATGTCTCTTACACCGAAGTGGCCAATGTGACAGAGAATCCTTATACATTGGAAGGTTTGGATGCCGTAAGCCACTACCAATTCTATGTGGTGGCCAACTGCTCTGCTACCGATGCCAGCGAGCCATCTAAAGTATTCAATTTCACCACCGAATGCGCTCCATACGACATTCCCTACACCTATGGCTTCGAAGAGGCTGCCCCCTTTGACTGCTGGACAGTCATTTCGGGTAACATTGAATGTTATGAAGGAACACCCAACACCGGTAGTTACCGCCTCGACTTCCGTGGCACCACTTCCAACATGATTGCCCTGCCGCAATTCACTGAACCCATCAACACATTGCGCGTGGAGTTCTATACCCGTCCCGAAAACAATGGTGGCAACAGTGGTAAATTTGCTATCGGCTATATGACCGACATAACCGATGCCAGCACCTTCGTGGCTGTTGCGACTTACAATTCAACGGAAATGAACACAAACTACGTCAAGAAGACGGTTGACTTTGCCAGTGCTCCTGCCAATGCCATCATCGCCATGCGCCAGTTCGATTGTAAGACCAACTATTACTGGTTTGTCGATGATGTCACAGTGAAGGCCATGCCGAGCTGTTTGCCTCCTACTGCCCTTAGTGTCGAAAACATCACCACGACCTCAGCCGACTTGAGCTGGACTTCCGATGCCGACGCTTGGACAGTGTATTACAAGAAGACCACCGATGTCTCTTACACCGAAGTGACCAATGTGACAGAGAATCCTTATACATTGAACGGTTTGGATGCCTCAAGCTACTACCAATTCTATGTGGTGGCCAACTGCTCTGCTACCGATGCCAGCGATCCATCTGATGTATTCAAATTCAACACCGATTATGAGGTAGTCACCGCCTACCCGTGGACGGAGAATTTCGACGAAATTACCGTTGTTTCGGCTTACTCGCCTTCATGTCGTACACTACCCCTCTGTTGGAGCTACATCAACGAATCTACTACTACTAGCAGTTACCAGTACTATCCCACCGTTTTTAGTTATGATAACCCGGCCAACTCGGCACCCAACTGCCTAAGATTCTACTCGTACTGTACAGAAGAGAGCGACCCGCAGCCGCAGTACGCCATCCTTCCTCCGATGGAGAATCTGGCTGGCAAGCAAGTCAGATTGATGGCTAGCGGTTACAACTCCAGAAGCACCTTCAAGATTGGCACGATGAGCGACCCGACCGATGCCAGCACCTTCACGATGATTGCTGAGCAAAACGGGCTAACCACCTCCTATCCCGAAGATCCTTTCGAATACATCATCCCGGATGACTGCACCGACAGGTATTTGGCCATCATGATTGATGCCGCCAACTCAAGCAGAGCCTACAACATTATCTATATCGACGACATCGTCATTAGAGAAGTCCCCACTTGCATCAAGCCCACTGGCCTTGTAGTGGCCGACGCCACGAAAAACTCGGCTACCCTCAGTTGGACTCCTGGCGAAGAAGGACAAGATGCATGGCAGATATGTCTTAATGGCGACGAAGAGCACCTCATTGATGCCAACAGCAATCCTTTCACCGTAGATGGTCTTGATCCTGATACTGACTACACTGTTAAGGTGCGCGCCAACTGCGGGGGCGGCGACTATAGCGACTGGAGTAAAGCGGTACAATTCAACACCGTCCCAGATTGTCAGACACCTGACGGCCTCCAAAAAAGCGATGTGACCACCAACTCGGCCAAGATCACTTGGAACACATACTGTAATGACGAGTTCGTCCTACAGTATAAAGCCGACGATGATGCCGAATGGACTGAAGTAACGGGATATGTGAATAGCCCCTACACCCTCGACAACGTGTTGACACCCTGCACCGGCTACACCGTGCGTGTCCGAGCCTACTGCGCCGATGATGACACTTGGTCGGACGAGTTGGATTTCAGAACGAAATGTGAGCCTATGACCATCACTGCAGAAACCTACGTCAATGAAGGATTTGAGGATTACGAGGGAACAACCTATAACTCTGCTGGTGTGATTCCATATAGATGGGACAATTACACAACAGCCACCTATCCTGCTCCTCATGTCGTGAAGAGTGGCGGTAGTTATGCTTACGTACACAATGGTGAAAAGTCATTGAATTTCGAATGTAGTGCCCATTCCAGTGCATACGCCGCGCTGCCAGAATTAACCAATGACCTCAACACGTTGATGGTCAGTTTCTGGATGAAGACCGAGAGTACCACAAACGGTAAACTGACTTTGGGATACATCACTGCCGAGGACAACAATTACGACACCTATCAGGTGATTAAAGAATACGACAACACGACAACCATGACGAAGTGCAACACCTATCTTGAATTGAAAAATGTGCCTGAAACGGCTGCCTGCCTGGTCTTCAGATGGTCTTACGATGGCTCCAGTTGGTATGGATGCTGCATCGATGATGTGGTGGTGAAACTGCCGCCTGTTCCTGTTGACATCACGCTGGCAGAAGATGCCACTGACAACGCTACGACGATTGAAGAAAATCATGGTGTCTATGCCAACGTCACTCTCGACGGGCGCACGCTTTACAAGGATGGCTACTGGAACACGCTGTGCCTGCCGTTCGACGTTGAGGATGGTGACGACACGGACGAGGTAACCTTCAGCGATACTCCGCTGGAAGGGGCTACGGTGAAGGAACTGAATGCCACAGCATCGAACCTCGCTGCCGATGGCACGCTGACGCTGAACTTCAGCGACGACCTAACGGCAATAGAGGCTGGCAAGCCGTATCTCATCAAGTGGACTAAGGCCGACGATTACGACACAGCCGACCCAGAGACCCGTGACGTGAAGAACCCCGTGTTCACTGGTGTCACCATCAGCAGCATCATGCCCGAACCCGTCGTGTTCACAGGCGGCAGCTTCGTAGGCCAATACTCGCCCTTCAGCATCGATGAAACCAACATTAATTCTGTCATCATGCTCTCTTCTGGCAGCAGGCTGGGCTACTCGAACACCAACCGCACCCTGCGCAGCTTCCGCGCCCACTTCGAGGTGCCGGCAGAGAATCCTGCCCGCAACTTCGTGCTCGACTTCGGAGACGGGACTACGTCAATGCATAATTCTGAATGCATCATGCATAATGGGGCTGACGTCTGGTATTCACTCGATGGTCGCAAGCTGGACAATGTGCCCACGAAGAAGGGGGTATATATTGTAAATGGTCAAAAGGTAGTGATAAAATAGGAGTGCGCTATCGCGCAGAAATCGAACAAATCGTAACAAATTGAACAGAGATATGAAAAAAGAATATATAAGCCCGACAATGCGGGTGGTAGAATTGAAAAAGCAGGGATGCCTGCTCAGTGGTAGTAATTATACCCCAGCGGGCAGCAAATCTGTCAGAGGTCTCAGTAATGACGAGGACCTGAACTGGTATGAGAACGGCTTTGGCGACGAAGAAGTAGATATGTAAGAAGGTCATAAAGCCACAAATAGAAAAACTCACAGGAATCACCCTGTGAGTTTTTTTTGTTATATGAAGAGTATTCCAAATGCGATGAAATGGGCAAAAATTATGCATAAAGTACACAAAAAGAACCATTCCTTCGGTGTGTGGAAAGATTTTTTTGATAAAAGTAGTTGTGTTTTAGAAAAAAGTTGTAAATTTGCAAGAAGATATGCAACATAAGCTATACTTCATTGTGATTTTGGCAGCCATGCTGATGACAGGCTGCAAGGAAAAGAGTAGTCAAAAAGAAAGTGTTATTCCCGATAAGATGACGCGAAATCACGGCGACAGTCTTGCACTGGCCGCCCGGTTTACTGGTGACTTTGAGCATTTCCTCGATGTCACCGACAGTCTGTCGGAAGCAGGAGAACTGTCGCCGATACGTGCCGACGGTTATCGAGGCGTGGCCTATTTCCAACTGGGACAGGTGGAGAAGAGCATCGAGTGTCTGCGACGTGCCGTCGCAGACGATCCACCAGCAGAAGATTTCTGGGAGTATATGGACCTGGCCATGCGTACCGCCCTCCGACTGATTGAACACCTGAAGAAGGTGGACAATCCGCAGAGAGCCATTGAGATGCAGACGCTCTATCTGTGTCTTGGCGATACGCAGATGATGCTGGAACGCCAAGAAGAGGCCATGACCAGCTATAACGAGGCCTATCAGTGGGTGCTGCGCACGGTGAACAACCCGACATGCCGCCCGATGGCCGCCAGCTTTGAGACGCTGGAGAACATCGCCGTGACACATATCAGTCATCATCTGGACGAGGCAGGCACGTGGGTGGATCGCATGGACTCGCTCCTGGCCGTCTATCAGGTGCAGCCAAACGCCGATGCCAAGGAGGTGAACATCTTCCGCGCCCTGGTGTACCTTCACCGTGCTCAGGTGTGTCAAATGCGCGGTCAGGTGGCCGAGGCCGCCCGCTTCTACGCCCAGTATGACTCTACCGACTATGGCAAGGGCATAGAGGGTCGCATCAACGGCTGTGACTATCTGGTGGAGGCCCATCGCTATGCCGAGGCTGCCGACAACTACGAGCTGCTGGACCGCTTCGTGAAGGAGTGGGGCTATGAATATGATCTGGAGACTATCAGCAAGAACCTGCTGCCTAAGTTGCGCAGTAACTACTTTGCCGGCCGTAAGGACTCGGCCCTGCAGGTGGCCCTGCAGATTGCTGAAGTGTTCGACTCGGCCCTGGTGGGACAGAAGCGCAGCGATGCTGCCGAGCTGGCGGTGATCTATGACACGCAGGGCAAGGAGCGCCAGATTGCTGACCAGGAGGCCAAGAACCGCCTGTTTGCGGTAATCAATATCGCCATCAGCATCGTTGCACTGCTGATAGTGGGCTTTGCCATCTTCGTGTTCCGTCTGTGGCGGGAGACAAAGAAGAAGAACCGCATCCTGGCGGAGCAGATTTCAGAGGCGGTGGAATATAAAGAGAAATACAGGCAGAGCCAGCAGGCGTTGCAGACACTCTCGCAGCCTCTTCCGGACGTAAATACCGTATTGGCAGCCGCAGGCGCTGACGGAAAGGCGACGGCCGCTGAGAATGGCGAGGAGAAGGCCGTGGAGGCGGCTCCTGTGCAAGAGGAGAGGGCCGAGGCCGAGACGGCAGGGAGAGAGGCCGTAGAGCCAGGAACGGCTGCTGAGACCACTGTGAACGGAAAGGCCAGTGAGGTCAGTAGCGAGGGCGGCGAGTCTTCTTCTTCATCACTTCCCCCGATTATTATCTCTGACCTGACGGTGCTGACCGACGGACAGCTGTTCCTGTGTCTGCGTGATCTGATAGAGAACGAGCGGCTGTATCTGCAGCCTGACTTCGGACGCCAGACGCTGATAGAGCATACGGGACTGTCGAAGGAGCGCATCGGTGCCGCCTTTGCGCAGGGCAGCGACCGTAACTCACTGCCGGCATACGTGCGCGAGCTGCGACTGGACTATGCCATCCGCCTGATGAACAAGACGGATATCACTATTGAGCAAGTGAGCCAGATGAGCGGATTTACCAGCGCCGACACTTTTACGCGTAATTTCCGTACGAAATACGGCATGACGCCAACCGTCTATAAACAAACAAAATACGGCAATTAGTTTCCGACATCTTGTCTTTTGTACGACCGCTTGTCTGAATTGTCCGACGATTTGTCTAAAACTATCCGACCATTTGTCTGTACTCTTGTGGGTACAGACTTTTTTATTTAACTTTGCACTCAGAAAAACGAAAAAACGAAAAGCACGTGTGCAGAGGCACACGATGATAAAGTAACATCCTTGATAATGAAAATAACACTTTCTTTACCGAGACCTATTAATAACCTGAAGTATAGCGAAAGACCTTAATAATTTTCTACTGATGTGCAGAAGTACTAATCCCGACTCTGACGACGAGGTCGTCGGAGTCGGGAGGTGCTCAAAAAAAACAAAAGTCTCCTTTATCTTATTTTAAAACCGACAGGTAAGTCCTATCTTTGTTTCAAAGGTATTGGCATGTACCGTGCTGTTCTCGTGGAGCGTCTGGTTGCGGTCGTAGTAATACTTATAGTGCGTGCGACGGGCAAAGTATGAGCCAGAGAGCGTGATGGACCACTGGCGGGCCAGGTGCATCTCCATGACGGGATTGACCACCAGCAGGGCCGCATTGCTATGGTCGCCCTGCACGTTGAGGTAATGCAGGTCGGCAGTACCGTCAACATAGGGCTGGAGGTCTTTCTTCTCGTAGCCCTTCCAGGTGTAGAGCCTGAAATATTTGGCATTGAGGATGAAGCGGCCGAACTTGCCGAAGTCGAGCTGCGTCTTGGACTTGATGCTGAAGCCGCTGCCCATGTTATAGTCGCGCTCGATGACGTTGAAATGGTCGCTCTTGGTGCCGCCCAGCAGGATGCCGCTGAGGAACACGCGCTGTTCCAACTTGGACAGGGCGCCCGTCTGCGGCAGCGACAGGATGAAGCCAGGACCGAAGCCGGCTGCCTCGCTGATGCGATAGGGGGTGAGGCTGGTGCCATCCTCGATGGGGTTGGCATCATAGTAGTTGAAGTGCTGGTAGATACCAAACTCGCCCTCCATCTCCTGACCGTCGGTATTCTGTACTGCCTTGTTGAGAATAGGCGTGCTCCACAGGCGTCCCACGATGTTGAGCGTGTTGATAGAGGGCTGTCCGCCGCCGAAGGCCGCATTGGCCTCGAGGTCGAAGAAGTCGTAGGGCATGGTGTGACGCTCGCCGTCAACAGGCGTGCCATAGGCCAGCGTCAGGTTGACATAAGGCGCATGAATGCCTCGGAACAGGGCGCCATCGTCGGCCAGATAACGCCAACCCACCGACATAGACACATCGACGGGCGTCTTCTCGAAGTCGTGATAGCGATAGTTGCGCCCTTTTACGCGCCACGCATCGCCGCTGATGATGCGGTGCAGGCCCTGGATGGGGTTGATGATGGTGGCTGCGGCCTCGCGCAGGAAGCGGTTGATGCCGCGGTCACGGTCGTCGAGCATGGTGAGACTGAGGCGGTGGGTCATCTCGCCTATGGCCATGCCGCCACAGCTGGTGGCAATGATGTCGTTGATGGCCGGTGGCTCGGTCTCGCCCAGGAACTCCCACATGAGCGAACCGCCAAGGGCATAGGGCGCCGACTCCCAGAAGGTGAGGCCGTTGGTGCGGGCGGCATTGAAATAGAGGTTGCCATGATAGGGATGGGCAAACATGTTGGTGATGAAGAAGTCGTTGTCCCACACCATGCCGTCGGTGAAGTTGCGCTTCAGCGTGCGCAGCGTGGTCTGGGCGAAGTCGGTGCGGAGGGCATAGCGGTCGAAGAGCTGCACGCCCACGTTGATGCCCGTGGCTTCGGCAGCCGCCTGCCAGTAGCGCTTCTTGACGGGCAGTGCCATGGTGGAGTCGGCATAGACGAGGGCCGACCGCTTCTCTTCCCATGTGCGCATCCATGAGTCGTGCTGGTCGCGCGGCTGGCGATAGGTCAGTCCCAGCTCCACCAGCGGGCGGTTGCGATAGGTCTCGTTGCGGTCGTAATAGCGTGTCAGTCCCCAGCCCACCGAGGCAAAGGCGCCCACCTTCTTGCTGAACTGATAGTCGGCATTGATGCGGGCCTGGAGGGAGTAGAGGCGCTCGGGCTTTTCGTTGTTGTTCTTTGAGAAGGTCTCCACATGATAATAGCCGATATCGCCGCTGAGGCTCCACTTCGGCGACAGCTGGTGGTACTGGCCCAGGCGATAGAACACCGCACCCGAGAACTTGGAGTCGAGACCCATGAAGTGGGTGCCCACGCCCATGATGTTATAGGTGCTCTTGTTGCGATAGCGCACGGCGATGTTGCCCTTGGTCGAAGAGCCGCCATACATCATGATGTCGATAACGGTGGTGGGGTTGATGTTCACCAGTCCAATCTTATGGCCGATGCTGTCGTAGGACAAGTTGATGAGTCCCACCTGCCAGCCGCCAGTGCGCCTGCGGGCAATGTTGAAGGCACCAATCTGCGCCCCATAGAGCGAGTCGGCATAGTTGACGGCACCAAATTGCCAGCCGCGCATGGTGCCCGACGACACGTTGAGGATGCCCGACAGCTGCATACCGCGGTCCATGCCATGGGTGATATTGCTGACACCACCAAACTGCAGGCCGTTGAAAAGCTGGCCTGTGGTGTTTGACACGCCTGACAGTTGCACGCCGTGGCCACCATCGGTGGCGATAGACGAGATGATGCCAAGCTGAATGCTCTTGACAGAATCTTGGGCGCTCACGATGCCCACAGGGCTGCGCTGTGCACATACCTCGCAGCTCACTGCGGCCATCATGGCGAATGCGGTTGTTCTAAGGTATTTCCTCAAGTGGTTATGATAGGTTAGTAGAATGTCTGATAAAAGGGGCCGTTACAATGGCATGTTCGGCTTCATCACGTCGTGACACTTCACCGTGTGCTGCTTAGAGAGTGAGTAGGGTGCCGTGGCACGGATATCCTCGACGCTGGCACCGAAGCCGATGGTATATTTGCCTGCTGCTGTCTCCCATGCTTGGGTGGCCTCGTTATAGGATGCCAGGTCATAGAATGACAGCTGCATGGTGAGTGTCTCGCTCTGGTTGGGCTGCAGCTCCTTGGTCTTGGCAAAGGCTTTCAACTCGCGGGCAGGTTTTTCCAGTCCGCCAGTGGGTGCGCTGACATAGAGTTCCACCACCTCCTTGCCGGCTCTCTTGCCTGTGTTGGTGACGGTGATGGTGGCGGTGAGTCCGTCCTTGGTGGCCTTGACCACGGGTTTGCTATAGGCAAAGGTGGTGTAGCTCAGGCCGAAGCCGAAGGGATAAGACACCTCTTTCTGGGCAGTGGTGAAGTAGCGATAGCCCACATTGATGCCCTCCGTGTGCTTGGTGTAGTCCTGAAACTCCACCTTATTATTCCCACGCATGCGCGGGGCAGCGGGACGGACATTGGGGAAGCTGGCGCTGGACGGCAGGTCGATGAGGTTGTTGGGCCATGTCATGGTGAGCTTGCCAGAGGGGTAGGCCTTTCCCGTCAACACATCGGCCACTGAATAGCCACCTTCCTGTCCGGGCTGCCAAGCCAGCAGGATGGCATCGGGCATCGATTTCCATGAGGCGGTCTCGATGACATTACCCATGTTGAGCACCACAACAACGGGCTTGTTGGCCAGGTGGAAGGCACTGCACACATCGGTGATGAGCTGACGCTCCACGTCGGTCAGGGTGAAGTCGTTGGCCTCCTGACGGTCGGAACCCTCGCCAGCCTGACGGCCCAGGGTGATGATGGCGAGGTCGGACTCCTGCGCCTGCACATTGATGATGGGACGGCTGACGGCCATCTCGGGCAGTACGGCCTTGCCCCAGAACCAGCCACCACGGGCGGGGGCTGCGGCGGTGAGGCGTGCCTGGTAGTCCTTATAACTCTGATAGAGGTCGGCCAGTTTGCTGTTCACCTTCAGTCCGGCGGCCGTGAGGCCCTGCATCATGTCGATGGTATAGGCCTTGTTCACATCGCCAGAGCCTGTGCCGCCGGCAATGAAGTCGTAAGAGGTGATGCCGAAGACAGAGACGGTCTTGTTGTTGCCCATGGGCAGCGTCTGTCCGTCGTTCTTGAGGAGCACCATACCCTCGGTGGCACTGCGGCGGGTAACGTCGGCATGCGTCTTGAGGTCGGGCTTGTTGGTGTATTGATAGGCACGGAAGGCGGGTGTCTTGACGAGATACTGCAGGATACGCTTCACGCAGATGTCGAGGTCGGATTCCTTCAAGTCGCCACTCTTCACCTTGTCCATGATATCCTTAATCTGTGAGTCGGCACCCGGCTCCATCAGGTCGTTGCCGGCCTGTATCTGTGCCGCCGTGTTGCGCAGGCCGGTCCAGTCGGTCATCACGATGCCGTTGAAGCCCCATTCTTCGCGCAGGATAGTGGTGAGCAGCTCGCGGTTCTCCTGGGTGAACGGGCCGTTGATGCGGTTGTACGACGACATCACCGTCCAGGGAGCAGACTCGCGGACGGCAATCTCGAAGCCCTTCAGGTATATCTCGCGGAGGGCACGCTGCGACATCACTTCATCGACGCCCATGCGGTTGGTCTCCTGTGAGTTGCCGGCGAAATGCTTGATAGAGGTGCCCACACCCTGACTCTGCACACCGCGCACATAGGCAGCGGCAATCTTGCCTGTGACATAGGGGTCCTCAGAGAAATATTCAAAGTTACGACCGCAGAGGGGCGAGCGGTGGATGTTCATGCCGGGGGCGAGCAATACGTCGCAGCCATATTCCAGCACCTCATTACCGATACACTTGCCCACCTCCTCGACAAGCTGGGTGTTCCATGTGCAGGCCAGCGCCGTGCCCACGGGGAAGCCCGTGCAGTAGTAGGTGTTCTGGTCGTTGTCACGCTTAGGGTTGATACGCACGCCGGCAGGGCCGTCGGTCAGGACGGTAGAGGGGATGCCGAGGCGGGGGATGGCCTGTGTGGCGCCGGCAGCACCGGGCACGCGCTGTGCATGTCCGCCAATCATGCCGTTGTTGGCTGTTGATGCTATCTGGCGGTTGCCACCGACCACGAGCATCGCTTTCTCCTCAAGTGTCATGGCTTTGAGGACTTCATCCACATTGTTGGCTTGCAGTTTCACTTGTGCCGTCAGGGTGCTCACACTTCCCAGAAGAAGGGCACAGGCAGTTAAGATCGTTTTTTTCATACTTAATTTATTTAGTTTTAGATGGTTGTTTTCTATTGGTAAATCGTGGGAGCTACTGGTAGATCAGCGTGGTGAGATGGTCGGCGGCGAAGATGTCGCGAGCCACCTGTTGCAGGTCGTCGGGCGTGAGACAGTCGATGTGGCGCATGATGTCGCTGAGGTCGCGTTCCTTGCCTTGGTGCAGGAAGTTCTTGGCAAAGTCGAGGGCAAACTGCTCGCGACTATCACTGGCGATGGCCAGCTGTCCCTGCAGTTGCTGCTTGGCCTTGCGCAGTTGGGTGGGCGAGAGGGGCTGCTCGATAAGCTTGGCCAGTTCGCGGTGTACCAGGCGGCAGCAGCGCTTCACATCGTGCGGGTCGCAACCGAAATACACGCACCAGCAGCCAGTGTCGCCATAGCTCACCATGCTGCTCTCCACGCTATACACCAGTCCGTTGCGCTCTCTGAGCGACAGGTTCAGGCGTGAGTTGAGGCCCGGTCCGCCCAGGATATTGTTCAGCAGATAGAGTGCCCAGCGCCGCTGGTCGTCGGCGGCATAGGCGTGGTTGCCAATGATGACGTGGGCCTGGTGGGTGCCGCGGAGGCGGATGATTTCTTGGGGGAAGGGGGCAGAAGGGGGATTATGGGGCTCATGGGACTTATAGGTCTTATAGGTCTCATAGGACCCATAGGACCTATAGGACTTATAGGACCTATAATTCAGCGCCGCCACAAGCCGCTTAAAGTCCACCTGGCCGCTGGCGAAGAATACGCAGTTGTCGGGGCGGTAGTAGCGATCGGTGAAGCGGTGGGCGTCGGCGCTGGTGTACTGTCGCACCTGGTCGCTGGTGCCCAGGATATTATGCCCTAAGGGATGCCCTTTAAACAAAATATTCTCGATTTCATCGAAGATTAGCTCGGCGGGGGTGTCCTCATAACTCTCTATCTCGTCGCACACCACCTCGCGCTCTTTCTCCACCTCGTGCTGGGGATAGGTGCTGTGGAACACGATGTCGCAGAGCACATCGACGGCCTTCTTGATATGCTGGGCCTGGATGGCGCAGTAGAAAACGGTATCTTCCTTGTTGGTGAAGGCGTTCAGCTCACCGCCCAGTCCCTCGATGGCGTTGATAATCTGTACGGCGCTGCGACGCTCGGTGCCCTTGAATGACAGGTGCTCGCAGAAATGCGCCAGTCCCTCCTCGCCAGGCTGTTCGTGGCGGGTGCCGGCCTTCACGGCAATGCCGCAATACACCACCTGACCCTCAGCGGGCAGATGGATGACGCGCATCCCATTTTCCAGTGTTAAAGTGTTGTATTTTGTCATCTAGGGTGCAAAGATACAAAATAATTGAGAATTCAGAATGGAGAATTGCGAATTATTTCTTATCTTTGCATCCGTTATAAAAAAATGGAAAGATGCGAAAAGTAATAGGAATCGGTGAAACCGTTCTTGACATTATCTTCAAGGACGACCAACCCATGGCAGCAGTGCCGGGTGGCAGTACGTTTAATTGTTTGATCTCACTGGGCCGTTGCGGGGTGAACACCTCGTTTATCAGTGAGACGGGTAATGACCGTGTGGGACAGCGTATCATCCGCTTCCTGGAGGAGAATGGCGTCGATGCCACGTCGGTGTCGGTCTATCCCGATTCCAAGTCGCCGCTGTCGCTGGCGTTCCTCAACGAGCGCAACGACGCGGAATATATCTTCTATAAGGATCATCCCAGAGACCGTCTGGACTTCAACTATCCCGAGGTGAACCAGGACGATATTGTGGTGTTCGGCTCGTACTATGCTGTGAACCCCGTCATCCGTCCGCAGGTGCATGGCTTCCTGGACTATGCCCGTCAGCACGGCGCCATCCTGTATTACGATGTGAACTTCCGCTCGTCGCACAAGGACGAGGTGCTGAAGCTCACGCCCAACATCCTGGACAACCTGGACCTGGCCGACATCGTGCGTGGCTCGACGGAGGACTTCGAGGTGATGTTCCGTAAGACTGACCCCGATGCCATCTATCGCTCGCAGATCTGTTTCTATACGAAGAAGTTCATCTGCACCAATGGCTCAGAGCCCGTGGAACTGCGTGCCGACAATGGCTTTAAGAAGCAGTATCCCATCCAGAAGAACGACCAGGTGGTGAGCACCATCGGTGCCGGCGACAACTTCAATGCCGGCTTTATCTACGGCTTGATGAAGCAGAACATCACCCGCGAGGAGATTGACAACGGACTCACCGAACAGCAGTGGGATGCCGTCATCAGCAGTGCCATGCAGTTCTCTGCCAATGTGTGCAAGAGCATCAACAACTACGTGGACGAAGACTTTGCCAAGAACCTAAAACAACAATAAGCTTATGAAAAAGATTACAGACAACATCTATTATGTTGGTGTGAACGACCGCAACAAGACGCTCTTCGAGGGTCTGTGGCCATTGCCCTGCGGTGTGAGTTATAATGCCTATCTCGTGGTGGATGAGAAGGTGGCACTGGTGGACACCGTCGAGGTGGACTTCTTCATGCCGTTCCTCGAGAATATCCGCGAGGTGCTGGGCGACCGCCCCATCGACTATGTTGTGGTGAACCACATGGAGCCCGACCACAGCGGTTCGCTGGCCCTCATCAAGAAATACTATCCCGATGTGCAGATCATTGGCAACAAGAAGACCTTCGACATGCTGCAGGGCTTCTATCGCCTGGAGGAGGGTCTGCTGGAGGTGAAAAACGGCGATTCCATCGCTCTTGGCGCCAAGACGCTGAACTTCGTGCTCACGCCGATGGTGCACTGGCCCGAGACCATGGTGACCCTCTGTGTTCCGTCAGTTGCTGTGCCACAGCAACAAACCGTGCTGTTTAGCGGCGATGCCTTTGGCTGCTTTGGCGCGCTGAACGGCGCCATCATCGACGAGAAGATGAACTGCGACGTGTTCTGGGGAGAGATGGAACGCTACTACTCGAACATCGTGGGTAAGTATGGCACGCCCGTTCAGATGGCGCTGAAGAAGCTGGCTGGCGTGAAACTGGATTATATCTGTTCTACCCACGGTCCCGTGTGGCATCAGTATATTGACAAGGTGATAGCCATGTACGACCGCCTGAGTAAATATGAGGCTGAGCCGGGACTGGTCATCTGCTATGGCACGATGTATGGCAACACCGAGCGTGCTGCCGAGGTGATTGCCCGTGCTGCCAGTGAGGCTGGTGTGAAGAATATCGTGATGCACAACGTATCAAAGACGCATCATTCCTATATCATTCGCGACGTGTTCCGCTATAAGGGTCTCATCGTTGGTGCGCCCACTTATAACACCGGACTCTATCACGAGATGGACGTGCTGCTCTCGGAGCTGTCGAACAAAGATATCAAAGGACGCTTCTTCGGATGGTTCGGCAGTTATGGCTGGGCATCGAAGGCTGTGGCTGAGATAACCCGATGGAATGAGGAAAAATTGAAATATGTAGCCGTGGGCGAGCCTGTGGAAATCAAGCAGAGCCTCACGCCCGAGACCTTTGCTCAGTGTGAAGCCCTTGGTCGTGCAATGGCTGAAGCGTTAAATGGTGAGAAGTGATTAAGAGAGAAGTGAAATCACCTCTTCGAGACTGTTGGCCACTTTGATGCCACTGCGCCAGTCACCGCGAATCACTCCTTTTTGTTGCAGGTCGTCCAGACAGGCGATCAATGAATTCCAGAAGCCCTTCATATTCCACAATATGAGGGGCTTTTGATGATATTGCAGGGTGGCGGCCGCTGCGGTGGTGAAGAGTTCATCGAGGGTGCCGATGCCACCGGGCAGCACGATGAAAGCATCGCCCTGCAGCATCATCAGGTCCTTGCGGTCGGTGAGGTTCTCCGTGGGGATGTGCACATCGAGATAGGGGCTGAGGCGCCCCATCTCCATAATCTTGCGTGGCACCACACCGATAACCTGTCCGCCGGCATCATGCGCTGCCTGACTCACGGCGTGCATCAATCCGGCATCGTGGCCACCGAACACGATAGAATGGCCGTTTTTGGCGGCCCACTCGCCCAACTCGCGGGTCATCTCGAAGAAATCTGGGTCAATATTTTGATTGGCCGAACAGAAAATACATAGTTTCATGGTGCAAAGTTACGAATTTTTTCGT
>CACYNE010000034.1 GCA_902775605.1 uncultured Prevotellaceae bacterium
CACGCTTGAAGGCGCGTGCAAAACGTTGACCTTTTCTCATAACTCTTTTTAACTTTTAAGAGCCCTAGAAGGAGTCAACGTATTTCAGGCTAAGACAGTGTCTCGGAGGTGCTGCCATCTATCGCAAGAGAAGAATATATGAAGCTGCGCAATGGCGGCGAACAGCAGTCAATCATCAAAATGGCACGGGAAGGGTGAAAAGCACAAAAAAAAAAGAGATGCCCGAAAGAACATCTCTTTTTTGTTGGGGTACCCGGACTCGAACCAGGAAAGGCAGGACCAGAATCTGCAGTGTTACCATTACACCATACCCCAAACTTGATATTTGCTTCAGCGCTCTTACTGAATTGCGGGTGCAAAGGTACTACTTTTTCTCGAATCGCCAAAACTTTTTCGAACTTTTTTATAAAAATTCTCAAAAAAACCACTTTTCATGTCAGCAAATCGAATAAAAAATACTATCTTTGCAATCAAATTATACACTATAATCATTAATGGAACAAACAGAAACTCTGGTTCAAACAATTATTAAGGGAATACAAGAAAAGAAAGGTAGTCAGGTGGTGGTGGCCGACCTCAGCGGCATCGACGGAACAATCTGCAAGAACTTCGTCGTCTGCCAAGGCAACTCGCCCGCTCAGGTGGAAGCCATCACGGAGAGTGTGGGCGATATGGCTCGCATCGAACTGAAAGAGAAGCCTGCCCATGTGGTAGGACTGGACAATGCCCAATGGGTGGCAATGGACTATACCGACGTGATGGTTCATATCTTCCTGCCCGACGTGCGCGAATACTACGACCTGGAGCATCTGTGGGAGGATGCCCAACTGACCTATATTCCCGACTTAGACTAAGGTCTTTGGACAGATTTTCAAAGATGGCACGGTTTGTGCAGTAAACAAGATATATGGAACAAAATCAAAATAACCAGCAACCCAAGATGCCTAAGTTCAACATGAACTGGGTATATCTGGCAGTCATCGCCGCACTGGCCTTCTTCTACTTCACCAACGGCTCTACCGATATTCAGAAGGAGAAGGAAGCCACCACAGGCCAGGCCTCTTACAGCGAGTTCAAGAACTTCGTCAATAATGGCTATGCCGAACGTATCGTAGCCAACAAATCGTCGGAGACCCTCAAGATGTATGTGAAGCCTGACAGCATTCAGGCCGTGTTCCACAAGACCACCGCACAAACTGGCGCAGAGCCGTATCTGTCGGTGGAGTATGGCAGCAACGCCAAAGTGGAGGAGTTTGTGGACTCTGCACGCGCCCGTGGTTTCTTCAAGGGTAAGTTCGACTACGAACACGAGTCGAGCAACGGCATCCTGAACTTTATCATCAGTTCGCTGCTGCCCATCTTCTTCCTGGTGTTCCTGTGGATGTTCTTCATGCGTCGCATGGGTGGCGGCGGCATGGGCGGCGCAGGCATATTCAGCGTGGGCAAGAGTAAGGCCAAGATGTATGAAAAGGGTGGAGAACTGGGCATCACATTCAAGGATGTGGCTGGTCAGGCTGGTGCCAAGCAAGAGATTCAGGAGATTGTGGAGTTTCTGAAGAACCCACAGAAATATACCGACCTTGGCGGTAAGATTCCCAAGGGCGCCCTGCTGGTAGGCCCTCCAGGAACGGGTAAGACGTTGCTGGCAAAGGCTGTGGCCGGCGAGGCTGGTGTGCCCTTCTTCTCGATGAGCGGTTCTGACTTCGTTGAGATGTTCGTGGGTGTGGGCGCATCACGTGTGCGCGACCTGTTCCAGCAGGCCAAGGCGAAATCGCCCTGTATCATCTTCATCGACGAGATTGATGCCGTGGGTCGTGCCCGTTCGAAGAACCCCGCCATGGGTGGCAACGACGAGAGAGAGAACACGCTGAACGCCCTGCTGACGGAGATGGACGGTTTTGGCACCAACAGCGGTGTCATCATCCTGGCAGCCACCAACCGCGTGGACATGCTCGACTCGGCCCTGCTGCGTGCTGGTCGCTTTGATCGTCAGATTCATGTTGACCTGCCCGACCTCAACGAGCGCAAGGAGGTGTTCATGGTTCACCTGAAGCCCCTGAAACTGGACGAGACGGTCGATGTGGACTTCCTGGCTCGCCAGACGCCTGGTTTCTCGGGTGCCGACATCGCCAACGTATGTAATGAGGCTGCCCTGATAGCAGCCCGTCACGACAGTCCCAAGGTGGGCAAGCAGGACTTCCTCGATGCCGTGGATCGCATCATCGGTGGTCTGGAGAAGAAGACCAAGGTGATGACAGAGGCCGAGAAGCGCTCTATCGCCATCCATGAGGCTGGTCATGCCACCATCTCATGGTTCACGGAGTTTGCCAATCCTCTGGTGAAGGTCAGCATCGTGCCACGTGGTCAGGCTCTCGGTGCTGCGTGGTATCTGCCAGAGGAGCGCGTGCTGCAGACCAAGGAGGCGATGCTCGACGAGATGTGTTCACTCTTGGGTGGACGTGCTGCCGAGGAGCTCTTTGTGGGTCATATCTCTACTGGCGCCATGAACGACCTGGAGCGCACCACCAAGCAGGCCTACGGCATGGTGGCCTATGCTGGTATGAGTGAGAAGTTGCCCAACCTGTGCTACTATAACAATGCGGAATTCCAGTTCCAGCGTCCTTACTCTGAGACCACAGCAAAGATTATGGACGACGAGGTGCTGAAGATGGTGAACGAGCAGTATGAACGCGCCAAGCAGATTCTGACAGAGCACAAGGAGGGTCACGCCCAGTTGGCTCAGCTCCTGGTGGAGCGTGAGGTCATCTTTGCCGAGGATGTGGAGAATATCTTTGGCAAGCGTCCTTGGACCAGTCGTGCCGACGAACTCCTGGAGGCTCAGATGCGCGAGGAAGCCGAGAAGATGGCAGAAGAGCGTACCAAGCAGCTGGAAGCAAAGAACAGCGAAGAAGCACCTGAAGCCGCAAACACGACCGAGAATCCGGAGACACCGGATAATCCGGAATAAAAAATACTATATGCTATGAAGAACTTTATTGTTAGAACCATTACTGGCGTCTTTTTCGCCGCCGCCATTGTGGTCAGTTTCCTGAACCCGCTGGCAATGGTTTTCCTGTTTGCCCTCGTCACGGGACTCACCATCTGGGAGTTCTGTGGTTTGGTCAATGAGCGTCCGTACGTGCAGGTGAACCAGTTTATTTCTACGGTGGCAGGTGTCTATCTGTTTCTGGCTATGGCAGGCCACTGCAGTGGCTTCGTCAATACCGACACGGTGTTTATCCCCTACCTCATCACGATTATCTATCTGCTCATCGCCGAGCTCTATCTAAAGGCGAAGGACCCCATCAACAACTGGGCCTACACCATGCTGCCCCAGTTGTATATCGCCCTACCCTTCTCGATGCTCAATGTGCTGGCATTCCCTCAGGCAGGCAGCTATTCATTCGTTCTGCCCCTCTCAGTGTTCGTCTTCCTGTGGATGAACGACACGGGAGCCTATATCTGCGGCTCACTGCTGGGACGCCATAAGCTGTTTCCCCGTGTGTCGCCAGGCAAGTCGTGGGAAGGCAGCATCGGCGGCGGCATCATCGTGGTAGCTATCGCCGTCCTGGTGTGGTATCTGCTGGGATTGTATTTCCCTGATGAGTCAAACCTCACCATGTGGCAGTGGGCAGGACTGGGTCTCACCGTGGTGGTCTTCGGCACGTGGGGCGACTTGGTGGAGAGTCTTCTCAAGCGCACGCTGGGCATCAAGGACAGCGGAAACATTCTGCCAGGTCACGGTGGCATGCTCGACCGCTTCGACTCGTCGTTGCTGGCCATTCCTGCTGCTGTGGTCTATCTTTTCACCATTTCTTTGCTGTAAAGACCAATATTTTTTGTCAAATCGTTTGGATAAATGAAAAATAATTTGTTACTTTGCACTCAGATTTTATCAAACGTTAACTAAAAAACATAAAGTATGAAGAAATTTCTTGTGGCTATCGTAGCCGTGCTGTTTGCAGCACCTTCGTTCGCTCAGATTAGCAGCGGCGGTTTTTCACTCAATGAGAGCACAGTTTATTATGGTCTCCGCATGGGTTTGAATGTTTCTAACCTGACTGGTGACGCTACAGATACCGGTGCAAAACCTGGTCTCAACCTCGCTGGCGTTCTGGGTATCCGCGTTTCAGACTCTACCCCCATCTTCCTTGAGAGTGGTCTGTACTACACTCAGCGTGGAGCAAAAAAGAACAAGAACACCTATGCCAACCTGAACTACCTCGAGATTCCCATTCTGTTGAAGTATGGCATTCAGGCTACTGACGAGATTGCTGTTCTGCCTTTCATTGGCCCTACCTTCTCATATGGTATTTCAGGCAAGTCAAAATATGGTGACGCAGACAAAGTGGACTCTTTCAGCAACGACTTATTAGATTTCAAGCGCCTTGATGCAGGTATAAAACTGGGTTGCGGTGCTGAGTACAACAAGCTGTATCTGGAAATGGGTTACCAGTTCGGTCTCTCAAACATTGCTGACTGGAAGATTGGCGCTGACGATGCATCAGTTCACAATGGTGCCTTCTTCGTGAACCTCGGCGTGAACTTCTAATCACAGAGAATCATACAAACTTTATCTTGAAAGGCTCGGGCTTCCGAGCCTTTTTGCATGCCCTGATTCATGATGGCGAAACACAAGCGGTGGCCATTAGAGGCAGAGCAATAGCCTGCCAGGGAGATAACCCCCGTCAGGGTGCCGGTCTTGGCCTGCACATTTCCCTCGGCCAGTGTCCCCTTCATGCGTTTCTTCAGGGTGCCGTCCTCGCCAGCCACAGGCAGCGAGAACAACAGGTGACTATACACAGCAGGATGGCGATAGGCATAGCGCAGGATCATCGTCTCAATCTCGGCCGTCAGATAGTTATAGAGCGACAAGCCACTGCCATCGGCAATACGGCATAATGAAGAGTTGACACCGGCACGCTCTATCAACGCACGCTCCAGACGAGCAGCATCCAATGCACGGCCAGGCTGACGCGTGCTGGCAGCTGTCTGATAGAACACCGACTCAGCATAGAGGTTGTCGCTGTCCTTCATCATCCGCTCCAGAATCTGGTCGATGCTGCGCTTCCGCTCGCACACCAGTTTGGCATCAGAAGGCACCTTGCCCTGACTCAGATAGACATCCACCAACGCCACATCGGCATCCAGCAGGGCGGTAATCAGGCGCTCTGTGAAATTCGCCTTGCGGTTCACCAACAGAGGCGACAGCGTGGGGTTGTCATCGTCCCAGCACCAGCCTTCGCCCCATCTCAGGGTGTCCTTCATCGTCACGTCGGTCACAATATGTCCGCAGAGGGTATCAATCTCCAGTTCCTTCAGCGCCTGGACAAAACGCCACATATCATCGCCTTCGAAAGCGGGGTCCATGCCACCAACGCAATACAGGTCGCCCATCAGTGTGCGACCCACTATCTCGCCCGTATAATATAAAGAGGTGTGGAACTGGTAGTTGCCGCCCAACTGATCCAAGGCTGTGATGGCCGTCAGCAGCTTCATCGTAGAAGCAGGGCGGATTAACTGTCGATGATTAAAAGAAAAGAGGGGTTTATCGTCGGTCAGATCCCACACCATAAGTCCCAACTGCGAATAATCCAACAGGGGATCCTGCATCATTGAGTCGAGTCTGGCCTGCATGCATAGGGGCCACGGCAACTGACATCCCACAGTATCATTGGCCGCCTCGCTTACCAACAATGTGTCGTTCTGAGCCATCAGACCGCTGCCTGACAACATCAGCAAGAACCCTAAAAGCAATCTTTTCATCATTATTTTCGCCTATTTAATTTGATTGCAAAGATACAAAATAAATAGGAAATGACCACCGATATTAATATTTTTTCGTAACTTTGCACCCGAAAACAAGCAATTATGGTCTATAAGTACGACTTCCTGATTATTGGAGCAGGCGTGGCCGGCATGAGCTACGCGCTGAAAGTGGCACGTGCCAAGAAAGGCAAGGTGTGCCTCATCTGTAAGACCTCGCTCGACGAGGCCAACACATCGTTTGCACAAGGCGGTGTGGCATCGGTGACCAATTTGGCCGTCGACGATTTTGAAAAACACATAGAAGACACGATGATTGCGGGCGACTATATCAGTGACCGCGCTGCCGTGGAACAGGTGGTGAGAAACGCACCTGAGCAGATTAAAGAACTGGTGCAATGGGGTGTCAACTTCGACAAGAAGTCTGACGGCACCTTCGACCTCCATCGCGAGGGAGGACACTCTGAGTTCCGCATCCTGCACCACGCCGACGATACCGGTGCCGAGATACAGCGAGGCCTGATGGAGGCTGTGCGCCGCGCCCCCAACATCGACATCAAAGAGAACCACTTCGCCGTGGAGATTATCACTCAGCACCACCTGGGTGCCAAGGTGACACGTCGCACGCCCTACATCAACTGCTATGGTGCATACGTGCTGAACCCCGAGACAGAGAAGGTGGACACCTATCTGTCGAAAGTCACCCTGATGTGTACGGGTGGATGCGGTGCCGTCTATCAAACCACCACAAACCCCGTCATTGCCACTGGCGACGGCGAGGCCATGGTGTATCGCGCCAAGGGTACGGTGCAGGACATGGAGTTCGTGCAGTTCCACCCCACCGCGCTCTATTCTCCCGGCGAGACTCATCCCGCCTTCCTCATCACCGAGGCCATGCGTGGCTACGGCGGCATCCTGCGTCTGCCCAACGGTGAGAGTTTCATGGAGAAATACGACGAACGTCTGTCACTGGCTCCGCGTGACATCGTGGCTCGCGCCATCGACAAGGAGATGAAGATTCACGGTTTGGATCACGTCTGCCTGGACGTCACCCACAAAGATCCTGCTGAGACCCGCAAGCACTTCCCCAACATCTATCAGAAGTGCCTGTCAATGGGTATCGACATCACCACCGATTATATCCCCGTTCGCCCTGCCGCCCACTATATGTGTGGTGGTATCAAGGTGGACCTCAACGGATGCAGCAGCATTGAGCGCCTCTATGCCATCGGCGAATGTTCGTGCACAGGTCTGCATGGTGGCAACCGACTGGCATCCAACTCTCTGATTGAGGCTGTGGTCTATGCCGATGCTGCTGCCAAGCACTCGCTGGAGCATGTGGATCTGTACGACTTCAACGAGAAGGTGCCCGAATGGAACGATGAAGGCACGCTGACCAACGAGGAGAAGGTGCTCATCACCCAGAGTGTCAAGGAGGTGGGCGAGATTATGTCCAACTATGTAGGCATCGTCCGTTCCGACCTGCGTCTGCATCGCGCCTGGGTGCGTCTGGATACGCTCTATGAAGAAACAGAGAATCTGTTCAAGCGCGTAAAGGCCACGAAGGATATCTGCGAGCTGCGCAATATGATCAACGTGGGTTACCTCATCACCCGCTTCGCCTTGGAGCGCAAGGAGAGTCGCGGTCTGCATTACACCATCGACTATCCGGCACACGCCTACGATAAAGAATAAGAAGATTTTGGAATATACCTAACGCAAGGGCCCGACGATTTTCACGTTGGGCCTTTTTGATAACTCACCGGGATTGGTGCCTGGCTGTCCCTCTGGCACATCCATGTGGTGTTGGGCATAGAACTGCGTCCAATAATCCGTGATGCGGCCTGAGGCATCGTGAAAAGACATAGGGATGGGGGCGAACAAACGCTCGCCCTGCTTGTTGACAAAGGAGAACTGCACCAGTTCCGAGCAATAGATGTCTTCATTCTCCGAGAGGTAGAGCTTGTCGTACGCCCTACCCAGATAGCGTCTGGCATGGGCGATGGACTGTTGGACATCCACCCCCTTGACGCGTCCCACGAGATATTGTCCCGCCTGATGTCGCAAAGAGTCCAGAGGGGTCATCTTCACCCCCTGCCCCACAGCCTCAATGACGCTGTCGCCTGACACCACAATGGCCACATGGTCTATCATCCCTGGCGTCACATCGGTGATGGCATTGCCCTGTTCGACAACGTGAAACAGCAAATCGCCCTCGCGAGGCGAAGAGGTCTGGCAAGCCGTTGCTGCCAGACCCACTATTGCCATCACGATATGATTAACGCACCACCTTCTTGCCATGAATGATATTGATGCCTTTGACGGGAGTTGAGCGGCGTACACCATATATATTATAATATGGTTCGTTGTTCTCTGCCTTGTGTTCCGTATTATGAATGCCTGCTGTATTGGCTGCAGGCCAGAAAATGACCTCGCCCAGCGACGCATTGTCGTGCTGATGGAAGATGACAGACTCTATCTGCTCCTCCGTCTGACTGCTGACGCCCCAAGTGTTGTTCTGGGCATAGACAGTCAGCGTTGAGTTGTTATAGAGGTCATAGAGCACGCCACCATTACCATTGTCCTTAAAGGTATTGCCGCCTCGCTCCTGCTCTGTGTCACCATCCACTTTACCCAGACACACGTCCTTGCAACCAATGATGGTCACGCCCCACAGGTTGCCCTCAATCATGTTGCCTGCCAACCTGGCACTCGTCTTTTGATAAGGATCATAGAGGCTGATGCCGCTACCACCGTTCATCGCGTTGCTCTCGTATTTGTTGTTCAGCAGCTGGCAGTCACTCACATAGAAGTTATCGGCAGGTCCCACCAGGCCAATACCATAGCGGTTGTCCTGAATAAGGCATCTCCTGATTTCGACGTCGCTTTCGAACTGAAAGAAGTTAGAGATGCCGATGCCGCCCACCATATTATTCTCAGGATTGCCACAAACCGTATTTTCCTCAATAAGCAGTTTATTGGCAGCCGTGATGTTAATCTGCGGAACATTATTGTTGGCCGCGCTATTATAGCTGAACGTACAACTGCGGATAGTCATCGGCTGAGAGGCATTGGCAGAACTGCCAATAGCTGCCTTCTGACAGTTGGCGAAATAACAGCCTTCAATCAGACTTGGTGCACCAGAATCCATAAAGTAAAGAGCAGCAGCAGAAGAGCCATGATGATCTGTGAAATGGCAATTTCTCACATTCAGAGCACCATCACCCATCTTTTCCAGACCGACAGTCATGAAATAACAATTCTCAAAGGTCACGTCAGATTCACTATTGAGACGAATAGAAGTTCCCGAAGCCTTCTCGTCGTCATAAGGAATGAAGGTTGAGCCTCGTGTCAGTTTGAAGTCTGACTCGCCCTCAATGACCAGCACCACATTCTCGAAGAATTCCACACGAACGTCATCCTCCATCACAAACTTATCTCCAGCATCAATGACGATGTTTTTCTGCAGATGATAGATATGTGGACATATCGAATTGGGACTATAGATATATTCCACTCCCGACTCTTCTATCTCAGACAAACTCCTCAGAGTATAAGTCGTACCGTCGCCATTTGTGACGTACTGTGCATAGGTCACGCTACTGAGCATCACCATTAAAATTGCCAAACAAAATCTTTTCATTTCCATCAAAACAATCTTTTTGAACTGCAAAGGTACAAAAAAAGCAGAGAATAACATCTCTTTTTTTAACTTTTTTCTTCCAAAAAGTGCAAAAAGGCATCATAAGACCCAAATTATCAAGACATCAAGTGAATCATTTTCATATCCAAGCCTTGCAATATGTTTAATATTTTCATACATCATCTAAGATGTACAAAGATTCATCACACAACAAAATATGCAGATAGTCCTAAGATATGTATTTTTGGCATAAAAGAAAAGATTCCCTTTATGTGGAAGCAGAAAAAAGAGAGGTAAAGTGTTAGTTTTAAGCATGATGAAGAAAATTTAACTACCATTTCTTCAACTAAAAAAGTGTATGTAGAGTAAAAAAGTGTTTAAATTTTGTAGTATAGTGTTAAAAAAACAAATATTCCGTAGAATTACTTACAACAGGGCCTATTTTTCTATGAAATTTATTTGGAGGTTATTAAAAAACAGTGTACCTTTGCCACCGAATTTATTGACCACAACAATGTTACAAACTTTACGTTTTTCGTTTTTATCGCTTTTAGCGTTACTTTCATGTGATTACGCCCTTGCTGGCGAATTCCGCTCAAACGGAATCTTCTACAAGACCATCTCTGCCGATAAGGTGGAAGTGGTGGATGCAGTTAGTTTAAGTACTCCGTGGGATGTTACTATTCCCGAGACTGTCACCAATGAAGGAATGACTTACAAAGTTGTAGGAATCTCAAGGTACGCCTGCGATGGAAACCACTCCATCAAATCTGTGACCATTCCCAACAGTGTAACCACCATCGGCGAAAGCGCCTTCATGGGATGCGAGAATCTCGAGTCCATTAATATCCCCAACAGTGTAACAAGCATCGGCAACGAAGCCTTCAGACTGTGTAAGAACATGAAGACTGCTTCTATCGGCAATGGCATAAAAGACTTCGGTGCGTGCCTCTTCATGAAGTGTGAGAATCTGACCTCTGTCACTATCGCCGAGGGGGCAACAATCATTGGCAATGCCTGCTTTGACGATTGCTTCGAACTGGTTTCTGTTTCAATCCCCAGCAGCGTAGAGACGATTGGACAATATGCCTTCTACGATTGCAAGAAACTGGCATCGATAGATCTGCCTGCCAGCCTGACCACCATCGGCATTTGTGCTTTCTATGGTTGCGTCACTGCTCCTTCTATCGCCATCCCCAGCCAGGTGTGTTCCATCGGACGCTATGCTTTTGCATTCTGCCACAACGTAACATCAATCACCGTGGCTCCAGGCAATCAGACATATAATTCTCACAATAATTGCAATGCCATCATCGAGACAGCCACTGACAAGCTGATCGTAGGATGCCGCACAACTACCGTTCCCGACGGCGTAAAGACGATTGGTCACAGCGCCTTCTACGGTTGCACCTATCTTTCTTCTCTTACCTTGCCCAACAGCGTGACAAGTGTTGAGAACCAGGCTTTTGCCAATTGCTTATTAATGAGTGCCATCACTGTTGAGAACGTAACACCTCCCAGCACCTATGCCGATGCATTCGTTAACCTGAAGGCCACACTTTATGTGCCTTACAGCAGCAAGCCTGTCTATAAGGAGGCAGACGGATGGAAACTGTTGAAGAAGATTGAGGAGATACAGCCCTCAGGGATCGCAAACATCGAGAACAGTGCTTCTATGACTTCACTGTTCGACATGAATGGTCGCCAGTTGGCTAAGCCAAAACGAGGCATCAACATCGTCAACGGAAAGAAAATCCTCATGAAATAAAACATGAAATAAAAAATAAGGGAGCATCCAAGTGGTGCTCCCTTTCTTGATAAACTAAACTAAGCCTGAAAACCTTTATTATCAGAATTTATATCTCAAACCAGCCAAGGCGACACCCTGCTCACCACAGCCCAGTTCAACAAAGGCACGAATGTTCTGGCTGCCTGCCTCAATACCAAGCAGCGATGCCTGCCAGTTGAAATGCATAGCAGAATCATCCTTGTCACCCCACTTTTCCTTACGCAGCGTGGCACCAACAGCAAACTTGGAGTACATGCCAAAATTCTTGGTGCGAAGCCAGTCGAGCTTTACAGCAGGCATCAAAGTGAAATACGACTGACTCAGCTCACCCTCTGATGTCGTGGTACCACCCGTTTCGTGATAGACATCTTGTTTGTTCTGACCATAAGCCAAAATACCACCAACACCCAACAAAGCATTGGGATGATAGAAATATTCGGCAGAAAGGGTTCCGAAATACTTCTCGTTTTCGTATTTTGTTGTTCCAAAGGTGAAACCCACCACCGTAACTTCCTCGAGGATGTTAATCCACTGAGAGTTAGAGCATGCGCCATAGCTGACGGCAACCTCATGACGAGAAAAGCCATCACTCTGTGCCTGCATTCCCATAGCAGTCATCAAGGCGACTGCAACCATCATCAACTCCTTTTTCATATGATTTAACTTAAAAAATGTATCAATTTTATAATAAAATTCTACACAATTGGGTGCAAAGGTACAAAAAAATCTCGCAAAACATACGTTATTTCAGATTTTTTTGTATCTTTGCAGTATTCTAACATTAATAACAAATGAAAAAAAATGCTAATGATATAACGAACAAGGCCACGGAAAGACAGATGAGAAAAGTACTACTGATAGTAACAACAGTCATTGTTGTAAGCATGGGTGCAGCGTTTTGGGCTTTCTCACATGCCATGAAGGCAGAGACCTGTGTGAGATATCACGGTCTGCAGGACATGATTGCGAGCAAGATGGTGAAAACCCTCAAAAGCATGGAGACCAACGCCAAGAATGTATTCGATGAAGTAGGCAAACATCTGGATTCACCTGAAGCTGTCATTGCCGCGTTGGAGAGCAAGACGAGTCTGGCTCCCGATGTGCGAGGATATTTTGCTGCCTTCGAGCCAGAGTATTTTCCCGAGAAGGGCAGATGGTTTGAGCCCTACGTCCACCAGTATGCTGACAGTAGCGACTTCGTGCTGAGCATGGTGGGTTCGGCTCGTCACGACTACACCAGATCTGCTTGGTATGTGAAGGCAAAGGAGTTGCAAACAGGCTTTTGGTCAGATCCTTATTTCTATTACGACGGCACTGGCATCAGCGGTCACTACTGCACATTTGTGAAACCGGTGTTCGATGCCGATGGGAAACTGGCCTGTGTCTGCGGTGCAGATATCACCTTTGATTGGCTCACAAAACAGTTGCAACGCATTGATGCCCAATATCAGGACTATGGGCCACTGAACGAGTATCGCATGATGAGAGGCCTGAACTTCTACTCTGTCATCATAGACAAAGGCGGTTCGTGCATTGTGCATCCGGACAACAAGAAGTTACCCATCACCGATGAGGAATTGTTGCATGAGATGCAGCAGAACAAATGCGGCACGCTGGACATGACGGTGAACGGCGAAGCCTCAACACTTTATTATGGCCCCATAGAGGGAGTTGACTGGACATTGATCGTGGTGACACCAAAACAGGATGAGATGAAACCTATACTGGCTGTAGGTATTGGTTTGCTGGTAATTGCCATTGTCTGTGTCATGATAGTTTGGTTAACTTGTCGAGGAATGAAAAATGATTAAAAGAATTAATCTGAACATACAGGTGCTGTGCGAGGCATTGCTGTTGCTGGCAGTGACTCTGGGCATCTTGGCCTATTTCTCGCACATGGCTCTGAGGCAAGAGGCACTGCGCAATGCAGAGCAGACGCTGGAGGGCACAGTGCAGGATATAGATAATATCCTGTTGGGCGTAGAGCAATCGACGGGCAACATCTACTATGACCTGTTGGAGCATCTGGATGACCCCGAGCGCATGTACACCTATAGTCGCGAACTGGTGGCCAGCAACCCTAACATCAACGGATGTGCCATTTGCTTTAAGCCTGGCTTTTTTCCTGGTCATGACCTGTTTATGGCCTATGTGCATCGCACCCGCCCCGATGCCAACGGCAATAGTCGTCTGGTGACATCAGAGACTTTCACCGACCGTCCCTATACGAAGCAGCGATGGTATGCCGAGCCGATGAATACGGGCGAGGTTGGATGGATTGACCCTCTGAAGGGTCACGAGACAGAAGACGAGCCACTGGTAACATTCTGTCTGCCTTTCAACGATAAGAACGGTGAACGCGTAGGCATGATGGGCATCGACATTTCACTCAATCAGTTGTCGAAAATCATCCTCGGCGCCAAGCCTTCAGAGAATGGCTACAGCGTGTTGCTGGCCCACAACGGTGCATATATCGTTCACCCTGACGAGGATAAACTGAAGAACCCAGAGATTTTCAGTCAGACGGAAAGAGATTCCGACCCCACGGAAATCGAAGCTGCCAAGGCCATGGTGGCTGGCGAGAAGGGTATGAAGGAATTCATCAGGGACTCAAAAGACTGGCTCGTATTCTACAAGCCCTTTGAACGCGTGGAATGGGAAGGTCGTTCTGAAGGAAAACTGGGATGGAGCGTTGGTGTGGTATATCCCGAGGAGGACATCTTCGGCATTCACAACATTCTGGTCTATCTGGTGGTTGGCATCGCCATCGCAGGTATGCTGGTATTCTATCTGCTGCTGAACTGGATTATCCGCAGGCAACTGAAGCCTTTGATCCGCCTCACAAAGTCGGCCCATTACATTGCCTCTGGCAATTACAGCGAGTCTCTACCTTACTCCGACCGTTTGGACGAGATCGGACTATTACAGAATCAGTTCTGCAACATGCAGCGTTCGCTACAGGGACAAGTAGATGAACTGGAGGAAGAGACGACACAGTTGCAACGTCAAGGCGACATGTTACGCGCTGCATACGACAAGACGGTGGAGGGAGACAAGATGAAGTCGTCGTTCCTACGCTACATAACGAATCAGATGGCAGAGCCTATGAAGAGCATCGACAACAGCGTGACCTCCATCTGCAACAACTATCAGAACATCAGCAAAGAAGAAATGGATCAGCTGGTGGATAACATCCAGCGTCAGAATCAGACAATGACAAACCTGCTGAAACCCATGGCTCATTTCACCAAGTCAGATACAGGAAAGGAGGCCGACCATGCTTAAGAATCACCGAAAACTATCCCATCAGCTCAGCCTGGGCATCATGCTACTGGCCGCCCCCATCTTCCTGCTGTCTTTGGGTGCGCTCTATGTGCAGTCGCGCTACTTGATTCACGAGGAGGTGACAAAGACATCGAACAGCACACTGAACACGGCCCTGCATCGTATCAGGAACTATATGAGCACCATTGAAACGGGTGCCGATGCCAACGCATGGATGATGGCAAAGGATTTCAGACCCGACTCACTACAGTCGGTATCGAACCGTATCATCAGGCTGAACCCCAACATCATCAGCAGTTCGGTATTCGCCGTACCAGGCATGATGAAGGAATATCCCAACAGTTTCTCACTCTATTCCAAGAGGGTGGACAATCAAGTTGAGACATTCTGTGAGCCGGAATACGAGTACTTCGACAAAGCATGCTACACCCGTCCTCTTACTACAGGAGAGGCCTGCTGGGTTGACCCCTTTGCCGAGAACATTGAGAGCAAGGTGGATCACAATGAAGCTATTGCCACCTATTGCGTACCCATCAAACAAGAGGATGGCACCATCCTGGGTGTGGTCACCGCCGACCTTTCTTTCAGCGATATGGCTAAGATCCTGAACGAGGGTGAACATCCTTATCCACACGCATTCTACATGTTGCTGGCTGAAGACGGACGATTCCTGATGTATCCAGACACCACGCGTTTGTTCCGCAAGACCATCTTCACCGATGTGGAGCCAACTCAAGGCATGGACATCATCACCTTGGGACATGAGATGACTGCGGGTAATCAGGGTACTATCCACGTAACCTTCAACGATGAGGAGTATCACGTGAGTTATCGTCCTGTTCCTGGCACCAACTGGAGTCTGGCTCTGGTATGCCCCGATAGCGATGCCATGAAGAGTTTCTTCCGACTGGGTTATGTCATCATCGCTCTGTTGGGCATCGGACTGCTGGTCATCTTGCTGCTCTGCCACCATGTGGTCAAGAAGGCGATAAAGCCTATCAACAAGCTTATCGTCATCACACAACAGATGGCAGACGGACACTATGGCAAGACGCTTCCAACGACAAACCACAAGGAGATTATCGCCCAGTTACAGAACAGCTTTGCCAAGATGCAGCAATCGCTGAACAAACGCATGGGCAGTCTTCGCAAGACTGCCGATGATATTCGCCAAGACAACGAAGAATTGAATCAGACCAAGTTGAAGGCCGAGGATGCTGTGAGAAGGAAGAATGAGTATATTCAAGACTTGACACAGCAGATACGCATGCCGCAGAATGTCATCACGGGATTTGCCAATGTGCTGGGTGAGAGTACAGCAGACAAGAGCATGATTAGCGATGAGGAAAAGAACAGCATTACCAACATGATGAAGACCAATGTGAAGAATATGAACCGCATGGTATTGCTGCTTCAGGATGCCACCGAGACCGATGCCACCGAGACACTGCATTGCACAAGGATGAACGAGGTGCCTTGTAACACCCTGGTTCGTAATTGTGTTGCTTATGTCCTGACTCATTTCCCACAGGCAAACATTCAGATGGAGACAACACTGCAGGAAGGTGTGTTCATCCTGACGAGTTACAACTACCTGAAGTATATTCTTCAAGAGTTGCTCTATAATGCAGCACGATACTCTGACGCTCAACATATCATTCTACAGGTGGATCAGACAGACACTACCGTTCGTTTCGTGGTTCAGGACAAGGGACCAGGACTGCCTGCCAACCTGCCAGAACAGACATTCGTTCCCTTTAAAAAGACTGAGGAACACGAGAATCACACTGGCATGGGACTCTCATTGGTGAAGCGCTACGCAGTAAGTCTGGGTGGTAGCATGACCATCGATACCGACTATCAGGAGGGATGCAGAATCATCATTGAGATGCCTAAATAAATTGAAATGACTATGAAAAAGACCGCCTTGCTCTTCGTGGGGCTACTACTGTCAATACACGCCGCGGCTCAGATTCCCTATTTCGCAGGGACTGTGGGCCAAGACAAGTTATATGGCTACACTTCGGTAAAAAGCCGACCAGGCATCAACCAGCAGGAAACGTACTCCACGTTCCAATATGGTTTGAATAACAATCTGGCTACGGGTATTGATCTGTACACGGGAAAGGACTGCACCTATTGGGGCGGACTGATGCGCTATGGGTGGAACATCTGCAAATGGTTTAACGTCGGCGCAGAGGTCACGTCGTCATTTGATCTGAATGACAACTTCAAGTTCTCTTATCTGACGTCGGCACTCTATATGAACGGTGCCATTGCTGACGACGGGAATCTGTTTTGGTGTACCAACACGTGGTGGGTGGTCAACAAAGGAGCCGACAACACTTTCTCTAACTACGAATACTTGGGATATACAATACCGTTCCAGAACGGACAGGCCATCACCCCAATGGTGGGCGCCATCCATTCGTGGAAGTTTGATAAGGATATAGATATTGCAGCAGGATTCTATTACACCATCAAGAACTGGAACCTCTACGTCTGGGGAAACGACTTTTTGGAAAGTCATCCAAGAGTAGTGGTTGGCATCGATTTTGTGATGTAATGCGTTCTGCTTTAATCCGATAGTTAGAGGAGTTCACCGACAAGTTGCTCAATGACCTTGGGGAAGTATGTCATCTCCAGCACATGCTCCTTGGCAGCAATATCGTCAGGGGTGTCGCTGGGTGACAAGGCAACTTTATATTGGGCAATAATCTCACCACCATCGCAAACGGGGGTAACCCAATGCACCGTCATACCTGTCTCCACTTCGCCAGCAGCCTTCACTGCCTCATGCACATGATGTCCCCACATGCCCTTGCCGCCATACTTGGGCAATAGCGAGGGATGGATATTCACGATGCGACGGGGATAGGCGTCAACAAGATAATCGGGAATCAGAGGCAGGAAACCTGCGAGAACAATGAACTGGATATTGTAACGCTGCAACAAAGGCAGCATCACAGACTCATCATTGAGCTCGGTCTTACTGACCACCTGCGTCTCAACTCCCAGACGCTGGGCTTTCTCAAGCGCAGGGGCATCAGCCTTATTGCTGACCACCAAGGCAGTGCACACCTGCTCAGAATCTGCGAAATAACGAATAAGGTTTTCGCAGTTCGTACCGCCACCTGACGCAAAAATAGCAATATTTAACTTCATCTGTATCAAGATATTGTCATTTTGTGAGCGCAAAGGTACAAAAAAATATCTAAAGTTTTGATAACTCACAGATATTTTGTAATTTTGCAACGCTTTTATAAACGAATGTACATAAAAAATGAATCAATATGAAGAATATCACACTTGACATCACAAAAGCATCCTGCTTCTTGGCAGAAGGTGCTGTAGCTGCTTTCGAGCCTAAGGTGAAGGCAGCACAGGAAGCTCTCGAGAATGGTACATGCCCTGGCAATGACTTCTTAGGATGGCTTCACTTGCCCTCATCTATCACTCCCGCTTTCATCGCTGAGCTTCAGGCTTGCGCCGACGTGCTCCGTCAGAACTGCGAGGTGATTGTCGTGGCTGGTATCGGTGGCTCATATCTGGGCGCTCGTGCCGTCATCGAAGCACTGGGTAACTCATTCGCATGGCTCATTCAGGACAAAAAGAATCCTACGATTCTCTTCGCCGGCAACAACATCGGTGAGGACTATCTCTTCGAAATGACCGAATACCTAAAGGACAAGAAGTTCGGCGTTATCAATATCTCAAAGTCAGGTACCACTACCGAGACAGCCCTGACCTTCCGCCTGCTCAAGAAGCAGTGTGAGGCTCAGCGCGGTAAGGAAGAAGCCAAGAAGGTCATCGTTGCTGTTACCGACGCTAAGCGCGGTGCTGCCCGTACCTGTGCTGATAAGGAGGGTTACAAGAGCTTTATCATCCCCGACAATGTGGGTGGTCGTTTCTCTGTACTGACTCCAGTTGGTCTGCTGCCCATCGCCTGCGCCGGCTTCGACATCAAGGCACTCGTTGAGGGAGCCCAGGATATGGAGAAGTCTTGCGGCAAGGACGTACCCTTCAGCGAGAACCTCGCTGCACAGTATGCTGCTGTACGCAATGGTCTGTATCAGAATGGCAAGAAGATTGAGGTCTTGGTGAACTATCAGCCCAAGCTCCACTTTGTCAGCGAATGGTGGAAGCAGCTCTTCGGCGAGTCAGAGGGTAAGGATCTCAAAGGCATCTTCCCCGCATCTGTTGACTTCACCACTGACCTGCACTCAATGGGACAGTGGATTCAGGAAGGCGAGCGCACCATCTTCGAGACTGTCATCAGTATCGAAGAGCCTGAGAAGAAGTTACTCTTCCCCAACGACGAGGAGAACCTTGACGGACTGAACTTCCTGGCTGGCAAGCGCGTGGATGAGGTGAACAAAATGGCAGAGCTCGGCACTCGTCTGGCTCACGTAGATGGTGGTGTACCCAACATCCGCATCAGCGTTCCCAAGCTTAATGAGTACTATCTCGGTCAACTCATCTATTTCTTCGAAATCGCCTGCGGCATCAGCGGCAATGTGCTGGGTGTAAATCCCTTCAACCAGCCTGGTGTAGAGGCCTACAAGAAGAATATGTTCGCTCTGCTTAACAAGCCTGGCTACGAGGCCGAGTCAAAGGCTATCAAGGAGCGTTTGGCTAAAGAGCAATAGTCCTATAAGACCTATATGACTTATAAGACCTATATAGACCTATACTTAGAGAAACACGGCTTTGAGGCACTTTGCCCCAAAGCCGTGCTTTTCGATATGGACGGCGTCCTCTACAACTCGATGCCCAACCACGCCATTGCCTGGCAACGTTCTATGGCGAAGTTCGACATCCACATGACAGAGGCTGATGCGTATGCTACAGAGGGTGCCCGGGGTGTGGACACAATCCGCATGATGGTGAAAAAGCAACAGGGACGCGATATTGACGAGACTGAGGCACAGTTGATGTATGATGAGAAGACCCGCCAATTTCATCTATTACCAGAAACACCTGTCATGCCTGGCATCCCAGAACTGATGGCACAAATCAAGGCCGACGGACTAACCATTGGCGTGGTGACAGGCAGCGGACAGCGACCACTTATCAACAGACTACTGAAAGATTTTGGCGAATACCTAGACGAAGAACATATCGTCACTGCCTACGACGTGAAGCATGGTAAACCAGCCCCCGATCCCTATCTGATGGGACTGCAGAAAGCAGGTAACCTGAATCCTTGGGAGGCTTTTGTCATAGAGAATGCACCTTTAGGAGTCAGAGCAGGTGTGGCAGCAAAGATTTTCACCATTGCCGTCAACACAGGCCCCCTGCCAGATGAGGTATTGGAACAAGCGGGAGCCAATCTGGTTTTTCCAACAATGCCAACACTCAGCCAGAAGTGGCACGACCTTCTGTCATCCCTTTAAGGACGAACAGCAGGAATCACTAAAAACTTGGTTTATTCAAATACCTTCATCCTCGGCTTCCACATAGTCGAGCATGTCCATGTCATCATCCTCACGAATGTTGATAACACAATTGTGATCAATAGTCATCTCCAAAGGCACAAACATATCATCAACAGCATCAGGCAGGGCTACAACAACGGAAAACTTCAGTTTTCCATCATCTACCTCGTCAAAACGGATGTTGGCAAGAATGCCATTCTTCTTAAAGACATCATCAACATACTGGGTGAAAGAGCCCTTAGTGAATGTACGTTTGAAGAAAGAAGACCCTCCCTGACGAGAAACGGAAACGGTGATGAAGTTGTCCTTGTATTTCTGTCCCGACTCATCCTTCATCATTGGCAAACTGTCAGATGCTGCACGCTCAACAATAATATCATAGGCATCATTACCCCACGTCACCGTCTGTGACAGAGAATCGGCAGGCATACCAATAGGTGCCTGAGGTTGCTTGGGCACATATTTCGTGGTTATGATATCATCGGTTTGCTTCTTCTCTTTACATGCGCCCAGCATCATCGTGCCCAGCACCAAGACCAAAGGTAATAATCGTTTCATTGCGTATTTCTGATTTAACGAAGCAAAAGTACAAAAAAAAACTGATACAACCATAAAAAACGCCTACTATTTAAAAAATAGCAGGCGCCTTGTTATCATTCCAAAAATCTTTTTACTCAAAAAATGACTCACATCATTTTGTTTTTCGGAGGCTCGCTCGCCTCCCTTCAAAACACTATGTTAACCTAAATCACTATGAAAAAATCTCAATTATTATTGTTGATGTCTCTGCGTGGTCTTTCTCCTCTACGACCCTGGAAACGATTCTGCTGATCCTTTCTGTAGGTCTGATATTGTTCTTCCGTCAGGATGGTCTTCAGCTCGGCCTCGTAAGCTTCCATATTTTTACGCATATCCTCGCGATTGCCTCCCATCTGGCCCATCTGGCCCTGAGGGCGACGACCCTGTACTGAATCATTCTGTGGACGCTGTGGGCGTTGACCCATCTGACCCATCTGGCCCTGAGGACGACGTCCTTGTCCCATACGCTGGCCTCCCATCGGTCCCATAGGAATCTTACCCATGAAGCGAGTATTTAAATCCAGCAGCTTGGCAGCCTGCTCTTCATTGAGTTTATACTGCTGAACAGTCTGGTCTGTGCGCTGCTTCACCATTTCCTTAGGATCCATCTGTCTGCGCTCAGGTCTGTTCTGGTTAGCCTCCTGGGCCATCACGTTAGCAGTCATCATCATTCCTGCTACTATAGTCAAAAAAAACTTTTTCATCTTTTAATCTCCTTTTATTTTCTTAGTTTTGTACTCTTTTTGCGTTGCAACTATCTTTAAGACGCAATATGGTTCAGAAAGTTTAATCGAAAATGAAAAAAAAATGCATCTTTTTTGTCGTAAACATTGTTTTTTATTATTTTTGCAGCCAAAAACCGTATGAATATGAAGAAATTTCTTCTACTTTTCTTATCAATTATCACTTTTATATCTCTGCAAATCACCAGTTGCAGCAGGGAACAAGAAGGCGATGTGCAGGGCGAAGCAGACCCGTTGCCCGTTTTAACAAACCGCATTCAACAGTGCTCAAAACTCTATACCACAGAATATCGCATTCACAAAATAGTTTTGGTGGAGGCCGAAAAGAAAATAGAATCAAACTTTCTGGGTATGGGTATCAATGTACCACTGGGCGAACGCAAACTCATCATCCCCATGGAAGCCACTTTGAAAGGTTACATTGATTTCTCAGATTTCAAGGAGGACGACATCACCATCGACGGCGATCAAGTTTTTGTCACCCTACCTGATCCTGAAGTAGAACTGACCAGCACCCGCATTGACCACGATGGCACCAAGCAGTATGTGTCATGGTATCTGTCGAACTTCAATACCGCCGAGCAGACAGCACATGCTGCCAAGGGGCGCCACGATATCATCAACAAACTGAAAAACGATAAGAAACAAAAGCAACGCATTGTGGAATCGGCTCGTGAAAGTGCCGCCAACCTGCTCATCCCCCTTATCAGTCAGATGGGCTTCGAAGAGGAAAACATCACCATCAAGTTCCAAAGGGAATTCAGTTTCGACCATCTCACCATCCTGACCGATTAAGCCATGAAGAAAGAACAAAAAAGTATCCTCATAGGATTTCTCATTGCCACCGCCATTGCTGTTGTCTTTGTCGTTGCATTGGTCAAGTTCCTGTCGTTCGTTAAAGAAAAAGCTCCTAATTTTGGCATTACGGAAACGACAACTATTGTAGAGACACCCGCTATTGTGAAGAGCATCCGCAACATTGGTCAGTGGGAGTTTTTGACCATCAACGACGAAGAAGTAGTGGAACGTACACACAAGAACTTAATTTTGAGCGATGACCATCTGGTGCGCATCTACTATGGCACCATGCGTTTGGGTATTGACTTTCAGGATATCAATGAAAAAGCAATCAAGGTTGATGGCGACAGCATCCGTCTGACCCTTCCACCCGTCAAATTGCTTGATGATGATTTTATTGATGAAGCTCTCACCAAGACATTCTATGAAACGGGGACATGGGATGATGCAAGTCATAAGAGCATGTATAACGAGGCACGACAAAACATGATAAAATATGGTATGAGTCACGATAATATCCTACATACACGTGAACTCGCCGAAGCCCAGATGCGACAATTACTGCAAGGCCTGGGCTTCAATCGCATCACAATTCTGTTCGAACCTCGATAACCGTCAACACCCCCTCACTTACGCGGAAACGCACATCTCTGCCAGCGAATGGCATTCCATACACCCGTTCAGCATCATCGTGATAGCGGGGACGTGGATCTTGGGCAAGAACCTGTCGCAAGCCTGCCTGTTCTTCTTCTGAAAACTGTTGGGCCATCTCTTCTGACAAGACAACTTTGAGCGGTTCCCATGTGGTCTGATCCACAAAACCACTGCGTGCATCAGGATGACTGTCGGCATAGGTCACATAGGGCTTGATGTCGTAGATAGGTGTACCATCCATCAGATCAGCCCCTTTCACATAAATGACAGGACCTTCCTTTTCCGTCATCTCCACCTTATTAATATATACGCACGAGAGTCCCAACCGGTTAGGACGGAAAGGAGAACGAGAAGCAAACACCCCCACCCGTTCGTTGCCCCCCAGACGCGGTGGACGTACGGTGAGTCCTTGCTGTTCGTGAGGATTGCCACTAAACTCCCATATCAGCCATAGGTAGTCAAACTGTTCCAACCCACGCACTGCCTCTTCACGACGATACTCTGGTTCCAGTACGATACGACCGATGAGATTTTCGGCCAGCCCACTCTGCCGAGGTAATCCAAACTTCGACGTCAGAGGTGAATGAAAGTAAGCTATCGGTTTGATATTCATGCCGCAAAGGTACAAAAATAATTCATATTACACAATGCTTATTTCATAATTATTTATTATCTTTGCACGCAAAACCAACTATCAAAAGAAAAGAAACCTAAGATGAAAAAACTGATGCTTTCAGTAGCCTTGCTGCTCCCTTTGGCAGTGATGGCTCGCGAGGTCAGCGTGACCTCACCAAACGGGAAATTAGTGGTAACCGTCTGCGACGATAGCCAGCAGGCCACCTATGCCGTCTCTCTTGATGGCCAACAGATGGTTTTGCCGTCGGCTCTGGGCTTCAAGGCCGACTTCGGAGACTTCACCCAGAAACTCACCATCACAGGCAGTAAGACCGCTCATGCCGACCGTACTTATGAGATGCGCCAAGTGAAGCAGTCGAAAATGCACTATGTGGCAGAGCAACTTACCGTTGACTTCGAGAATGCCAAAGGTCAGAAGATGTCTGCTGAGTTCTCTGTGAGCGACAATGATGTGGCCTTCCGTTATCATGTGCCCCGCCAGAAGAACGACAATCCCAAGTGTGCCATCATCGAGAGTGAAAGCACCGCCTTCCGTCTGCCCGATGGCACCACCACATTTATCACGCCACAGAGCAGTCCGATGGTAGGCTGGGAACGTACCAAGCCCAGTTATGAAGAGGGCTACAGCATCGATGGCGCTATGACGACACGCTCACAATATGGTCAAGGCTATACTTTCCCTTGCCTGTTTCATGCTCCTCAAGGTTGGGTGCTCATCTCTGAGACAGGCGTTGACAGCCATTACTGCGGCTCACACCTCAGCGACTATCCCTATACCATCGCCTACCCCATGGCTGGCGAGAACAATGGCAACGGCACAGCGACAGCTGGCATCGCCCTGCCTGGCAAGACACCTTGGCGCACCATCACCGTGGGTGCCTCGTTGAAACCTATTGTTGAGACTACCATCGCCTATGACGTGGTGGAACCGCTCTATGAACCCTCACAGCAATATGGCGCAGGCCGTTACACCTGGTCATGGCTGATCTGGCAGGACAACTCCATCAACTACGACGATCAGGTGAAGTTCATTGATCTGGCTTCTGCTATGGGTTATGAGTTCTGCCTGGTGGACAACTGGTGGGACCAGAACATCGGTCGCGACCGTATGGCCGAACTCTCGAAGTATGCCCAGTCGAAAGGTGTCTCACTGATGTTGTGGTATAACTCCAACGGTCATGAGAACGATGCGCCTCAGACACCTCGTAACTGTCTGGACAACAGCATTGCCCGCGACCGCGAGATGGCTTGGCTAAAGAGCATTGGTGTCAAAGGCATCAAGGTGGACTTCTTCGGCGGCGACAAGCAGGAGACCATGAAACTCTATGAGGATATCCTCTTTGACGCCAACCGTTATGGCATTCAGTGTATCTTCCACGGATGTACGTTACCCCGCGGTTGGGAGCGCATGTATCCCAACTATGTAGCCAGCGAGGCTGTCCTTGCCAGCGAGAATGTCTATTTCAATGAAGGTGCTGCCATCCGTCAGGCCTTCGACCTCACCCTGCATCCTTTCTGCCGCAATGCCGTGGGCACTATGGACTGGGGCGGCGTCATCATGAACAAATATCTGTCGCCAGACAACAAGAGTCGCCACACCCGCAAGACCACCGATGCATTCGAGATTGCCTCAGCCTATATCATGCAGACGGCCATCCAGTGTGTAGCCATGCAGCCCAACAACCTGCAGGAGTTGCCCCAGCACGAGCTCGACCTGCTCAAGGATATCCCCACCACATGGGACGAGACACGCTTCATCGACGGTTACCCTGGTCGCTATGTTGTCTTGGCTCGTCGTCACGGCAATGATTGGTATATCGCTGGTCTCAACGCACAGAAGACCCCCCTCACGCTGACCATCAATCTCTCAGACTATTCAGTCAGTCATCTCTTCACAGATCAGGCAGACAAGAAGAACCATATCACTGGCACCACTGTTACTCCTCTTAAGTTGAAAAAAGGCAAAGCCACCGTTACCATGCAACCCAATGGTGGTTTCCTGATTTACTAAAAATAAGAGGATGTTCATTTGAACATCCTCTTTTCTTATCACTCTCTCGCCATCGTCCAGCCTCTGAACATGGCGAAGTAGTCTATCGACTCCAGACCATTTTCTTGTATCGCCATCGCGATGCCGAGCATCATCCAGCGGGCAGGCTTATCGCTGGGGATGCCGATGGACTCGTCGGGGCCGATGCCAGTGAGGCGCGACACGTTCTTGATATACGCCTCCGTCTTATTCTCGTTGGGCGGCGCCCATTTATTGATAATCGCCCTGATGGTGAATAGGCGGTAGGTGTGGTAGTAGGTACGGGTGAGCAGCTTAAATGCTGCTCGCCAACCGTACTCCAGTGTTTCAAACTGACAGAACGATGGGTCTGTCTGCACGGCTCTGAGGCCCTGCCATTGGTCCTTTGAACGTCGGATGTTCAAGGG
>CACYNE010000035.1 GCA_902775605.1 uncultured Prevotellaceae bacterium
GAGAAGTTAAGCCCGCTTGCGCCGATGGTACTGCAATGCAATGCGGGAGAGTAGGAGGCCGCCATCTTTTCTTTAGAGAAGCCCTGAGTCAGCAATGACCCAGGGCTTCTTTCGTTTGCTTCTGCAGGTCACTCAGGCATTTATAAAATATTGTGTTACATGTGTCACTTCTAATCTGATATGTAAAAAAAGCTGCTACAATATTTGTGTTCTTTTGTAGATAATTCAGGGGCTATTCGTTGCTCTTCTTGATTCGTGAAAACCATCTCTTTTGTGTTCGTAAATTCGCTTTAATGTAGGTATAAGTTTTAATAAAACAAAAAAATATTGGTCTTTCGCATGAGTTACTGATTTATATGAGTATCTTTGCATCATAATTGGCGAATCAACAAAATATTTAGTATATAAGAATGAAAAAAAATGCAATGTTTTTTGTGTCGCTGGCCGCTGCTGCCGTGCTGACATCTTGTTCGGGTAAATTAGGTGCCCTTTCAGCTGAAAACTTTAATGTAACACCAAATCCTCTTGAATCAGAAGCAGGAAAGGTATCGGCTACCATTAATGGTATGTTCCCTGAGAAATATATGAAGAAGAAGGCTGTGGTGAAGGTAACCCCACAGCTGCGATTCCAGACAGCTCAAGGTGAGCGTTTCGTAAATGGTGAGAGCGCCCTGTTCCAGGGTGAGAAGGTGCTGGGCAATAATCAGACCATCTCATATCTCGTTGGTGGTCGTTATTCAATGAAGGCCAATTTCAACTATGAGCCTGCTATGCAGGAGAGTGAGCTCTACCTGACCTTCGATGCCAAGGTAGGTAAGAAGAAGGTTGAGGTGCCTGCTGTGAAGGTGGCCAACGGTGTTGTTTCTACCTCTGAACTCTGCAAGCGTACCATGGTATCTGCTACTGCTTCATTGGCAGAAGATGGTTTCCAGCGTGTGTCTCAGCAGAAGCAGGAGGCAAACATTAAGTTCTTGATTGGTCAGGCACAGCTGCGTAAGAGCGAGTTGCAGAACAATTCTGTTCAGGAGTTCGTTCGTTTGTTGGGTGACATCGTTAAGAATCAGGAAACAATGGTTCTTGACAATGTAGAGGTTTCAGCTTATGCTTCTCCCGATGGTGGCTTTATGCTTAACGATCGTCTGGCTAACCAGCGTCAGGATGTGACAAACACTTTCCTGGCTGGTGAGATGAAGAAAAAGAACCTTGATGCTCCTGTTGACGTGAAATATACTGCCGAGGACTGGGAAGGTTTCCAGGAACTGGTTGCTGCCAGTGATATTCAGGACAAGGATGTGATTCTTCGTGTTCTGTCTATGTATCAGGACCCCGAAGAGCGTGAACAGCAGATTAAGAATATCTCTGCTGCTTTCCGTGACTTGACCGATGGTATCCTGCCTCAGTTGCGCCGTTCTCGCATGATTATCAATTATGAATTGATTGGTCGTGACGACGAGCAGATCCTGGAGCAGATGAAGACTGATGCTACCAAGCTGAGTCTTGAGGAGATTCTTTATGGTGCTACGCTCTATGAGGATAACGCTGGTGCCAAGGCTGCATACGAGAAGGCTACACAGTTGTATCCCAAGGATGCCCGCGCATTTAATAACCTGGCTACTTTGGCCTATGCAAATGGCAACTATGCTGAAGCTAAAAAGTGGGCAATGTCTGCATTGGTAATTGACAAGAACCAGCCGGAGGCTAATGCCAATATGGGCTTGCTGGCTCTGAAGGATGGTGATATGGAAGCTGCAGAGAGCTATATTGCCAAGGCTGCTAATGCTAATGGTATTGGTGAGATTATGGGTAACTTGCATCTGGCTCAGGGTAAGTATGCTCAGGCTGAGCAGGACTTCGCTCGTGTACAGTCTAACTCTGCTGCCCTTGCACAGATTCTGAACAAGGATTATCAGGCTGCTGCTAACACGCTGAAGGCTGTGAAGAATGCAGATGCAACCACAGACTATCTGCGTGCTATCCTCTATGCCCGTACAGGCAATACTGTTGAAGCAGCCAATGCTATGAAGCAGGCTGTTGCGAAGGATTCCTCACTGGCCGACTACGCTGCCAAGGATCTGGAACTGAAGAAGGTGAAGTAAGTAATAAAGACGGGTGTAATGAAAAACCCCTTCACTTTTCATCATTTATCAATAATTCTATTCTTCCTCTTCGGCCTGATGTCTTGTGGCGAGTCCAGTAAAGACTTCAGGCTGGAGGGGAAATTCAAGAATATCAATCAAGGCGAATTCTATATTTACGACCTTGAGACGGGCAGAAAGGATACCATTGGATTGAAGGATGGACAGTTTTCCTACACCATTCCGATGGCAGATACCACTGTCCTTACTTTGCTTTTCCCTAATTATTCTGAGATGCCCATCTTTGTTCAGCCTGGTGCTCGTGTAAAGATGGAAGGCGATGTGTCTCATTTGAAAGAGACAAAGGTGACTGGCTCTGAGGATAACGAGCTGATGACCGCTTTCAGACTTGAGACAGCTGAACTGATGCCTCCTAAGGTTATCAAGAAGGCAGAACAGTTTATCCAGGAGCATCCGCAGTCACCTATTAGTTTTTATTTGCTGCGCCGCTACTTCCTCCAGTCTGTTGAGGTGGACTATGCGCGTGCCTATCAGTTGTGTTCTAAGATGCTGAAGGCTCGTCCTACCTATCTCCCCCTTCTGCAGTTGCACAAACGACTGACCACATTGTCTGCGTATAAAACCAGTGGCACCCTGCCTCATTTCTCTGCCAAGGATACCAACGGCAAGGCCGTTAGTGACAGTTTACTGAAGAACAAGGTTAATGTGATTGCTGTATGGTCATCATGGAATCAGGACTCTCAGACGATACTCCGTAAGTTGCGCCAGTTGCAGAAAGACCATCCAAAGGATCTCAGTGTCATCAGTATCAGTATGGACGTCTCGAAAGACGAAGGTGCCCGTGCCATGAGATTTGATAGCATTCAGTGGCCAATCATCTGTGATGGACTGTTGTGGGAGTCGCCTGTTGTATCTCAGTTGGGAATCTCTTTTGTGCCCGATAATATCGTTATTGACCAAAAGCGAAAGATAGTGGCCCGTTCATTGCGAGGTGAGCAGCTTCGTGAGAAGATAGAGTCGCTGTTGAAAGAGTAACGTTTATGTTAGTAAAGACACATTGTGCCGCTGTGATGGGTCTTGAGGCTGTGGCTGTGACCATTGAGGTGAACATCGCCCGTGGTACCATGCTCCACATGTCTGGCCTTGCTGACACTGCTGTTCGTGAGAGTATTGACCGTATCCGTGCCGCCCTTAGTAATATTGGCTATAAGTATCCCTTGGCCGACATCACCATCAATATGGCTCCTGCCGATATCCGTAAAGAAGGTAGTGGGTATGACCTGCCCCTAGCTATCGCCATTATGGCTGCCAACGGAAAGATAACCTGTGATGGCTTGGAGGATTATATGTTGGTGGGTGAGTTGGGCTTGGATGGCAGATTGCTGCCTATCCGTGGCGCTTTGCCCGTAGCCATTAAGGCCCGAGCAGAGAAATATAAAGGTCTTATTGTGCCAAGCCAGAATGTGCGTGAGGCTGCTGTGGTCAATAACCTTGAGGTCTATGGCATGGACTCTTTGTATGATGTCATCAAGTTCTTTAATGACGGTCCGCTGTTTGGTCCTACCATTATCGATACCAGAAAGGAGTTCTACGACCAGCAAGCACAATTTGAATTTGATTTCGCTGATGTGCGTGGTCAGGAGAGTGTGAAGCGTGCCCTTGAGGTGGCTGCCGCTGGCGGTCATAACCTGATTATGATTGGTCCGCCGGGCAGCGGAAAATCCATGATGGCCAAGCGCTTGCCCAGTATTCTGCCGCCATTGTCGCTCAGCGAGAGCTTAGAAACCACGCAGATTCACTCTGTTGCCGGTAAACTCAGTCGTGATACCAGCCTGATTAGTCAGCGTCCCTTTCGTTCGCCCCATCATACGGTGTCACAGGTAGCCCTCGTTGGTGGTGGTAACAACCCTCAGCCCGGTGAGATATCGTTGGCCCATAATGGTGTGCTTTTCCTTGACGAGTTGCCAGAATTCAACCGTTCTGTGCTCGAGGTTCTGCGACAGCCCTTGGAAGACCGTACAATCACCATCAGTCGCGCCAAGTACAATGTGCAATACCCCTGCTCATTTATGTTCATTGCATCGATGAATCCCTGTCCTTGTGGTTACTATGGTGATCCTACACACCATTGCGTCTGCACGCCAGGTCAGATTCAGCGTTATATGAACAAGATTTCAGGTCCTTTACTCGATCGTATCGACATCCACTGTGAGATACAGGCAGTTCCTTTCTCGGAACTCAGTAAGATGCAGCCTGGCGAACCTTCTTCATCCATTCGTGAGCGCGTCATTGCGGCCCGAAAGATTCAGGAAGAGCGTTTCAAGCCCTTTAAGGGCATCCACTGCAATGCCATGATGAGTGAGAAGATGCTTCATGACTTTGCTGTCCTTGACGAACAGTCGCTAGACCTCCTTCGTATGGCGATGGAACGATTGAAACTCTCTGCCCGTGCCTATAGCCGCATCCTCAAGGTAGCCCGCACCATCGCCGATCTGGCAGGTTCAGAGAATATCCAGCCTATGCATATAGCTGAAGCCATCGGATATAGAAATCTCGATAGAGGCGATTGGGCAGAAAGAGGTGCCTAAGCAGTGTAATCTTTATCTATTATAGTGATATTTTACAATTAACTAAATACCTCCTTTTATGAAAAAAACATTCTTTTTACGAACGATTATTTGCGGAGCATTTTATCTTTTTTCATCTTTTTCTATTAATGCTCAAAGCGAGATTCCTTTCACCAACAAGGTGATATATACAAAAACGGGTAATATTAGCGGTGTAAGATTAGTTTCTCTTATGCCGGCCCCTATTACAAATGAGTATCAAGAGATAAGTTCTATTGCTTCTAATCGTGGGGAATTTATTGACATCAACAAAGCCAACAAAGTATTATTATATGATGGCTCCTTTAATGACAATACGTTAGATATTGCTGAATCATTTATGTATAAGACAAAAACCATACAAATTGATTTTAGTAATAAAGAAAATAAGAATGAGGTAACTGGAGTTGATCCAAACGAATACCTTGGAAGTGATGGCACATATATTGATATATACAATAATACAATCGTCAGTTTGGGCAATCAATTATGGGAGGAATCTGAAGACGCTCTGGATTATGCAAAGCGTTGTTACGAATATGTGGCATCACATTATAACTATATTCATGGCAGTTGGCGTACACTTGCAGAAATCATTCAAGCAGGAGGAGGTGAATGCGGTGATTTCACAACATTGTTTGTTAATCTGATGAGGTACAAGGGCATTCCTGCGCGTCATAATATGGGAGTATGGAAAGACGGAGGCTACCATGTATGGCCAGATTTTTACCATGAAGATTACGGATGGGTTCCTGTCGATCCTACCTTTAAGAATTCTAATCCTAATGCAGATTTCTTTGGAAGATATGATGGAAACCTAATCATATTATCACAGGGATTGACTTCATTTACATTATCAAATTTTGATCTTCATGATGTTCCTCTGCAAACCTTCTATTATTTGTATCGGTATCAGAGTGGAGCTGGTGGTATCTTTGGCAATCACCAGACGAGCAAAGATTATCAAGTGAATGCCATCACAGATTTAAGAACAAATGACGAGGAAATGACAATCACATATAATTTAAATGGAATAAAACTGATGAATCCTAGTCATGGCATAAACATCATCAATGGAAAAAAGTTTTTCATAAAATAGTCAGACAGGTTTGGACGTACAACAGAAAACCCGGCCTAAAATGAATTCATATTCGAAGTCTTTTGGCTATAATATCTTTTCAGTGGGTGGTGTGATTATTGCATCAATCCCTGTCTCGGTATGTGCGTCTTACGCCGTGAATTCAAGCTATTTATGGATGGTACTTATAATGGTGTACTATTTCCTATTATTGGCTTTCGGCTATTGGGTCCGCAATAATAAAGAATCGCTTATTATTGATCAGTCAGGAATTACATTGAAGGGGCTGTTTGGTGATTCTAAATCCATATCGTGGAGTGATGTGGGAGGATACCGTTGTGTAACGAAAGGTTTCGGTAAGAGTAAAAAGCATGGTATAGGAATAGTGGAAGCTAATTATAATTCCAATGTTATTCTTCCTGAAGACTATGACAAAGGTCCGTATATTATGTTCATAGAAACTGCTTTAGGGAACATAGCTGGCAGCAAGGATGCCATTATGTTGGCTTTGCAAAACGGCATTGACTGCTACGTAAACCATAGGAATATAATAACACATGACTTCGTTGATGATGAAGAAAGGTTGAATCTGTGGGAAATTGGCAATGGCATACTATTGATATTATTTGCGTTCATGTGTGTCTATATTAATTATCAATACGAAAGCGTTCATTCGGAATTATATGGAGAATTAATAAAATACTCATTGATAGCAGGAGGAAATTTTTCAAGTATCTCTTCATCCGAACCTGGGGAATTTTTTTTCATTGGGATGGGTGTCATCATGGTGCTTTTTTTTCCAAGATTCTTGGTTAATAGCCAGTTCAAAGGCGCAATTTGCTGTTTGGTGATATCGTTAATATTGCTGTTCACAGGATACAACCTGACTATTCCAGAACGAAAAATGTTATCAGAAAATTGCCGTGATTTAGCCTTTCAGCATGCAGATACCATAACAACCGTTGTAGATTATACTAGCTCAGGAGGAAGAAGTGGCTACCATACGTTTTTCCACATGGAATACGATAGCACCGTCTATCGCGTCCAAACAGACTACGTGAAAAACGCTACCAAAGGCATGCCAATGTCTGTTGTCGTTCAGAAGGGTTCATTGAATATACCTGTCATTACAATGGTGGAAATAGGAGGCAAGGACTTTCATTGGAAGCGGAACTTCATCGGTGACGTTTACAACAATTTGGCCTATCAGTATGCTGAAGATGGCGATTTGCATCGTGCATTGGAGACCATTGAAAAGGCTATAACCATAGACTCAACAATAGCAAACTACTACGACAGCAAGGGAGAGTTCCTTCTTCGTAACGGCGACAATAATGGAGCTGTACGCATGTGGATGAAATTCGTCACCCTTGATCCGTATTTTGTAAATGACAATAATAGTTGGCTGCAGAATCAACTCATGAATCTTGGTTTGATTTCAATTCCCAGACAGAAAGTAACTACACCTATTAATAATACAAAGGAAAATCCCAGGGAATCAGAAATCCTTTGGGATACTGAAAACAGAGCTTCAAAATGGATTGAAGAGCAAATTATCATCAACAATAGGAATCTGGGGCGTTGGACTGTTTTAGAGAGTTCTTCTGTTGATCCCATCATCAGCACCACCAACTATGAAAAGATAAAAGCTGCTCCAAAATACGGCATGATGTTAGCCTACCAGACACGTCCGGCCCGAGTCCTCATCTTAGTTGGCGAAAGAAATGGAAATAATCCAGGAGTATATATATCTGTTGATCCACCAATGGATAAAGAGGTGAAAGTATGGTTTGGTCAACGGCAAAAGTTCTTCCATCCCATTCGATGCAATGATATCCATGGCGTTTACGAACTGAATGAGAGTGAAAGCCGTCAGTTCATTTTGAATGCCCAAAAAACAAACGATTTGACATTTGTCAGTGTGCGTAAAGGTACGCATGTAGTTATTGTACATAGCTTCTAATCATTTTATCATTTAAACTATAGTAACATGAAAAAACAACTAATCCTAATGATGCTCGCCGTAATCTTTGCTTGCGGTGCATGCGTATTTACATCGTGTAGCAAAGATGATTCTGACAGTCCTGTCAAGAAGGAGTACTTCCAACTGTGGAACAAGTGTGAGGCTTTGACAGCCCTGCAGGAGTATGTGGAGGATGTAACCAACCCACAGTCACCCAACTATATCAATGAGGAAGACCGCATTGCCACTTTTGACATGGATGGCACCTTTCTTGCGGAGCTCTATCCTAGTTATTTTGAATATAATCTGCTAGAATACCGTGTGCTGGAGGATCCTTCCTATTGTGACAAGGCTCCAGATGATGTGCATGAGGCTGCGCAGAACATTCGTAATTTTGTTCGCTTTGGAACGGCACTGCCAGATCATTTCGATATGATTCATGCACGTGCTGCTGCCAAGGCCTACTCGGGAATGACCCTCGCAGAATATCATGCTTATGTACAAGCCTATGCTGCCAAGCCGGCCAATGGCTTCGCTGGTATGACCTATGGCCAAGGCTTTTATAAGCCTATGCTGGAGGTGTTTGACTATCTGAAGGACAATGGCTTCACCTATTATGTTGTCTCTGGTACCGACCGCTTCGCATGCCGTGCTTTGGTAGAGCCACTTGGCATCGCACCAAACAGGGTGATTGGCATGGATGTGAAACTTATGTCGAGCAGTCAAGGCGAGGAGGCTGGCGTCAACTACACCATGGGCCGTGAAGAGGATTTGGTTCGCACTGATGAACTGATCATCAAAAACATCAAGACCAATAAGGTGTTGCAGATTAGTCAGGAGATAGGCAAGATACCTGTACTGTCGTTTGGTAATAGTACTGGCGACTGCGCGATGCATAACTATTGCCTGAGCAATACGAAACACCGCACGGCAGCCTTCATGCTTATCGCCGATGACGAAGACCGTGACCATGCTAATCGTGAAAAGGCGCTTAACCTGGCAAAGAAATGGCGTGAAGCTGGCTATCATGTCATCTCAATGCGAGATGACTTCCGAACCATCTATGGGCCGGATGTGGTGAAAAAAGAATTTATCTTCGATTAAACGAAAAGAGGTTGCTCAATTAATGAGCAACCTCTTTTTCGTTACAATTTCTTGCTGTTGGCAAGTGCCGCGAGCGAACATTCGCCCTTTGCGTCATTTCTTGCTGTTGGCAAGTGCCGCGAGCGGGACTCGAACCCGCACAACCATTTCTGGTCAAGGGATTTTAAGTCCCTCGTGTCTACCATTCCACCATCGCGGCAGTTGTAAGCTAAGCGGATGCAAAGGTAATGCTATTTCTCGGAATATCCAAGACTTTTCATTACTTTTTTATCAGTTGTGTACAACAAGTCGCCCATCAACGTTGTTATATGCAACATAGCGATACTGAATCAGCATCTTGTCGCCATCATGGCCATTCCTTACGACATAGCCATCGTCATTGTCCTGATTATAGACGCGCTTGCATTTGCTGCACTCCAGATAACGTCCATTGTCAGTCCAGTGGAGTTCGTATTTAGGCATTCCGTACTCTTCCAGGCAATTCGGGCATTGCAGGTCGAACGCCTTGAGACCGAATGAGTTGGAGTGACCGATGATAAGTCCCTTGCCGGCTCCCATACTGTTGTATGACAGTTTTTCATTGCCAATGGCCGTGTTCATCACCAAGTCCAGGTCTGATGCCTCCCATGAACCTTGGTTAGGTGTTAGTTTCAGATGAGTGACACCTTTCTCCTGATAGGGCTTGACGATGCAGAAGATGCCGGGACTACCTGCGGCACGTGTCAAGGCGCTGCTTGGGTAGAGGTTTGTGAAGAACACGAAACTCACGGGGTAGTATGTGTTGTATTTGTTCTCAACACTACATGCCATGAGCAGGCCACATAGTAATATGGCAATTCGTTTCCTCATGAATTCAGGAGTTTCTTCTCAGCCTGTTCCACACGCTCGAATCCAAATCCGTTGAGTGTCTGCTGCATCAGTGCAGCAATCTGGTCATTCATCAGATTACCGATAGACCCCTCGTGGGTGTGGTGGATGTCCTTGCAGGGCGTGAACTTTCCTGCCTCGATGTCGAGTCCCACTTTCTTATAGGCATCGCGGAACGGCATGCCGTTGGCAGCCAAGCGGTTCACCTCTTCTACAGAGAACATTGGGTCGTAGCGTGGGTCATCGAGAATATGATCGTTTACCTCGATACGATTGATGATATAGGCTGTCATGCGCAGACAGTCGAGCAACTCGTCGAAAGCAGGCAGGAATACCTCCTTGATAATCTGCAAGTCGCGGAAATAACCCACAGGCAGGTTGTTCATCATCAGCGTAATCTGCTGGGGCAGGCTCTGCAGCTTGTTTGATTTTGAACGGATGAGCTCGAAGACATCGGGATTCTTCTTGTGAGGCATGATGCTTGACCCTGTGGTGCATTCCTTCGGCAGTTTTACAAAACCGAAGTTCTGACAGTTGAACATACAGGCGTCGAATGCCAACTTGGCCATGGTACCTGCGATGGTAGCCATGGCAAAGCCTACGTTACGCTCCATCTTGCCTCGGCCCATCTGTGCATATACCACATTATAGTCCATGGTGTCGAAGCCCAGCAGGTCAGTAGTCATCTGACGGTTCAGAGGGAATGACGAGCCATAGCCGGCAGCCGAACCCAGCGGGTTGCGGTTGGTCATCTTGTAAGCTGCCTGAAGAAAGAGCATGTCGTCGGCCAGTGACTCGGCATAGGCACCAAACCACAGTCCGAACGAAGAGGGCATGGCCACCTGCAGATGGGTGTAGCCAGGCATCAGCACATCCTTATACTGATTGCTCTTGGCAATAAGCTGGTCGAAGAGGTCTTTGACAGCCTCGGCCACCAGCTGCAACTGATGACGTGTGAAGAGCTTCAGGTCCACTAACACCTGGTCATTGCGAGAACGGCCAGAGTGGATTTTCTTACCCATGTCACCCAACTTGCGGGTGAGCATCAGTTCCACCTGTGAGTGGACATCCTCGATGCCATCCTCGATGACGAACTCACCGCGTTGTGTCAGTTCGTAGATGTTTCTCAACTCGCTGAGCAACACAGGCAGTTCGTCCTTGCCCAGCAGTCCGATACTCTCGAGCATGGTGATGTGAGCCATCGAGCCCAGCACGTCGTAAGGCGCCAGGTAGAGGTCCATCTCGCGGTCTCTGCCTACGGTGAAACGCTCTATCTCGCTGTTTATCTCAAAGTCTTTCTCCCAGAGTTTACTTGCCATTTTTTTTCTTGTTTTTTATGGGTTTAATGGAACCTATGGGTCCTATAAGACCTATGCGACCTATAGGGGTTATTCGTAAGGAACTAAGGCCAGCGCATCGGCAATCTTCTCTACGCCGTCCTGAATAGGACCGTTCACCATGGCAGCCAGCATAAAAGGAATGTCGGCTTTTACCGTTATCTTCATCTTCGAGGTGGTCTCGTTGACGGGGAGCACCTGAATCCAAAGATTGAAAGGCATGGGCGACTGTGTGGTCTCGAACTTGACGCACTTAGGCTCTTCACGCTCTACAATCTTCAGGGTAATCTGTCCTACAGGAGCCACATTGATGCTCACAGAGTCGTGGTCGAACGAGAAATCCTGAACCTTGTCGGCAGGTACGCGGTCGCGAACACGCTCCAGATTGCTCAGGTCGCTGATGTTACGATAGACAGCTTCCTGTGAATAAGGAATCTGCTTGATGCTACTTTCAAATTTCTTCATAAGGCACTCGTTTATACACCCCAGACGCTTGGGTCTTTTCTCCATTCAGCCAGTACGGCCTTCTCTTCTTCCTTGATATAGCCCGTCTCTGCGGCCTGCTCGATGACAGCATCATAGTTGCTCAGGGTGACGAGCTTCACGCCAGCCTCGCGGAAAGCCTCTTCGGCTACGGGGAAACCATAGGTGAACGATGCCACCATGCCGATGACCTCGACACCATATTCACGCAGGGCTGCTACAGCCTTCAGACTGCTGCCGCCAGTGGAAATCAGATCCTCAACAACGATGACCTTTGAGCCCTTCTTAATCTCACCTTCCACCTGATTGCCCATGCCGTGATCTTTCGGCTTCGGACGGACGTAGCAGTAGGGGAGTCCCAGTTCCTCAGCCACCAGCACACCCTGTGCAATGGCACCCGTGGCTACGCCAGCGACGGCTTCTGCTTCGGGGAACTGCTCCTGGATGACGTGGCAGAGCTCCAGTTTTACAAAAGAACGCAAACTGGGGTGTCCCAGTGTCTTGCGGTTGTCTGTATAAATAGGTGATTTCCAGCCGCTGGCCCAAGTGAATGGGTCGTTGGGTTGCAACTTGATGGCTTTGATGTCCATCAGTTTCTGAGCGAATTGTTTCTTGATATCCATAACGTTACGTTTATTTTGCCTGCAAAGGTACGAATAAGTGAGAGAAAAACCAAATATATTTGGGTTTTTCCGAAAGGAAGTACTTTAGACGAAGTCAAAGGAATGAAAATATAATGAATTATGAATAATGACTGGTTAATTATTTACTCTTTCGTATAACCAATGGACAGCACGCTGATACGTACACCTTCTGCCTTGGCTAATTCCTGAGCGCAGGAAATGATGGTGGCTCCTGTGGTGACGACATCGTCAATCAAGAGTAGATGTTTACCTTTGATCTTCTCTGCTTTCACCAATTGGAAGGCGTCTCTTACGTTGATACGACGTTCCATGGCCGTCTGATGCGTCTGACTTTTTGTGAAGTGGGTTCTTTCTACCACATCATTATAGACAGGAATACCCGTTTCCATGCTGATGCCTCTTGCCACCTGATAACTTTGGTTATAGCCACGCATCCAGTTTCTTTTCTTTGTGATGGGCAGGGGAACGATGGCATCAATATCATCGAAAAAGCCGTAGGGCTGATGGCGCTCCACCATGATCTGCCCGATGAGCTCGCCCTGTTCCTTTTGGTCGTGGTATTTGATGTCGTATATCAAATGACTGGGAGCGGCGTGGGGAATGAAGAAAAACCAGGCAGAAGCCTTCTCTATAGGAAACTGTCCCCAGAACAGCCGTGCCATCCAGTTGTCATAGGGGGATTCGCAGAATGGTGTGACAGGCAGTTCTTTCTCACATCTGGCACAGAGTAGTGACTCTTCGGCATCCAGTCGAGTGCCGCAGATGGCGCACCATCTTGGTGAAATCAGGTCGAGCAGATCACTCAGCAAACTCGTCTTCCTCTTCATCCGTCACGTCGATACATTGTTTGATGATGTCCATTGTAAAGCCACGGCTCAGTGCATACTTGATGAGTTTCATGGTGGCCTCATATTCACTCTTGGCACGGATGCCTTTGCGTTTCAGTTTCAGCATGGGGCGCAGAATCTTCAGATACTCCTCATCATCCACTTCGTCAAGCAATGGCTTGCTGATGTGTTCGTCAATACGCTTCATCCACAGTGCCTGTTCCACCTTGCGTCGCCCCCATTTGCTATAGCGTATCTTGTCATAGATAAAGGCGCGGGCAAAGCGTTCATCATCCACATATCTTTCTTCTACCAGCCGTTGCATCACCTCTGCCTGCTCTTCTTCGCTGACGCCCCACTGTCGCATCTTCTCCAGCATCTCCTGTTGACAATGCTCGCTGCGGGCGCATAGGTCTGTGAGCTTCTGATAGGCTTGCAGGCCAGTTAGTTCCTTCTTTATTACCATGATTTTGTGAATCTTTGTTTACCAAACTGGTCTTCTCTTATCTCTGTATGCGCAAAGCCTTCTTGGCGGAGCATTGCTTCCATCTCGTTGACATACAGAGGATTGATTTCGAAATAAAGTTCGCCGTCAGGAGTCAGTGCCTGCTTGGCATAGCGGGCGATGGCGCGATAGAACAATAAAGGATTGTCATCGGGAACGAAGAGGGCCAGTTCTGGTTCATGCTCCAGCACATTACGTTCCATTGCAGCGCGTTCTTTGTCGCATATGTAGGGCGGATTGCTGACGATGATGTCAAACTGAGAAGTAGAAGGGATGTTGAGTGCATCCACCTTCTCGAACGACACGTGAACATGGGTACGTTTGGCGTTCTCAGAGGCTATGCGCAGTGCGTTGTCAGAGATGTCCCAGGCAGTCACCTGTGCATGGGGAATATCGGCAGCCAGCGTGCAGGCGATGCATCCGCTACCCGTGCCGATGTCGAGAATATCACTTTCCTCTTTCTTGCATCCCTTAGGTTGCAGGCATCCTTCGGCCGATTGCTTCTTTCCTCTTTCCTCAATAATCCATTGGCACAGCTCGTAGGTTTCAGGTCTGGGAATCAGGACACCCGGCTCCACATGAAAGGTCCTGCCGCCAAACTCCGCCTCGCCCAATACATACTGTACGGGCTCCTGTTGAAGTAGTCGTTTGGCAATTTCCTCTAAGAGTTTTTGGTCATCTGTGGATAATTGTGTATCTTTGCCGATGAAAAGGTCTGCTGTCATGAGTCCGAAGCGCACCTCGTACACCAACCGTGCGATAGCCTTTGCCTCGCCCTCATCATAGACCTGCGTCAACTGGCGCCATAATTCCTGATATGTCATAGTGCAAAGGTACTAAAAAGTAAAAAGGTAAAAAAGTAAATAGATAAAAAAATAATGAACGAGGACGAAAAATATATGTATCGCTGCCTTCAGCTGGCGCAGAACGGACAGCAGAACGCGAAGCCCAACCCCATGGTGGGTGCTGTGATTGTGGCTCAGGGACGAATCATTGGCGAGGGTTACCATGTGCGTTGTGGTCAGGGACATGCTGAGGTGAATGCCTTCGCCTCAGTGAGTGTTGAGGATGAGAAGCTATTGGGCGAAGCCACGATGTATGTGTCGTTGGAGCCCTGCTCACACCATGGCAAGACGCCTCCTTGTGCCGACCTGATTATTAAGAAAGGCGTGAAGCGCGTGGTGGTGGGATGTGTTGACGAGTTTGCTGAGGTGCAGGGTAGGGGCATCCGGAAATTGCGCGATGCCGGTATCGAGGTGACGGTAGGCGTGCTTGAGGATGAGTGCAAGGCATTGAACCGTCGCTTCTTCACTTTTCACCGTTTGCAGCGTCCATATATTATACTGAAATGGGCCCAGACAGCCAATGGCTTTATGGATGACCATGGTCAGGCCTTGGCCATCTCGTCGCCTTTCACTCAGATGCTTAGTCATAAACTTCGTGCCGAGGAAGATGCTATTCTTGTGGGACGTGTGACAGAAGAACGCGAGCATCCGCAGCTCACTGTGCGCCAGTGGGTAGGCCCCAATCCCAAACGGCTGGTCATAGACCATCAACATCCGTTGAACTTGGAGTCGCTACATGCTCATAATATCCAATCGCTCATTGTTGAGGGTGGACGAAAGACGCTTGATGCCTTCTTGGCACAAGGCTTATGGGATGAGATCCGCGTGGAGACAAATCTGGGACTGACGGTTACGGGTGGAACGCGTGTGCCACACCTGCCAGCCAATGTAGATGTGGTCTCCTCTAATAGCTATGGCGAGAATGTGATAGTGGTATATCGGATTCGGAAATGAGGTCTTGATTTCTCAGAATGAAGTCGGGATTACCTCCGATTTACCTCCGAAGTACCTCCGATGTACCTCCGATTTAAGTCCGACTCTTATTTTCGGCCAAAATCGGCGGGAACCTCGCCCCACTTTGACGTTTCCCACTTGATGATTGGGTTGCGGAAATGATGCGTGCGCAACCAATTTTCAGCACGCTGAATAATCTGGTAGAGCTGCTCCGTTTGCGGAGTACGCTCTAATTTTGTTTTGCATTGGCGTTTGTTCACCCACAGGATAGCGTTATAAGAATCGCTGTAGATGGTTTTGTCGTGCAATCCTTTCTGCCAGCAAAGTGCTAAGGCATGGACAATAGCCAGAAATTCGCCAATGTTGTTGGTGCCCTTGACGGGGCCGAAATGGAACACCTGAGCACCCGTTTGCAAGTCGATGGCCTGATACTCCATGGGACCAGGGTTTCCGCTGCATGCAGCATCCACGGCCCACGCGTCTGCCCTTACCTCAAGGGGCAAGGGCAGCACGGTGTCGTGTCTATAATCAGGAGGATTCTGTATCATCGTTATTGCTTGTTGCTATGACATAGCAGCATATTACATACGCTCAGGTACTTCGATGCCCAGCAGACCCATACCGTTCTTGATAATCTTGGCGACGTTCTTTGCCAGCATCAAGCGCACGGCTTTCTTCTGCTCATCAGGTTCGTTGAGGATAGAGAAGTCGTGGTAGAACTGGTTGAACACCTTTGTCAACTCATAGCAGTAGTTGGCAATGCCAGAGGGACTGTAGTCCTTGCCGGCCTGCTCAACGGCTGCACCAAACTCACTCATCTTCTGGATGAGCTCGATTTCCTTGCCAGAGAGACTAGATATATTAGAAATACTAGAGGGACTTGACAGGGCGGCAGACTTTCTTAGGATGCTGCGGATACGAGCATAGGTGTATTGGATGAAAGGACCGGTGTTGCCGTTAAAGTCGATACTCTCCTCTGGGTTGAACAGCATATTCTTGCGGGCATCAACCTTCAGGATGAAGTACTTCAGGGCGCCCATACCCACAATGCGGGCAATTTCGCGACGCTCTTCTTCGGTCATATCATCAAACTTACCCAGTTCCATTGAGGTCTTGTAGGCATCTTCTACCATCAGCTCCATCAGATCGTCTGCGTCAACCACAGTTCCCTCGCGGCTCTTCATCTTACCGTTAGGCAGTTCCACCATACCGTAAGAGAAGTGAACGAGTTCTTTACCCCACTTGAAGCCCAGACGGTCGAGCAGGATAGAGAGCACCTGGAAATGGTAGTTCTGCTCGTTGCCTACAACATAGATCATCTTGTCGATGGGATAATCCTGGAAACGCATCTCGGCAGTACCGATGTCCTGTGTCATATATACAGAGGTGCCGTCAGAACGGAGCAGCAACTTCTGGTCGAGTCCCTCGTTGGTCAGGTCAGCCCAAACCGAGTTGTCCTCGTGACGCTCGAAAAGTCCCTTTGCAAGTCCTTCCTCCACCTTGGCCTTTCCCTTGAGGTAGGTCTGGCTCTCGTAATAGATCTTGTCGAAGCCGACGCCCATCTTCTTGTAGGTCTCGTCGAAACCGGCATATACCCAGTTGTTCATCTTTTCCCACAGGGCACGCACCTCGGGGTCGTTGTTCTCCCATTTCACCAGCATCTCGTGAGCCTCCTTGATGAGTGGAGCCTCTTGCTTGGCTTTCTCCTCGTCCATTCCCTGGGCAACGAGTTCCTTGATTTCTTCACGATAGTGCTTGTCGAAAGCCACGTAATAGTCGCCAATCAGGTGGTCGCCCTTCTTGCCAGAGCTTTCGGGTGTCTCACCATTGCCATACTTCAGCCAGGCGAGCATGGACTTACAGATATGAATACCGCGATCGTTCACGATATTGGTCTTGACCACCTTGTTGCCATTGGCCTCCATAATCTGAGCCAGCGACCAACCCAGCAGGTTGTTGCGTACGTGGCCCAAGTGCAGAGGTTTGTTGGTGTTGGGTGAAGAATATTCAATCATGACGAGAGGCGATTCTTCTGTGGCCAGCTTCATGCCGAAGTGGTCATCCTTGTCCATGGCCTGCAGCAGTTCCAGCCAAGCGCCTTCGCCAATGCTCAGGTTCAGGAAGCCCTTTACAACATTGAACTTTTCAACGGCCGAACAGTTATCGACCAGATACTGACCAATCTCCTGAGCCGTTTGCTCGGGTGATTTCTTGGCGGCCTTCACAAATGGGAATACCACCAGCGTCAGGTTACCCTCAAACTCGCTGCGTGTCTTCTGCAGCTGCAGCATCTTTTCGCTTGCCTCCATGCCGTAGAGAGCCTTCACGGCCTGTCCTGCGGCTTGACTTATCAGTGTCTCGATATTCATAATCGCTTGTATATATAATAATGTGGGGTGCAAAGGTACAATTTTTTATTGGAATAGGCAAATAAAACGTCAGTTTTTGCAATTGAACGCCTTTAGGAAGCCAGTCGTTCTGAAAGGAATCATTTTATGGAATATATCAAACAGTCAAAATTGTTTATACATGTTGTAAAATAAAACACAAAAAAGTGATAATTTATACTATTTTTATAACTTGAATTAAACGAAAAGTAGTAATTTTGCGTCCGAATTTTATAATTTTTCGTTTATTATTAAATTTTAAATTAGACTTATGGGTAAAAAGATTTGTTTTTTGTGGGTGTTGGCAGTAGCGCTGCTCATATCCCCCATTCATGCCCAGACTGTTGCTAAAAGGATGAAAGCAACAGCGGAACGGTTTGTCGCAGATAAGCCGCTGGTGCAGGAAAAAATGAAAGCCGCAAAGGCTGCCAAGGCAAAAGCTAAAGGCAGGTTCCAGAAATTCGAAAAGGTCAAATCTCCGTTGCAGGCGACAGAATCAACAGGTGAGGTCGTTGATTCGCATGGCATTATTACGAGTCCTGCCGAGGGTGAGGTGCTGACATTCCTTCGTTCTGGTTACTCCTATTATTCGGCGAATCAGCAGGTGGCCCTTACAGGACAGAGTGGCACGGTAACTATCGTGGAATGTAGTGATGGTACGATTTATATCAAGGATCCTCTTGCCATGAATCCTGCGGAGACATGGGTGAAAGGAACAAAGGAGGGTAATACCATTACTATTCCTGCCAAGCAGCCCCTCTTTTATAGTATTCGTTTGGGTACAACAGCCAGTCTGCGCTGGGGCCTAAAAACTGAAGGCGGTGATTATGTCGTGGCAGACGACCATGCAGATGCCTTTACCTTCACGATAAATGGAAATACAATCTCTCTGGAGGGCACGTCTGGTGATGGCTATTTTATGGGTCAGTTCTGGGATGATGACAACAGATTCTCCAATTATGGTGATTATGAAACTGTGTGGAACAAGTTGGTTGTTCCCACTCATATTGACGAACTGCCCTATGTACCTTCTTTCTTGGATCTGGCAGACCAGACTTCTTTCACCATTATTAATGCAAACAATGATGATGGCAGTTGGAGGTTTACCTCTGGTGGCTATGCTCAATATAGCTATAATAGGTATAATGCTGCCGATGACTGGCTGATTACGCCTGCCATCAAGTTGGAGGCTGGTAAGGCCTATCGTTTTGCCATTGATACTTGGGCAAGTTTCTGTCCAGAGCGTATTGAGGTGAAGATGGGAACAGACAAGACGGTAGAGGCAATGACAAAGGCTGTTGTGGATGCAACTGATGTGACCTGGAAAAGCGATGATGTCCAGACGCTGGAGAATAAACTGATCACAGTTGATGAAGACGGCTACTATTATTTTGGTCTCCATGCAATTTCCGATCCTGATGAGTATTTCCTCCATGTCAATAACCTCGTTGTGGAGTTTAGTGCAGATTTGAATGGTCCTGACTCCGTTACCAATCTAACCGTTGTTCCTACAGAGAATAAGTTAGAAGCAACCATTCGCTTTAATGCCCCCACAAAGACTGTAAATGGTGCGGACTTGACGGAGAACCTGACTAAGATTGAGATTCTTCGCGATGGTGAAGTGATCACGACCTTGGAAGATGTTGCTCCAGGTGCCGAAATAAGTTATGTTGATGCTGACAACGCTTTGACGATTGGAAGCTATGTCTATCAGGTCGTTGCTTACAACGCATCTGGCAAGGGCCTGACCAGTGATGGCGTCACGGCTCATGTCTCTGTTGTCTTTGAGGTGCCTTATGTGGCAGACTTCTCCCAGAATGGCGTCTTTGATAAGTTCCAGGTGATTGACGCCAATGGCGACCATTCTACTTGGAAGTGGGAGGATACGGCCAAGTTTGCTTATTACGAGCATAATGACAATAATGCTGGCGACGATTATCTTGTTTCTCTGCCCATTCATTTGGAAGCAGGTAGGCATTATGTTGTGACAGCGAATGTGAATGCCTTTGATAGTGACTTTGAAGAATGTTTTGAGGTGGTTCTTGGCAGGGCTGCCTCTGCTTCAAGCCTGACGATGAGGCTGATTGAACCTACTGTTCTCACGTCAGAGTTTGCTGCAGACTATGAGAATACATTCACGGTTCCAGTCAGTGGAAACTACTATGTTGCCATTCATGCTATCAGCGATAAGGCCAAGTACTTCTTGGTGGCTCACAGTCTGTCTGTGACCAAGGGTGTCGAGCCTACCGCTCCAGCAGCAGTGTCAGACTTCACTGCCACAGCAGGCGCTCTGGGCTCTCTGGAGGTTAATCTCGCCTTTACGGCTCCAACGAAGGCTGCTAACGGCAGTGAACTCGAAGATGCCATGACTATTGATGTCTATCGTAATGATATCTTGGTGAAAACCCTTGAAAATGTGGCTCCTGGCAGCTCGCTGTCATGGAAGGATGACAATGTAGGCAATGGCAAGACTTATGCTTATCAGGTAGTAGCCTCAAATGTCGATGGCGCTGGCGTGAAGAGTGATAAGGTGGACGTGTTTGTAGGTATTGACGTGCCTGCAGCAGTCGAGAACGTTGGTGCAAAAGACCAGAACTCTCATATCCTCTTCTCGTGGGATGCTGTTGGCACTACTGGTCCTCGTGGCGGCTATGTGGATCCTGCCCAAGTAACCTATAAGGCATGGACGGTAGGTTTCGAGACCTATATGTATTGGGAGGTCCCTGTTCTTAAGGAGATGATTGGTGAGGTGACAGGTCAGACCAGCCTTGAAGCGGCCTATAATACTTCGGAGGGTGAGCAGGGTCTCGAATATTTTGCTATCCAGCCCAACAGTGTGACGGGTGCCGGTGAGGAGACTTACACAAGTTTCTTGGTCGGCAAGCCTTATTCTCTGCCATTCATGGAGAGCTTTACCGGTCAGAAACTGCATTACTACTGGTCTTCTGATGCAGCTCTCTTGGTGTCGCAAGAATCTGCCGATAATGATGGCGTGGCGCTCGAGATGTTGTCCGAACAGAGAGGTGCAGCCTTTTTTGAGTCGGGTAAGATTAGTATCAAGAATACCGCTAACCCCACACTTATCTTTAACGCGAAAGGCTCGAATATCAAGGTCCTGACGGTTTATGGCGCTAAAGACGGCGGTGATTCTGAGGTCTTGCAAGCAGTTCAGTTGACGGGGGCTTATGATACTTATAAAATTTCTCTGGATAACCTAAAGGATGCCCAGAACTACGTGCGTTTCAAGTTCGTTGCCCGCTACATGAATCCTTGTACGTTGGACGATGATGGAAATGTTATTGATAAAGGTGATTTCGTCACGATAGATGCTATCCGTGTGGTGGACCTCTACGAGCATGACGTGGAGGTGATTGTAAATGCACCTGCCACAGTGGTTGCTGGTGACACTGCTCATGTGACGGTTGTTGTGAGAAACAATGCCGATACGGAAGCTACAGGTTATTCGTTGAAGCTGACTGATGATGAGCATGCGATATTTGACCAGGCTATTGATATTCCTTTGAAGGGCTTCTCTTCTATTGGTATGGATTTGGAACTTCGGACAACAGTGTTCGATGAGGCTACAGATGTGGCTTTGAAAGCAGAGGTGTTTTACTCCGACGATTTGAACCCCGTTAATAATACCGATGAGGCGGTTATTACAATTGTGGATCCCGCCGTCAGCATACCTACAGATTTTGTGGCCCAGCAGGTAGGCGATAGTACTGTCACGCTGACATGGACAACTCCGGCTTCCGTTGCTGTTGCTCCTGTGACTGAGAGTTTCGAGGATGGCTTGGCGGGCTTCACAACGGTGGATGCCGATGCCGATGGCAACGACTGGATCCATCATGTGAATGTAGAAGGTCAGGGTGAAAAATACATGACCAAGACAGGTAATGGCAGTGTTTACTCCGAGAGCTATATTAATTATGTTGGAGCTGTCAATCCCGATAACTGGCTGATTACGCCTGCCGCTAAGCTGGATGGTGAATTCTCGTTCTGGGCTTGCGGTCAGGATGAGGACTATGTGGCTGAACACTTTGCTGTTTATGTCTCAACTACCAGCGCTACTGATCCTGCCGCCTTTACGAAGGTTTCTGATGAGTTTGTTGCTACTGCTGAAATGAAAGAGTATAAGGTTGATTTGAGTGCATTTGCTGGTCAGAGCGGTTACGTTGCTATTCGTCACTACCATGTCACTAACCTGTTCTGCCTGGTTGTAGATGATGTGACCTATACTCCTGTAGATCTTGTTCCTGTCAGCTATAATGTCTATGTAGATACTGCTGCGGAAAATACAACCACCGAGACTACTGCAGATATTAAGAACTTGTCTGCTGGCAACCACATCTTTGCTGTGACAGCTGTTTTCGCAAATGGTGTTGAGTCTCGACCTGTGAAGACGACTCTTGAAATAGTGAATGCCATTAATGAAATTGTGAACAGTGGCAAGTCGTTCTCTATCTATACTGTAGATGGCAAGCTCATCAACCGACAGGCAACCAGTCTGGATGGTTTGAAAGGCACTTATATCGTCAATAAGAAAAAGATAATTCTGAATTAATTCTGTAAATTCTATCATTCAGGGAGCGTAAGTTAACTTGCGCTCCCTGTTTGTTTTTTCGCCAAAAATCGGTATATTTGGAGGCTTATTGTCCTTTTTCAGACGTTTTTTGGGGCTGTAGTAACAAAAATTTGGTATTTTTGTGTAAATGCTTTATTTCTTGATTTAAAACAATTGAAATGCGAAAAAGTGATAAATTATTCGATTTTTGTGCATTTATTTATCAAAAAGTAGTAAATTTGCACCCGAATTTTATAATTTTTCGTTTATTATTAATCTTTTATTAGTACTTATGGGTAAAAAGTTTACTTTATCATTGTTAGTGTTGGCAGCCATGCTGCTGGCATTACCAATTCAGGCCCAGAATGCTTTTGTTGCCAGGAAGGCTCTTCCTTCTAAGGTGATGAAAGGCATACATGGCCAGGAGTTAAAGAAAGGCTACACCTTCGCTGCAAAGAATGTGAAGGAAGTGGTTGCTCAAGCTCGTCTGACTGCAGAGCAGAAGGCAGAGATTGATCGTATTGAACTCGCCAAGTTGTGGGAGAACAACATGGAGCGTATTCAGGATGGCAAATTTAGTCGCTTGGTATGTGCTTCTTTCAACGAAAGCGCACAGTCATTGAAACTTAATGCTCCTGTTAGCAATCGTTTCAATGCTCCTAAGAAGGCTGAGACAAAAGATGAGCATGGTATCATCACAGAGCCAGGCGAGGGCGTAGTGAAAGTATATACTGTTACAGGTAGTGGATATAAGTATAGCGGCCAGGCTACAACACAGGTTGCTCAGAGTGGTACGACTCAGATTATTGAGAGCGAGGATGGTACCGTCTATATTAAGGATATCGTCTCTACTTATAAAACTGGTGCTTGGGTTAAGGGTACCAAGAATGGTAACACAATTACTGTGCCTGCTAAGCAGCCAATTAATTATAACAGCGATTATGATGCAACTTTGAGTCCACGCTGGGCTGCAGGTTCTGGTATTTCTAATCCCTCAGCTGCAGATGAAACTGCCGAGAACTTTACCTTTGTTGTAGATGAGGCAGCAGGTACTATCTCTCTGCAGGGAACCAGTGAAAACTTGTTTATGGCAGTGTTGTGGGATGATGATGATTCTTATAGCGGTAATGGTGTTTATGGCACCGTTTACACCTATGACCACGATTATGCTGCTCCAACCACAGTGACCGTAACTCCTCCCGCAGGTCTGGAGACTGAGACTTGGTATGCTAGTGGTCATACCTATACCCAAAGCACTGGTCAGGTGGCATTTGAGAGTACTATCAAAGTTGGATTCGATGGTAATGACGTTTATCTGCAGGGTGTGTTCAGCAACTTCCCCGATGCTTGGATGAAGGGTACTATCAATGGTACAACCGTTACTTTTGCTGGCTTGCAGGTTCAAGGTACTTACGCTTCTACCTATACCATCTATGCTACTGGTGGTGATAACTCAGGTCTTATTGACTACGTCATGACCTATGATGCAGAAAACAAAGTGCTCAGTTCTGAAAATGCCCTGTTCGCCAATGCAGCAGTGGATCAAATTTATTATCTGACTTATGTAACCGATTTGACAATCGCTCAGGCTGCTCCTGCTGAGGAGGAAGCTACTACTGCAGCTCCTGTTGATGTTCTTCCTTATGAAAATGCATTGAATACTGCAGATTTGTTTGGCGAGTTTGGTGTTATTGATAGCAATAAGGACGGTAAGACTTGGACTGTTAATGCGAAGGGTGCCCAGTACTCTTTTAGTTCTGCTAATGACGGTGATGACTGGCTCGTTTCTCCTGCTATTAAGCTGGAGGCTGGTAAGAGGTATCACTTCGCTATGGATGCTGCAGCTGCTGCGGCTAAATATCCTGAGCGTGTGGAGGTGAAGTTGGGCACTGAGCCTAAGGCTTCTGCTTTCACCACAGAAGTTATTCCTGCTACTGTTATTGACTTCACAGATTTCCAGACTCTTGAAAATGAGGCTGTTGTTGTCGGCGAGACTGGTTATTATCATTTTGGTATTCACGCAATTTCAGATAAAGATGAATACAACCTTTATGTGACCAACTTCCTTGTAGAGGCTGGTGTTGATGATGCAGCTCCTGCTGCTGTTACCGACTTTGACGTTGTTGCTACTGCTGGTAAATTAGAAGCTACTATTAGCTTCAAGGCTCCTGTTCTGACTGCAGGTGGACAAGAACTGGCTTCTATTGATAGTATTAATGTTAAGCGTGATGGTAAGGCCATTGTATCTCTCAAGAACGTTGTTCCTGGTGCAGATGCTCAGTATGTTGATGCTGCTGAGGATTTGACGATAGGTGCTCACGTTTATCAGGTGATTGCATACAATGCAGCAGGTGCTGGCGTGAAGAGTGAAGAGAAGAGCGTGTTCCTCTCTGCTGTTCTGGAAGTTCCTACATCTTTTGATTTGACTCAGCAGAGTGTCTTCGATTTGTTCCAGGTGATTGATGCAAATGAAGATGATGAGACATGGTCCTGGAGTTCTTCTTATGGTACAAACTATTCTTATAGCGAATCTTTGGCTGCTGATGACTATCTGGTTGCAGCACCTGTTAAATTTGAAGCAGGTAAGAACTACAAGGTCGTTGTAACTGCAAATGCTGCAAGTACAAGCTATCCCGAGGCATTCCGCGTGCTTGTTGGTAAGGAGGCTACTGTTGATGGCTTGACTATCCTGGCTGCTGATACCACATGGGTAGAAACGAAGGAACTGGAGGATTATGAGAGTGAGTTCACTATTGCTGAAGATGGAACCTACTATGTAGCAATCCAGGCAGTAAGCCCAGCCAACATGTGGCGCCTGAATGTGACTAAACTGTCTATTGAGAAGGGTGCTGATCCTAAGGCTCCTGCAGTAGTAGATGAGTACAAGGTTATGTCTGGCGTGAAGGGTGCGAACTGGGCTGTGGTATCATTCAAGGCTCCTGCTAAGGCAATTGATGGTACTGATCTGACAGAAAATATGTCAATCGATATCCTGCGTGGTGATTCTCTCATTCAGACTTTGGAAGATGTAGCTCCTGCTGAATTCAAGAGCTATAAGGATGAAGACGTAGAGTCAGGTTTCAATACTTATCAGGTGATTGCTCGCAACTCTTATGGTCCTGGTAAGAAGAGTGATAAGGTTAAGGTATTCGTTGGTATCGATACACCTGCTGACTTGGCAGGATTGACCGCTACAGACAATGCTACTTCTATTGGCTTCGCATGGGATAAGGTTGGCTATACAGGTGTAAATGGTGGCTATGTTGATCCTGCTACTGTTGACTACGAGGTATGGTCACTCAAACTTGCAGAGTCTATGTTTGGATATAGCTTGGAATATGACGAGCTGAAGGCCTCTGTTACTGATACAGATAACTATACTCTTGAAGAGAATACCGACGAAGGTGCTCAGGATTACAAGTATTGGGGTGTTCAGCCTGTTAACAATGCTGGTGTAGGTGGTGCTGCTATTGCATCATTGCTGGTTGGCGCACCTTATGAGTTGCCGCTTGTTGAAGGCTTCGCAGGTAAGTCTTTCCACTACATTTGGGAATATTCAGATAACGCAGGTGTCTTCGTTTCTGAGGAATCTACCGATGAAGATAACGTTGCCCTGCAGTTGGTTGCATTGGATGAACCTGGTACGGTGACCTTTACTTCTGGTAAAGTTAGCCTGAAGAACGTAGCTAATCCTACACTGCTCTTCGATGTGAAATCATCTACAATCTCTAAGATTAACGTTATTGGTAGTGTTGCTGGTGCTGAGTTTACGACCATCAAGGCTGACGCTCCTGTTACCTCAGAATACACTACTGTTAAGGTTCCTCTGAACGATCTGAAGAATGCCCGTTTCGTTCAGGTTGGATTCTCAGCTGATTTTGCAACTCCTACGGTTGAGGATATTGATTGGGAAACCTCTCAGTATGTTTATACTTGGGGTGATCTGTTGAACATTGACAATATCCGTATTGTTGACCTCTATGAGCATGACCTTGAGGTGGCTCTGAGTGCTCCCGCTTCAGTTGTTGCTGGTAGCGCTGCTAAGCTGCAGGTGAAGGTCTCTAACAATGCCGAGAATACTGCAAATAACTTCACACTGAATCTGAGCGCAGGCGATAAGGTGGTTGCTAGCACAATCGTCAGCGAGCCTCTGAAGGGCTTCTCTTCAGTCAACTATGAGGCTATGTTCCAGACTACAGTCTTTGAAGAGGCTGGTGACGTGACCTTGAAGGCCGAGATTGTTTATGACAATGACCTGAATCTTGATAACAATACTGATGAGGCTGTTATTACTGTGAAGGAGTCTACAGCTGCTGCTCCCACAGATCTGGCTGCACAGCAGGCTAATGATGGTACAGTTACTCTGTCATGGAATGCTCCTGCTGCTGACGCTGCCCAGGAGATAACGGAGGACTTCGCTTCATATGAGAATGGTGCAAATGAAACCGGTCTTGTAGGTGATTGGACTCTGATTAACAATAATGGCAAGACTAAGGGTAGCCTGTTCCAAGATCTGCAATTGGCTAACGATGGCTTGGTTAAGGCTTGGCAGGTGTTCAATCCAACAGCATATGGCATTACGAACCCAGAGTTCAATGGTCCTAACGGATCGCTTGACGAGACATATCTGATCTCTGGATACAATATTGAAGGTCAGAGCTATCCCGATAATGACGACTGGCTCATCTCACCCGTGTTGCCAGGTGTTGCTCAGGAGATTAGCTTCAGCATTGGTGCTCTTAGCGTAGAGTATGGTCCTTCAAGCTATGAGGTGCTGGCTTCTTCTACCGATGCTAATGTTGCAAGCTTCACCAAGGTTGCAGAGGCTACTCTCTCTACTGCAGGATGGGTTAATGCAACAGCTCAGTTGCCTGAGGGTACGAAGTATTTCGCTATCCGCAATAATACTGCTGGCGATGGCGCCCTGTGTGTTGTCTTGGGTAATATCAAGTACCAGACGAGTGGCGGTAGCGCTCCTGTAAGCTACAATGTCTATGTTGACCAGGCTGCTGTGGCTAACACTGCTGAGACCACTGCTGAGCTCAAGGATCTGGCTTCTGGTAACTACGTATTTGCTGTAACCGCTGTTTATGCTAATGGCACGGAGTCTAAGCCTGTAACAGCTACCATCGACGTAGTGAATGCTATCAACGAGATTCTGAACAGTGGCAAGTCGTTCACCATCTACTCTGTTGACGGTAAGCTCATCAACCGTGAGGCAACCAGCCTGAATGGTCTGAAGGGTGCTTATATCATCAACAACAAGAAGGTTGTTCTGAAGTAATCAATCAACACTGATAAAAACTGGGGGGCACGAGACTGCTCGTGCCCCCTGTTTTTCCAAAAACACAGTAATTATATATTAAGGTATGAATAAGAAAGTAACCTTTGCTTTCCTTGCTATCGGATTAACTGTCTTGCAGGCTGCTGCTGCTCCACGAACAGCACAGCAGATGAAGCAGGCTGCTGCCAAAGCCATTAATCAGCACCGTTCTTCAAAACGTATGGCACCGCGCACTGATGCGCTAAAAGTGCTGAAGTCAACCTCAACCTATGAGATTTTGGGTTATGAGAAAGGCGGTTTCGCCGTTGTCTCTGCCGATGACCTGGTACCTGAGGTGCTGGGTGTTTCTACATCAGAATACAGTGAGGGTCGTAACTTGAACTTCCAGTGGTGGCTCGATGCTGCCAATGACGTTATCAACTATGCTGTCCAGAACAATATCCAGTTGACAACGACCAAGCCCGATCCTGCCATATATCCCACAGAGGTGGGGCCTCTGCTCTCTACCAGGTGGGACCAGGGTACTCCTTATAGTAATATGTGTCCTACGTTCTCGGGTAGCACCAAGTGCTTGACGGGTTGTGTGGCCACAGCGATGGCTCAGGTGCTGAACTATCATAGGATGCCTGAGCATGGTGAGGGAACCCGTACCATCTATTATCCCCATAATAATCACTCTGGTCAGGCAGTTACTGCCACCTTTGGCGAAGACTATTATGACTGGGACAATATGCTTGATGACTATTCGGTGGTCAATTATAATCAGGAACAGGCTAATGCCGTGGCACTGCTGATGCGTGACTGTGGTGTGGCTGCCGATATGGAATATGGTGGTCCCAGCGAGGGTAGTGGTGCCTATTCGCAGGATGCTGCCGAGGGCTTGCGAAAGTATTTTGGTTATGGAGAAGCTCAGTGCCTAGAGCGTGATTATTATAACGAAGCCGCTTGGATGGACATTGTCTATAGAGAGTTGAGCGAGAATGGACCTCTTTACTATGGTGGTGCAGACCTTTCATACAATGCAGGTCATGCCTTTGTGCTGCATGGTTATCGCGCTGATGGTAAGGTTTATGTGAACTGGGGCTGGAGTGGTGATGATGATGGTTATTATGACATTGCTCTTTTGAATCCCAGCTATTACAAGTTTAGCTATCAGCAGGACATGATTATTGGCGTGAAGAGCAATACCCATAGCCGTTTCCGCTCAGAGAGTGTCACTACTACTACAGAAGGTATGCTGAAACAGATTGTCGAAGCTCTGGAGGGAGAAGGACAGATTGGCTCGCTTACCGTGAATGGTCCTCTCGGTCTTGATGATTTGAAGTACCTTCGCCATTTGGCAGGCCGTGATTCTCTGGGAGCAGAAAGTGGAGAACAGGTTCGCACACTGAACCTGACCAACAGTCAGTTGACAGGCAATGCACTTCCTGATAGCATTTTCAAGAACTGTTCTGCTTTGCAGCGCATCTATTTGCCAGAGACCATCGAACGTATCGGTGCTGAGGCCTTCAGTGGTTGTACGCATCTTTGTGAATTGCGTGTGCCCACCAGAACCGTTCCAGAGTTGGGTGGTTCTCGTGTGTTCCAGGATGTGCCATTGAGTTCTTCCATGCTCTATGTCCGTAGTAGTATGAAGACAAAATATCTGAAGAAGGCTCAATGGAAGAATTTCGGTGAGAAGAATGTTGTTGAGGAAGGTACAAGTATTCAGGTTCGTAATGCCATTCGTAAATATGGTGATGAGAATCCCGAGTTCTACTATACCATTAGTGGTGATGAGTTACATGGTGAGCCTGAGTTGATATGTGAGGCTACCGCTTCATCGCCTGCCGGTCGCTATCCCATCTATGTAAAGCGTGGTACCATTGAACGTGAGAATGTGGACTTTGTTGATGGCTTCCTGATTGTTCAGAAGCTTGATGCTACTGCCACCGTTGGTAATTTCACCCGTGAAGAGGGACAGCCAAATCCGGAGTTTGGTTTCAGTGCCTATGAGGGTCTGGTTTCACTCGATTCAATCCCCGCTTGGCTGGATGCGCCAGTCTTTGTCACCACAGCTGATGAGAATTCACCTGCAGGCGAGTATCCCATCATGGTTGAAAGTGCGACAGCCGAGAGCTATAACTTTACTTTTGTTCCAGGTACTTTGACCGTTACTGTGGCAACTGCTGTCGATGGTATTGAGACCTCGTCAGCTCGTCAGCAGCGTGTGTATTATACGCTTGACGGCAGTAGGGTGGTGGGAACACCCCGTCCAGGTGTCTATGTGGTTCGCCAGAATGATGGCACCATGAAGAAAGTACAGATAGGTCGCAAGTAATATTTGTATAGATAACAGAAAAAGACGCAGGAACCTCGCGGTTTCTGCGTCTTTTTTGGATAAAAATACATGGAGTGTGATTTTTATTTGTTACCTTTGCAGCCCCAAAATGGAAAATGCAAAAATGAAAAGATTTGTTTTATTGATGATGACCCTGATGCTCACGGTAGCATCATGGGCCCAGGATGACGTGGTGGTGACACCACCAACTGATTTGCAGACCGAGGAGTGGCTGCTTACTGCTCAACGCTATGATCCCACAGAATATACTGTGGAGGCTGTTCAGACCTTGAACATTGGTGTGAAAGGTCAGGACGTGTATGTTCAGGGACTGAATCTGTATTTGCCAGAGGCATGGGTGAAAGGCACCATGGAGAATGGTCGTGTGACCTTCTCTGCCAACCAGTATTATGGTTCGTTGGCTGACGACGAAGGCACAAGTTATGAGACCTATTTCGCTGGCTGTGACGAGTCGTGGTTCGATGGCGTTTCAACACTGACTCCCATTGACGTGACCTTTACGGTAAACGAGACTGGCGATTGCTGGACCACAGCCACAGTGTTGGTTGTCAATACCCTTACCGATGGTATTGCTGGTTTCGATTATCTGAAGGATGTGGTTCTTTCCAAGCCTTACGATGTGGTTGCCACACCTCAGGCTCCGACCATTGCTTACTATATGCCTTATGATAACAGTGAAGGCTATGGCGGCGTGTCGCTGGACTTCCCTCCCCTGGACGTGAATGGTAAGCCGCTGCTGACCAGTAAGCTGAGCTATATTCTATATAAAGATGTGGAGAAGGTAATCTCGCCCATTGTGATTCCTGCGCAACAGGAAGATGGTGAATCCTTTGTTGATATGACGGAGATTCCATATAACTATACTGATGGCTATAATATCGAGGCCCATGGCTATGCTGCTTACTTCTATGAGCCCAGCTCTGCATTCAACCGTATCGGTGTGCAGGCCATCTATCGTGGTGGCAATGAGGAGCGCATGTCGGAAATCAGTTGGTTGAATCTCCAGCCGTATGCTGATGAGGCTGTTATCTTCGACTTCAATGCGATGGACAAGGACACGACACCTGTGTCAACCAATTCTTCGAATGCAGGTGACATCACTGAGGACAAGGTGTTGCAACAAGGGAATGTCACGCTGACCATCTCTCCCTGTGAGGGAGGCAATACGGCCAACCGCTACTGGGTTGATTATAATCTGCAGGCCATTCAGTTGCGCTTGTATGGTGGAAAACTGACTTTTGAGGTGCCCGCCGATTGCACCATTGAAAAAATATATTTCTATGCTGCCGACTGGAATGACTATAACGAGTTCGATTGTGGCGAGTTCTCTGATGATCTGGTGTGGACGGGTTCTCACCAGAAGGTTGTGCTTACCATTGATAATAGCAAACCCAATACCAAGTTAAATAAGATTGCAGTGGTTGTGAAAGAAGAGAGCACGGGCATCTGTACAACCTATGAACTCCCCGTTGAGACGCTGCAGGTGTTTGACCTCCAGGGACGTCAGCTTCAGGGAGCTGTCAAAGGTATGGTTATTGAACAGATTCGCATGGCTAACGGTCAGGTGAAAACCATTAAGCGTCTTCGCAAATAAGACATGAAATGGCGTTAAAAATGCTATCGATTGTTAAATAACTATAAAAATTGGGCTGCAAAGGTCTGCTGTTGCTTTGTAAAAAGAGAAAAAGCAGTACCTTTGCAGTCCGATTATTTGGGGAGAGTCTTAGAATCCCCGCGGGCGTCGTGTAAATAGTGTCTGTCTTTGGCCGGATGGCACGGTTTGTGAATCGGCGTTCAAAATCAAAACTTTATAAAGTAAAAAGAACTGTTTTTTAGTAAATTTAAACGAAGAAATGAACACTTTAAGTTACAAGACCGTCTCAATTAACAAAGAGACAGCCAAGAAGGAGTGGGTCGTTATCGATGCTACCGATCAGGTGGTTGGTCGTCTCGCTTCAAAGGTCGCCAAGCTGATCCGCGGTAAGTATAAGCCAAGTTTTACTCCGCACGTTGATTGTGGTGACAATGTTATTATCATCAATGCCGCAAAGGTGAAGTTCACCGGCAAGAAGGAAACCGATAAGGTTTACACACGTTATACTGGCTATCCCGGTGGTCAGCGTTTCAACACTCCCGCAGAACTGCGCAAGCGTCCTGATGGAATTGATCGCATCCTCCGTCACGCCGTGAAGGGTATGCTGCCCAAGGGCCCCCTCGGTCGCAGCCTGCTGAACAACCTCTATATTTATGAGGGAACAGAACACAAGCACGAGGCTCAGCAGCCAAAGGCTATTGATATTAACCAGTATAAATAATAAATAGGAGATGGAAGTAATTAACGCAATCGGTCGTCGTAAGAGCTCAGTGGCTCGCGTTTATCTGTCAGAAGGTACTGGCAAGATCACGATCAATAAGAAGGACTTAACCGAATATTTCCCCTCAGCCATTCTGCAGTATGTGGTAAAGCAGCCCCTGAATCTGCTGGAGTGCGCCGAGAAGTATGACATCAAGGTCAACCTCGACGGTGGTGGTTTCACTGGTCAGAGCCAGGCTCTTCGTTTGGCTATCGCCCGTGCACTTGTCAAGGTTAACGCTGATGATAAGAAGACTCTGAAGATGCAGGGCTTCCTCACTCGCGACAGCCGTGAGGTAGAGCGTAAGAAGCCAGGTCGTCCCAAGGCACGTCGTCGCTTCCAGTTCAGTAAGCGTTAATATTGGCTGTTGGCTTTTAGCCTCTGGCTATTGGCCACTCCCGATACTGAACGGTTTAGTATCTAAACTGCTGAGACTTATCTGGGTCCATGGGACATATAGGACGACCTATAAGACCTATAATTACTCAGTAGCTGGTCTAACAAAGATTAAAAAGAAAGTAAACAACAAAATTAAAGAATTAAAAAAATGGCAAGAACAAATTTTGATATGCTGCTGCAGGCTGGCTGCCACTTTGGTCACCTGAAGCGTAAGTGGAACCCCGCCATGGCTCCCTACATCTACTCTGAGCGTAATGGTATTCACATCATCGACCTCCACAAGACCGTTGTTAAGGTTGACGAGGCTGCTGAGGCTCTGAAGAACGTTGCCCGTCAGGGTAAGAAAATCCTCTTCGTAGGTACTAAGAAACAGACTAAGGAAGTGATTGCCGAGAAGGCAACCAGCGTAAATATGCCTTATGTGATCGAGCGTTGGCCGGGCGGTATGCTCACCAACTTCCCCACTATCCGCAAGGCAGTGAAGAAGATGGCCAATATCGATAAGCTGATGCAGGACGGTACTTATGGTAACCTGTCAAAGCGTGAGCTGCTGCAGATCACCCGTCAGCGCGCCAAGTTGGAGAAGAACCTCGGTTCTATCGCCGACCTGACTCGTCTGCCCAGCGCTCTGTTCGTAGTTGACGTGATGAAGGAGAACATTGCCGTTAAGGAGGCTAATCGTCTGGGTATTCCCGTGTTCGGTATCGTTGATACCAACAGCGATCCTAAGAACATCGACTTCGTGATTCCCGCTAACGATGACGCAAAGGACAGCGTAGAGGTAATCCTCGGCGCTTGCTGCGCTGCTATCGCTGAGGGTCTCGAGGAGCGCAAGGCTGAGAAGGCTGACGAGAAGGCTGCTGAGGCTCAGGCTGATGCCGAGGCTGTTGAGGCAAAGCCCAAGCGTGTTCGCAAGACTCGCAAGGAAGAGGCTCCCGCTGAGGAGGCTGCTCCCGCAGCAGAGTAATCATGTTATAATGACGTGATACCGTAATAACGTAATAACGAAATAAAGAAAAAACAATGGCTATTTCAATTGACGATATCAAGAAGCTTCGCGCTATGACCGGTGCCGGTCTGGCTGACGTGAAGAAGGCCCTGACTGAGGCTGAAGGTGATTTCGACCGTGCTAAGGAGTTGCTCCGTGAGCGTGGTTTGGCTATCGCTGCTAAGCGTTCAGATCGTGAGACCTCTAATGGTTGTGTACTGGCTAAGGTGGAGAATGGCTTCGGTGCCATCATCGCCTTGAAGTGCGAGACCGACTTCGTGGCTAATGGTGCAGACTTCATCGCCCTGACCAAGAGCATCCTTGATGCTGCTGTGGCCAACAAGTGCAAGACGCTTGACGAGGTGAAGGAACTCGACATCAACGGTCAGAAGGCTCAGGACGCTGTTACTCAGCGTTCAGGTATCACCGGTGAGAAGATGGAGCTTGATGGCTACCAGACTCTCGAGGGTGCTAACATCGAGGCTTACGACCACATGGGTAAGCACACTCTGTGCACCATGGTTCAGACCAACAAGGAGAACAGCGATGCTGGCCACAAGCTGGCTATGCAGGTAGCTGCCATGAAGCCCGTTGCTCTGAATGCTGAGGCTGTTGATCAGAAGATTCTCGACGAGGAGTACAAGACCGCTGTTGAGAAGACTAAGCTCGAGCAGGTTGAGAAGTTTGTAGAGATGAAGCTTAAGAAGGCTGGTATCAACCCCAACCTCGTTGACTCTGAGGATCACATCGAGAGCAACATGGCTAAGGGCTGGCTGACTCAGGAGCAGGCTGATGAGGCTCGCGCACTGAAGGAGGCTGCCAAGGCTGAGGGCGAGGCACAGCTGAAGATGCAGATGATTGAGAACATCGCAAAGGGACGCGTTCAGAAGTTCCTGAAGGAGAACTGCTTGGTTGACCAGGAGTTCCAGTTCGGCGATAGGCTACTGTTGCTCAGTGGCTGAAGGCTCAGGACAAGGAGCTCGAGATCACTGCTTTCCGTCGCTTTACTCTCGTTGCAGAATAATTTGCAACAAAAAGTATAAAAATGAATCGGCATTGTTTGCACAATGCCGATTTTTTTGTATCTTTGCACCCAAATAGATACCTAATGATAATGACATGAGAAAGGAAATTCGCATAAAGAACCAGGTTAAGGAGCTTGAACATGTGGCCCGCTTCGTTGAGGAAATCGGCGAAGAACTAGGGCTTGACATGGAGATGCAAATGAATCTGAATCTGGTGATGGAAGAAATGGTTTCCAACGTCATTTTCTATGCCTATCCTCGAGAAACGGATGCAACGATAGAGTTGATGGCAGAAAGTGACGGCAAGGAATTGACTTTTGTTCTAAGTGACCAAGGGCGCGCGTTTGACCCTACTCTGAAAGAAGATGCCGATATGGATATTAACCCCGCCGAGCGTGATTTGGGCGGTATGGGCATCTTTATTGTGAAAAATATTATGAACCAAGTGACCTATCAGCGTTTGGAAGGCAAGAATCTTCTAACCATGAAAAAAGAGATTAAAGGTTAATAGGATATAGTGAACAGTTAAGAAATTTACGATTATGACACAGATATTGAAAGAAGATGGCAAGACCATCATTAAGACCGGCAGTCGCATTGATACGATTAACGCTCCTCAGTTTGAGAAGGATATTGAACCTGCTATTCAGGAAGCCGGTGTCAACTTGGTTATGGACTGTGATGAACTGACATATATGGCCAGCTCGGGTTTGCGTATCATTCAGAAAACCATGCGTGCAGTGATGATGAAGCGTGGTACGTTCAAAATGGTTAATGTAAGCCCGGAAATTTATAAGGTGCTGAACATGACGGGCTTCACCAAGTTTATGGCTGTAGAACAAAAAGCATAAAAGCATCTCGATGGCAGACGACATCAACCAACTCCGTGAAGAGCTTCAGCAGCTGCGTGAAGACTATAAGACCTTGGAGCACAACTTCGACATCATGTCGGAGGGCTATCAGGAGTCTCTCCTGCTTTATGACAAGCTGGAGGAAACCTATCATGAGTTGGAGGAGACCAATAAGCAGTTGGATGTAGCCCGTCAGCGCGCAGAAGAGGCTTCACGTATGAAGACCAACTTCATTCAGCAAATCTCCCATGAGATTCGTACGCCTCTGAATATCCTTAATGGCTTTACTCATATCCTCACTACACCTGGCATGACACTCGATGCCACCACGCAGCAGGAGGTAACCAAAGGCATTGATGATAATACTAATCGCATCACTTCTCTTGTTAATAAAATGCTTGAATTGGCCGATGCCAATAGTAGTGTGGAGTTGGAACGCACAGACCATGTACTTGCCGTGCAGATTGCTGCTCAGGCAGCTGATGATAGTCGCATAACTGTGGCATCTCACTTGACCTTTGATCTTGATTTGGCCGAAGGGACTGATATGGTTATGCTTCAAACCAATCTGCAACAAGCCACTCGTGCTCTCTCGCTGTTGCTCGACAATGCGAGGAAGTTTACACAGCCTGCCGAGGCTGCAGTCAACGCTGGTGCCGCAGTGAAGCAAGGGAAGGTCGTTCTGCACCTCATGTTGCAGGACCAGTTGATGAACTTTGTCGTGGAGGACAATGGTATTGGTGTTCCTGCTGAAGAGGCAGAACATATCTTTGACGAGTTCGTACAACTCGATGACTATTATGATGGCACTGGCATTGGTCTTACCGTGGCTCGTAGTATTGCGCGCCGTCTGGGGGGCAATATTGTGCTTGATACTTCTTATTCTGGCGGTGCCCGTTTTGTCTTTAGTCTGCCAGTGAATGATTGATTGGGAACAGAAAGAATCTTTTTTAAGGGACCATTAAAACTCAATAATAATATAATCTGTTATGAAACCTTTTAAGAAAATCTTAATCTTGTGTGTTGCCTTTGTGCTGATGGCAACAAAAGTGTTGGCTGGTGATATTGTCATCGTCAAGAAACTGAATGGCGTCGTAAGTTCTGATGCAGGTAATGTGGAAGCCGTTGTGAACGAGGCAGTTTGTACGCTGACTGTAACTCCTGCTGATGGCTTTTTCATCAGTTCTATTACGGCAGAGAAGACTGTTAGTGGTGATCTTGCTCAAGCGCGTGGTGATGCCCCTTCCATGGATAACTTCCTGACAGTTACTCCTGTAGATGCTAATGCAGATCCCTGTGGAACAACTACATGGACATTTACAATGCCCGATGGTGAGTATGATGTTGAAGTCGTGGCCGATTTCCAGCAGTGTACCTCTATCAATGGGGCTGTTGTCACTCTGTCTATACCAGAGACAGGTTATGTCTTCGATGGTCAGGCAAAAGAGCCTCGTGTAGCAAGTGTTATTTTAAGTGGCACTACTATTAGTCCCTCTAACTATGAAGTCAGCTATAGTGAGAATATCAATGCAGGAACAGCCACTGTTACTGTGACAGGTCTGCGTAACTATACAGGTACAGCCTCTGCAGAGTTTACCATTGCTCCCAAATCGTTGTCAGATGATATGATCTGGAGCGAAGGAGAGTGGTTCATTTATGATGGCGAAGCAAAGACATTGGCCGATGGCATGTTTGGTCTTTATGATGAAGAGACAGAACAAAGTTTGGAATATGATAAAGATTACTCTATTGTCTATGCAAATAATATCAATGTAGGTACAGCTACAGCTACCGTTACCGGTAATGGCAATTACCAGGGTACGCTTGTTCACAGTTTTGAAATTGTCCGTGAGTTGAATATCAGTTTCTCTGAGACAAACGAATGGGCCACATACTATGCCGAAGAGGATTTGGAACTTCCTGAGGAGCTGCGTGCTTATATCGTGACAGGAATAGGTGAGACCTCTGTCTCATTGGAAGAAATCAATTTCATTCCTAAACATCAGGGCGTCCTGCTGACTCCCGTAGAGGTGGCTCCAGAGGTTATCTTTGCTTTTGCAAACAAAGAACCTTCTATGGAGATTACCGACAACCTACTAAAAGGATGTTCTGAGAATACGGCTGTGTCTTCTTTGGCTTCTGATGATACAAGTATCTATGTCCTCTATAATGATGAGTTCGTGAAGGCCACCAAGGGTAATATCGCTGCCTTCCGTTGCTATCTTGAGGTAAGCTCTGTTGTCGAGGCTTCAGCTCGTTTGGCCATTTCTTTTGGTGACGATACAACAGGTATCCATACTCAGCCCACCGTTTCTGACCTCAAACAAAACAACCTTTACGACCTCAGTGGCCGTCGTTTGCAGGTGATGCCCACTGCTAAGGGTCTGTATATTATGAATGGAAAAGTCGTTGTCAAGTAATTATACATTCTGACGGGCGCGGAATGAAATCATTACTGAGACATATCTGTCTGTTATCCCTCGTGCTCCTGTATGCTTCAGGAGCACGAGCCGATGGCATCATTTCCATTGTTACCCAGCTCGATGGGGTAGGGACAACCGCTGGTGGACAAATCACAGCACAGGTAACCGATGGCGTCTGTACACTGACAGCAACACCCTGCGATGGCTGTCTTATAACTGCCGACGAAATCAGGGTTCTAAAGGTTGTTGCAGGTGAACAGGCACAAGCCCGTCATGATGCGCCATACTTGTCGGAACCCATCTCACTGACGCCTGTCTTGGCATACGATCCCATGGCAACGTCCATCTTTTCGTTTGAGATGCCAACTGGTGAGTTTGATGTGGAAGTTTCCGCCAATTTCCGTGTCTCTACGGTCAAGTCCTATCCCTTGTGGGTGGGTGGTGTTCATGTAAATGGATTTAACAAAGATAATATTCTGAATGATAAGAATGCCTCTTTGCGTTTCAATCCATTAACGAACACCCTCTCGCTCTATGGTGCAACTGTAGAGATAGCTGATACCACCGCGTTTGTTAGAAGCTACCTTGATGAATTGACCGTTGATCTTCATAGTACTAGTTTTCTGTCCTTCACGAACGGGTTCGTGTCAGGTGTGACGGGGCGTTCTGTACCTCTTACGTTTGTGACAAATGTAGATGCACCAGGTCAGTTAAGCTGGGAATGTGTCTCTTCCGGCACTTTCTCTCAAGGTTTTAAAGTGATTTATTCATTCCCCCTTTCTTTGCAAGAATCAGGCCATCTGATTTCTCAGACTCCTGTGAAAGACTATGCCCTGAAGATAGGCGACGTTCAAGTGAACAGCGTCAATAGTGCGGATGTTTTGAGCGATGGCACGGTGAAGTTTGATGGTAATCATACTTTGGTGCTGACCAATGCCTGTCTTTCTGAAACCATTACGAGCGGTCTTGATAACCTGATTGTGTTTCTGATAGGTGATAACGTCATCAATGGTGTGGAAGATCTCATCACATCTACCGTGTCTCAGGCAGGCCTCGTCTTCACCACCAGTCCTACGACGTCTGGTAAACTGACGTTGAACAAGGCGGGCGGTGAATTCTTCAAAGGCTTTTCAGAGCCAGTGCTCGAGTGGAATCTGGCGTGTCTTACCAGCCACCCTGACACTATGACGATTGGCGTGCCTGTACCACCGATTATCGATGAGGAAAATCCTACGGAAAATAATAACATCGGTGATAATATTACCGATGGAGATGATCTTCAGAATAACCTTATAGGAGGAGTCCTTTTCAATCTGGATGAAGATGGCTATAATGATGATGACGGCATCCCTGGTGTAATCCTCAGTTCCGCTATTCTTCAGAGTGATGTTGACGAAGCGACAAACTTGGTGCCGGGCTCCAATAGTTTTGCTGAGACATTCTCTGGTCTTGTCTTTATGATACCTCCGGGCACGGGAAAGATTCTTCTGACAGTAAAGGTCCGTGAAGATACCCAGTTGGCTGTTCAGATAGGAACCAATGACCCATATATCATCGGCCCCTCTGAGGATTATCAGGATTACCAGATTGAGTATGAATGTCTTGATGCTACCTATGTTTATCTCTATTCACTGTTGCCCGAATCGGTAGCAGAATCCCGTGCAGATATCCCCTTCCGTGGTAAGGTGCTTCATGGCCATGTGAAGGTGACCTCTGTTGGTGCATCCTCCCAGTCAATGGTGAGCGAAAACAGTTATTCCGAGGAGACCAATACTGTTACGAATAAAGTAAAGCTCTTCAGCCTGCCTACTTCAGCCATCACTGCCGATGGCAATGGTGTGGTGCTCTCTACTATCGATGTTGACGATAGTGCGTCGAACGCCCGTGCTCTCCGTCGTGCCACAACTCAGAAAAAGATTACCGAACTCGCTCCCACTGTGTTTGATGAGTTGGACAAGAGTGCCATTCTCTATCTGGACCTCAGCGAAACTGATATTTCTGATTTCACCGTCAATCGCTCCTCTGGCCTGATGAGTGGCTTTGGAAGTAATACCCTTATTTACATGCCAGAGGCAAATGATGATGGAGGAGATGAGAATGTTGTTCTTGGCGATTCCTGCACCCTTCTTTCCCTCTATGATGATGCTCCCTTCCGTGCACCTCTCGACTTCGTGGCGGCGCAGGCCACGTTGCATCGCGACATGGCGGCTGGTCAGGTCACCACCATTCTTTTGCCTTTTGCCTTGCCGCAGACCTATGCCGAAACGCTGGGAGACTCGCTGGGAGACTTCTATACGTTTAACAGAGTTGAAGGGCAGTATGCCGTACTGAATCCCAAACTCACCACTGCGCCTGCTGCCAACATACCCTATGTGTTCCAGTCAAAGACCAATGATATGCTCTCTGTGACCAATGCCGCAGTCAAGGCTTCTGGTGCTTCCTCTGTTGCCCAGGGCTTGTTGGTAGGCACCTATCAACCTCTTTCATGGGAGTCCGGTCAGAACGATACCTATGTCATTGCCGATACACCTGTCGGTGATCTCACCGATGCGCAGTTTGTTCGTGTCGATGCCGGCATGTCGTTGCCGTCGTTCAGTGCTTATCTGCGTGTTGATGATGCAACTTCACCCCTTACCCTTGCCATTGATGGTCATATTCCCAATGCTATCAGTGAGTTGGTGGTGTCTTCTTCGAAGGCAGATGTTCTCTACGACCTCCAAGGTCGTCCACTTCATGATGTTCCGCTTAAGAAAGGTCTTTATCTTTATCATGGCCGCAAGGTCCTGGTTCAATGACGTAACATTCCATGAAGCGCATCATCCTGTTCCTCCTCGCCGTTCTGCTTCTATGGCCCTCGCATCCCACAGCAGCCACCCCTTTAGGCCGTTGGGTCGCTCGTCATTTCTCTGCTCATGGTGACCACCGTATCAAGAAACTCGAGGCGCAGTTCTATGCCAGTCAGGATACCGATGATGTGGACTATCAGCTCCGATGTTTGGATAGCCTGATTGCTGAGTCCAGAAGACAGAAAGCCAGTGTGGTCGAGGTCAATGCCCTGGCCGAGCGTGCCTCCCTTTTCTATAATTATGACATGAACGACTCCGTGCTCATCGCCGTTCGCCGTGACATGGAGCGTGTCAAGGATTTAGGGCAGTGGCAGGTCTATTATGAGATGTGGGGACTTGTGGCCAACACCTACGTCTTTATGGGACAAAACAACATGGGTATTCGCGAGACAAAGGCGATGTTCGACGATGCCAAGCAGCGAGGCGATGTGCTGGGTATGGGTCAGGCCAATTGTATCATGGGAACTGCTTATAGCAATCTGCGCAACTTTGACCAAAGTGTCGAGGTGTTTGAGAAATCCCTGGCCGAGCTGTCCAAGTTAAAGCCGTCCCCCTCGGTCATGCCCGATGTCTATACCTATTATGGCGATGCCCTCGGTGAGATGAAAGACTATGTCAGACTTGGTGAACTTACCAAGCGTTGGGATGCTTTCCTCAAGCGTTTCTTTGTGGACCATCATCTCGAAGGCACCTCCACTGGCGATCTCTATCTGTCCTATTATTACTTGGCTTGTGCCCAGGCTGCGATGGGACAGAACCAACTTAGTGCTGCTGCCCAGCATCTGTCTGAGGCTCGCCGCCACATAGCCAATATGGACAATGTGCTTGGTGGCAAGTGGCTCTACTATTCTGCCCAGCTCAATCTCTTGCGAGGTAATTATGAGCAGGCCCTTCAGGAGAACGCGCAGCGCCTCCAGCTCTCAGATATGAGCGACCGTTCCATGGAGATTATCGTTAAGCAGCAGCGTGCAGAGATCCTTGATAAGATGGGCCGTCATGTTGAGGCCGGTCAGATTTTCCGTACTATCTATTTCCTCAACGACTCGCTTAATGCCCAGGAGACCAAGGGACAACTCAACGAGATGAATACCATCTTCCAGGTGGGAGAGAAGGAACTCGAGAACGTCCGCCTGCAACAAGAGAACGAACGCGCCCAACTTGAAAACGAGCGAGCCCAGTTCCGTTTCATCATCATTGTCATCTCGCTCATCTTCGTTTCCCTGGCGGTGTTTATCGTCTTCCGCCTCCGTGCCGCCCGCAAACTCAAGCAGGCCCACGAAAAACTATTGGTGGCCTATGACCAGTTGGAGGAGACCACCACAGCCAAAGAGCGTATTGAAAGCGAACTCCGCATTGCTCGCGACATCCAGATGGGTATGGTGCCCAACACCTTCCCAGAAGACGAAGGGCTGGATATCTATGCCTTGATGACGCCAGCCAAGGCTGTTGGTGGCGATCTCTACGACTTCTTCATCATCGACGATACCCTCTATTTCTGTTTGGGTGATGTCAGTGGCAAGGGCGTGCCTGCCTCACTCTTTATGGCCCAAAGCATCCGTTTGTTCCGTGCATTGGCAAAGCAGCAGATGACGCCCGCCGATATTGCCACGCGCCTGAATGCCGAACTCTCAGAAAACAATGAGAGTGGCATGTTTGTCACTATGTTTATTGGTGTGGCCAATCTCCATACAGGTCATCTCGACTTCTGTAATGCCGGTCATAACCCGCCCGTCTTCCGCGGTGAGTTCATTGAGATGGAACCCAACGCCCCCATTGGCTTGTGGCCGGAGCTTGACTATATTGGCGAAAGCATTGACGATATCAAAGGCGAGCCCCTGTTTATCTATACCGATGGACTCAACGAGGCTGAGAATGCTGCCCAGGAACAGTTTGGCGATGATCATCTGTTGGATGTTATCCGTAGTCATCCTTATGAGAGTGCTCGCCAGACCGTAGAACTCCTACAACACGAGGTGGCCGTCCATGTGGCAGGTGCAGAGCCGAGCGACGACCTGACGATGCTCTGTCTGAAGATTAAGGCATAAAAGAAAAGAGACGACCTTGCGAGTCGTCTCTTGTTGTTTCTTAGTAGAGCAGTGTCTGTAGGTCGTCAACCGTCAGTACCACCGACACGATATCGCTCGACTTCTTTCCCACGAAAGTGTACATCAGCTCATAGCCCATGTTGGGAATGCACTGCCAAGCCTCCTTCTGTTCCATCGGCATGGCTTTCACCATCTCGATGACTTGCCCTTTCAGCGCATCTTTGTCCTTCAGGTTAAACTGCTCTTCGTTCACGGTGAAGTTCAGCAACACCTTGTTGTCACGGAATCCCATGCCCAGTGCCGTCATGCCGTCAGTGCTGTAATCGTCCATGTGCTCGTTGTAGTCCTTCAGCAAATCTACCACCTCATCGCTCTCCGGCTCGCTGTAGGTATTACTGAATGTCTCTGTCATGTCGGCCTTCTCCTCGGCCACCGAGGGCTCGCTCTTGCTGTTGCCACCGCAACTACTCATTGTCAGCAGCATGGCTCCCATCAAGGCAGCTCCCACAAAAAACTTTCTATTCATTTCTCTTCGCTTTTTATTGATTTGACTGCAAAATTACAATAAAAAATGGAATGTACAACCATTATGCCAAGATTATTTCGTATCTTTGCACATTGTAAGACCAATCAAACAAAACATTGATATGAAGATATTTGCAGTAGGAATGAACTATGCGCAGCACAATAAAGAGCTCGATGGTACGTTATATAAACCAGAGGCCCCTGTGATTTTCACCAAGGCCGACTCTGCGCTGCTGAAGGATGGTAAGCCGTTTTTCATCCCCGACTGGAGTCAGCGGGTGGACTATGAGACCGAACTTGTGGTACGCATCTGCCGATTGGGCAAGGGCATTCCCGCCCGCTTTGCCCATCGTTATTACGATGCTGTCACGGTTGGCATTGACTTCACTGCCCGCGACTGGCAGGAGCAGGCCCGTCAGAAGGGACTGCCCTGGGAAATATGCAAGGGCTTCGACGGTTCAGCCGTCATTGGTCAGTGGGTTGAGAAGGAGAAGTTCCGCGATGTGCAGGCTCTGCAGTTCCACCTAGATATCAACGGCACCACGGTGCAGCAGGGATGCACCAGTGACATGCTCTATAAGATTGATGAGCTCATCGCCTACATCTCCACCTACTTCACCTTGAAGACGGGCGACCTGCTCTACACCGGTACTCCCGTAGGCGTGGGGCCTGTCCATATCGATGACCATCTGGAAGGATGGATAGAAGACCGCAAGGTGCTTGACTTTAATTGCAAATGAAGAGACTTTTAACGATATTGCTCGTTGTGATTGGCTGTGTAGGAAATATGGCCGCACAGCGTTTCTTCAACCTCACGGCTGATGAGGTGAAGATAGACTCTGTGCTTCCTTCTTTCAGTCTGCAGCTGCCGTTAGGTCCCCAATATGCCGACTCCATCTATGAAGTCAGCATTCTTTATCCAGAGTTTATGGAGATGTCGCAGGCTGATGTGGCCCGCTATCAGGTCATCACGCCAGAACGCCCTGCCTCTCTGCCGCAGATAAGTCAGTATGTCAGTGTGGTGCGCAAGCAGGGAGTGCTCAACATCTCTTTTGTGCCCATTGTTTTTCGTGAAGGAAAGTATCAGAAGCTGGTCAGCTTTATGCTCGATATTAAAGCCGCTGCCTGCAGTCATTCAAGAAAGCTCAAACCTCAAACCTCCAATCTCAAACTATCGTCTCCTCGTTATTCCTCCAAATCCGTCCTTGCCACAGGTCGCTGGGCTAAGATCCGCATCCCCGAGACTGGTGTCTATCAACTCACTGATGCATTAATCCGCAATGCTGGTTTCACCGACCCTTCGAAGGTGCGCGTCTATGGCTATGGCGGTGCCATGCAACCCGAGAAACTCACTGCCGACTATCTGGCAGAGACCGACGATTTGAAAGAGGTGCCCACCTGCACTGTTGGTGGTCGTCGTCTGTTCTATGCCGTTGGTCCCGTCAATTGGGAGACAGCCTCTACGGTGGCCCGCACCCGCAATCCTTATTCCAACTACGGCTATTATTTCCTGACCGAGGCCGATGGCACACCCCTGTCTGTGGACAGTGCTGCCTTCCGTGCTTCGTTCTATCCCTCGCCCAACGATTATCACGATCTTCACGAGGTGGATGACTATGCGTGGTATCATGGCGGTCGTAACCTTTATGAAGGCACTGCCCTGTCCACCAGCACCGCTCGCAACATCACCATGCCCGCTATCCACGAAACCAGTGTCAAGGTTGACATCAATCTCTCGTTTGATAAGATGTTCGAGGCCACACTGCTTCTTAATGGCACCACGCTGGGTACGCTGAAGCCCAACACCTCGGTGCTCACCCTCAGTGGTGTCCCTCGCGACGGCTTGGCCTTTGCCACACAGATGACATGGACCTTCGATTTGCCTGCTGAGGCCATCCATCGCGATAGTCAGAATACCTTCACCCTCCGCCTTAGTTCAGGTTCCGAGGTTCGTCTTGACTGGCTTTCGTTGCGCTATGGTACTCCTAAGGCAATGCCCGCCCTTACCTCGGCAGAGTGGTCGGTGCCCGAATACCTGTATCAGATTACGAATCAGAACCACCATGCCGACCCGCAAGTCGACATGGTTATCATCATACCCACCAGTCAGAAGTTCCTGAGTCAGGCCCAACGCCTCAAGACCCTTCACGAGACCTACGACAGTTTGCGCGTAAACATCGTGCCTGCCGACGAGCTCTATAACGAGTTTTCTAGCGGCACCCCCGATGCCAATGCCTATCGTCGCTACATGAAGATGCTCTACGACAGGGCAGAGACCACTGCCGACCAGCCCCGCTACTTGTTGCTCTTTGGTGACGGAGCATGGGATAACCGCATGCTCACCAGCGACTGGCGCAATGAGTCGCCTGATGATTTCCTGCTTTGCTATGAGAGTGACAACTCCTTCAGTCAGTTCTATTGTTACGTCAGTGATGATTATTTCTGTCTGCTCGATGATGACGAGGGAGGTAAATTCCCACAGGAGGGTATCGATGCTGCCGTCGGTCGCCTGTCGGCCCGCACCCTGGCCGAGGCCACTGCGATGGTCGATAAGATTGTGGATTATCGCACCAATAATCATGCCGCCTCTTGGCAGAACACCATCTGCATCCTAGGAGATGACGGCGACCAGAACCGCCACATGTTGGACGCTGATTCTGTGGCCAGTGTCGTGGCCAAGAACTATCCCTCTTTCGATTTGAAGAAAATCTATTGGGATGCTTACACCCGTGAGGTCACCTCTACAGGCAATCGCTATCCCGAGGTTGAGCAGTTGGTGCGCCAGCAGATGCAGCGTGGTGCCTTGGTGATGAACTACTCTGGTCACGGATCCGTTTATGTCATGTCTCACGAGCAGGCTATCAAGAAGGAATACTTCTCTGAGCGCATGTCGATGAACCTTCCCCTGTGGGTCACCGCTTCGTGTGATATCATGCCCTTCGATGGCCAGGAGGAGAACTTTGGTGAGTTGGCCATGTATAATGACTATGGCGGCGCAGTTGCATTCTTTGGCACTACCCGCACCGTTTATGCCAATTATAACTGTCTGCTTAACAAAGCCTTCATGAAGTTGGTGCTCAGCACCGATGCCAATGGCCGTCGTCTCACCATGGGCGAGGCTGTGATGCAGGCCAAGAACTCTTTTACGTCGAGCTATACGGAGATGGAGCGCATCAATAAGGTTCACTACACTCTCCTTGGCGACCCCGCCTTGATGCTGGCCATGCCCACTGTGCAGGCCGTGGTCGATAGCATTAACGGACAGCCTGCTACAGGTGCTCTTCAGCAGCTCAAGGCCGGTTCGGTGGTCACCGTCAAGGGACATATTGATGGCCATCCTGATTTCAATGGCTTGGCCACCCTTATCGTGCGTGATCGAGAAGAGACCGTCACATGTCGTCGTAATGATCACAATATTGATGTGGCGTTCACTTATAAGGACCGTCCCGCCACTATCTATACCGGTCGCGACAGTGTGAGAAACGGACAGTTCACTTTCCAGTTCTCCGTACCTCAGGATATCAGTTACTCCGATCAGTCGGGGCTGATCCTTGTCTATGCCATTAGTAATGACAAGGCGCTCGAGGCTCATGGCATCAACAGCTCGTTCCATCTCTCTGGTTCAGTCGATTCGCCCAACGATGGCATCGGTCCCTCTATCTATTGTTATATGAACAGCGAGCACTTCATGAATGGTGGCACCGTCAATGCTACACCGTATTTCTATGCCGAGCTGTCCGACAAGGATGGTATCAACGTGGCAGGCGGTGGCATTGGCCACGATCTTGAACTCATCATCGATGGCGACATGAACATGGCCTACAACCTCAACGATGCGTTCCAGTATGACTTCGGTGACTTCCGTACGGGTAGGGTAGGCTATACGCTTCCCACACTCACCGAGGGCACTCATAAACTGCTGTTCCGTGCATGGGATATGCTGAACAATTCATCAACGGCTGAACTGCAGTTCACCGTTGATGCCCGTCAGACACCTTTGCTTCAGAGCGTTATCTGTACCAAGAATCCTGCCACCACCTCAACGCAGTTCCTGATTACCCACGATCGCACGGGCAGTCAGATGGACATCGAACTTGAGATATTCGATGCTTCGGGTCGCAAACTGTGGGGCCGTACGGAAACGGGCATTCCCACCGACCAGACCTACACCATCGACTGGGACCTGACCACCAGCAGTGGCAGTCGCCTGCGCACTGGTGTCTATCTCTATCGTGTTCTCATCAGCAGTAATGGCAGCAGTCAGGCTTCTCAGGCTAAGAAATTAATTGTGTTGGGCAATAATTAAGCCCTTCTTCCGTTTATATAATCGATGAAACGAATGAAATATAAAATAGGTATGGCCCTTGGCCTGTGGCTGGGTGCTGTATTAGGCGTAAGTGCCGATGACTACAAAACCAACACGTTCAACCCCGTTGAACATGCTGTCATTTCTCAGACCATTGCCCCCGATGCTCGTTCGGCAGGTATGGGTGATGTGGGTGCTGC
>CACYNE010000036.1:0-32415 GCA_902775605.1 uncultured Prevotellaceae bacterium
GTGAGGGTCGTGGAGGGTGAGGTGAGGGTCAGAGGCACCCTCAACAGGCCTCCAGCCCTTTGTACATCGGCATTTCAGAAGATTATGGTGAGGGTGCCTAAAAAAAAAAACAAAAAAAATAAAACATGAGCAACCAAATGGAAAACATAAGGCGGCAGCACAGGGGGCTCTGTTCCTCTACGCAAAAAAATGTCGCACAAATTTTGGTCTTGACCAAAACTTGTGCGACTCATGTTATATGGTATTTATATTATTGTCTGCTGGCCTTCTTACGCTGGTCGTGATCCAGGATGGCCTTGCGCATGCGCATGGACTGGGGAGTCACCTCGACCAACTCGTCCTCCTTGATATACTCCAGGCACTCCTCAAGACTCATGATGACCTTGGGGATGATGCGGGCCTTGTCGTCGGTACCTGAGGCACGCACGTTGGTGAGCTGCTTGGCCTTGCAAACATTGATGACCAGGTCGTTGTCGTGAACATGCTCGCCGACAACCTCGCCCATATAGACGTCCTCACCCGGATCGATGAAGAACTTGCCACGATCCTGCAGCTTGTCGATGGCATAGGCAAAGGCGTTGCCCGTTTCGAGGGCAATCATCGAGCCATTGACACGGCGCTCGATCTCGCCCTTATAGGGCTGGTACTCCTTGAAGCGGTGGGCCATGATGGCCTCGCCCTGAGAGGCGGTCAAGACATTGGTACGCAGACCGATGATGCCGCGTGAGGGGATGTCGAACTCGATGTTGGTGCGCTCGCCCTGAGACTCCATAGAGGTCATCTCGCCCTTACGACGGGTCACCATATCAATCATCTTCGAGGCAAACTCCTCGGGCACGTTGATGGTGAGTTCCTCCACGGGCTCGTGCTTCACACCATTGATCTCCTTATAGATCACCTGAGGCTGGCCCACCTGAAGCTCATAGCCCTCGCGACGCATGGTCTCGATGAGCACAGAGAGGTGGAGCACACCACGGCCAGAGACAATCCACTTATCGGTGGAGTCCTCGAAAGGCTCTACGCGCAGGGCGAGGTTCTTCTCGAGCTCTTTCTCCAAGCGGTCGTTGATATGGCGTGAGGTGACGAACTTACCTTCCTTGCCGAAGAACGGAGAGTCGTTGATCATGAAGAGCATCGACATCGTAGGCTCGTCGATGGCAATGGGAGGCAGGGGCTCGGGATTCTCGATATCGCAGATGGTGTCGCCAATCTCGAACTTGTCGAGACCGATGACAGCGCAAATGTCGCCGCACTCCACCTCGTCGATACGCTGGTGACCCATGCCGTCGAAGGTGTGGAGCTCCTTGATCTTGGTCTTCTCCATAGAGCCATCGCGATGGGCGATGGTGACCTGCATGCCGTCCTTCAGGGTGCCACGATGCACACGACCCACGGCGATACGGCCGGTGTAGCTCGAATAGTCGAGCGAGGTAATGAGCATCTGGGGGGTACCCTCTATCTTGGTGGGGGCAGGAATGACCTCGACAATCTTATCTAATAAATAGGTGATATCGGTAGTAGGGTTGTTGTAGTCCTCACCCATCCAGCCGTTCTTGGCCGAGCCATAGACCACGGGGAAGTCCAGCTGATCCTCAGTGGCATTGAGCGAGAACATCAGGTCGAAGACCATCTCATAGACCTCTTCGGGGCGACAGTTGGGCTTATCGACCTTGTTGACCACAACGATGGGCTTCAAGCCAATCTGCAGGGCCTTCTGAAGCACAAAACGGGTCTGAGGCATAGGACCTTCAAAGGCATCGACCAACAGCAGGCAGCCATCGGCCATATTGAGCACGCGCTCCACCTCGCCACCGAAGTCGGAGTGTCCCGGAGTGTCAATGATATTGATCTTGGTGCCTTTCCAGTTGATGGAAACGTTTTTCGAAAGAATGGTGATGCCACGCTCACGTTCAAGATCGTTGGCATCGAGCACTTGACTGCTGAGATTCTGTCCCTCACGGAAAAGATTACCAGCCAGCATCATCTTGTCCACAAGCGTCGTTTTGCCGTGGTCAACATGCGCAATAATTGCAATGTTTCTAATGTCTTGCATAATCCTAATACCTTTTAAAAAAAAAGTGCCGAAGCATCCCTCGGCACAATCTTACATTTTGTTGTCTGGTAGCGGGAGCCGGGATTGAACCGGCGACCTCATGATTATGAATCATGCGCTCTAACCAGCTGAGCTATCCCGCCATCTGCTCACTGCTAAAAAACGAGAAACGAGTCAAGAGACCAGAGAATTTTGTTCTGGTTAACGTTTTTTATGAATTAAGATACATTTTTTCTTCACTAACGATGGTGTTTTGCAACCTTTTTTGTACCTTTGTAGCCGCAAAACCTAATTACGTAACAAGCGAAAGGCTGACTAAAACATTATGCGAAAACAACAATTAAGTTTAGAATATCCCCTATCAGCACGCAAGCCCGACCTGCTCTGGCAACTGCTTAGCACCGACCATGGATTGGAGCGATGGCTGGCCGACCATGTGATTGAGGAAGACGGCGTGATGAAGTTGACCTGGGGCGACATCTATGGAGAACACCACACTCTGAATGCCAACATCCTGGAGAGGCAGAAGAACAGTCATATACGATTGCAATGGGTGGACGAGGAGGACCCCGACGCCTACTGGGAGATGCGCATAGGACAGAGCGAACTGACCGAAGAGCTGTGCCTCTTCGTGGTGGACTACGCGCCCGCCGAAGATATTGACGATCTGCACGAACTGTGGGACGACAATCTGGACCGTCTGCACCAGTCGAGTGGATTTTGAAGGTTGAAGTTGGAGGGGTGAGGTTGGAAGTTGGGGTTTGATATGTGTTAAAAAACAACAAGGTACACGAGAAATATCAAACCTCAAACCCTAAACCTCAAAAAAAAATGCTACCTTTGCAGCCTGTTAGTATGTTTAGAATAAAAAAGTTAGACATCTTCATCACTAAGCAGTTCGGGCTGCTATTCGTGGGAACATTCTTTATCTGCCTCTTCGTCCTGATGATGCAGTTCCTTTGGCGTTATGTCGATGAACTGATTGGCAAGGGACTTTCTATGGAGGTGCTGGCACAATTCTTCTGGTATATGAGCCTCGGACTGATGCCACAGGCTTTCCCATTGGCCATCCTGCTTTCTTCACTGATTACTTACGGCAACCTGGGCGAGAGCTCGGAGCTGACAGCCATCAAGGCGGCTGGCATCTCGCTGATGCAGTCGATGCGCTCGCTCATCGTCATCACCACTCTGATAGCCGGCATCTCGTTCTTCTTCCAGAACGTGGTGGTGCCGAAAGCCAACGTGCAGTTCTCGCAACTGCTCATCTCGATGAAGCAGAAGAGTCCGGAACTGGAGATTCCCGAGGGCATCTTCTACGACGGCATCCCCAACTCGAACCTCTACGTAGAGAAGAAGGACCTGAAGACGGGACACCTCTACGGCATCATGATCTACAGGCAGTCGAACTCATACGAGGACCAGACCATCATCCTGGCCGACTCGGGCATGCTGCAGTCAACTGCCGAGAAGAAGCACCTGCTACTGACGCTGTGGAGCGGCGAATGGTTTGAGAACATGAGGACGCAGGACATGGGCGGCACGGCAGAGGTGCCCTATCGCCGAGAGACCTTCGCCCACAAGACCATCCTGCTGGACTTTGACGGCGACTTCAACCTGGCCGATATGGCAGGCATCGCCGGCGACGCGAAAGCAAAGGACCTGGGCAAGATATTGTCCGACCTCGACTCCATCCGACTGTCAAACGACTCGGTGGGCAGACATTTCTATCAGGAAGCCTGCAACTACACGCTGTTTGCAGCGGAGCTAACGCCCAAGGACTCGGCAAGGCTGAAGGCCACCACCGCCGAGGAGATGCCCTGCGTTGACAGTATCTATGCGAAGATGAACAGCGACCAGCAGCGCGAAGTGACCCGTGCTGCCGCCCGTCAGGCTCAGAACGCGACCAACGAGCTAAGTTTTAAGAGCGACTATGCAAACGGCCTCCATCGAAACGAGCGCATACATCTCATCGAGGCCATCGGCAAGATTACGCTGGCACTGTCGTGCATCATCTTCTTCTTTATCGGCGCACCCCTCGGTGCCATCATCCGCAAGGGCGGTCTGGGCGTGCCGGTCATCATCTCGGTGCTGGTGTTTATCGTGTATTACATCTTCGAGAACTCAGGCATGCGCATGGCACGCGACGATATCTGGACGGTATGGTTCGGCAAGAGCATCTCGACAATGGTGCTGGCACCGCTGGCCGTGTTCTTCACCTATAAGGCCAACCGCGACTCAACGGTATTCAACATCGACGCCTATAAGTTGCTGATGATGCGCATGCTGGGATTGAGAACCCACAGAAATATCACTCGCAAGGAGGTGATCATCGAGGAACCGAAATATGCCGACGACCTCATCGCGCTCGAGGATATCAACAAGAGCATCGCCGCCTATGGCGAGAAGCACAAGCTGCTGAGATGGCCCAACCCCATCAACGTGTTCTTCAGACCTGGCGACGACCACGAGATTGAGGCCATCAACGAGATGCTGGAAACAACGATTGAGGACCTGGGATACACCCGGGACAAGGTGATTCTCAACGAACTGAACAACTATCCCATCATGGCGACACATGCCCACACGCGCCCCTTCGAGCGCAAGTGGCTCAACATAGCCTGCGGCCTCTTCCTGCCGCTGGGCATCTTCTTCTATTTCCGCATGTTGCGTTTCCGTTTCAGACTCTATCGCGATTTGCACGATATCACAACGGCGAGCAACAATATTATCAATCAAATTAAAACAACGAAGAACTATGGACTATAAGTTGTCATCAATAAAAGAGGCTGTCGAGGATTTCCGTGAGGGAAAATTCGTGATTGTGGTCGATGACGAGGACCGCGAGAATGAGGGCGACCTGATCTGCGCCGCCGAAAAGATTACACCCGAGATGGTGAACTTCATGCTGAAATATGCGCGTGGCGTGCTCTGCGCACCCATCACCATCAGCCGCAGCGAGGAGCTGGACCTGCCACGACAGGTCAGCGAGAACACCAGCGTGCTGGGCACTCCCTTCACGGTGACGGTGGACAAGCTGGAGGGCTGCACCACTGGCGTATCGGCTCACGACCGCGCCGCCACCATCCAGGCATTGGCCGACCCGGCATCAAAGCCGGAGACCTTCGGCAGGCCCGGACACATCAACCCGCTCTACGCCCAGGACAACGGCGTGCTGCGTCGCAGCGGTCACACCGAGGCTGCCATCGACCTGTGTAAACTGGCTGGCCTCTACCCTGCCGGCGCACTGATGGAAATCATGAACGACGACGGCAGCATGGCCCGCATGCCCGAGTTGATGGCCTTCGCCGAGGAGCATCAGCTGAAGATCATCACCATCAAGGACCTGATTGCCTACAGACTGGAGAAGGAATCGCTCATCGAGATAGGCGAAGAGGTGGACATGCCGACAGAATACGGTCACTTCCGCATCATCCCCTTCCGCCAGAAGAGCAACGGACAGGAGCACTTCGCACTCATCAAGGGCGAATGGAAGGAGGACGAACCTATACTCGTACGCGTTCATTCTTCTTGTATGACGGGCGACATCCTGGGCAGTCGTCGCTGCGACTGTGGCGAACAGCTGCACAAGGCGATGCAGAAGATTGAGCAGGAGGGCAAGGGCGTCATCGTCTATATGCAACAGGAAGGCCGCGGCATCGGCCTCATGAACAAACTGGCTGCCTATAAGTTGCAGGAACAGGGCTACGACACCGTTGACGCCAACCTCTGTCTGGGCTTCAAGGCCGATGAGCGCGACTACGGCTGCGGCGCACAGATGCTGCGTCAGCTGGGCGTGCACAAGATGCGCCTGATGACCAACAACCCCGTGAAACGCGTGGGTCTGGAGGCCTACGGACTGGAGATTGTGGAGAACGTGCCCATCGAGGTAACGCCCAACCAGTATAACCTCCGCTACTTGAGGACCAAGCAGGAACGCATGGGACACACTTTGCATCTGTAGTACCACCAAAAAGTGAAAAAAAGATAGAAATCTTTCGCTGTCACGAATAAAATGATTAATTTTGCAGGCTGAAAAGAACATTTTGAAATAAATATGGCACAATTATCCAACCGTTTGCAACGACTTGCACCCTCGGCCACACTGGCCATGTCGCAAAAAAGCTCTGAGATGAAGGCTCAGGGTATTGACGTGATTAACTTGAGCGTCGGAGAACCCGACTTCAACACGCCCGACCGCATAAAAGAGGCTGCCAAACAGGCTGTAGATGAGAACTACTCACGCTACTCACCCGTTCCTGGCTATCCCGAACTGCGCAAGGCTATCGTTGAGAAGTTAAAGCGCGAGAACGGACTGGACTATACCACTAACGAGATTCTGGTGAGCAACGGCGCCAAGCAGAGCGTCTGCAACACCGTGATGGCTCTGGTGAACCCCGGCGAAGAAGTGATCATCCCCGCGCCCTACTGGGTGAGCTATCCTCAGATGGCCCTGCTGGCTGGCGGCACACCCGTCTTCGTAGAGGCTACATTCGAACAGAACTTCAAGATGACGCCCGAGCAGCTCGAGGCAGCCATCACACCCAAGACAAGACTGATCATCCTTTGTTCACCCAGCAACCCAACTGGCTCTGTATATAATAAAGAGGAATTACGCGCACTCGCGAACATTATTCTAAAGCACGAAGACCTGTTCGTGCTGGCCGACGAAATCTATGAGCACATCAACTACGTGGGGCACCACGAGTCTATCGCCCAGTTCCCCGGCATGAAGGAGCGCACCATCATTGTCAATGGTGTGTCGAAGGCTTACGCCATGACTGGCTGGCGCATCGGCTATATTGCAGCACCCGAATGGATTGTCAAGGGCTGTAATAAACTGCAGGGCCAGTACACCAGCGGTCCTTGCTCTGTGAGTCAGAAGGCCGCCGAGTTCGCCTATACCGATAGTCAGGAGTGCGTCGAGGAGATGCGTCTGGCTTTCGAGCGCCGTCGTAACTTGATAGTGGAACTGGCTCGTCAGATTCCCGGCCTGGAAGTGAATGTGCCCGAAGGCGCCTTCTATCTCTTCCCCAAGTGCTCCAGCTTCTATGGCAAGACAGCACCCAACGGAAAGGTCATCAACAACAGCACCGACCTGGCCATGTATCTCCTGGAGGAAGGACATGTGGCTACCGTTGGCGGCGATGCCTTTGGCGACCCTGATTGCTTCAGAATGAGCTATGCAACAAGCGATGACAACATCAGAGAGGCCATGAAGCGCATCGGTAATGCACTAAAATCATTAAAATAAGCGTTAAATGTAGTTAAACACTGCATGGATAAACGTTTTATTTGCTAACTTTGCGAGGTCAAAGCATTCATTGGCTAAAAGCCAGTGGTAAATTTGTTGGCTGACTAGCATATTATTGAACAACATACAATTAATTCATTTAATAACTCAAAAACAAAAAAAACAAAATTATGGCAACAACAAAACCTGCTGCTCCTGCAGCAAAAAAGCAAAAGAGCGTTGGTATTAAGGACGCTATCTGGGTGATTGTTATTTGCGGTGTTATCGCATTCTGCAACTTCTTCGTCAACTTCGGCCAGGCTGCCAACTTCGAGGGTGGCGATCCCGCAGGTTCTCCTCTGAACATCTGGGGTACCATCTATAAGGGTGGTGTTATCGTGCCTGTGATCCACACACTGTTGCTCACCGTTATCTTCATGGCTATCGAGCGCGTGCTCGCTCTGAGCAAGTGTATCGGTAAGGAGAAGCTCGCTGCTTTCCTCGCTAAGATTAAGGCTGACCTGAAGGCTCTGAACTTCGACGCTGCTCTCCAGCACTGCAACGCTCAGGGTGGTTCTGTAGCTAACGTTGTTCGCGCTACTGTTATGGCATACAAAGAGGCTGACGCCGCTCAGGGTGTGAAGAAGGAAGTGAAGATCGCTCGCATCCAGGCTGCTCACGAGGAGGCTATCGCTGTTGAGATGCCTACTCTGACAATGAACCTGCCTATCATCGCTACCATCGTTACTCTGGGTACTCTGACTGGTCTGCTCGGTACTGTGGTTGGTATGATCAAGTCGTTCCAGGCTCTGGCACAAGGTGGTGGTGGTGACTCAGTTGAGCTGTCTGCAGGTATCTCTGAGGCTCTGATCAACACAGCCTTCGGTATCGGTACTTCTTGGCTCGCTGTTGTATCATACAACTTCTTCACCAACCGTATCGACAAGATTTCGTTTGCACTGGACGAGATTGGTTATTCACTGGCTCAGACCTACAACGCTACACACGCAGACGAGGCTTAATTTTGTCTAACCCTTTAAATATTTAACCACTATGGGTAAGATAAAAATTAAGAAAACTGAACGAAGAACGAAGTGGTGAAGGTCGTGACGCCTGGTTCTACCACCATGGCGAAGGTATCTTCATCGGCAGTGCTCGACATCACTATCGACCCCGAGGGCCGCGTGTTGATGGGAACAGACAAGACCGTGACGATGGAAAAGGCTCTGGAGCAGATGCTCAAAGAGCGCGAAACCACCCTCACGCCTGACCAGAAGAAGGAATTTCTGATCGGAACTCAGATTGGTATCCCCGTGAAGAGCCTGCCCGAATATCTGAGCAGATCACACGAGGATCAGGTGAAGCTGCTGAAGACTACCGGTATTCCTACCGATAGCTTGCAGAATCGCGAAGACAAGATGAGCGAATTCCAACTCTGGGTGAAAGCAATGAAGAATGGTTATAAGGAGTGGTACAACGATCTCCCTGACGCAGAGAAGATCGGTGTTGCCAACAAACTCGAAATCTGCATCAAGGCTGACAAGAGCACTCCTTACAGCGCGGTTAAAATGGTTATTGCAGAACTGCAGGACATCAACGAGAGCCGCTACAAGTTGGTTACACAGTTAAAGAAATTGGAGGAATAAGATATGGCTAAACAAAAAGAAAGCAAGCAGAAAAAGATGAATGTCCGCGTCGACTTCACGCCGATGGTGGATATGATGATGCTTCTTATTACCTTCTTCATGCTGTGTACTACTCTGGCTAAGCCTCAGGCTATGCACCTGACCATGCCTGCAAAGGACGAGACCATGAAGGATGAGGACAAGGATAAGTCCAAGACCGAGCAAACCATCACGATCTATCTGGCTGCCGACAATAAGCTGTACTACTACATCGTGGACCACAAGGAAGACTTCGGTAAGCCCGAGTTCCTGAAGGAGACCACATGGGGTAAGGAAGGTATCCGCGAGGTGCTTCGTAACCACCGTCACGCTCCTGCAAAGGTGCTGATGGACGCCAAGAATCAGCTGGACCTCTGGTTCAACGCTCTTCCCAAGAGCCAACAGGAGGCCAACGACTCAATCTATAATCGTGCTATGATCATGATTAAGAAAGGTCACGTGGATATTGTCAGCAACGGACAGCTTGACAAGGCTCGCTACGAAAAGGTTGACCATGATATGAAGGAATATACAGAGAGCAACATGGTGCCCACACTGGCTGTGAACATCAAGCCTCTGAACAATTCTAACTACGACAACCTCGTAACGATCCTGGATGAGATGCAGATTTGCTGTATTGGTAAGTATGTGATCGATCAGATCAACGAAAAGGATATGCCTATTCTGATTGAAAACGGTATCACTATCGAATAACCCATTAAAACGAAAGAACTATGTCTAAGATAGATCTATTAGATCAAAAATGGATTGACCTCGTATTTGAAGGTAAAAACGAGGCCTATGGTGCTTATGCCATTCGTCAGGATACCAACAAGCGTAACCTCTTCGCCATGCTGGCACTCTTTGCCGGTATCATCGCTATCGTGGGCACCTTCCTGCTGGTTAACGTGGCTTCTGAAGCTATCGCAGCAGCACAGGCTGAGCACGAGACTGAGGTCACTCTTGAACAGATTGAAGAAGAGGTAGAAGAACAGGAAGAGGAAGAGGTGGTCTATGATGTTGAGGAGCTCGAGCAGCTCGTGGCTGAAGAGACCGTCATGAACTCTGAGAAGTTCACCGCCTACGAAATGGAAGATGACGCTCCTGAGCAGGTTACCAAGACACAGGATGAAATCGCACAGAGCGATGTTGCCGTCGGTGCCATTGACTATGACAAGGGTAGTGACGAGGCTGAGCACGTGCTGAAAGTAACCGATAAGGTGGTGGACGAGGTTCCCCCCGCAGCTGAGGTGACTAAGGTTTGGGATGTTGTAGAGCAGATGCCCTCGTTCAAGGGTGGTGATCAGGCTCTGCTGGATTGGCTCCACAAGGCTATCCACTATCCCGCTATCGCTGAGGAGAATGGTATTCAGGGTCGTGTAGTTTGTACGTTCGTGGTAGAGCGCGACGGTTCAATCACCGATGTAAAGGTGGTTCGTTCGGTTGACCCCTCTCTTGACAAGGAAGCTGTACGCGTGCTGAAGAGCATGCCTAAGTGGATTCCTGGTAAGCAGAACGGCTCTTCTGTACGTGTAAAGTTCACATTGCCTGTTACCTTCAAACTCCAGTAAGCATCAAACACAAAATGAACAGAACTCAATTCAATACTTTATTCATTGGATTGTCACTCTTTATAGGCTTGTTCCCATCATGTGGGAACAAGCCTTCTGACGATACCTACAAGCAGCAATCCAAGTTCTTTGCTGCCGACGAAAGTCTCAGTCCCATCATCAACGAGGAACTGGACATCTTCAACATGAAGAACAAGCGCGACTCCATCTATCCGCTCTACATCAGTGAGCAGGAGGCCGTAGAGAAACTGATGAACCAGGATGTCCTGCTGGTGTTTACCACCCGCAGACTGACCCCCAACGAAGAAGAAACGCTTAAGCAAAAGAAATATAAGCCAACGTGTACCGAGCTGGCCTACGACGCACTGGCACTCATTGTTAACAAGGCCAACACTGATACGCTCATCACCGTTGACACTTTCCGCAAGATTATGGCGGGCGAGATAACACAATGGAGTGAGTTGAATCCGGAATCGAAGCTCGGCAAGATAAAGGTGGCTTTCGACAACCCAAAGTCTGCAACACTGCGCTATGTGGTTGACTCCATCATGCAAGGCAAGCAGGTCAAGACCGACGGTAACGTCAAGGCCGCCATGACCAGCGCTGAGGTGGTGGACTATGTGGAAAACAACAAAAACGCCATTGGTGTGGTGGGTTCCATCTGGTTGGATGACCAGCGCGACACCACAAACTTGACTTACAACCGTGAGATCACCATCATGAAGGTGGGAAGAGCAGAAGAGGCACGCCGCGAGAACACCTACAAGCCCTCGCAGTGGAACATTGCCTATAACTATTACCCCTTCATCCGCACCATCTACGCCATCTGTATTGACCCCAGGTCAACAGGCGTACCCCGTGCCTTCAAGAACTTCTGCTGGCTCCCCAATCCAGGGCAGTTGATTTTCTTCAATGCAGGACTGTTCCCTGCCCGTGCAGAATACTCGGTGCGTGACGTGGTCATCGATTAAATTAAACGATTTGGAAATATAAACATCAAAAATATAAAAGGAAAAAGATTAAAGGATAAAAGTCTAACTATCTAAACCCAAATGATTATGAAGACAATGAAATATTTTATGATGGGTGCCATGCTGTTCGGATGCAGCCTCGGCACAATGGCTCAAGACGGTACAAGTGCCGACGTTGACGCCCTGAAGAGTATGATTAAGAACAAGCCTGCTGACTATGACAAGCAGGTGAAGAACTTCATCAGCAAGAACAAGAAGAATGCTGAGAATCTGGTGGCCTTCGGCCGTGCCTTCTTTGAAGCAGAGGACTCTATCAACGCAAGAGAATGCGCCAACAAGGCTCTGAGTCTGAAAAAGAATGACTATGCTCCCGCTTACATCCTGCTGGGTGACGTGGCTGGTATGAACAATGGTGGTGAGGCTGCCAAGTTCTATGAGCAGGCTATCTACTCTGACCCAAAGAACCCTGAGTCTTACAGAAAGTATGCTATTATCTATAGTAAGGTAAGTCCAGAAGGTGCTGTTGCAAAGCTTGAGGAACTCCGTCAGGAAGTACCTGGCTATCCCGTTGACCGTCTCATTGGTCACATCAGCTATACTCAGTTGCGCTATGCTACTGCCATCGAGGCTTTCTCAAAGGTTGCTCCCGAGGATTTGACCCGTATGGACTACATTGAGTATGCTATGGCTAACTACAACGGACGTCAGTATGCCAAGGCGCTGGAGATTGTGAAGAACGGACTGGCTAAGGAGCCCCTTAACGCTACGATGAACCGTATCGCTATGCTCTGCAGCAATGAGACCAAGCAATATTCTGATGCTCTGGAGTATGCCAAGGTGCTCTTCACAAAGGTTAGCAAGGATAGCGTTACCTTCACGGATATGGACTATCAGAACTATGGTAAGGCCCTCTATGGCAACGGACAGTATGAAGAGGCTATCGCTAAGTATAAGGAGGCTCTGTCACAGCCCGCTGATGACCAGAGCATGCACGCTGACCTGTACAGAGGCATCTCAGACTCATACAAGAGCATGAAGGACTTCCCCAACGCTATTGAGAGCTATCAGTCATACCTGAACGCAAAGGCTGACGCTGATGCAACAGACCACGCAGGTCTGGGATTGCTGCAGACCAGTTTTGCACGTTCTTTGGAGGGTGATGCCAGAACAGAAGCATTCAACAAAGCTGACCAGATTTGGGCCGACCTGATTACAAAGTTCCCCGATGCTGAGGAATATGCTCTGTGGCAGCGTGGTCGCGTTAACGCTCAGATGGATACCGAATTAAAGGGTCAGGCAAAGGAGCACTTTGATCGCCTCATCCAGCTTATCAGTGCTCACGAAGAGGTTGACGATACTGATAAGAGTCGTCTGTTCGATGCTTACTCTTATCTTATGCGTTACAATGTGAAGCAGAAGAACTCAGCTGCTGCTCTGTCTAATGCAGAGAAGCTGTTGGAGCTGCAGCCCGAAGATGTTGAAATCAAGAAGGTGGTTGACGCCCTGAAGAAGGCTGCCAACTAATCAGACAGATTAATAGAATAGAAAAGCGCCTGCTCTGCAATCATGCAAAGCAGGCGCTTTTGTATTTATAAAACTTTGTAGAAATCAGTAAGTATTATCACCCTGATAAAATAAAAGCGGGAGAACTCCGATGGAATTCTCCCGCTTATGGTTTATGAAGCTAAATGATTAGCCCAGGCTGATAGCCTCAGAAGGACAAACGCTTGCGCAAGTGCCGCACTCTGTGCAAGCATCAGCGTCGATTACATACTTGTCTGCACCCTCAGAAATAGCCTCAACGGGGCACTCACCCTGACATGTACCGCAAGAGATACAGTCGTCACCAATTACATATGCCATAATTCTTAATGTTTTATGAGTTAATACTTAATATTAATGATGCAAAGATACGAACTTTTTCCGAAGAATACCAAAGTTTAGGTATCTTTTTATCCAATTTATACAATGTCGAAATAGATATTTGGACAATAACAAACGGTTTTTTACGTTATTGATAATAATGAGACGAATCATTAGCATCATACTGCTTGCTCTCGTCGTTATGACAGCAGCAGCACAGAAACGTAAGGTACAGAACAAGCCATACATCGACTTGCGTCCCCTGCATTTCGGCATCAGCCTGGGCGTGAACCTTCAGGATGCCGAGACAAGCAACGTGGGCCCACAGCTCATGGAAGACGGGACTGTGCGTACCATCACCTGCGACGTGGACAACTGGAATCCTGGATTTAGCGTTGGTGTCTTGGGGGATATGCGAATAAGTGACAACTTCAACCTCCGCGTCTCGCCCACCCTGCATTTTGGTTCCAAGCATTTGGTGTTTCGCGACTTCGACAACCTGAACGATGCCGGGCAACCCCGTGAAGAGACTCAGGACCTGAAGAATACCTATCTTGCGGTGCCTATCGACCTGAAGTTCTCGGCACCCCGTTTCAACAACTACCGTCCCTATGTGATAGCTGGCTTCAGTCCGATGATAAACATGTCGAGCAAGAGTCAGGACTATGTTCAATTGAAGCGCTATGACGCGATGATCAACGTGGGATTGGGCTGCGACCTATACCTGCCATTCTTCAAACTCATTCCGGAGTTGAAGTTCTGCTACGGTCTCACCAATACCCTCGACAAGAACCACGTCAACGAACTTACCGATGCCAACAAGCGCGTCTTCTCAAACAGTGTCAACGGCATTGACGGCATCAGAACAAAGATGTTTCTCTTTACATTATATTTCGAGTAGGTCCACCATTCAGCAGACCTACTCTTTTTTGAGTATTCAGTCTATTTCTTCTCAAGCGTCAGCTGTATCTTACCCACAAAGACACCATGCTTACCTTCATGGTCCACAGGCACCTGACGACCTGTCTTGTCGGTCTCATATCCCAATGTCTTCAGGTAAGTATGGCTGTGACCTCCCAAGAGCAAATCGATACCGCTGGTTCGCCGAATAACCTCATTATCAGGATATTCCGACACCTCCCAGCCCAAATGGCTCAGACAGATAACCACGTCACATTTCTCCTGATTCCTCAATACATCCACCATACGATCAGTCACCTCCACTGGGTCCAAGAACTTCAGCGGACCGTAGTTATTTGTCGATACTAATCCCTGCAAAGGCGGACACAGCGCAAAGACACCAATCTTCACGCCCTTACGCTTCAAGACGATGTAAGGCTTCACGATGTCTTTCAATTCCGTATCGGCAAAGTCATAGTTTGAGCAGACAATAGGGAACGTTGCCATCTTGAACAGACGAGTCATATTCTCAAGACCGAAGTCAAACTCATGGTTACCAATGGTGACAGCATCATATTGCATGCGGTTCATCAGTTCCACCTCTACGTCACCCTTGAACATCGTATAATAGCTCGATCCCTGTGAGAAGTCGCCACAATCGAACAGCAACAAATCAGGATCTGCCTTGCGTTCCTGTTTCAGCATGGCAATGCGACGCAGGAATCCGCCACGATCGGCCAGCATTGTATCAGCCAGGTTCTTGTTCAAAGGCAGGATGCACGAGTGCGTATCACTGGAATGCAGAACAGTAATCTTCTTGGGGCCCATTGCACCGGCACATACAGTAACCAGCAGCAAGGCTATCGTAAAAACAAATTGTTTCATCATATTCATTCTATTAATAACAGTCACCAACAATAACTATTTCACAATGATTCTTCCTTCCACTTTCGCATCCACAGCCTTACCAGCCTCCATCATCTCACGGAAATAATCAGAAATCACATAACGAGCATTATTCTTACTGTCAGAAGGTGAATTCAGATTGGTGCCCTCCTTGAATGCCGTCAAACCATCATTTCCCTGCACCAGATAATCAATCGTAGTGATACGATAACTGGCCTTCGGGTCTATAGGCTGACCATTCAGGCGAGCTGACACCAAGTGACCATCCTTGGTAATCACCAGTTGCACACCTTTGCTGACACCCCCACCACCACGGAAAGCTATCTGCTCAAATAAGTGCGTCACCTGCTCGCCAGATAGTGTAACAAAGCATATCTTGTTCTCAAAAGGAGCAATGTCAAGCACGTCACCATAGGTTACATCACCCTTCGACAATGCCGCACGAATACCACCCATGTTATAGACAGCGAAGTCTGGTTTCTCCTGATAATACTTGGCCATATACATAAAGATGTCTGGCAACAGGTTAGACAGCGCACTTTCCGGACGATCAGCCACCATATCGCAAGCCGCGCGTCCTACCACAGGTCCCATCACCGAGTCAACCTTCTGCTTAAAAGGTGCCAAGAAAGCTGCTGCTGCAACATCAGGTGTCGCATCATAACGATTATCAACAAGGATTCTCGTTTGGCTTACGTCCGTGAGTTGATAGTGTGATGTGCAGCCTGCGAACAACAAGGCCAAAGCCACAGCCCCATAGAAAATGTTATTTCTCATAGCTCGATATTTTTGTGCAAAAATAACAAAAATAGTTCAGAGTCTGACACTTACGAGAATGATTTTATTACTAAAAAACGTTAACGAAACCCACTTTTAACCTCTCACCTTTCACTTTTCACCTAAAAAGCAGTACCTTTGCACCCGCTTTCCGCGTAATCGCTGGCAGGAAGATAGGAGAGTTGCCTGTTATGTTGCGTTGGAACGATACAACAAATTTAATTATCAAAAAGAAAATGGATTTAATTAAAGTTGCTGAAGAAGCATTTGCAACCGGCAAGCAGCACCCCACCTTCAAGGCTGGTGACACTGTAACTGTCGCTTACAAAATTATCGAGGGTACCAAGGAGCGCATCCAGCTCTATCGTGGTGTAGTCATCAAGATTGCCGGTCACGGAGAGAAGAAGCGTTTCACTGTTCGCAAGATGTCAGGTACTATCGGTGTGGAGCGTATCTTCCCCATCGAGTCACCCAACATTGACAGCATTGAAGTGAACAAGGTTGGTAAGGTTCGCCGCGCTAAGCTGTACTACCTGCGCAAGCTCACTGGTAAGGCAGCCCGTATTAAGGAGAAGCGTTCGGCCGTCGTCGCTAACAACGAGGATTAAGAATCACCTTCAGAAAAGAATAAAGCACCGCTGTTCCCAAGGAATGGCGGTGCTTTTTTATGTCCATGTGTCTTTAAATGCTATTCCAGATATTCTTTCTGCAACAGGTTGCACTGAGTGATGTTCAGATAGTGTCCATTGACAAAAAGACCATATTGACGCAGCTGTGATATATCCTTGGCAGTTAGGATGATTCTATAGACAGTTGCCGCATTGCTAATCTGTGCACATCCCCAATCATTCAACTCATTGTTATTGCCTTCCAACGCTGTTTCAGTAGTACTATAAACAGTCTTCAGCAACCAGAATGTCACATCAGGACTACTCGTATCAGTAGAAAATATAAACTCCAGCTTATCTCCTTCATAGGCTTCCTCAAACTTCTCTGGACCGATGACAAAACCATTCTGCCAGTTGCCTAAGGAGCAATTGCCCTTCCACAGGTTGACGGGCGTCCAGGTGGCATCCTTTGGCGAGAGATACACTTTACTGATAATCACACTGGCAGTGTCGGATGTCTGCAAGACAACCTCACTGACCGAAGTCACGTTCTGTCCGTCAAAGTAGCTGGTCAGAGACTTGATACCTGGCTTTCCCCAGGTCTTCAGACTCGATGTCACCATGATTTGCGTGGGCACTTTTGTTGGCTCAGCAAATTCAAAGGTCACCGATTCATAGTTGGACCAGTCCACAGGCATGTTCTGCTCTTTGACCGTACCCACCAAGCCTCCCCAAGGTTGTGAGTTATAGGTGATGGTACCATCCTCATTGTTCGTGAAACTCTCATAGATATTCCATGTGTTGTCGAACTTGGACATCAAGTTCAACTCGTCGCCAGCATTCTTATCACCACTACAGGACACCAGCAACATCAGTCCCATCAATAATAAAAGTCTCTCCCTCATTCTTCTTATATTAGTTATGATTCATAATTTGTATGGCCATCGGCCTCTCCCTGCAAGGCTTCCTGGAAAGAGTCCCAGTCTTGAAAGCCTACCAAAAGCGACAGACGGTCCAGCGTTTTACGGTTGGGTTTGTGTAGCAATTCCTTCTCTACGGCAGCCATCAGTTTTTTCACTGCCAAATGTTTCTTTTCCATATCTCAAAGAATATCTCTATATAAGTCTGCAAAGTGTTGTGCTGCTCCAGTATTCTCGAAGCGCTCTACATAGGCTTGGCTCAGTTCGATGCGCCGCTCACGTCCTTTAGCCCCAAACAACACCTGACTAACTGCATGGGCCATAGCCTCATCATCGTCAGGTCCCACATACAGGCTATCTGGGCCACCAGCTTCCTCCAAACAAGATCCCGTACAGGCCACCACAGGCAATCCCAGACGGATGGCCTCAATGATAGGAATACCAAAGCCCTCGTAACGTGAGGGATAGACAAACGCATCGGCCATGCGATAGAGGGCAGGCAGATCGTCATCAGGTACTCCGTGCAGCATCACCACACGACCACCAAGTCCATTCTCCTTGACATATTGCATTACCTCATCAGCATAGGGGGTGTGTCTGCCCACGATAACCAACGCCACGTCATCGGGCAGGCGATGCAGAGCCTTGACTGCCAACAACACGTTCTTACGTTGCTCAATACTGCCCACATTCAGGATATAGCGGTCGGGCAGGCCATATCTTTCACGCACCTGCCACATGCTTCGACTCTCAGGGAAGTCAGAGAAACGCTTGGCGCAACTCTGATAGATGATATCCACACGGCTGGCCTCAACCCCACCCAACTCACAGATATCGCGTTTGGTACATTCGCTGATAGCCACGATACGGTCGGCTTCACGCAGAGCATGACGGAACTTCCGTGTGTAGATTTTCACATCTATGTTATTGTAGTATTCGGGATGACGCATAAAAATCAAGTCGTGAATAGTCACCACCGTCTTGATACCCCGCTTACGGAGGCCAACAGGCAACTCGCCCGACAACCCATGAAAGATTTGCACGCCATCTTTCTGCGCCTGGGCAGCAATGCCCCTGGTACGCCAAAGTGACTTACAGAAAGACATGGAATAAAATCCTTTGGGATAACAGTAATGCAGGTTTTTACGTTCGGGCACCTGACCACGCAAACCTTGAGAACCCTTATCGGGTGCATAGAGTAGCAAGTCCAGTCCATCAATGGCGGCCAAATCATTGGCTAGCGTACGTCCGTAGCTACCCAACCCTGTGCCATTTCGCACAATTCTCTTAGCGTCAAGTCCTATTTTTATGCCTTCGTCCATAATCGGTTGCAAAGATACAAATTAATTTTCTAAAATCTTTCTTTCAGAAAGCGAAAAAATTCAGTAACATGTGTTATACAAAGCGTTTTCCTTCAATTTTTCATTTTATTGACAACCGTCAACAACTAAAAACGGAGGTTAAATTATCCAAATTATTGACAGAAAAGAAGTCGCTTATGACGAAGTTTACCCACTATATTGTATCTTTGCAATCAAATCATCATAAACTGATTATGAAGAAAAAAACAATCATCACCCAAGCCCTTGCACTCATTGCATTATTTATTTATACAGTGTCAGCCAATGCCGATGTCCTGCGCGGACGTGTGGTTGACGCCAACACAAAAGAACCTTTGATTGAAGCTTCGATCAAACTCACCCAGAACATTAGTGACAATGGCTACCAAATGTCGTCCACCAGAACCGACAGCCTTGGTGTTTTCTTCATCAATGCTCGTCAGCGCGGCACGATAGAAGCATCCATGCTGGGTTACTACACCAAAAAGAAAAACATCATGGCTTTTTCCGATGGAATCAAGGACACCATAGATGTTGGCACCATAGAACTGAAGATGTCGCCACAGATGCTGAAGATGGTAGAGGTGAAGGGGCACGCCCGTCGTTTCACCGTCAAGGGCGACACCATTATCTTCAACCCTGAGGCTTTTCATCTGCAGGAAGGTGCCCGTCTGGACGATCTCATCCGTAAACTGCCTGGCGTAGAGATGGACGACGAGGGCAAGCTTTCGTGGAACGGCAAGCCCATCCGTCTGACAATGGATGGCGAGAGCATGCTGGGTGGCGATCAACTCATGCAACAGTTGCCTGCCGAGGCCGTTCAAAACATCAAGGCCTATAACAAAGCCTCGGAGTTTAGCGAGCGAACGGGCAAGGATGATGGTGCTGAGGACATGGTGCTCGACCTCAATATCAAGCCAGGCTTTCTGGACCGCTGGTATGGCGACGTCACCGCCGGCTATCAGTCACCAAAATACTACGAAGGTGAGTTAACGATGAATCGCTTGTCGAAGACCGACCCCGTGTTAATCTATGCCGATGCCAATAATATCGACAAACGTCACCGCCGGCAGTTCAACTATTGGCAGAGCTCATGGGGCACGGGCTTTGGTCAGGAGCATGGTGCAACAGCAGGTTACCAGCACAAATGGAACAAGAAAGCTGGCACGCAAGAGCTCAAAAGCCAGTATAACTTCACTGGAGGTATTGCCCACAACGACGATCGGTATTACAGCAGCAGCGAAAACGAGACATTCTTCCCCAACACCGCTGCCAGCCGCAGCATGAGCGACAGCTACTACAGGAGTCACAGTCTGAATCCCTCCTTCAACGCCGATATGCATTGGGCCAAGGACACCTTGAATACCTACTCGCTCAGTGTCTCTGCATCACACTCAAACAGCCGCTCCAGCGACCACGAGACCACCGAACAGGGAGAGAAGCTCGATGGCGCCGACGACTATACGCCCGTACTTTCTGAGGATCAGACCAGCAATAGTGAATCGCGGGAAACACGACTCAATGCTAAAGCTGGATGGGAGCGCTATATCAAAGACGGCTCGCTGGGTGTCAGTATGACGCTGAACCACAGCGACAGCAAAAGGGAGGAATGGACTAACCGCACCATCACTTCGCACCAGCAGTCCATCGCCTCATCGCAACTTAATCAATATGCCTTCGCACCCAATAAGGTCTTCTCAATCAATGCCGAAGGGCACCACTCCCGTTGGCTCACCAAGAACTGGATGATGCAGTTGCGATACACCTTTACCTATAATCAAAACCGCTACGACCACGACTTCTTCGCCAACGATGTGGCCGACTCTGCCAACACTTATCAAAACCATCGTGCATCCACCAATCACGACGTTCGCCTTGAGCAGACGCTCAATTTGTCCAGCCTTCAACTCAAACCAAGTCTTTCGGCCAAATGGTTACGCGAACATCTAGACTATGAGCGCAGCAGCCTTGACACCACTGCCGTGCGTCGTCGCCTGCTTCTTACGCCATCCATCAATGCCTCATGGAAAATCACCAAGACCATACGTTTGGAGTTTAACTATGGCTTTCGCACCAATCAGCCCAACCTGCTCCAAACCATTGGCTTTCGCGACCTCACCAACCCGCTGTATATCAACGAGGGCAACCCCGACCTGAAGGATAGCCATACCCACGACTTCTCACTGAACTACTCGATGGTCCTGGCTCGCCGCCAGACCTCACTCAGCACGACTATCAGCATGCAAACCAACGACCGCGCTGTGACCACAGCCCTCAGCTACAACCCCGCCACAGCCATTTATACGAGCCGCCCCGAAAACGTGCAAGGCAACAAATCATGGTCATTCAGACTCAACATCGACCAGGCCTTTGGCGACTTTGTTCGATTGCAAAATGACTTCCGAATGAACGCCAACAGAAACTATGGCTATCTGACACTGTTGCCGACACAGACCGAACGTATCCTGAACCGCCAGACAAGCTTCAACCCACGCGAAAAGCTCACTCTATCCTATGACAAGGACTGGCTCAAGACTTCTGTCTTCACCACCATCAATGCTGAACGTCATCGCTTCACGGCCTCACCCGAACAGAACACTACCCTTTGGGACAACACATTCGGCTTTAAAGCAGAAATCACATGGGGCGACCTCGTCTTTGAAAACGACATCACCCACAGCACCAGCCGTGGCTATCTGACCGAGTCGATGAACCGCGACCGCCTGTTGTGGAACGGCTCCGTCACTTGGAAAATTCTCAAGAACAAAGCCCGCGTGAAATTCGAGTTCCAGGACCTCCTCAACAACGAGGACGGCCTCTACTGCAGACAGAGCGCCTACCAGCGCTCCACCTCATGGACCGATTTCCGTCACCACTATGTAGGTATCAACTTCACTTATCACCTCGATGCCAAGCAAAAAGACTAAAACAAGACATCGTTATGAAACTGACCTTTATCACCATCATATTGAATTTGTTTGCCCTGTCCGCCTTCGCACAGACGGACAGCACCAAGGTAAAGAAGAAAAAGAAGATTGAATACGTTACCTTTTCGGGAACAGTGGCCGACGGATTTACGAAGGCTGCCATACCCGACGTGACGGTCACATTAATGCGCGAGGATTCAACAGTCATCCAAACCCAGCAGGTATATAAGACCGAGGACTATAATAGCATTGGGACTTCTGCCATTTCCACCCTATATTACTTCCCCATACCCTCCGAACCCGCCAAATTCATCTTCAAGGCAGAGCACCCCAATTACGAGACAGCCTATACGAACTTTGAAATAAAGCACATCAGCAAACGAGCCACGAGCATCGATGGCCCTAAAATTTATATGAAGAAGGCTGCGAAAGCCAGCCATTTCGAAGGCGGTATCTTGGGCGAAGTGGTGGTACAAGCCACGAAAGTCAAGATGGTGTGGCGCGGCGACACACTGGTGTACAATGCCGACGCCTTTAACGTGCCTGAGGGTTCGATGCTCGATGGCCTCATCAAGCAGTTGCCGGGTGTGGAGTTGAATGACGACGGCGAGATATTCGTCAACGGCAAAAAGATTGAAAACCTGACGCTCAACGGCGCCGATTTCTTCAAAGGCAAGAACAAAATCATGCTCGAGAATCTGCCCTACTTCACCGTGAAGAATGTGGAAGTATATAAGAAGCAGACAGAGAAAAACAAATTCCTCGGCATTGACGATGAGAAGCAGAAAGAATATACGATGGACGTCATTCTGAAACGAGAATACAACATTGGCGGATCGGCCAACATTGAGACCGGCGGTGGATTCTCGGACGAAGGAGACTGGCGTTACAAGTTAAAAGGGTTCGGCATGCGATTCTCCGATCGCACACGAGCTGTGCTATTCGGTGGGCTGAACAACATCAATGAGTCGATGGAGTTTTATGGTGGAGAGGATTATACCGACAGGACAAACCAATCGGGCGACTTCCACTTCAAACAAATAGGTGGTCAGTTTGTGTATCATGCGCCAGAAGACAAAATGGAAAATACGACTGAGGTGAATGCCACATGGGCCAACGAGCTCAATGAGAATCACAATCAGAGTGAGACCTACTTGAACGATGCCAGTACCTTCGGTCTGTCTGCTGGTTCTACGAAAAGAAAGCCCAGTAGTCTTACGATGTCTAACACACTACGAACCACAGGCAGCAAGTATCGTTTCTATTCCAGAGCCAGTATCTACTACAACCATTATAACTACGAACATGAAGGATGGGATATCAGCACTGCCGATATGCTGAGACACGACAGCATCAACAGTTCGTGGTATCGCTCAAACAACAAAAACGACCTATTGTCGATCAATGGAAACTTCGACCTCACCAGACGCATGCAATCGGGTGATGCACTCACACTCACCTGCAGTGGCAACTATGACAAGCAATTCAACTCTGAGTCATCAAATCTGACCCACTATACCTACCATAAGTTAGGCACTCATGACACACGCGACCGCCTAACAAAATCACCATACCACAGAGCCGGAGGACGTGCCGAACTGGAATACACCTATCACATGGCAAAGAATCTCTATCTGAAGCCTGTTGTCAGTATAGAAATCAACGATGAAAAAAGTAATGAGCATGAATTTCTACGCGACAGCATCGACTATATCTTCGATACCCAAAACAGTTACGAGCAGTACACACAGACCATTGACAAGCAAGCTGGTCTAAACTTCAATTTCTACACGGGGAAATACAAAAATTCAATTAGTCACAGTTTCAGCATCTATGCTCAGCTGAGTGCTATCTTCCAACGAAAGAAGATGGACTATATGAGTGAGCCACTTACCACCAACATTACCCGTAATTACACGCTGTTCAATCCTCAAATATCAGCCTATTACTCACGATATGATTCCATTCAGGTTCAGAGTATCAACCTTCGTTACAACATTTGGAACAGCACCCCCGAGGTCACCGACCTCATTGACCGTCCCATCACCAGCGACCCTCTCAAAATCTATCAAGGCAATCCAGACTTGAAACCCAATGCAACACATGACTTTTCATTAGAGTATTCATTACGTCGAGACAGCATCAACCAGAATATCAGAATCAACCTCAGCGGCAACTGGACACACAACTCAAGAGCCTCTGGCTATACCTACGACATGACAACGGGTGTGCGTACCTACCGACCTGAGAATATCAAAAGCGGCAACTGGTCAACAAGTCTGAAAACCACCTGGAACCGTGCCCTCGACAAAAAGAAGTTCTGGCACATTGACAACTCACTAACCCTGCGATACAGAAAAAGTACCGGCCTTTCCATCACGGCGGGCAGTACCAATGCCGAACTCAACCGTGTAGGTACTTCTGAGGTTTCCTTCAGCACCAAGGCCAGCTTCCAAAACAAGAAATTCAATATCCATATGAAGGGCGATGTATCTTATCGCAACATTCATCGCAACATCACTATCGGCGAACAGCCCACTGACGTCTGGGACTTTTCCTATGGCCTCAACGGTAATTACAAACTGCCGTGGAATTTCACCATTGAGACCGACCTCACCATACATTCTCGCCGAGGCTATACCGACAGCGAGATGAACGACAACCGCCTTTATTGGGACGCCACACTCACCAAATCCATCAATCAAGGAAAATGGGTCTTCAAACTTCGCGGCTATGATATTCTGGGTCAGGTATCCAGCCTCCAATACTGGATTAGTTCGCAAGGACGCACAGAGTATTGGACCAACTCTATGCGTCGAGAGTATTGGACCAACTCTATGCGTCGCTATGCCATGCTCACCGTCAGTTACCGATTCTCGCAGAAACCCAAGAAAACAAATTAGAAAAGATTCCCCGTGTGGAAACAAATGATCCCCACACGGGGAGTATAGCAAATATTAATTTATTGATAAACAATAAAATTTTATCGATTTTATTTGGTTGTTTCAGAGAAAAGATATACTTTTGCATATCGAAAATCAATAAATAACCATATTAAAACGATAAAACGAATATGAAAGCCCAAAATTTGTTCCAAAACATCATTAAAAACTGGCTAGCAATCATTGTCCTTTTGGTATTAGCAGGTCTCATGACCAATCTAATGACTGGCGACATCACCAGAATGCAAGCAGCCACCACAAATTATGAGTATTATCAGAACTACATCTATCTGATTGACAACATTGCCAGGACCTTCTTTTTCTGCATCTTCATGCTGATGGTCTACCTTACCTATATCAACAAGCAGTACTCTAAGTGGTGCGTGCGACTGTTTTACCTGTTGGGTGCATCAGCACTATTGTATTTTTGCTTTGCTGGTATTTTCATCAAACATGTGTTTAGTCTAGTAGAAGTCGAGTACATCGATAAGTTCCACAAATTGGCTCATAACTTATATACGGGACCGCTTTACTGGATGATCATCGGCTACTTCTTTACCCCCAAAATTCTAAAAGATGCCCGAAAACTGAAAGAAGAACAGGAATTAACCATATAGGCCCATGGGACGAATCATAGTTAATTTGGATGTGGAACTGGCTAAGCGCAAAATGTCGCTTAGCGAGTTGGCAGAGAAAGTGGGTCTGACATTGGCCAACCTCTCTATTCTGAAAACAGGAAAAGCCAAGGCTATACGCTTCACAACTCTTGAGACTATCTGCCGCGTGCTGGGTTGCCAACCAGGCGATATTCTCGAGTATCGAGATGAAGAGTAAGTACAAACTTATAAAAAAAGCGGTCGCATGGTCAAAGCTATGACCATGCGACCGCTTCTATTACTTAATATTCAACACAACTATTGACTTGGCAGGCACCTGAACGCTGATGGTGTTGCTCTTCAACTTGGCATCCTTAAAAGGTTTGGGTGAAACCACCTCCGGGTGCTGGAAGTCGTTATAGTCGTCCACCTTCTTCGAAGTCAGAATCTCGCCAGTGAAACTCTTGGCCTGATAGCCGTCGAGATTAAAATCAATGGTCTGTGCCTTGTCGAGACTCACATTGGTGATGGCCAGCACGAGACTGCCGTCAGTAGTCTTGGCTGCTGAAGCAGAGAGCATGGGGCAGGGGCGATAGCCAGCATCCTTCGCACCCTCTTTCTCCTTGAAGTAAGCCTTGCTCACCTGAATGGTCTCTGTGGGCAGGTCAACAGGCAGATAGGTGGCTTCCTGGAACGGTGTGTACATCTTAAATACATGATAAGTAGGTGTGAGCACCATGTGGCCCGTGCCCTCCTGATCAGTGAGGATCATTGACTGCAGCACGTTGACAATCTGGGCGATATTCGCCATTTTCACACGGTCGGTATATTTATGGAAGACATTCAACGACAGAGAAGCCACGAAAGCATCGCGCAGGGCATTCTGCTGATACAGGTGTCCGCTGATAGTGCCAGGCTCCTCGTCCCACCAGGTACCCCACTCATCAACAAGCAGACCAACCTTTCCCTGAGGGTCTTTCTCGTCCATGATAGCCTTGTGTTTCTTAATCACCTCTTCAATCTCCAAGCATTTTCCTAATGCCCAGTAGTACTGGTCATTATCGAACTTCGTGGCAGAGCCTTTTGAACCGTCCCAACCAGAGCAGGTGTAATAATGCAAAGAGACACCCTGCATGCGGTTGCCAATCTTATCCATCAGCACCTCCGTCCACTTATAGTCATAGTCGGAAGCACCACTACCAATGCGATAAAGCTTGTTTCCTGTATAGTCGCGCAGATAGGTATTGAACTTGCGGAACTCATCCGAATAGTACTCTGGTGTCATGTTACCACCACAGCCCCAGGCCTCGTTACCGATGCCGAAGTATTTCACGTGCCAAGCTTTTTCTCGTCCGTTCTGACGACGCAGACGAGCCATAGGTGTGTCACCGTCGCTGGTCATATATTCCACCCACTGAGCCATCTCCTTCACAGTACCAGAACCCACATTACCACTAATATAAGGTTCGCAACCGAGCATCTCGCAGAGGTTCAGGAACTCGTGCGTACCAAACGAGTTGTCCTCGATAGTGCCGCCCCAGTTGTTGTTGCGCAACGACGGACGCTGATCTTTCGGACCGATACCGTCCATCCAGTGGTAGTCGTCGGCAAAGCATCCACCAGGCCAGCGCAGCACGGGCACCTTCAACGCCTTCAGTGCCTCGAACACGTCTTTGCGGTAGCCTTTAATGTTGGGAATCTTTGAGTCCTCACCCACCCAGAGTCCACCATAGATACAGGTGCCAAGGTGTTCTGAGAACTGTCCGTAAATCTCACGATTAATCTTGGCTCCCGCCTGGTCAGCGTGAACCGTTGCCTTTACTGCTTCTGCTGCTGAGGCAGTAGCGGTGACAGCCATTGAGATGGCTGCAATCAGAATAGTTTTCTTCATGTTGTCTTAGGATGTTATTATAACTTCGGTGCAAAGATACACATTTATCGCGTATTTCTTGTCAGTATCAGCAAAAAATGTTACTTTTGCAGTATGATAAGACTTGCTACCATATCGCCATGCTATAACGAGGAACTGGTGCTGGAACAGTCCATAGAGCGATTGACGGCGCTGTTCAGTGAACTCATCGGCAAGCAGAAGATTGCTGCCGATAGTCTGATGGTGTTTGTCAACGATGGCAGTAGCGACCACACTTGGGACATCATTTGTCAGCAGCACGAGAAGAACCCACATGTCAGGGGCATCAACCTGGCACGCAACGTGGGGCATCAGAATGCCATCATGGCGGGCATGATGACAGCCAAGGACTGGGCCGATGCTGTGATTACCATAGATGCCGACCTACAGGATGACTTGAACGCCATCGAGAAGATGATTGACGCCCACGAAGAGGGTAGCGAGATTGTCTATGGCGTCAAGGTTAAACGCCAGGCCGACCCTCTGCTGAAACGCCTGTCGGCTGAGGCTTTTTATAAGCTGCAAGCCACCATGGGCGTGGAGAGCATCATGAACCACGCTGACTTCCGACTAATGAGTCGTAGGGCTCTCGATATTTTGGCATCCTACCCAGAACATAATCTCTATCTGCGCGGCCTGATACCGATGATGGGACTACGTTCGTCCATGGTCGATGATGTCATTAGCGAACGTAAAGCAGGCACATCAAAATACACCCTGAACAAGATGATGGGACTTGCCCTGAACGGCATTACCTCGTTCAGCGTTAAACCGCTCTACTACATCGTCTATATGGGACTGCTATTTCTGCTCATCAGCCTCTGCTATGCCATCTATGTGCTCTACGCCCTCATCGCAGGCGATACCGTGCCTGGCTGGGCATCACTCATCCTGAGCATCTGGCTGGTAGGAGGATTTGTGCTCATTGCCATCAGCATCGTTGGCATCTACATCGGAAAAATATATCAAGAAGTTAAAGGCCGTCCGCTCTATAATATCATGGAGGTGCTGTGATACAACAGTATCTCTTTTATATGCAAAAAAACATAAAAACACATGGCAAAGGCACCATTAATCAGATTTATTGCGTAACTTTGCACCAAATATCGATTTATTATTATGAAAATCCCTTTTTCGCCACCATACATTGACGACAACGTTATAGCAGAAGTAACTGACTCACTCAAGTCGGGCTGGATTACCACCGGACCGAAAGTGAAAGCCTTGGAAGACGAGATTCAGAAGCTCTCGAACGCTAAGCGAGTGCTTTGTGTCAATTCCTGGACAACAGGCGCCATCCTGATGCTGCGCTGGCTGGGCATACAACCCGGTGATGAGGTTATCATCCCCGCCTATACCTATTGTGCAACGGCACTGGCTGTACTATGGGCTGGTGGCAAGCCCGTTCTGGTGGACTCTGGCGAGGACCTGAATATCTCAGTGGATGCCATCCGCAAGGCCATCACTCCCAAGACAAAAGCCATCATGCCTGTAGATATTGCCGGTTGGCCATGCGACTATGAGGCTATTATGAAACTGGTGAACGAGCCAGAGGTGAAGGCAATGTTCCAACCCACATCGCCAGTAATGGAGAAATTGGGACGTATCATCGTCATCAACGACTCGGCCCACTCCATCGGTGCCTACTATGATCAGAAGCATACTGGTTCTGAAACCGATATTGCCATCTTCTCTCTTCACGCCGTGAAGAACGTAACCACAGCAGAAGGCGGCGCCATTTGCATGAATATGCCAGCACCATTTGACAACGAACAGCTCTATGCCGAACTGCGCATGAAAGCCCTAAACTGTCAGACGAAAGATGCATTCACCAAGACGAAAGCTGGCGGTTGGCGCTACGATATCGTGGGGATGGGCATGAAGGCCAACATGGCCGACGTGAATGCAGCCATCGGTTTAGCGCAGATTCGCCAATACGACTCCTTGCTTGAGAAGCGCAAGCATGTGTTTGAAACCTACAACAAGGCCTTCAAAGACGAGCCATGGAGCATCCTCCCACCAAGCACCGATGGTGTCAGAGAAACTTCGTATCACGTCTATGCTCTGCGTATCAAAGACATCACGGAAGAGCAGCGCGACGAGATCATCAACGAGATTTCCAAGAGCGAAGTAGCTGTCAACGTACACTTCATCCCTCTGCCCATGCTGACGTTCTTCAACGGACTGGGTTATCGCATTGAGAACTACCCACAGGCATACGAGAACTATCACCATGAGATTTCTCTACCCTGCTATCCTCAACTCACCGACGAGCAGCTGCAGTTCATCACCGAGACTGTCATCAAGGCTTATCACACCGTCATCAAATAGTCATGAACGAAGAGAACAGGATTTCCGTCATCATCAATACCTATAACGCAGAACAACACCTGCGCAAGGTCCTTGACTCCGTGAAAGACTTCGATGAGGTGGTGGTGTGTGACATGGAGAGTACTGATCACACCTTAGAGATAGCTCGGGAGTATGGTTGCAAGATTGTGACGTTTCCCAAAGCAAATCATAAGAGTGCTGAACCTGCCAGGACTTTTGCCATCCAGTCGGCCTCAAACAAATGGGCCTTTGTTGTGGATGCCGATGAGATAGTGACGCCCGAACTTCGCGAAGAGCTTTATCAGATTATTCAGCAGCCCAATTGTGCCGCTGGATACTATATCCCACGCCAAAACATGTTTATGAGTATGTTTGTGCGGGACTTCCACTATGACTATCAGTTGCGATTCTTTATTCGCGAAGGCACAGAATGGCCACCATACGTACATACCTTCCCTAAGGTACAGGGAAGAGTCGAAAAGCTGAAAGCTAGAAAAGAATCCCGTCTGCTGCATCTGATGGACGAAACCATGCATGAATACATGGCAAAGATGAACGAATATACTGACAACGAGGTAGAGAAAAAACGCGAGAAAGGTTATGGCCTTGGTGCCCTGCTTTGGCGTCCTTTCTGGCGATTCTTCAAAAGCTATGTCATGGATGGCAGTTTCCGCATGGGCACACGCGGTCTTATCCGCTCATTGATGGCGGCGCAATATCAGTTCATATTAGTATCAAAGATTATCGAGAAACGTTATCGCGATTGACAAACGAACGTTTGTCCTGATACTGTCTGAACGGCAGGTTATAATCCAAATAGAAGAAATTATGTTGGCGCTGGTTGTCATGAGGAGGTACAACCATATAGTCGCCATACTTATTCCTAAGATATTCATCAGCATGTTCTACACCCATTACCGTATGCCCTTCAAAGGTAACAGGTTGCGGGGTGCCTAACATGGTCTTGGGAATGACACCATTCACACCATCGTCATAGTCAAGCACATAGTCCGACTTATCATAGTCATAAGCCAGATAGGCTGCACGCAACTGCTTGCGGGCCCATTCATGGGTAAACAGTTTCTGAATCAGCAACACAATCCAAGAGCTGGGACCATGGCCATGCTTATAAGGATCACGATGCAGGAAATAGAGCAGCTTGTCCATTGCCTTATAGCGAGCCACACAAAGACGACGAGCCAGTTTCGACACAGGAGCACCATCAATGGGAAAAACATCAATATAGATGCCACCCACATAATCACTGTGCTCACGCTCTATTAACGTAGTACTACCATCCACAATCTTTCCAAAACCACCAGGATAGCTGGCATCGGTCTCTATCGACAAGGCCTCCAGTGGTTGGGGAAGCCACTCGTGAGCATGAGCCATCAGACGGTCGTAGTCAGGGCGAGGCATACAGATATCCATATCATCGTCCCAAGGAATAAAACCCTGGTGACGAACAGCTCCCAACATGGTGCCTGCCCAACAATAATATGTTAAATCGTGATCGCGACAAACCTTGTCCACAGACAACAAGATTTGCAGGATATGCTCATGTAAAGTTTCAATGTCGTAAGATGCCATAATGATTCTTCTGTTTTTCTTTGCCAAAGGTAGTACAAAAAACTGAATTGGCAAAATAATTCTTTTTATATTTGCATAATCACTTATTATTTATTATTTTTGCAAACAAAACACATTATATTAGGCAACAGACAAAGTCTACATGAAAATATTTCATATCGTATCAAATAAAGAATGGGGAGGTGGAGAACAATATGTTTACGACCTCTGTCAACGCCAACGTGCTGACGGCATAGAGGTAAACATTATCTGCAAACCTATTGATAGCATCAGTACAAAATACGAAGAGGCCGGCATCAACGTATACTGCATGCCACTGGGAGGAGCACTGGACTTTAGGAGTGCGAGGAAACTGGCAACTATCATCAAAAAGGCGGGAACTTGCACCATACACGCTCATAACTTCAAGGACGCCTATACTGCATGCTACGCCCGAAAACTGTCGGGTAATAAAAAAGTGCAAGTAGTCATGTGTCGTCATCTGACACGCCCCGGCAAGAACACCATGCTCTACCGATGGCTCTACAGCCAACTTGACAAGCTCATCTTTGACTCACAGATTTCTACTGATGCCTTCCTCGGAACAAATCCTTCTATCGACACCAACAAGCTGGGTATTGTCCATACAAGCATCGTAGTACCCGAGAATACATTGCCTGTTGATGTCCGTGCAGAGTTCAACATCCCTGAAACCTGCACAATAGCTATGTTTCACGGCAGACTGGACCCCGAGAAGGGCATTGACACCCTGTTGGAGGCTGTAGAGCAGATTAAGGACAAGAACTTTAAACTCGTGTTGATTGGTAAAGGCAGCGAGGAATATACCACACACCTCCAGACATCTGTCAGTAACAAAGGTATTGCCGACAAAGTTATCTTTGCTGGTTTCCGCCATCCTGTATTACCCTATGTGGCTGGCGCCGACTTCGGCATCTTGGCATCAACCGTACGCGAGGGCTGTCCGTTGTCACCACAGGAATATATGTCTCAAGGTCATCCCGTGGTAGTGACCGACAATGGTGGACAGCGTGAATACGTGGAAGACGGGCGCAATGGTCTGCTCGTGACTCCCGGCAATGCCCAGCAGCTCGCAGAAGCCATGGGACGACTGATTGATGATGCGGAACTGCGTCAGAAGTTGGGACAGCAAGCCAAGGCAGACTTTGACGACCACCTGAACTACGAGCATTTCTATGCTAAGATTCGCCGTATATACAACGAATAGAAACGCCACATGAAAAAAATACTATATTATATCGTCTTTTTTCTGTGGTACTTGTTGTCACTGCTCCCTTTAAGGGTGCTTTATTGGTTGAG
>CACYNE010000036.1:32450-68331 GCA_902775605.1 uncultured Prevotellaceae bacterium
TTCCATATCCTACACTATCGACGTCGCACTGTATGGGTTAATCTGGTAACATCTTTTCCAGAACGTGAACCTGAAGAGCATAAGGCTATTGAACGGAAATTCTATCGTTGGTTCTGTGACTATCTGGTAGAAAGCGTCAAGCTAATGACGATGAGTCCCGATGAGATCAAGAGACGTCTCGTATTCAAGAACACAGAAGCCATAGACCAGTGTGTCAAAGACGGACAGTCGTGTGCTGTCTATTTGGGGCACTACTGCAATTGGGAATGGATTACATCACTCCCATTCTGGGTAAGTCCAGAAGCACAATGCGGACAACTCTATCACCCTCTTGAGAATAAGGACTTTGACCAGTTATTCCTTCACGTAAGACAGCGCTTTGGAGCCGTATGTATCTCTATGAACGAGTCGCTGAGGAAAATCCTGGAATACAAGAAACAGGGAAAGCCCGTTGTCATCGGCTATATCGCCGACCAGGCTCCATTTTGGTGGAATATCCATCACTGGACGCAGTTCCTCTGTCACGACACTGCCGTTCTCTCAGGAACAGAACGCATTGCATCAAGACTGAATCATGCGGTATACTATCTGGATGTTAGATGCGTCAAGCGCGGGTATTACGAGGCAGAATTCAAGCTCATTACTCGCGAGCCTCAAAAGATGGAAGAGTTCCAACTGACAGACATCTACTTCAAGGAACTGGAAGCCAGCATTCGCCGACAGCCCGAGTGCTACTTATGGACACACGATCGCTGGAAGCGTACCCGTGAGCGTTTCAATCGACGTTTTGAAGTCATCGATGGAAAAGTGTATGAAAAAGGTAAGATGCTCAAATGAGAACAACTCTCCTTGAATCCGGTGATGCATCTGCATCACCATAGACTATCCTTCATTTTTCTGCAAAAATAGGATTGAAGTAACTACTATTACCACAAATAATCTGATAAGTAATTACCAATTAAGAGCCAAGAATCCATCACTAGAGGCGTTTCCACCACCTGATAATTTTCCTTCTGAGAGATTTTGTAATAATACTAATCCTCCGCCTTATCGCAAAACAAACAATCTCCCATACAGGCATAATTTTTCTTATTTCAGAGTATATGTCTTGGTAAAAATTTTTATCCTTACAGTTTAGTACATGTGCAGCATGACGGATACGGCGATACTTATGATAGGTGTCATAACGCAGTTCCATAAGTGTTGCACGACTCAAGTAACCTTCCAACAATTTGTAGATTTTAATTGATACATACACGCTATCTGCAATTGTATTAGAAAAATGTTGAGTTGTTTCTTCTCTATTCGAGATACTCATTGGATTTAAAACATAACGATATACTGGGTAATCTGTAACGGATATCCCCCCATTACAGTATAACATGTATCCTGCGGTGAAAAGATGATCTTCACTTTTTCTTGCCTGTTCATCAAAACGTAAGTGATGCTGTTCAATAACACTTCTTCTGAACATTTTATTTACTAATGTCAATCCACCTTTGGCAAAGGTTAACCTAAGCCATTTATCCTTATTAGGGACATTTGGATAGTAGGTTGTTATACCGTCAATATTGACAAATGCGCCGACAGCAACATCAACCCCATCTACAAAAAGATCCACAAGTTTACTGAGAGATTGGGGGAAAATGTAGTCATCACCATCTACAAAAAAAACATAGTCACCACTTGCATTATCAAGACCGACATTTCTTGCACTCCCTGGACCTCCATTCTGTTTATCAATCCACCTAAACCTTTCGTTGTCACAGTATTTTTCCAAAACTGCGACAGTATCATCAGTCGAGCCGTCATTAACAAAGATTGCTTCAAAGTCCTGACAGTCTTGCTCTTTTAAACATTGCAGTAGGGGCTGCAATAAATTACCTACATTATAACAAGGTACTATTACTGATATTTTCATCTTTTATAACTTTTTTATTTTTACACTATCTACATCAAGAGGAACAATATTATAAAAGGTTTTATCGACTAAAGACTAATAACAAAACCACAATCAATTATTCGGATGGTAACAGCCTATTCTCCGTCATTCTCTCCATATATTGCTGGATGATGGCCTTAAGTTCGCGCTCCATCTGCTGCTGAACAGACACCTTACCAATCAGATTATTCTTCATTAGACTATCGTCAAGGGCATAGATGGCACGTGTCTCTCTTCCATCAAACTGGATGACATAGCCATATTTGACGTATTGGTAAATACCATTCAGATAGTTCACGGCCCATGTCTGATCGGCAGGTGTATGAAGTAAGTCAATACCAAACGAAAGATAAGGTTCATCATAGCCAAGATGGTCAAGCAACGTAGGCATAATATCGGTCTGTTGAGCGATGGCATCCACCATTCCACTCCCCATCTCTCCAGAGGGATCATAGAAAATGACGGGTGAACAGAAACCACCAAGATCAGTCTTATATTCCGGCAAACGGGTCATATTAGTATGGTCACTTGTGATGACAAAGATAGTATTTTTAAACCAAGACTGCTTGCGAGCCGAGGCAAAGAAATGCTGCAGTGCCATATCAGTATAGCGAATGACAGGATAGATAGGCATATCAGGATCCTCCTCTGGAAATTGATCCTTATAGGCATCGGGTACACGGAAGGGATGATGACTCGAAAGGGTAAAGAGGGCAGTCATAAATGGCTCTTTCATCTCAGTCATCTTCTTACAATAGTACTGCATGAAAGGCTCGTCACTAATACCCCACCAGCCATCAAAATCAGCATCGCCTCGAGTTCTGGGATCGCTATTAAAGTCTTCACGCCCATAATAATCCTGAAACTTAGTGGCACGAGCAAAAGCCATGAAGCCCATAGAACCTCGTTCAGCACCATGGAAGAAGGCCGTTTCATAACCCTTACGTCCCAAGCAGTCAGCCAAGCCACTGACATCATTCACCGAATAGGGCGAGAGGAAGAAGGGCTCTACAAACATCGGTATTGACGAAAGAATACTTGGCATGCCGTCAATAGACTTTCTTCCATTGCAATAGCTATGGGTGAAGGTCAAGGCACCATTAGCCAACAAAGAATCGGTAAAGGGAGTATAGCCTTTATAACCTGGAATATGACGGTTATAGGTACCAATATACTCGCGGCCAAAGCTCTCTATAATGATTACCACAACGTTTTTCTTCTTAAACGCAGAGCCACCCTTGACGCCAGCATGGATAGGCGAATAGATGGATTCCAGTTCAGCACGATCCTGAAAATAAGTAATAACCTCAAAGTTGTTCTTGCCAATAGTTCTAATCAAGGCAAAAGGTGTGTTCAGCACCAATCCAACCTCCGTAGGACGATCGCAATAATTATTGGCATTCGATATCGTGATTGGACGGATATCACGTGTCCAACCTCCTCGCATACCAGCCACACAGAAAGGCACAAAGGCCAACAGAGAGATGGTTATAATCAGATAATAAGATATTCTGCCAGGTCTCCCTTTCTTTGGACTGAGGTTGGTAACAGGCTCTGTATATAGTTTCCATAGCCCCCAAGCCACAAGAGCTGCCAACAGAAAGAAATACCAATGATTAAGGGCTTCAGTCCAGAAGATGCCCCCAAGGTTATTCTCGTTCTCAAATTCCTGAAAGATGGTAGTAGTCGTGCGACGCATACTATATCGGAAATAGACGCTATCACCCAGATTCAAGGCTAAAGTAAGGATATTGACAACCACGAATACCCAGCGGCATACACGATGGTATGTCGTCGTTTCCTTCAGATGCAAAGGGAAGAGAACCATCAACACCCAAAGGGCGTTGGTATATAGAATGGCTGAGGTATCAAACATGAGACCACCTCGCAACAGTTCTATAAAATGACCCCACGTAAGGCTGTCAGCAAAGAGATTCCAGTTCTCAAAAAGAAAAGCCATGCGGGCTAAGAAATAGACCACATAGGCGAGAAACAGATTACATATCACAGCACCAATCGGTCTGAACAACTTGATCTGGTTTTTCATCATGACTCGTTACTATCATTTTCAACTTGGCGGGCAAAGTTACGAAATAAATCATAAAAGGAGCCTTTTTTTCGAAAAATACTGCGTTTTTTGAAGTTTCTTTAGGCCGTTTTCTTATTTTTTTCTAATTTTGCATGCATGAACATACTCAAAAAAGGATTTACCTATTACGTTTTAGGCACTATTTTCATATCACTCATTTTGATGTTCTACATCAAAGGTGACGTTATTATTTCCATGCTCGACTTCACCGGATGGGTGTTTTTCATTACCTCGTGTATCTCCCACTCTGCTATACTCTTGTTGGCTCTTTGGCTCATCATTTTCCTGCCATGGGCACTGCTCCGCAAGAACAAACTCGCCACAGGCCTCTTCATCAGTGCCGTTAGCATCTTAGCGATATTAGCCTTCATCAACATGCAGGTCTATAAGATTTACCGTTTCCATATCAACGGTTTCATCATCAATATGCTCACTGGACCTAATGCTGGCGATATCTTTGACTTCTCACCCTATCTCTATCTGACTGAAGGTATCTCATTACTATTGGTCATAGCAGCATGCATAGGGCTTTGGCCTGCCGCGACATACTTATCTTCCAGAATAAAAAAGAAAGGAATCATCGCACTAAGCACCATACTCATTGGTGTCACGCTGATTGCCAATGGTATTCATGTCTATGGTTCCTTTGTGGCCAAGCCGTCCATCCTACAGAGTGTGCGTTTGGTTCCCTATTACTTCCCGCTATCTGCCAGTTCTCTCATGCAGAGCCTTGGCGTTAAACGCGAGGTGGTTGAAGTTTCTGGCATGAGTGGGAGTGGTGAGATGTGCTATCCACTCCATCCTCTTCAGAAAGTAGACAGCACCCAACTGCAATTGCCTAATATCGTCATCGTACTCATTGACTCATGGAGTCGACAATCACTGACACCGGAGTGTATGCCTAATATGTGGCAACTAGCTCACGAGGAACAGTGGTACAAGAATCATATCAGCTGCGGCAATGGCACATCATTCTCTGTATTCGGCATGTTCACCGGCCTACAGCCCTACTACTGGACCTCCTACCAGTCGGCTCGACTTAGCCCGTTGCTCGTTGACCGTCTTCTGGAACTAGGCTATGACTTCCGCGTCTATCCCAGTGCAGGTTTGCAGAGTCCTCCCTTCGATCGTCTGCTGTTCCAGCATGTACCGAACTTACGACTCGACACACCGCTGCCAACATCATACGAACGTGACCTAAGGATTAAAGACGACTTCATCGCCGACATGCCACAACTGAAAGCACAGAAGCGTCCCTTCTTCGCCTTTATCTTTTTCGACCTTCTTCATGCCTATAGTTTGCCGAAAGAATTGCTGAATAGATTCCAGCCATCTTGGGAATATGGTCGTTTCGATGAACTGAACAATGACATGGACCCCACCCCGTTCTGGAACCTATACCGCAACTCGGCATACCAGACCGACAAGATGGTACACGAGGTTATAGCACAAATGAAGGAACTTGGTCTTTATGACAACTCATTACTTTTCATCACGGGAGACCACGCACAAGAGTATAATGAGAACCATAAGAATTATTGGGGGCACAACTCCAACTTCTCAAAGTATCAGATTGGTGTGCCACTCATCGTCCATCAGCCCGACCGCGACACAACGGCCATCTACACACATCGAACCACACACTACGATTTTGTGCCGACCATTATGCACAATTACTTAGGTATCAAGAATCCCTTGGAAGACTATACTGCCGGACGACTACTCAGCGACAAGACACCACGTCTATGGCATTTCGTAGGCAACGAACTACGCTACGCATTCATTGTTGAGGGCGACACCATTCTCACAAAGGAAGGAGCGGGATATATTGAAGTGACCGACAGCAAGCTGAATCCCGTCGACAACTACCGTATCAATCCCAAGGCATTTGACAAAGCCATTAAAGACCTCAACAGGTTTTTCAATCAATAACGATTGATAAGACTCACCACTTCTTGGGCCTCTTCATGCGTCATTGCCGGACTCATGGGGAGGCTCAACTCTTGTTGATGAATCCGCTCTGTCACTGGCAATGAAAGACTGTTCCATTGTTTGTAGCACTCCTGTTTATGAGGCGGAATAGGATAATGAATCACGGTCTTGACATCATGATGTGCTAAATAGGCTTGAAAATCATCTCGCTGCTCACAGAATACTGGAAAGAGATGATACACATTCTGATCATCTGCCAAACGGACTGGTAGAGTCACCTTAGGGTTCGTGATACCCTCATAATAAATTTTAGCAATGTCACGACGCCTGTCATTATCCGCGTCCAGATAGCGCAACTTCACATCCAGCACAGCAGCTTGAATCTCGTCCAAGCGACTATTTCTTCCCGTATATTTAAATACATACTTACGCTGACTGCCATAATTTGCCAAAGCCCGAATCGTGTCTGCCAACGCCTGATCATTGCAAGTCACTGCACCACCGTCACCCAATGCTCCCAGATTCTTGCCAGGATAAAAGCTGTGACCCGCGGCATCGCCCAACGACCCCGTCTTACGACCGTCCACATAACGACAGCCATGAGCCTGAGCATTATCCTCTACTAACTTCAAGTTGTATTTCTGACATAGACGACCAATCGTCTCGGTATAGGCACAACGGCCATACAAATGAACCAACAAGACGGAGCGTGTTTTGGGAGTTACCAACTTTTCCAATTGGCAATCATCTATCTCCAACGTATCATAACGTGGCTCAGCCAATACGGGAACAAGACCATTCTCCGTCAATGCAAGGATTGACGCAATATAAGTATTAGCCGGCACAATAACCTCATCCCCCGGCTGCATCACACCCAGCTCAATATAGGCACGATAAATCCATATGAGAGCATCCAGGCCGTTGGCCACACCTACGCAATGACCTGCACCGATATAGGCAGCATAATGCTTTTCAAAGCGTTCCACTTCCTGCCCTTGCAAATACCAGCCAGAGTCAACCACACGCTGCACAGCCTCCATGATTTCCGTACCATGAAGAGCAGTGACGTCTTTCAGTGATAAGAATGGTATCATAATTCCTGTATCAATTTGCTTACGTTCATCTACGCTGCAAGTCAGCACTTGTCAACTGTATCATCGCCTTATCCAGGCGTTCTAGACGTTCGGCATCACGGCTTTCATTAATCGTGATACGTTTCAAGTCGAAATCATAGAGTATATGCCCCGTGGAGTCACAAATCCACTGGACATTATTATAATTATGAACCACCGTGGGAGTCGTATAAGTTTCAGATAGCACATCACGACTGAACGTAAATGCGTCGTGGTTCAGGTGAAACTGCCCCAACAGGGTGGCAGGCAAGTCACTCTGGTTGCATAATGTCTCCACCACACGAGGCTCACGCACGGCGCCACCCAGCCAAAGCATGGGAATATGGTTCATCTGCATAGGAGTCATATGATCCACCGCTCCGTTCACAATACCATGGTCGGCAACAAGGATAATCAGCAGGTTTTTCCACTGCGGTGTCTCTTTAAGCTTGCTCACAAAATCATAGAGACAGTCATCTAAGTAGCAAAAGGCATTATCCACCTCATCATCCAACTTCTTGACAGGCACATCCCAAGGCTCATGACTGGAAAGTGTACTATAACCCCACAAATGATGTGAATGGGCATCGGCCTGTGTTATCTGTTCAAAAACGGTAGCAAAGGTAATATCATCACGCACACCCCACTGGCTACTACGTTGCTCTGACAACGAATAGTCATTCATACTCGTCAGACGCTCCCAACCAGTGGAAATTAGATATGAACGCATGTTGGTAAAGTTGATGTCGCCACCATACAGGAAACTGGTGTCATAGCCCTGCTGCTGCAAGGTTTTGGCAATACTTGGCAACGTGCTGCTCTTCTCTGGCACCTTCATCACTGAGAGGTTAGGAAACGACGGATAGCCACTCAACGCGCAGACCGTGCCACGATCAGTACGCCAAGAGTTGGCATAACACCGACTGAAATAAATGCCCTCCTTCTTCAATTCCTGAAGATGTGGCATCGCATGGACAAATTGTTCTCCAGCACTTTCTAAAAGAATCACCAAAACATTTGGACGATCTACAGTGAGCAATGTGTCACGATGAACACTCTCTGTGGTATATACGCCACGTGTCATCTCCACACATTCATCGTCCTCATAGAACTGGTATTGAGAAAGATCTTCTATCTCATGAGACAAGGTATAGAAGAAGTTGAACAGAGGATTCACTGCCGAATGATTCAGAAACTGATTCTGCGAATAATAGACTTGACCAGTATTGGTAGTCGACTCACCCAGTCCACCACGAATACCTATCACCATCAGTGGCATCAGGACAACGTAGAAGACAAACTCTTTCCAACCTCCACGCTTATTGGCGGGCATGCCAGCCAGTTTATCGTAAGCGAAATACAACAGGACAGAAGATATGAGGATGTACAACACACGTAACACCAGATAACCCGTCGTCACACTGGCCATTGCCTCGGTAGGCGTCTCCAGATACTGCAACCACGAGGCATCCAACTTAAAATGCCAAAACGAGTACATACTCGTATCAGTCACAAAGGCCAGGGAAAAGGCGAGAGCCACAAAGGCATAATAGGGTTTCATAAGCCAGCGGGGCATATTCACCCAAATACTTGCCATCGTTACCAAAAACGGTATGATAAAGAAATAAAGAGCAGTAGATAAATCCAGACTCAGTCCATGCCACCATACCGACAACATATCACCAAAGGAGAATGATGCCTCAGCAAAATGGCAAAGCATGAATATCCACTTGGCTACCAGAAACACAGCAACCGTCAGCAGATAAAACCTCACTAAATATAATACGCGTCCTTTCACCGTTCTATTCCTTACAGACTCTGCATGTCGTTCAGTTTCTTGTAATAGCCATCAATATTGAGCAACTCATCGTGCGTACCTCGCTCTACAATTTGTCCTTCATGCAGCACACAAATCTCGTCAGCATTCTTAATGGTTGACAGACGATGAGCGATAGCCACCGTGGTACGGGTTTTCATCAGACGCTCCAAGGCATCCTGAACAAGACGTTCGCTCTCCGTATCCAGCGCTGAGGTAGCCTCATCAAGAATCAAGATTGGCGGGTTCTTCAGAATAGCACGGGCAATACTCACACGCTGACGCTGACCACCCGACAGACGACCACCACGGTCACCGATATTCGTCTCAAACTGTTGCTCCGACTGCATAATGAAATCATAGGCATTAGCAATCTTTGCAGCCTCAGCAATCTGCTCGTCGGTGGCATTATCCACGCCAAACGAGATATTATTGCGGAAGGTATCGTTAAACAGAATAGCCTCCTGATTCACGTTACCAATCAACTGACGCAGGTCATGGATACCCAGATCTTTTACATTGATGCCATCAATGAGCACCTCACCCTCCTGCACATCGTAATAGCGGGGAATCAAATCTACCATCGTTGACTTTCCACTACCCGACTGACCCACAATGGCAATGGTCTTACCCTTTGGAATCACCAGGTTGATATCCTTCAGAATCCACTGATCGCCATAGCGGAACGACACATGACGGAACTCTATCTGATGCTCAAACGATGCGATATGCTTAGGCTCTGCCACCTCCGTGATGGTATTCTCCGCCATCAGAATCTTGTCAATACGCTCCATCGAAGCTAAACCCTTCGGAATGCTATAGCTGGCCTTCGAAAACTCCTTCAGCGGGTTGATGATAGAGTAGAGAATCACCATGTAATAGATAAAGGTAGGACCCGTGATGGCTTGGTTGTTCAGCACCAGCATACCGCCAAACCACAGCACGATGACAATCATCACCGTACCCAGGAACTCACTCATCGGGTGAGCCGATGACTGACGGATATTCACTCTCATCAGATGAGAGCGATAGGAAGAATTGGTCTGGTCAAAACGACGGTTCATCTTCTCCTCGGCACAGAACGCCTTGATGATACGCAGACCGCCCAAGGTCTCTTCCACCTGACTCATCGTGTCGCTCCACAGACTCTGAGCCTTTGCAGAGTCCTGTTTCAATTTACGACCAACCAGTCCCATGAACCAACCCATCACAGGCACAATGACAAGTGTGAAGGTAGTCAACTGCCACGACACGAACAACATCGTAGCGAAATATGCAATGATAAGAACCGGATTCTTAAACAGCATTTCAAGAGAAGCCATGATAGAGTTCTCCACCTCCAGCACATCACCGCTCATGCGAGCAATGATGTCTCCCTTGCGTTCCTCAGAGAAGAAGCCCAAAGGCAATGCCGTAATCTTATTATACAACTGATTACGGATATCACGCACCACACCCGTACGAATAGGAACGATACAAGCTGAGGTCAAGAAATATGCGCCAGTCTTCAACAGCGTCGTAAAGGCCAGGAATAAACCTATCAATAGCAACGTGGTGGTAGGTCCATAGTCGGCAATCAGTCCGTTGACATAATAGTTCAGGTTGTTCATCAACACACCCTGCACGTTGCTCCAGTCCCATGCCATGACACAGGTAGCCTTTTCTGCATCACCCGTCTGAAACAGGATCTGCAGGATAGGTATCAGCGCTGCAAACGAGAAGATATTCAGCACTGCCGACAGAATATTAAAGAACACCGACAATGCCAGATATTTTTTATAGGGAGGCACGAAACGCCTCAACACGCGCAAAAATTCTCTCATGCTTTTCTCTTTTTCCTTATTAGTCCTTTACCTTTCCGAGGAGCGTAGCACTCGTACTGCCTGTGATAAACACACGCACCGTCTCGCCGATATGATGACTTCCCTTATCAAAGACCACCATCTTGTTCTGCTCCGTACGACCGCACAACTGCTCGCGGCTACGCTTAGAGAAGCCCTCTACCAGCACATCGAACTCCTTGCCCTCGTCCAGTTTATTGCGCTGGGCCGACATCTCCGTCTGCAGGGCGATAAGCTCGTTCAGGCGACGAATCTTTTCCTCTTCAGCCACATTATCTGGGAGATGCTTCGAAGCATAGGTACCAGGGCGCTCTGAATACTTGAACATAAAGGCGGAGTCATAGCCCACCTCACGCATCAGACTCAGACTCAACTGATGGTCCTCCTCGGTCTCATCATGATAACCTACAAAGATATCTGTAGAAAGACCGCAATCAGGCACAATACGACGGATTGCTGCCACGCGGTCCAAGTACCATTCACGGGTGTACTTACGGTTCATCAACTTCAAGATGCGGTCAGAACCACTCTGTACCGGCAGGTGGATATGCTTGCACACGTTGGGAACATCAGCAATCACATGCAGTGTCTCGTCACTCATATCCTTAGGGTGCGAGGTCGTGAAGCGCACACGCATCTGAGGTGCTTCTTCGGCCACGGCACGCAACAACTTGGGGAAGTTGAAACCATTGAAATTATACGAGTTCACATTCTGTCCCAACAGCGTCACCTCCTTGAACCCACGGTCGCGCAGGTCGCGCACCTCACGCAAAATGCTCTCCACATCTCTTGAGCGCTCACGACCACGGGTGTAAGGCACGATACAGTAGTGACAGAAATTATTGCAACCACGCATGATGCTCACAAAGCCGCCAAGCTTGGCACCATGCAGACGCTGAGGCACCACGTCCTTATAGGTCTCCGTGGTTGACAGTTCAATATTTATCGCTTTATGACCTGTCTCGGCCTGTGCCACCAAATCGGGCAAGGTCAGATAGGCATCAGGACCAGCCACCAGGTCGGCCCCGTGATTTTCCAGCAAATCCTGTTGCACGCGTTCAGCCATACAACCCAACACGCCAACAATCAACGGACGCTTGCGCTTCACAGCCCCCAGCGCCTCTAAACGGTGATAAATCTTCTGCTCGGCATTATCACGCACCGAACAGGTATTCAGAAACACGGCATCGGCCTCATCCACGCTTTCACAAGTCTCATAGCCTGCCATCTGCATCACTGAGGCCACCACCTCAGAGTCAGCAACATTCATTTGACATCCGTATGTCTCGATAAACAGTTTTTTCATCTAATACATTAAATTTCAGGGTACAAAGGTACGAATAAGTGAGCAAAACGCAAAAGGAAAATAAGTTTTTTAGCACTTTTGCTGCCAAAGAACCACCTCTCCCGCATACAAGGAAGCCTGCACATCAATCAAGCGCTGGTTCGACGACCCCCTGAACAGCAAGTCCTCATCACGGAGCGACTCTACATAAGGTCCATCCACCAACACATCAATCTGCTCCAGCAACTCACGCTGGTCTTCCTGAATCAGGTTCTCAAAGCGAAAACCCGTAAAGCACCATATATCCTTATTGGTGCGACGATGAATCTCTCTCGCCAGCTCCGCAAAACCCGCCGCCTGATACATCGGGTCTCCTCCCGAGAAGGTGACGTTGGCATAGGGGTCGGCCTCAATAACACGCATAATATCCTCGGTGCTCATTTCGCGTCCACCGTCAAAATCCCATGACTGCGGATTATGACAACCCACACACCGATGACGACAACCGGCACAATAAATGGAGGTCCGGAAACCCGGACCATCCACCATTGTATCTTCTATAATAGAAAGTACTCTTATCACGCTTATGTAAAAGCTATTTTTTAGAACAGCGTCTGTTCGCCATCATCGATATGAGTCACACGGTCATTGAGCTCTGCCAGCTTACCACTGTTCCAACGGTCGGTAGTACCCACCAGATAACCCGTGATGCGCTGCAGACGGTCAATGTTCTTCGAACCACACTTCGGACATTCCTTCATATTGTTCTGAGCATTCTCATAGCCACAGTCCATACAACGGTTGCGGTTGTGATTCACCGAGCCATAGCCCATGTTCAGACGATCCATCATGTCCACCACACTCATAATCACCTGAGGGTTATGCGTGGCATCACCGTCAATCTCCACATAGAAGATATGACCACCACGAGTCAGGTCGTGATAAGGCGCCTCAACCTCTGCCTTATGGCGGGCCGAGCACTTGTAGTACACGGGCACGTGGTTCGAGTTGGTATAGTAGTCACGGTCAGTCACACCGGGAATACAACCAAAGTCCTTGCGGTCACGCTTCGTGAAGCGACCTGCCAAGCCCTCTGCAGGCGTAGCCAGCACAGAATAGTTATGATGGAAACGGTCACAGAACTCGTTGACGCGATCTCGCATATAAGTGATAATCTTCAGTCCCAGTTCCTGAGCCTCCTCGCTCTCGCCGTGATGCTTGCCAATCAGTGCCACCAAGCACTCTGCCAGTCCGATGAAACCGATGCCCAGCGTGCCCTGATTGATGACACTCTCCACCGTGTCCGTAGCCCCCAGTTTCTCGCCACCAATCCACAGACTCTTCATGAGCAAGGGGAACTGACGGGTATAGGCAGTCTTCTGGAACTGGAAACGGTCGTCCAACTGCTGAGCAGTAATCTCCAGCATCTCGTCCAACTTTGCAAAGAAATGTCCCAGACGCTGGTCCTTATCCTCTTCCTTACGACATTCCAAGGCTAGACGCACCAAGTTGATGGTCGAGAACGACAGGTTGCCACGACCGATACTGGTTTTAGGTCCAAAGCGGTTCTCAAACACACGTGTACGGCAACCCATCGTTGCCACCTCATGCTGATAGCGCTTGGGATCGTCGGCACGCCACTCATCATTCTGGTTAAACGAAGCATCGAGGTTTAGGAAGTTGGGGAAGAACCTGCGGGCAGTCACCTTACAAGCCAACTGATAGAGGTCAAAGTTACGATCCTCAGGCAGATAGTTTACGCCACGCTTCTTCTTCCATATCTGAATAGGGAAGATGGCTGTCTCGCCACCACCCACGCCCTCATAGGTAGAGAGCAGCAACTCACGCATCACGCAGCGACCCTCGGCCGAGGTATCCGTGCCATAGTTGATAGATGAAAAGACCACTTGGTTACCACCACGCGAGTGGATGGTGTTCATGTTATGGATAAAAGCCTCCATGGCCTGATGCACACGACCCACCGTTTTATTTATTGCATGCTGACGCACACGGTCAACGCCCTGCAGTCCGTCAAGAGGCTGCTTCAGATAGTCCATCAAAGGCTCGTTATAGAGGTTGCTAAAGTCCTCGCCATAGAGGTCCTCCAGATATTTCAGTTCTTCAATATACGACAGGCGAACGAAAGGTGCCAGATAGAAATCGAAGGCAGGAATAGCCTGACCACCGTGCATCTCGTTCTGGGCGCACTCCAGCGAGATACATGCCAGCACCGAGGCCGTCTCAATGCGCTTGGCAGGACGCGAGGCACCATGACCGGCAATGAAGCCACAGTTCAGGATGTGGTCCAGGGGATGCTGCACACAAGTAAACGACTTCGTGGGATAGTAGTCCTTATCGTGGATATGCAGATAGTTGTGAGCCACAGCCTCACGACTATCCTCCGACAACAGGTAGTCGTCAACGAAAGGCTTGGTGGTCTCTGAAGCAAATTTCATCATCATGCCGGCAGGGGTGTCGGCATTCATGTTAGCGTTCTCGCGCGTCACATCATTGTTCTTAATGTTCACGATATCCAGGAACACGTCACGCGTCTTGGCTTTACGGGCAATGCTACGCTGGTTGCGATAGGCAATATACTTCTGAGCCACGTCCTTACGACTTGACTTCATCAGTTCCACCTCTACCATATCTTGAATCTGCTCCACCGTCATCTGCGTATCACCACGCTGGGCGATATGGTCAGTGATCTGGTTGAGCAGACGCTCATCCTCGCCTTTGTCGGTCGTCATCATGGCCTTACGGATGGCGGCCATCACCTTCTGTTCATTGAAGCCGACGATGCGTCCGTCGCGCTTCACCACGGTTTGTATCATAAGTTTCGACTCGTTTTATTAGTTATCAAAAAGTGATTGCAAAGATACGAAAATAAAACCGAATTTCGCATCCTTGCAATCGCATTTCTTATGTTAAAAATACTCAATACTCGAACGAAGAACCACCCAAAAATTCACGTAACAATGAGGTCGGTGGTATCTGGTCTTCGGGTATAGGACGTATGTATTTCAGGAACTTACGTAAGCGATAGGCCTCGGCATACTCGGGGCAATTTTCGGGCACCTGTTCAAGTAAAGGTTCAGCCTGACTCTTGATGACGGCCAACTCAAAGAGCATAGCCGAGTTGAACATGGCGTCAGCATTCTCCTGATAGGGGAAAATCCACTTGTTCTCACCCCTGCGCACCGAGGGCCAGCGACGGATAGACTCCTGGGCCGACACGCCGCGATACTTATGGTCGCGGATGATGCGGCGCAGCAATCGGTTGTCGGTGGTGGGGATATAGTTGTGGTTATCCAACAGCAGCGTGGTCAGCGCTGAGGCATAGACACGATAGATCTGTTCCTGCGGCACACTGGCCATCAGCTCCGGGTTCAGGGCATGGATACCCTCCACCACCAGTATCTCATCGTCGTGCAGGCGCAACTTCTTGCCGCTCTTCACGCTCTTGCCCGTGGGGAAGTCATAGCGAGGCAACTCCACCTCCTCACCTCTGAACAGCGCATTCATCTGTTCGTTGAGCAGGGGCAGGTCCAGGGCGTGCAGGTTCTCGAAGTCATAGTCGCCCGTCGCATCGCGAGGCGTTTTCTCACGGTCCAGGAAATAATCATCCAGCGAGATGCTCACGGGCTTGATGCCATTCGTCAGCAATTGCACCGACAATCGTTTGCACGTTGTTGTTTTGCCGCTTGACGACGGACCAGCGATGAGCACCATGCGGATGCCCTTGCGGTTGGCTATCTCATCGGCAATCCTGCCAATTTTCTTCTCCTGCAAGGCCTCACTCACCTGAATCAGCAGATTAGTACGCCCCTTGTCGATGGCCTCGTCCAGGTCGCCAATGGTGCGCATGCCCAGGATGTCCTGCCAGCGGTGATGTTCCTTGAAAATGCCAAACATCTTGTCCTGCATCACAATCTCGCCCAGCTCCGAGGGATGCTCGGCCGATGGGATGCGCAACAACAGACCGTCGTAGTACTTCTCCAGGCCGAAGAGGTAAATCTGCGACGTTCTAGTCAGCAGGGCACCATAGAAATAGTCCACATACCCGTCTATATCATAATAGGTGGTATATAGCGAGCCCGCGCGCTGCAACAACTTCACCTTCGAGAAGGTGTGCAGTGCCAGAAACATCTGAATGGCCTCCTCCGTGGTGGTCTCATGACGATGGATGGCCACATCCTGGTCAATGATCTCCTGCATGCGCTGACGAATGCGTCCTGCATCTTCGAGCGTCACGGGATGACCAATGTTCAGGTCCACGTAATAGCCATTGCTCACAGGGATATCGATAGCCACCTTACAGGGCGTATAGAGGTCGTGCACCGCCTTACAGAGCACGAAGAACAGCGTACGGGTATAGGCACGCTGACCCGAAGACGACGTAATATCCATGAATTCAATCTCCTTGGGCTTGTAAACACGGAAGTGCATGCCCTCCACCTTATTATTAACACGCGCGATGATGGGAGGATAAGCCATCTCAATATTCATCTGAGCAAAGGCCTCCTTCAGCGAGCACCCCATGGGCACTTCGTACTTCATCCCATTGTTCAAGCACTTAATCTCAATCTTCTTTTCCATCATATTTATAATTTCAAGGGCAAATTTACAAAAAAGATTCATAAATAAAGTTTGATTATCAGAATTTTTTGTTATTTTTGCAGCGAATTTATATTATTAACGAACATTCATTCAAGATGATGCTCACTATTTTTACGATGCTCGGCTCGCTGGCACTTCTCATGTTTGGTATGAAGTCCATGAGTGAGGCCCTGCAGAAAATGGCCGGCCCGCAGTTGCGACATGCACTGGGAGCCATGACTTCCAATCGCTTTACTGGTTTATTAACAGGCTCTGTCGTCACAGCCTCAGTTCAGTCATCAACAGCCACTACTGTAATGACTGTTTCGTTTGTAAACGCCGGTCTGCTCACGCTGGCACAGGCCATCTCGGTCATCATGGGTGCCAACATCGGCACCACGTTTACCGCATGGATCATGGCCTTGGGCGCGTCGTTCGACATCAGCATCGTGAGTTATTTCAGCTTCTTCATCGGCATCATCATGATCTATATGAAGAAGCACCGCTACATCGGCGACTTCCTCTTCGGCCTCGGCTTGCTCATCCTGGGACTCACCACCCTGCGCCTCACCGGCCAGGCCATGGACCTGGGACACAACGATACCGTGCTGTCGTTCTTCAAGTCGTTCGACATGCATTCCTACTGGACTATCTTCACCTTCCTGCTCCTGGGTGGCGTACTGACGTTCTGCGTACAGTCATCAGCAGCCGTGATGGCCATCACCATGCTGCTCTGCGGCAGTGGTGCCATGCCCATCTCCATGGGTATCGCCTTGGTGCTGGGTGAGAACATCGGTACCACCATCACCTCAAACCTCGCCGCCCTCTCTGCCAACACGCAAGCCCGCCGTGCCGCCTTGGCCCACATGTTCTTCAATGTGTTTGGCGTGCTTTGGATTCTCGTGGTGTTCTACTGGTTCGTCGAAGGCGTGGAATGGGTCGTACAATACGTTGGCAGCGAGATGTTGCACCAGGATATGTCCACCCTTCCCAAGGACAAATACCTGACCTTCGTGCTGGCCGCTTTCCACAGTGGCTTCAACATTATCAATGCCAGCATCCTCATCTGGTTCATTCCTCAGATTGAGAAGTTCGTTTGCTGGGTCATCAAGCCCAAGAAGGTGGACGAGGAAGAGGACTTCCGCCTGCACTTCATTACGGCTGGCTTCATGAAGACCCCAGAACTCTCGGTGCTCGAGGCCCAGAAGGAGATTCAGTCCTTCTCCGAGCGCATGCAGCGCATGTTTAGCATGGTGCAGGAGTTGCTCAACCTCTCGTCGAGCGAGCGCAGCAAGGAGAAGAACAACGAGCAGGACTTCAACAAGCTCTACACCCGCATTGAGAAATATGAGGGCATCTCCGACAATATGGAACTTGAGATTGCCAAGTATCTTGAGAGCGTGAGCGATGCCCACCTCTCTGACGAGACCAAGGCCAAGATTCGTGCCATGCTCCGTGAGGTCAGCGAACTGGAGTCTATCGGCGATGCCTGCTTCAACATGGCCCGCACCATCAACCGCAAATATGCCAAGAAGGAGGACCACTTCATTGAGAAGCAGTACAGCCACCTTCACCAGATGATGGGCCTCACCGACCAGGCGCTCACCCAGATGAACAAGCTGATGGGCGGTCGCAAGGAGGCTTACGACGTGAACCGCACGTTCAACATCGAGAACGAGATCAACAACTACCGCAATCAGTTGAAGGCACAGAACATCGTCGATGTCAACAACCACCTCTACACCTACGCCGAGGGCACCATCTACATCGACCTGGTGAACGAGTGCGAAAAGTTGGGCGACTATGTGGTCAACGTGGTTGAGGCCCGTATGGGTACCCGCCAGCGCGAGGCATAACAGCAAAACAGACAGATAAGAGAAAGAGGGGCGTCTCAAACTTGAGATCGTCCCTCTTCTTTTTTTATTGCTTCTCTGCCTTACGCTTTCTTCGTCTTCGTCGCCCAGATGAAGTAGCACATCAGGAGGATGTAGGCTGCCAGTGCAGCAAACTCTGACAGCGGGTTGGCCAGCCATTCGTCGCTCACAGGGTTGAAGCCACCGAAGCGCAACAGCGCACTCACCACACCCATCAGGGCACCACCGGCAATGAAGCCCGAGGCGATGAGCGTACCCTTCTCGCCACGCTTCTCGTTCTCAGCCTTATCCTTGGAACGCGTAGTGACATACCAATTGATGGCACCACCCACCAGCAGGGGGAGATTCAGGTCCAGAGGAATAAACATACCCAGCGCAAAGGCCAGAGCAGGAATCTTCAGCCATGTCAGCACGACGGCCAGCAGAGCACCGATGCCATAGAGCAACCAGGGTGCACCCGCACCATTCATCATCGGTTCGATGACCGCAGCCATGGCGTTGGCCTGGGGAGCCACGAGGTGTCCTTCCTGATTGGGGTCAAAACCATAGGTTTGGTTGAGCAGCATCATCACGCCACCCACGGTAGCGGCACTTACCAGCGTGCCCAGGAATTTCCACTGCTGCTGTTTTCTGGGCGTAGAACCCAGCCAGTAGCCAATCTTCAGGTCAGTGATAAAACAGCCCGCCATCGACAGCGCCGTACATACCACGCCACCCATGATCAGTGCAGCCAGCATGCCACCAGAGCCATTCAGTCCCACGGCTGCCATCACCACCGACGCCAGGATCAGCGTCATCAGCGTCATACCAGAAACGGGATTCGAGCCCACAATAGCAATAGCATTGGCAGCCACCGTGGTAAAGAGGAAGGCGATGACCGTGACCAGCAGGATGGCCACCACGGCAAAGAGCAGGTTGTGCATCACGCCCAGCCAGAAGAACACAAACGTAATGAGCAATGCCGTAATCGACGCAATGCCGATAAACTTAAACGACAAATCCCTATCCGTACGACGAGACATTGTCTCGTCCTCCTTGCCGCCCTTCATCTCCTTGGCAGCCAGTCCCACGGCATTCTTGATGATGCCCCACGAACGGATGATGCCGATGATACCAGCCATGGCAATGCCACCGATACCAATTGAGCGGGCGTAGGTCTTGAAAATCTCTTCAGGCGACATAGCACTCACGGCCGTCGTAGCCTCCACGCCACCCAGACTCAACGTCTGGTCGCCGAAGATGAGCGCCATGCCCGGTACGATGAGCCACCACACGGCCACCGAACCCAAGCAGATATACATGGCATATTTCAGTCCGATGATATATCCCAAGCCCAGCACGGCTGCCGAGGTGTTGCACTTAAACACCAGCTTGGTCTTGTCAGCTAGCACCTCGCCCCAGCCAATCATGCGACTGGTCACCGTCTCGTTCCACCAACCGAAGGTGGCCACGATAAAGTCATACAGACCGCCCACCAGTCCTGCCAGCAACAGTAGCTTGGCTTGGTCGCCACCCTTGGCACCGTTTACCAGCACCTGCGTGGTGGCCGTAGCCTCGGGGAAGGGATACTTGCCGTGCATCTCGCTCACGAAATACTTTCTAAACGGAATCAAGAAGAGGATACCCAGGATGCCACCCAGTGCCGAGGCCATGAAGACCTGGAGAAACGAGGCCGACATCTCAGGATACTTGGCCTGCAGGATATAGATGGCAGGCAACGTGAAGATGGCACCAGCCACCACGGCACCCGAACAGGCACCTATCGACTGGATGATGACATTCTCGCCCAGTGCCTTCGACCTGCGTGCTGCTGTCGATACGCCCACGGCAATGATAGCAATGGGGATGGCTGCCTCGAACACCTGTCCCACCTTCAGTCCCAAATAAGCGGCTGCTGCTGAGAAGAGCATTGCCATGAGCACGCCCCATGTCACCGACCAGCCATTCACCTCGGGATACTGACCCTGAGGCGACATCAACGGCTCATACTGTTCGCCGTCCTTCAACTCCCGAAACGCATTCTCGGGCAGTTGCGTTTTGATTTCTTCCATTGTTTCTATTTTTTATGCATTTTACATTCCACTTTCCTCATTCCACCTTCCACATTCCACTTTCCTCATTCCACTTTCCCAATCCTCTCCAGCGCTTCCATCAGCACCGCCCTTGCACAGGCAATGTTCAATCGGATATAACCCTCGCCGCTCTCCTTGCCATACATTGTGCCGGGGTTCACCCACACCTTTGCCTCCTGCAACAATAGGTCGGCATAGGCCTGCGACGATAGTCCCGTGGCGGTGATATCCACCCACGGCAGATAGGTGCCCTCCAGCGACATCACCCGCCATGCCGGCAGATGCTCCTTGGCAAAGGCACACAGCGCCTCGTAGTTGCCCCACAGATATTGGTTCAGCTCGTCAATCCACTCCTCACTCTCGTTATAGGCCGCCATCAGGGCCACAGGACCGAAGGGGTTCAGGTCGCACACCTCATTAATATTAATGGCGCGATCCAGTCGACGACGCCAGTCGGGGCGCACGCAGATGATATTGGCCGTTTGCAGGCCAGCGATGTTAAACGACTTTGAGGGCGAGTTCAGAATGACGCTGTTCTCTCGGCACGCCTCGCTCACCGCCGCAAAGGGCTGGAACGTGTGTCCGGGCATCACCAGCTCGCAGTGAATCTCGTCGCTCACCACCTTCACGCCGTGCTTCATGCAGATATCGTTCATCCGGCTCAGCTCCTCCTTCGTCCACACGCGCCCCGTGGGGTTGTGGGGGTTGCACAGCAGAAACACCGTTGTCTTCTCGTCGGCACACTTGGCCTCGAAATCCTCCCAATCCACCTCAAAACGGCGGTTGTTGTTGCTGTGACACAGCGACAGACAGGTCTCCAACACCTCGCAGCCGTTGTTGCGGATGGAAGAGAAGAAGCAGTTGTAGTCGGGCGACAGGATGAGCACCTTCTCGCCCGGCATCGTCAGCGCCTTGATGGCCACCGACATGGCCGGCACCACACCCGTGGTATAGAGAATCTCCTCGCGATGGATAGTCCACTGGTGGCGACGCTGGAACCACGAAATCACAGCCTCGTAGTAAGGTTCCTCCACCACCGTATAGCCAAACACCCCGTGTTCAGCCCGCTGGCGTACGGCCTCGCGGATGGCGGGTGCCGCCTTGAAGTCCATATCGGCCACCCACAGGGGGATGACCGCGTCAGATGGGCATTCATCCCACTTCACGCAGCCCGTACCACGACGCTCTACAATTTCATCAAAATTAAATTTCATAACTATCTCAGATTCCCCTCCTGCTCGGGAGGGGTTAGGGGTGGGTTTTCAATCACACAGTCGTTCGGTGCCTTCACATTCTCGTCGATGGTAACCGAACCAATCGAGTCGGCCACGATATGTCCGCTGCTGGGGTTCTTGATGTTCTCTATGTGTCCGCGGATGTCCGCACGCACGTCGCTATACTCAAACACGCGGTCGCAGGCCTTGTCAAAGGTGCAGTTCTCCAGCACCAGCTCCTTGGCATAGCACAACAGTTGTTCGCCTGCCAGGTGACAGTTCACCAATCTGACGTTCTTCGAGTGCCACGCCAGATACTCGCCGTCGAGCGTTGAGTCATATATGGTCACGTTCTCGCACTCCCAGAACGAGTCCTTCGTCACGATGTTCGCGTTTCTCAGTTCCACGTTCTTGCAATACTGGAACACATATTTCGAGTCCGTCTTCAGACCATCAATCCTCACGTTATCGCAAAACATAAACGGATAGGTGCCCTCGTGCAGCTCCAAGTTCTTCGCCTCGACGTTTGTGCAGCGCCAGAATGTCTCATCGGCATCGTTGATGGTCACGTTCTCCAGATACACGTTGTGCATCTCGCGAAACATCTTCGGAGCGTCAATTCTGGTGTCGCGCATGTCCAAAGAGTCGCTGTACCACAATGCCGAGCGGGCGCCAGCATCAAACTGACACCTGTTTATCTTAAAGCCGTGAACATGCCAAAACGGGTACTTGCCCCAGAAACGACAATCCTCGGCCTCAATGTCCGAGCACTCCTTGATGGCACTTTCGCCATCACCAATGGTCACCTGCTCCAGTCGCAGATGGTGCTTTTCAAACAGAGGGCGCTCGCCCTCAAAATGCTGATTCCTTAAAGTTTCCATGTGTGATATGTTGGTTTTTCGCGCGCAAAGATACAACATTTTCTTTAAAAACAGAATCACTTTGTGATTAATTAATTATCTTTGCAATCAAAATCACTCATACTGTAAGTATTATGAAGAAAAAGATTGTTGTTTTGACAGGTGCCGGCATGAGCGTTGAGAGCGGCCTGCGCACCTTCCGCGATGCCGACGGTCTGTGGGAGGAATATCCCGTTCAGCAGGTAGCCACCCATGAGGGCTGGGAGGCCGACCCCACCCTAGTCACCAATTTCTATAATATGCTGCGCAAGAAGTGCTGGGGAGTGAAGCCCAACGAGGGACACAAGCTCGTGGCTGCCCTTGAGCAGAAGTACGACGTCACCGTTGTCACCCAGAATGTTGATAACCTCCACGAGCAGGCAGGCTCTTCCAAGGTCATCCACCTGCATGGCGAACTCATGAAGGTCTGCTCCAGCCGCGATGTCGATGACCCGCGTTATCAGCAGACGCTCACCCCCGACAACTGCGAGATTGCTCCTGGCACCAAGGCTGGCGACGGCTCACTACTGCGCCCCTTCATCGTGTTCTTCGGCGAAGCCGTACCCATGATTGCCGCAGCTGCCGACGAGGCCCAGACAGCCGACATCTTTATCATCATCGGCACCAGCCTCAACGTCTATCCCGCTGCCGGACTCATCCACTACGTGCGTCCTGGCACCCCCATCTATCTCATCGACCCCAATCCCGTCAGTGCCGGTTCTGCCGTCAAGCAGATACAGAAGGGCGCCAGCGAAGGCATGCGCGAGTTGAGCGAGATTCTAATGAAATAAGGAGGAGAAAAGAAACGAGGACTGATTACCAGTCCTCGTCTTCGTTTCCTACGATGCCATTCTTGATGGCCTCTTCCACCTTGTCAATGATGGCGTTCGAATAGGCGTGCGTCATCACCAGCGCCTTCGAGCAAGTGCGCTTCTGACTGTCTTTCTCCACAAAGGGATAGTGCTTCGCAATCTCCCACTGCTCGTCATACAGGCGGTGGTCGGTCTTATCACCCTTCAGTCGCTTGCCGTCGCTATAGATGTTCTGGTTCTGGTTCGTGTGCTTCGTGTTGTCAGCAAATCCACCCAGCCATCCAGCATCCTCGGCCTTCAGTATGTCATAGTTCTGCACGGTATAGGTCACACGCACCCTGCCATCCTTGATGTCAATCTTGATCACCGGCGTGATGCTCACCACATAGCGGTTCAGCGTGCCCGTATGGTCGGCAATGGCATCGATGGTCGATGACACGATGATGCAGCCCATATCCTTATCGTTCAGCGTGATGGCCTGGTTGTCCTTGAATGTCGCCGTCACCCAATAGTTCAGGGCCACATACAACTGTGCCTTCGTCTTGCCCGGTGCCTCGATCACCTGCTGGTAACTCAGGCTCTCGTTCTTGTCCAGCTTCAGGTCCTTGGCCAGGTTGGCCGCAGCCTCCGTCCACTTGTCACCGTATCTCTCCTTGGCATACTTCTCCAAGTCAGCCGCCTTCATCACTTGTGCCTGTGCACTCATGGCGCCGCAAGTCAGGATGGCGGCCATCACCCACATTTTCAATTTCTTCATAATGACATACATATTTTGGTTAATTTCTTGCTCACCTACCTCGGCATAAACGGATTGAATCCTGGTCTGAAGTTGCCCATCCGTTCTTTGCGTTTTGCCACTTCTTCCCAGTTCACCAGTTCCTTGAACTTGTCCGTAAAGAGGTCCATGTTCTGATGATACACGAAGTCGTTTTTCATCCACTCGCCGTTCTTCTTACAGGCGATGGAGATGGTCGTCTCGTTCATCACAATCTGTATCGGCAAGTTCTCCGTCTGCTTCTTCACGCGCGTCACCACCTCGGGCAGAAACACGTCGGCCAGCGACAGCACCTTGCCGTGAACCACGTCATACACAAAGCTGCGCTCGCGGTTCTTCGTCACGCTCTCCTTGCCCTCCAGTCCTTCGGGTCCACCACCTCTTCATACTCCGCCATGTGTTTCTCAATAGCGTCGGTCACCGAGATGTTCTCCTTCTCCTTGCCAAAGAGCGTACGTGTAATCATTTTCAGTAGCGGTTCATACTGCGTGTGACAGTTCACGTTTGTCTCCACCTTGAACCACTGCTTGCCCATGCGGGCCATTTTCACGTCTTTCAGCTTCAGCATCTGTCCATTCTGGGCCTCCACTTGAGCCGTCGGCGCCTGTTCCTGCGCCACACACAAGCCACCATGAATCGCCAAAGCGATTAAGGCCATGATCAATCTTTTCTTTTTCATTCGGTTGATATCTTTAATTAAACATACAAAACTCTATTATGGAACTATGCAGCAGATTCCAGCGCCTTTATCCTGCGACGGGATGCTATAACAATATTCTTTTGGGCCAGTTCATTAAGACCTGCAAACGTTTTTCTTTTCTTGAGCTCCTCCAAAGGCATAACAAGCAATATCTTGGCCAAACACTCATCTGCAAATGAATTGTCCACGATTTGTACACCTGCAAAATCAAGCACATCAATAGAGACGCTATGGGCATCTCCACTAAAATATTTAAATTTATTGATATTCATTGCTCTTTTTTGTTCTCAGGAGCCACATGTTATTATAGTTCCGCTGCAAAGATATAAAATAATTTTGTACGAACGCAAAAAACGGGGATATTTTTTCAAAAACAGAGTTCTCGGTTGTTATTTCATTTTCAGATTCTTCCAACCAGTACCTAATGTTGGCGATACTGTCACCGTGGGAGTTTGACTTTTGCGATTGATCACTACTGACTGCTGATTGACATTCGTCTTAATATACTCAGCCAATTCGCTATAGGTACAGTCACCCTTACTCTCTTTAAGCTTCTTCAGTAGATAATAAGTAAACATACCATGTTTTTTTTCTTTATAAGGATAGGCCGTTTCATCACCTTGTGCAGCAGAGAATACAACCATCTTACCCGTAGGAATCTGTGGCTTTGCTTTGATGGCTACACCTCGCGCAGATGCCAACATCCCATCTCCGCGCTGGGCACCACTGAAACAGGCATCCATGAATAATGTAACTCGTGCCGCTCCCATACTGTTGAGATCTTGATAAAACTTGGCCAAACTATAGGCTGTTTCAGTATTTGTAGCAATTCCATCTATCGGCAACAGATAAGCTGTATTTGATTTCTCATCAGGAATACCATGACCAGCATAGAACACTATAAACTTTGCTTTCCCATTATATGCTTTTGACACATCTTTCATCCATGACATTTCTGCGATTATATTATTCTTCGTCGCATTCTTTCTTAAGTGGATATTCTCCTCAGGAATACCCAATACCTTATGGCAATACTGTTTGAACACCTCACCATCATTCATGGCATAATCCACAGCCGCTACTTCTTGATAACTCTCATTGGCAATAATCACGGCATATGTATTAGGATTACTCTGCTGTAGGTCTGGAATATTCACGTCAACGTCAGGAGTTGTTTCCACAGGCGGTATCTGTTCTACAATGGGATTGGGATTATCACTATTGAGACCGTATTCTTTTATATATGGATTTTCCTCAACAATTGAAACATTAAAATAGTTAACGTCTACCCATTCATTGTTTGGGAAATACTGCTTAAAATTATCCTTCCTAATATAAATAGTCTCAATTGTGTTATCCATATAGACTATATTTATCTGATGAGGAAATGCAGTATAATCTCCCCGAGCAAACACGTCTAATGCAGACCAATTGTATTTATGCTTTGGTTTAAATGGACCAGTATCAGTAATTCCACGTAATGTGTGACCATTCCAAGATCTTGCCTCCCAAACACTATTAATGCCGACATAACGAAGTGACCATTTCTTTATTGGTTTATCACTAGTAACTTTATAACTTGCCTTAAGTCCCATAGGGCGGTCATTTATTACCATCATTTCTGTCAAAACAAACTTAAACTTCGTAAATACAATCTGAGCCTGCGCCGATATGGCAACCATCATAAAACACGAAACAATTAACTTTCTCATCATATACTAATATATTTACTATTTCGGCTGTAAAGATATGAAATATTTGTAGAAAAGAAAAGAAAAACGCTAAAAAAGTAACAGTTTGAACGGCTTTTTCTATTATGGCAACATTTTGATGAAGTTCAATAGGAAACACTTTTCTTGCCAGAAATAGAGAAAGCAACGTTTTACCACCAGAAAAAACGCTGTATCGTTATCTAAGCAGCATCGTTTCGATCGCAGTACTCCTCCCACCTCCCGTGCCTCCAATCCTTTGTACAAGGCTGTTTCAGCGTGATTGACATGAGATGGGAGGTAGAATAAGTATATAGAAATGAAAAAGAAAAATTGAAGAAATGCTCATTTTCTCATTAAAAATGTTTGTTATTTCCAAATTTCTTCATACTTTTGTAATATATTAAATGACATTAACACTATACCGCATGAATTACAGATGTTTAACCGTATTGCTTCTTTTGGTTTTTGGAAGCGTTTCCTATGCCCAAAAGATAAAGACAGTAGAAGGTTCCTACACATACATAGTTCCAGAAAACAAAACTCTAGAAGAAGCTAAGATTACCGCCATCGAACGAGCTAAAATAGAAGCATTGGCAAATGAATTCAACACAATAGTCTCACAGACAAATCACACCATCATCACTAATGAAGACACACGTACAAAGTCTTCATTCTATTCTTTAGGAAGCAGTGATGTGCGTGGAGAATGGTTGAAAACCATCAAATCTGATATAACAGAACAGATGACTGATGGACATCTTTTAATAAAAGCATGGGTTAAAGGAGAAGCTCGCGAAATAACTTTTGCTAGAGCAAATTTCGAAGCACATCTGCTTCGCAATAATAAGGATTCAGAATCTGAATCGGAAGTGTTTCATGATGGCGATAAATTTTATATCTCATTCATCTCTCCTTCCAATGGATATTTAGCCATATACCTACTAGATGCCGATTGTAATGCAACTCGCATTGTTCCATTCCAAAACGAGGAACTCTGCTCTGTTGATCGCAGAAAAAAATATGTCTTTGTTGATGACCCCCAGAATTTTATTTTCCTAACAACAAATCGTCTGCAAGAGATTAACCAAGTATATGTTATCTTTTCACCGAACAAGTTCTACCCAGAAGTAGACCTTATTAAATCTGACAATTCTAGTTTAACTCATTATCAACATTATGGGTACGTTAACAATCATCTACCATATATCCCTTTCGAGATATTTCAAAAATGGATTGATGGTTTGAGAAAAAAAGATTTAGAAGCACAGGTTGTTAAGAAGTACATAAAGATTATTGGAAAGGAAAAACATTAAATATAACACAAGGACAATTGGAAAGGACAAACTCTTAGATAGATAAGACACAAAAGGGAATTTCAGAAAAGCAAGAAGTCTATACATAAAATAAAGGAAACAAAATTGCTTCCTTTATTTTATCTCAGTCTTATATTTTGCCAACTACTCATTAATGCTGTTGACGGAATAATTGTCGGTGTTTGGATCTTTCCTTCATTCTCAGTCACACTACTTCTTTTAACATTGGTGATGATAAAATCGGACATCTTACTGATTGTCGTTTCTCCTTCGGTTTCCTGTAAGTGTTTTAGAAGATAATATGTAAACAAACCATGTCCGTGTTGCTTATCAGAGAATGCTGTTTCGTCTCCCTGAGAGGCAGAAAGAACCAAGAGGTTTCCTGTTGGCATCGCATTTCTTGTTGCTAAAGCGATTCCACGAGTTTCCACAAGCATACCGCCCTCACGTTTAGCTCCACTAAAACAAGCGTCCAAGAATACCATCGTCATCTGAGATGGGGCAGATGCTAACTCATCGTACATGTCAGACAGGCTGTAGCCACTCTTAATATCCGTTGCGAAACCATCAACAGGCAGAAGATAAGGCATGCGGCTGGCTTCATCTGGAATGCCATGACCAGCATAATAAACTATTGCTTTTGCTTCTCCATCATATGCCTTCAATGTATTTACCAATGTTGCCATAGCATGGCGCATGTCATTTAATCCCGCATTCAAATATAGTTTCACATTATTGGCAGGCAAACCCAAAGTCTTCTTACAATACTCCGCAAAAACTTTGGCATCATTGTTGGCGAAAGGTACTTTCGACTCTCTCTTATATTGTTCATTGCCAATAATGAGGGCAAAAGTCTTATCATTCTTTTGCTTGGTTTTAGGAATATCCTTGTCCACAGTGTTGTCTATATTAACCACGGGAGCTGATTCCGAATGATTTTCTTTTATAGCAATGTTTATATCTAGCGGAGGTAGTTCAAAGTTATATTTGCTCTCTGCTCCACCAGCATAATTTGCAGCATTCGTATAGATCTTATCACCCAATTTGAACTGGCACCCAGTAATGGCCAATGTATCTGCAACTACACCAAATTGAGGAATAACCTCTACCTTATCGTAATTTAAACGAAAATTAGCTGCATCGGATTTAGGAACCCTTGCATACAACATTCCATAATTAACGGTCTGGATAGTGTACACATCATATTCACTATCGTAAACACCCAGCCCTGTTGAGATGCTTACTGGAGCATATAGGGACATATATTCTTTTTTCAACTCATCTACATACTCATCCATACGCTTACGGCGATTCTCATCAGTCACACGTGTTTTGTATTGTTCAATAGTCTCATAATCCTTTTTTGCTTGCCATAAGGTCATACGTTGCTTCAACTTATCATCAGCGTATGCGCTAAATAAGGGAACAACGGACTTCTGGAAATTACCAACGAATTTATTCTCGCCATTTTTCTCCATGTCAGCAAGAAATGGCAAAAGATTTCCGTCTACTAAAGACAACGATTTACATCCTTCAAATGCCCCCTTTTCAATAACATAACCTCCTGAAGGAAATTTTATATAATCCATATTTACGCATCCACGAAAAGCACCCGCCTTGATAGTCTTTATGGATTTAGGTAATATCACACGCTTTATTCTATGATTTTTTTTAAAAAATGCTTCATTCACTTGAACAACCAAATAACGTTGTTTTCCTATTTCTACAGTCTCAAGAATGGACACTTCTCCTTTCGCCATCACCCCCAATGCAGCTGTTGCCGTGTTGTCAGAAGCCGTCTCATACTGAACACCTTTAATAGTAATGCGTTTGCCTGCACTAATATTATTTAAAACTAGTAGAGAAAAAAACGCTAATAAAAAAAAACGCCTCATAATAGATTGTTTAAAAGTCATAACCAACGGAGATAGCAAGATTACGGTTCTTATAGTCTCCAAAGACCTTATATAAACCTAATTCATAATGTGTACCCAAATAGATTTTTTTACGGCTGATGCCAATACCAACAATTACGCCCACATCTGGTTTCTTAACACGTAATGTTTCTGGCTCATTAATAAGATAGCCTGCATATCCACCTCCCTTTATGTGTATATCAAAATCATCAGCTACTGGATATTTATATAAAGCCAAAACAGGAACTTGAACATATGAGAATCTATCCGCTTTATTACCATACATATATTTAATTTTTGCTCCCTTATTCATATAATAGACCCCTGTTTCTATCGCAAAACTCCTAACTACATTGATATTGACATTTGTTCCAAAATGGAAAGACCACTGAGAATCTATCTCATAATAATTATCCCATGTTCCGTCTCCACATGTTGACAAGTTTGCGCCCGCTCTTATACCAAAAGTTAAGTACTTGTCTGGTTTTGAACCATCCCAAATCTGAGCATAGAAATTAATGCTACAAAATAGTACAGTCAAAAGTAAAAAAATTCTCTTCATGACTATCTCATTTTAATTAGTAATAGATTTTTTCGGCTGTAAAGATATGAAATATTTGTGAAAAAGAAAAGAAAATCTCCAAAAAAGTAACAATTCGAACTAAATATTTCCCATTTTAGTGATAATCTAAAAAGTTCAACTAAAAAAACTACACATTAAGACTTTTCTTTCCAAGAGAGAGAAATGTCGGTTTACGACTAGTAAAACAGCATATCGCTATGAGCGAAACGCCATATCGCTATCAGAGAAACGGCGTTTCTCTTTGACGTTTCCTGATTTGGGTTGACTGTCAGTATGTCTAAGCCCTAAGATTAGTTGACTCGGTTAAACATTAAAACTTATATAGGTTGACTCTCACCTAATCTTAGTTGACTGGATGCAAAAGTAAACATATTCTAGGGATTATGCAAGAGAACTGAGATATTTTCTCTTGCATTCCCTATAAATGTCGCTTTTTGCTTCTCCTTGATATGCATCTCCCTGTAGCTAGTCCAGTGCTTTTTCAGCTCGCCCGTACAATTTGAGGCTTCCTTCGGTGTCATCATGTTGATGCTCATGTGCGGTCGCTCTTCGTTGTAGAAGGTGACAGCAGGAGCTACGGCCTCTATGACTTCTGCGAGAGATGTAAAGTGCATTCCTTTCAACAGCTCGTTCTTCATCGTGTTGTTGATCCTTTCCGCCTGAGGGTTCTCCTTGGGGTTCCCGTCCTCTGTCATGCTAATACGAATGCCGTATTTCTGCAAAAGTTCCACGTAACGGGTACTCGCATATTGTACGCCTCGATCAGAATGATGAATCAGCGTGAGCTTCTCCTTATCTGTATTCTCTATACGCTCTAAGGCCATCTGGAGGGCACGCAGAGGATATTCCGTGTCCAACGTCGGACCTATCGCCCAACCTATAATCTCCTCTGTATACGCATCCAGTATCATGGACAGGTAGCAGAAGCTGTAACGGGTCTCATTCAGCCAGATTGGGATATAGGTAATGTCGCTTACCCACAACTGGTTGGGAGCTGTCGGGATAAAATCCTTAACGAGATTCGGATAGACAGTTAAGCCATGCGTGGAGTCTGTGGTACGTGGCTTGCGTATACGCTGTTTGAGCTTCAGGCCATATCTGTCTATAAGTGCTTCAAAGCGGTCACGCCCCATCGGCTTGTTGCCCGTAAAGTCGCGCTTGTACATGCACCACAGCTTTACGCCACCAAGGCCAGGATCCTTCCTGCGTATCTCAAGGATATATGACAAGGCGAACTCCTCCTGGGCAATTCTCCTCATCAGTACGTCCTCATCTCTCTGGAAATAAGCCTGCTTCGACACACCAAGCAGCCTGCACTGAGTTTCTATAGGATACTTGTCCTTGTCCCGTGCATGCAGGTTCGTTACTGCTTGGTGCCAGCTTTTTTTCGGATGGAGATGTTAAACTGCTTCTCTGCTACATTTATCATCTCATCATAAAGGTCGGCACGCATGGACGCTTCACGAAGAGCCTTTCGAAGACGGGCTACCTCTGACTGCAAGGACTGCTTGTCGTTTGGCAGGGGCGATTGAAGCGAACCCTCTATCGCTTTCTGTTTACGTTTTTCTTCTGCCATTTTCATGCGCTTATTCTTGTATTTCGGGTTTTCGGCTACAAAGGTACGAATCCAATTTGAAATTGTCCAATCCGAAACAGGAATAATTTTCGCAATCCTCGTTTTTCCCATGTGTTGGTCACGATAAAGGGTGATTACCTTCTCGTAATACAGTCTTTGCTTTTCTGTTCGATAATACTTCATCTTGTTGACTTTTTATGAGTCAACTTTTTCCAGGGTAAGACAGAGGGCACCCTCACCAAGATCTTCTGAAACACCGATGTATAAAGGGATTGAGGCATGGTGAGGGTGCCTCTAACCCTCACCTCACCCTCCACAACCCTCACCAGGCACTCATCTTCAATTGGTCTTGCCTTCTGCGCGACTTGAGTAACAAAGTAAGCGCATGCTATTAATACAAAATCCCCGTCCGTCCACGTCGGACTCTGAGTCCGTAGGTGACGGACTGAGAGTCCGCTGGTTACGGACTTTTTTGAACTGAACGTACAAGATGTCGAGGCGACGCCAATGAATTGATAAACGAGAGTTTGGTGAGGGTTGTGGAGGGTGAGGTGAGGGTCAGGGGTACCCTCCACGGGTCTCCAGCCCTTTATACATGGACATTTCGGAAGATTTTGGTGAGGGTGGTGAGGGTGAACGCGAAAAAATATTTTTTTTCTTTAAATAGACTGCCTCGAAAGCAGGGCATGCAAATTCTTGTTTATTTTAAACTCATTTCTCTTGTTTGATAGTAATTTTTTTGTAAATTTGCAGCGCCATACCTTAACGCTGGGTGTGGAATATATCAATTGCTGTAATAATATGAATCAAAAACTGAAGTGAACCCAGAAAGTTGGACATAGCACAGGGGGACTCTTACCTCTGTGAGCCCTTTTCTTTTGTTTGATTGCTACTTTTATTGTAACTTTGCAGCGTCATACCTTAACACAGGATATGTAATATGTCGAAAATTGAATATTATGGATGAATCAAAAACCAGTCCCAGTGATTTAGGGGTGCACTTCACCTCTCTGTGAGTATGAGCTTGAAAAATTTTTCAATAAAAAGTGGCAAAATCCATCTTATTTCAAAATCTTTTCGTATATTTGCAAACGAGATAGGATTTTATGCTATGAGAAGAAATGATGTTGTTGACAAGATCAGAGAGCAGACTCAGACGATGCTCCCCAATGCCCAGGCCATCATCTATGGTTCTGAGGCAAGAGGCGATGCGCGTCCCGACAGCGATATTGACCTGCTGATTCTATTGCCAGAAGAGAAGGTGACACCAGAACGCGAGCATGAGATTGTTAGCAAACTCTTTGAGATTGAGCTCCAGTCAGGCGTTATTATCAGCACACTCATCATGCCCCGTCATCATTGGGAGAATCCTCCCGTTATAACTCCATTCTATCAGAACGTAAAACGTGAGGGAGTACTGCTATGAACGAAGAGAAATTGACATCAGAACAACGTGCCGATCTTGTGGCTTACTATTTCGAGCGAGCTCATGAATCGATATCCGAGGCGAAATATCTTCGTGAAGGAGGATATTTCAATGGTGCTGTCACCCGCCTTTATTATGCCTGTTTCAATGCTGCCCGCGGCCTGCTTACTGCCAATGATATAGACACCTCCACCCACAATGGTGTGAAGACTATGATATCCATGAATTTTATCCGTAAGGGGCTGTTGAGTATTGAGCATGGTGCTACTTTAACCGATTTGTTCAATCAGCGACATGTCAGTGATTATGAGGCTTATGCCTTTCGCGACAAGAGCAGTGTTGACTATCTGCTGCCCAAAGCAGAAGCTTTCATAGATGCGGTAGAGCAGTTAGCAAAATAAAGAATAAATGTTGAATAGAATAAAACCATGATGCCTATGAGCTGAGTAAGATTTTGAATTGACATAAAGGATGAATATCCACTTTTAGATTCTTGTTCACCAAATTCGCCAAAATTAGAAATCAATCAAGAACTGAAGTTGGAGTTCGCGCCTAATGGCGTGGACTTTTGCTCGTTTAAGATTGATAGGCGTTTGGCGATGCCTGGTGAACGTAGACGAAGTAAATTGTCCACGTTTTTTTTGCTAAAAATCTAATTACTCTACAAAAATAGAAGACATTACTATAATTTATAAAACTATTTTTAAGTTGGAGGTATTATATCAGAATAGCCTCAAAAAGTTTTGTCATATATAAAATGTATGTTTAAATATAACTATCAAAAACAAGTTTATGAAACATTTGATGAATAAAAGTATTTGGATACTATTAATAATAGCTTCAATAATTGTGTCCTGTGAAAAAGATAACGAGAGTGCTTCAATCTATGAAAGAATGAGTTCAGATCCAAATTTAAGTGAGTTCATGAATTTGTTAATTCACACAAAATATGATGCTGTTCTGAAAAATAATGAGCCAATAACGGTATTTGCTCCACAAAATGATAGTTGGGATACCACCAATAAGGATAAATGGTCTGAATTATCTCGTCTAAATATTGTAAAACGACACATTGTGATGGGGTACTGCCCTATATCTTTACTTGAATCATGAAATGACTTTAAGAACCTTCTTGGAGAAAGTGTTTCATTAGAAGAAAAAGATGATTCCTTGTCAATCGTCTTTAAAAGGGAAGATAGTCATTATTCTAGTAAATATACAGCGCCTATAACAAAATCAGATATTCAGTGCTCCAACGGATATTTGAATTTAATAGGTAGGTCATTTCTTTCCATTAAGTCTCATTATACCGTTGTAATTGAAAACTTTTTGAAGGATAAAGCAAATTGGAACGATGTGTTAAATAGTATTTATGATTCGTTTTACTATTTTGTAGATCATCAACTTCAATTAGAGAATTTGAGATTAGGTAAACGTCAGATTTTGCCAAAGAATGAGATTTTGTCTGGAACTTATGTATCTGCATATGACCTTATTAACAAAACAAATATCATACTTGCTAACGTTCAGACTATGCAAGCTGACAGTTCACTTACTCTAAATGATGTGGAATTGATTGTAGCACAAGCTCATTGTATTAGAGCTTTTACATATTATAATCTTGCGATGCTTTGGGGAAATGTTATAATTAAGAAAGAACCAGATGATGATGATGATGGAAATAGTTATAATTCCCTGCCACAAAGCCACCAGATAGATGTCTATAATTTTGCGTTGTCAGAAATCTGTGAGGCACTTGATAAATTACCTAAGACCTATAATAACCAATACAATGATAGTGTAAAGTTTACTAAAGATGCCGGGCTAATATTGAAAGCAGAAATTGAATTGACATTAGGCAAAAAAAAAGATGCACTTAACACGTTAAGCAGCGTGAAGAATAATCTGGAGTTTTGTTATGTCGAAAATCCAAATAAAAACAGATTGGCTATATATAACATCGAAAAAATCGCTCTTTACAAGAAAGAAGCTATTGACAATTATGACGACATAGTTCAAGATTGGTTTGATCTGCAAGATTGTCGTTACGGATATTGGGCAACATTAAAAAGATTAGGTAAAGCTAGGGAAGTTACTGGATGTCTTGAATATGAATTATTAATGCCCTTTCCTTCCGTTGAATTTAAGTTAAATCACCAACTACAACAAAATCCAGGTTATTATTAATCGACAGAAAGAAATTGTCTTCAAAGTGTAAAAAAAGATCACAGGGTCGGTTCTAGAAGATCACAGGGTCGGTTCTAGTGATCATTTATGAGAATAAAAATTTGGTAGTTTAAGAAGATGTTAGTATCTTTGCCTTTTGTTAAGCAATTATGGTTGAAATAATATGTCCCGACAAATACGGAAGAAGAGTGGAACTGGCATCTATC
>CACYNE010000037.1 GCA_902775605.1 uncultured Prevotellaceae bacterium
TTACGCTGCTTCAACTGTTCTTTTGTCAACTGTGCCTGTGCAGAGGTAACAACGCATAACATCATTGCTGCGATAAATAGTCTTACCATTTTCATAGTTTATCTTGATTTAGTTTAACCTGATGACCCCGAAATCAGGATATTTGTTTTGATTAATAGTCATATAGTTAGTCTGCTGTCATAGTCAGGAGCGAGGTCTTCCTGTGTTACTTCAGAAGTATCTCCATCGTACAATGCAGAGCATTTTCATTCTTTTCTTGATGAATCTGCGATGCAAATATACAAGAATTTTGTGAAAGGAACAAAAATTTCACTACTTTTTTTTAAAGATTGATAACAAATCGTGCTCCTGGTCCTGCATAGCTTGTGTCAAGAATCACATCGCCACCCATGCGCTGGGCCAACATTCTGCAAAGTGTCAGTCCCAGTCCCAGTCCTTCCTTGAAGTTGTTCAATTTGACAAAACGTTCAAAGATGCGGTCTGCCTCTTCTGGCGCAATGCCGCAACCAGTGTCTTCTACTGCAATGGTGAGACGTGACTCCTTTGTTTCTGCTTTGACGTAGATATGGCCTTCGGTCGTGTTCTTGATGGCATTATCCAGCAGGATGGTCACCATGCGATAGAGCATCTTTTTGTTGCCCAGTTTGGTGAAACCTTCTGGCAGTTGACTCTGCACTTGCAGGTCAACGCCTTTGTTAGTGTGACTCTTGTGTTCTCCCGCGATGTCAGTCAACATGGTATTGATGTCAATATCCTCAGTATTCACCTCCTCACCAGCATTCTCATTGAGAGAAAGTTCTATCATCTCGTCAAACTGACTAGTAATCAAGTCGGTGTTCTTGAGAACCATCTGCGAGATGTTCTGTCGCTCTTCGAGGCTCATGTTGATGTTGGGGTCGGAGATAACCTGTGCGAAGCCAGAGATAATATTCAGTGGCGTGCGTACCTCGTGATTAATGTTGCGGATAAATGCCGTCTTCATCCTGTCTGACTCTAACGCGTGTTCGTAGGCTACCTTGAGTTGCTGCATGTGGCGGCGACGACTATACACGATATAACTGAGGGCAGTGATGAGGAGCAAAAGCAAGAAGATAGTGATGGCCATGCCGATGGTCTTCTCCCTTGCTGCTTCGCGTTCAGCCTCGAAGATTCGAATCTCGTCTTCAATCCCCTTCATGCTATTGCTTAGAATGACGTTGTTGATAGAGTCGTTGAAAGCCATTTCCTTACGTTGCGACTCGTAGGCCTCTTTCCATCGTCCAGCATTCTTATAGAGGTTAGTGATGATGTCATCTCCATACTCACCCAACTCCTCACGAGCCATTTGAACAGCTTTGTCAGTATGGCCAAGGAATGCTTGATAATAGATCTCAATGGATTTGCCGCTAACCGATGATAATCCTTTTGCAACGCCATCTTTGTAATATTTGTAGCCTTCCATGAACTTCACTGTGTCGCCCAGATTATAGTAACTGAGGATACGTCGTGTCTCTATGTCGAAGACCCTTTCTGGTGCATATTTCTTGGCTACTTCCAATGCTTTGTTTAGCATGACGATGGCTTCTTCAGCATCATCTCCCATCTCGATGTTGACGATGTTCATATAGATGGGTGGGATACTCTCATAATAGCCGTGCTTCTCCATCAGCTCAATCACCTCAAGGAAAGCCTTTTTGGCAGCATCATAGTTGCCACAGTAGCGATAGATGTGCCCCATCATGTTTCTGGCCATATACATCTCCTTGTCCAGTCCACGCTCACGCAACTCCTTGGACATTAGTTGCGCAGCTTTATAGGCTTCGAAGATTTTCTGCCTGTTCATCATGAACACAATCTCGTTACACCGTTGAGTGTAGTAGTGGTGTAGATCATCTTGTGACAAGAGATAGTCCTCCAACAATTTGACACTGTTGAAGAAGCGTGCGCTGTCGCCATCGTTAAACGCATGGCGCATCGAATCGCGAAGCACGTTATATGTTTCGTCGTCTTTGCAATCCCTGGCTTCGATTGATAATAATGCCCCCAGAGTTAAGGCTATAGCTAGCAGCCAGCGGCGTGTTTTATTCATTGGCTAATATTGTTATTCGGTTAGCATTCGCCTGCAAATATATACAATATTTTTCTAATAGCCAAAGAATTGTGTCTTTTTTTTTACTTTAAGTAGTCTTCAAAGTATTGAGTGATACGTTCGTGCAGGTGCACACTGGCATGTCCGCGCATGTTATGTTCCTCTCCGGGATAGGCAAAGAAGTCAGGTTGCGTACCCGCTTTGATACAGGCATCGAGGAACGACAGACAGTGCTGAGGCACCACCGTATTGTCATTATATCCCGTGATAATCTGAAGCTTTCCCTTCAGGTTCTTGGCCTTGCTGATGAGGCTTGTCTTGGCATAGCCCTCAGGATTGTTCTGAGGCGTGCCCATATAGCGCTCGCCATACATTACCTCATACCATTTCCAATCGATGACGGGACCGCCAGCCACGCCCACCTTAAACACGTCGGGATAGTTTGTCATGAGCGAAATGGTCATAAATCCTCCGAATGACCAGCCATGCACACCCAGACGGTCCATGTCAACATAGGGCAGTGTGCGCAGATAGTCCACGCCCTTCATCTGGTCCTGCATCTCTATCTGTCCCAGTTGATGGAAAGTAGCCTGTTCGAAGGCGATACCGCGATTCTCTGAGCCGCGGTTGTCAAGGATAAAGCAGATATAGCCCTTCTGTGCCATATAGGTCTCCCACGAACGACTGGCCCAGTGCCATGAAGCGTCCACGTTGTGTGCGTGAGGACCGCCATAGACATAAACCACCGTGGGATATTTCTTCGTGGGGTCAAAGTCGGCAGGCTTTACCATGCGCCAGTATAGGTCCGTCACGCCATCGGCTGCTTTGATGCAGCCACTCTCGTATTGCGGAACCACGAACTCGTTCCAAGGGTTCTCGGCTGTCAGCAGGCGTACGCTCTTCTTGTTCTGCGTGTTCACCACATCAATGTTACGGGGAACGTCAGGTTCTGTATATTTATCGAAGAACAAGGTTCCGTTCACTGAGAGAGATGCGCGGTGTACGCCCTTGCCGTTGTCCAGCAGGGTGCGCTTGCCTGTCTTGAAATCGACGCTATAGATGTTGCGCTGCAAGGGGTCGCATTCGTTCGATGCAATGATAACAGACTTGTTCTTCTGGTTGAAGCCCAGCACATCCATCACCACCCAGTTGCCTTTGGTCAACTGCTTCACACATTCACCTTTTATATTATATATATATAGGTGGTTGAAGCCGTCCTTCTGGCTCTGCATGATAAACAGGTTGTTGTCCCAGGGCAGGAACACAATGGGATGCTGTGGCTCCACATATTTGTCTGAGGTCTCACGATAGAGTTCGCCCTTGCGTCCGCCCGTTGTGGCATTGTAGCTCATCAGACGACAGTCATTCTGGTCGCGATTCAGTTCAAACATATAGATAGTTTTTGAGTCAGGACTCCACGCAATGTTGGTGAAGTAACGATCAGTGGGATCACCCGCTTCCAGATAGATGGTCTTGTCTGTGGCGAGATCATAGATGCCCACGGTTACCTTGTGTGAGGTCATGCCTGCCATGGGGTATTTGTCGGGCTCGTAAGTGGCCGAGCGGGGGAAGATATCCACTTGGGGATAGTCAGTCACCATGCTCTGGTCCATGCGATAGAAAGCCAGCTTCATGCCGTCAGGGCTCCAGAAGGTACCCTTGTCAATGCCGAACTCATTGCGGTGCACGCTCTGTCCATAGACAATCTCGCGCGAACCGTCCTTCGTCAACTGATGGACGTTGTGCTGTGCATCAGCCACAAAGAGTTGATTGTTGTCCACATAGGCAGTAGCCTTAGAAGCTGCCGCCCAGTCGTAGGCGTTTCCTTTCGACACGCTGTCCTTCCACACCATCTCCTTCTTCTTGAAGTCAAGCAGGAGTGTTCCTCGCTTGCTGTTCACCATGACCAGGGGCATGTTGGGGTAGGGGAACGACGCGCTTGTTAACTTGCGTATTTTATTCTCATTGTCGCTCTTGGCCCATTTGTTGATATCGTCAAGCGTAAACAAGAGATCTTTCTTGCCCGTCTTGGCATCAATGGTGTAACACTCTTCCACGTCAGTCTCAATCAACTGATCGCCCCACCATGCAAACCACATGTTCTTGGGTTGCAGGTTGTGGTAGTTAGTGCCTCCGAAGTTCAGGTCTTCGAGTGTGAACAATTTTTGTGCAGGCATCTGTGTTGTGGAAAAAAGAAGGATGGACGCGACTATGCGCGTCCATTTATAAAGATTAATCTTCATTGTCGTTAAATCTGTTGTTTCGTTTGCTTCCTTTGAATCCCTTGCGGTCAAAGCGTTCGCCTCTGCCCTTCTGAGAGCCTCTTGCGTCTCTGGGTCTTCTCTCGTCTCTGTCGCGTGAGCCTCTTGAATCCCTCGACTCTCTGTCCTTGAAGTCTCGGCGGGGTCTTCTTTCCTCCCTGTCGCGTGAGCCAATGTCGTGGCGATGGAAGGTGAATGTGCGAATATCGCTGTCCTCGTTCTCTTCCTGCTCATCCAGACGCTGCTTAAACTCGCGGTTCTTCTTGAAGCGATGCTTCTCAGCCATCTGACGCTTCTCATCCTCGGTCTTCACGGTGCCACCCTCGCTGCGGAAGGTCTTCAGCTTGCCGTCGAAGATCTGGTATTTGCGGAACTCACATTCCAGAGAACCATTGTAAACGGGAATTTTGATGCTGGGCTTCAGGCCAATCTGTTCGAAGCACTCCTCACGATAAGAGAGGATCCATGCATCATTGTTCAGGAACTGATGCTTCAGACGCTCACCAATCATGCGATAGGTACCCAACAGGTCAGGCGTAGAGATACGCTCGCCATAGGGAGGATTACATACCAGGATGCTCTTCTCCTTGGGCTGTGTGAAGTCCTTGAAGTCCTGCTGCTCCACGGTGATGTCTGCTGTCAGGCCGGCAGCCTTGGCATTCAGACGAGCCGTGTTCACAGCCTTCATGTCAATGTCGTAGCCATAGATATGATGCTTGAACTCGCGTTCCTTAGAGTCGTCGTTATATATCTGGTCAAAGAGCTCTGCGTCGAAGTCAGGCCATTTCTCAAAGGCATATTCCTTACGGAACAAGCCAGGAGCCATGTTGTGGGCGATGAGTGCTGCCTCTACCAGCAGTGTGCCCGATCCGCACATGGGGTCGATAAAGTCTGTCTCGCCCTGCCAGCCTGTCATCAGAATCATACCTGCAGCCAGAACCTCGTTCAGAGGAGCCTCTACGCTTTCCTGACGATAGCCGCGACGATGCAGTGACTCACCGCTTGAGTCGAGACACAAGGTGCACTCGCTCTTGCCAGGTGCCACGTCGGCGATATGAATGTGCAGACGCAGGTCGGGATTGGCCACCGAGATGTTGGGGCGGCTGCCCGTCTTCTCGCGGAACTGGTCCACGATAGCGTCTTTCACTTTATAGCTCACAAACTTAGAGTGGCGGAATTCCTCAGAGAACACCACCGAATCGACAGAGAACGTATGTTCATTGTCTAAGTATTCGCTCCAGTCAATCTTCTTGATTTCCTCGTAGACGTCATCAGCGCTCAAAGCCTTGAAGCGATGAATAGGCTTCAGGATTTTGATGGCTGTGTGTAGTGAGAAGTTGGCACGGTACATCATTTCCTTGTCACCAGTAAATGACACCATGCGTCTACCAATTTGTACGTTGTTTGCCCCCAGTTGGGTCAGTTCTTTCGCCAGCACAGGTTCCAGTCCCATGAACGTTTTGGCGATGAGTTCGAATTCGTTTTCCATTATCTTTTTGATTTCGCATGCAAAGTTACGAAATGTTACGTGCAAAACAAAATAAATTCCAATTTATTTTTGCGTTTCGGAATTTTTTTGTACTTTTGCAAATAGGAATACCTAAGAAGACCTGAAAATGACACTTTTACTACTAACACATATTACTTCATTACTGCTTGATGCACAGCGCTTTGAGTTGTGGCCATTTGCTTTAATGGCCTTGGCGATGATTGGCCTTGCCTTCTTGATGTGGTTTCAAGTGCGCAATACAAAGCGCCTGAAGTCAGAGTTGAAAATCTTGAAGTCTGTAGGCCGTCATAACGTAGAATATGAGTTCGTGTTAGAGGTGATGCGCCTTTCCATCTGGCACTATGAAACAACTACGGGCGTATTGACTTTTGAGCAGGATTTCCGTGAGAAAGGCCATAAATATTTTACCAATGTCAATGGCATGCAGATGCAGGAAAGTGTGAACGCACTTGATCCTCGTGACGCTGATCGTGTGGGCAAGGCCTTGTCAGACCTGTGCCAGGGACGCACGTCTTCCTATCATGAGATTTATCGTGTCATGGTGCCTTATGATAACTCGTTCTATTGGGAGGAGAGCTATGCTACTATAGCTGAGCGCGATGCTGATGGTAAACCCACCAAGATTATCGGAACCACGATGCGCATTGACGAACGCAAGGCCATGGAGGAGGCTTTGGTGCAGGCCCGTAACCGTGCTGAGGAGAGTGACCGCCTGAAGACAGCGTTCATTGCCAATATGAGCCATGAGATCCGTACACCGCTGAACGCCATTGTGGGCTTTACCGCTGTGCTGCCGGATATCAAGGACGATGCCGAGCGTCAGGGCATACTCGATTTGGTCAACGAGAACACCCAGAAACTGCTGCATATCGTTGATGACGTGGTGAATATCTCGAAGATTGAATCTGGCCAGGAACAACTGGTGATGTCAACCTTCGACCTGAATACCGTGCTGGTTGAGGCTATGAGTATGTTTGCCGATAAACTGAAGGCAGGTATCGAGATGACGGCCACCTTCCCCTTGGAGAACCTAACGATAACCACCGACATGATTCGCCTCTCGACAATCATAAAGCATCTGATTTCCAATGCGGCTAAGTTCACTAACCAAGGCAGCATTGAGGTGGGTTATGACATGCCTGTGGACAGACGTGTGCAGATTTGGGTGCGCGATACGGGTAAGGGTATTGCCGAAGAGAACTTTGAGCGAGTGTTTGAGCGTTTCTTCAAGGTCGATGAGTTTATACCGGGTGCCGGTCTCGGACTTAGCATCTGTCGTGTGATGGCCTATAGCCTTGGCGGTGATGTTACCATCGAGTCAAAGCTTGGTGAAGGCTCTGTCTTCAAGGTGGACATTCCTATCAAATAAAAAGACTTCAGACACACCAGTAGCATTTGTTATACTGGCATGTCTGAAGCCTTATTTTATTCTTTTTCTTGCGCTCCATAGGTGCTCATGCGAGCAGAGCTTGGAGTCCCCTTTTCCTTTATCTAAAAGAGTCTGTCAGTAGTTTGATTTCAATCTGCGGTGCGATACGTTCGTATAGGATGTTGAATACAGCGTCGAGGATTGGCATGTTCACGTGCCAGTGACGGTTAATCTCCTTCATACACTTCGTGCCGAAATAACCCTCAGCAATCATCTCCATCTCCATCTGTGCCGACTTCACCGAATAGCCCTTGCCAATCATCGTTCCGAAGACACGGTTACGCGAGAAGTTAGAATAGCCCGTCACCAGCAGGTCTCCCAGGTAAACGCTGTCATAGACGTTGCGCTCGATGGGGTGTACCGTATTCAGAAAGCGAGCCATCTCCTGTACGGCGTTGGCAATGAGTACCGCCTGGAAGTTGTCGCCAAACTTCAGACCGTTGCAGATACCTGCTGCGATGGCATAGACATTCTTCAATACCGATGAATACTCGATGCCGATGACGTCAGTCGATGTCTTGGTCTTGATGAACTGACTGTTCAGTATGTCAGCAAATGATTGTGCCTTCTCCATGTCCGAGCAGCCCACCGTCAGATAGCTCAGTCGTTCCAGTGCCACCTCTTCAGCATGCGACGGACCGCCGATGCACGCCAGGTTGTCGTGTGGCACGTCGAACACCTGATTGAAGTACTCCGTACAGATCAGGTTCTCGTCAGGCACGATACCCTTGATAGCCGTCACGATAAACTTATCCTTCAGTCTCACCTTCAGTTTCTTCAGGTGGTTCTTCAGATAGGGCGACGGAACCACGAACACCAGCGTGTCGTATGCCTCGACAATCTTGTTGAGGTCACTGCTGAACTCAATCTCCTTGATGTTGAAGTGGACGCTGGTCAGATAACTGGGGTTGTGGGTGAGGCGTTTGAAGTCCTCAATCTGGTCGTCGCGACGCATATACCATCCTATATGGTGCGTGTGCTGCACCACAATTTTGGCAATGGCCGTTGCCCACGAGCCTCCGCCAATAATGGCTATTTTACCGCAATCGTACATATCTTAGCTGTTAGCTGTTGGCTATTAGCTGTTGGCTGCGTTAATCCAACCCTGGACAACGTCCAGTGAAGGTTTCTCGTAACCGAGTTTGAATTTCTTGTTGATCTCACCAATCTTCTGCTGCAAACCCTGAGCCTTCTCCTCCTTGATGTCCTGGATGAGATAGAAGCCAGCCTTACGCAGCACGTAGGCCCAGTCCTCGGGCACACCGATGGCAGCCCATTCCTGGATGCTGCTCTGAGGTGCCTTCTTCTCGGGCTTCATCTGGGGGAACAGCATCACCTCGCCAATGGCGAACTTACCGGTGAGCAGCATCACCAGACGGTCGATGCCGATACCGATACCGAAGGTGGGAGGCATACCATACTGCAGTGCGCGGAGGAAGTCCTGATCGATGATCATTGCCTCGTCGTCGCCCTTGGCAGCCAGTCGCATCTGCTCCTTGAAACGCTCCTCCTGGTCGATGGGGTCGTTCAGCTCAGAGTAGGCGTTAGCCAGCTCCTTACCGTTGACCATCAGCTCGAAACGCTCGGTCAGACCGGGCTTAGAGCGGTGCATCTTGGTGAGTGGTGACATCTCCACGGGATAGTCGGTGATGAACGTAGGCTGGATGAAGGTACCCTCGCAGGTCTCGCCGAAGATCTCGTCAATCAGTTTACCCTTACCCATGGTCTCATCCACCTCGATGCCCAACTTCTTGGCCACCTCGCGAATCTCATCCTCGTTCATGGGGTAGAGGTCGTAGCCCGTCTTCTCCTGAATAGCCTCCAGGATGGGCAGACGACGGAAGGGCGCCTTGAATGAGATGACCTTGCCGTCAATCTCTACCTCGGGCTTGCCGTTCACTGCTGTGCAGATCTGCTCCAGCATCTTCTCGGTGAAGCCCATACCCCAGTTCAGGTCCTTGTAGCTCACATAGAGCTCCATGCAGGTGAACTCAGGGTTGTGAGTCTTGTCCATACCCTCGTTGCGGAAGTTCTTGCCCATCTCATAGACACCCTCGAAGCCACCCACGATGAGGCGCTTCAGATAGAGCTCTGTGGCGATACGCATATACATGTCCTGGTTCAGGGCGTTGAAGTGCGTCATAAACGGACGGGCACTGGCGCCACCAGGGATATTCTGCAGGATAGGAGTGTCCACCTCTGTATAGCCAGCGTTGTCCAGGATGCTGCGCATGGTACGGATGATGGTGGCACGCTTCAGGAAGGTGTCCTTCACGCCGGCATTCACAATCAGGTCAACATAACGCTGACGATAGCGCAACTCGGGATCGTCGAAGGCATCATACACCTTGCCGTCGGCATCCGTCTTCACCACGGGCAGTGGCTTCAGGCTCTTGCTCAGGATGGTCAGTTCCATCACGTGAACGCTGATCTCGCCCGTCTTGGTGCGGAACACGTAACCCTTCACGCCGATGAAGTCGCCTAAGTCAAGCAACTTCTTGAATACTACATTATAGAGGTCTTTATTCTCGTCTGGACAGATGCAGTCACGCTGCACGTACACCTGGATGCGGCCCTTTGAGTCCTGCAACTTAGCAAAGGCAGCCTTACCCATGATGCTCTTGCTCATGATACGTCCGGCGATGCTCACCATACGGCTGTTCTCGGGTGTGGCAGTCTCGCGCACCTCGTTGCCTTCCTCGTCTTTTCCGATGACGGGCAGGTCCTCAAAGTCGTTGATGATGTCTGTGCTCCATGCGTTTACGGGATACTCTGCTGCGGGGTAGGGATTGATGCCCATCTTGCGCAGCTCGTCGAGCGACTGTCGACGAAGAATTTCTTGCTCACTCAGTTCAAGTATGTTCATGTCTAATATTCGAATATTTTCTTATTTGGGTGCAAAGTTACTATTTTTTTTGGAATTATGAAGTTAAAATAGGTTTTCTTTTGTTTTTCATTGTTTTTTTCGTAACTTTGCACGCTGAAAGAGCGAACTATGAAAGAAGATATACGCAAACATCGTTTTTTGGAGTTTTTTGGCGTAGCCGTGATTATACTGGCGTTGGTGCGTTGTGTCTTTCCAAATGTAACTGTCCGGCATGATGAGACGGCTTTGACTGCCGATAGCTTAGCGACGGATAGCGTGGCGGCGGAAGGAGTCACCGCAGAGGCTTCGTATTATGTGCCCGATGGCGAGCGTTATCATCGCATCAGGAGCGTGTCCAGCTATAAGGCAGCCTTCCCCGATAACAATGACGTGCAACTGACTGCGGCTCACCGTTGGGGTGTGCGCCCTGTGAGAAATAGAGAGGATGCTGAGGTGAGAAAGAATGAACTGGTCTATATCGACTGCTCACCTTATTATTATATTGACCCTCTTCATAGCAGTATTCCCTATCTGGTTCCCCGTGCTGCTATCCTGTTGCAGGATATCGGTCAGGCGTTCTTCGATAGTCTGCAGGTGAAGGGCGTACCCTTGCATCGCATCATCGTGACCAGCGTGCTGCGTACGCAGGAGGATGTGGCAAAGTTGCGCCGCCATAATTGCAATGCCACCGAGAACTCATGCCATCTGTATGGCACCACGATAGACATCTGCTATAACCGTTATAAGACTGTGGAGGATCCTGACGGTCCCAGTCGCCGACAGGTGCGTAACGATTCCCTGAAGTTCATTCTGAGCGAGGTGCTCAATGATATGCGCCAGCGAAACCGTTGCTTCGTAAAGTATGAGGTGAAGCAGGGATGCTTCCACATGACGGTGAGGTGATGGGGGATGTTGAGAGGAGAGAGGAATGAGGAAGGTGGAATGAGGAGAGAGGAAAGGGAAATGTGGAATGAGGAAGGTGGAAAGAGGAAGGTGGAAAGAGGGTAGAAAGGTAAAAGGGTAAAAGATAAAAAGCAAAAGGGTAAAAAAGTAAAAGGGGATGGGCCGAAAGGTGAAAAAAATAAAAATAGACGGTTCCTCTTTTACTTTTTTACCTTTTTACCTTCTTACTTTTAATAATTATTTGTACCTTTGTGCGCTGAAAGAAAAGGCAGAAAACGCGTCAGCGGGCTTAAAAATGGCCTCTACGGCGATTTTACCTTGAAAATGAATGTTGAAAATAAAAGTAGAAAATAAAATAAAAGAAAAGTGGATCAGACGATTGACAACGACAGAATTTTGAAGATTAACATCGAGGAAGAGATGAAGTCTTCGTACATTGACTATTCAATGTCCGTGATTGTGGCTCGTGCCCTTCCTGATGTTCGTGATGGATTTAAACCCGTACATCGCCGTATTCTTTATGGTATGATGGGCATCGGCAACACCAGTGACAAACCACACAAGAAATGTGCGCGCGTCGTAGGTGAGGTGCTCGGTAAGTACCACCCCCACGGCGACTCATCAGTATATGGTGCCCTGGTGCGCATGGGCCAGGAATGGAACATGCGTTACACACTGGTTGACGGTCAGGGTAACTTTGGTTCAGTGGATGGTGACTCACCTGCTGCCATGCGTTACACCGAGTGTCGTCTCTCAAAGATGGGTGAGCATATCATGGACGACCTGGAGAAGGACACCGTGGATATGGACCCCAACTTCGACAACACCCTGGTAGAGCCCAGCGTGATGCCTACTAAGGTGCCCAACCTGCTGGTGAACGGTGGTAACGGTATTGCCGTAGGTATGGCCACAAACATGCCCACCCACAACCTGGGTGAGGTGATTGATGGCTGCTGCGCCTTCATCGACAATCCTGAGATTGACTGCGAGGGCTTGATGCAGTATATCCCCGGTCCTGACTTCCCCACAGGTGCTTATATCTATGGCCTGCAGGGTGTGAAGGATGCCTACGAGACTGGTCGTGGCCGTATTGTGATGCGTGCCAAGGCCGAGATTGAGAGCGGTGAGACCCACGACAAGATTGTGGTGACCGAGATTCCTTATGGTGTGAACAAGGCCGACTTGGTGGCTTATATCGCCGACCTGGCCACCCAGCACAAGATTGAGGGTATCTCAAATGTCAACGATGAGTCAGGTCGTCAGGGCATGCGTATCGTGGTTGACTGCAAGCGCGACGCCAATGCCAACGTTATCCTGAACAAGTTGTTTAAGATGACTGCTCTGCAGAGCTCGTTCTCTGTGAACAATATCGCCCTGGTGCCCATTCCCGGCACCCACGGCAAGATGCGCCCCAAGCTGCTGTCGCTGCGCGAGTGCATCCGTTACTTCATCGAGCACCGTCACGAGGTGACCATCCGCCGCACCAAGTTCGACCTGAAGAAGGCGCAGGAGCGTGCCCACATCCTCGAGGGCTTGATCATTGCCGTGAACAATATCGACGAGGTGGTTCACATCATCCGTCAGTCGGCTACACCTACCGATGCCCAGCGCAACCTGGAGAAACGCTTTGAGTTGGACGAGCTCCAGTCAAAGGCTATCGTGGATATGCGTCTCAGTCAGTTGACTGGCCTGCGTGTGGATCAGCTGCACCAGGAGTATGACGACCTGATGAAGCTCATCGCTGACCTGGAGGAAATCCTGAACAACCCCGAGCGTTGCAAGCAGGTGATGAAGGACGACCTGAACGAGGTGAAGGAGAAGTATGGCGACGAGCGCAAGACCGAGATTATCCCCTTCGATCATGAGTTCAATGCCGAGGACTTCTATCCCGATGATCCTGTGGTAATCACTATCAGCCACATGGGATATATCAAGCGCACACCGCTGAGCGACTTCCATGCTCAGAGCCGTGGCGGCATGGGTGCCAAGGGTGCCCGTCATCGCGACAACGACTTCACCGAGTATATCTATCCTGCCACGATGCACAACACGCTGCTCTTCTTCACCCAGAAGGGACGCTGCTACTGGCAGAAGTGCTACGAGATTCCCGAGGGCGACCGCAACTCAAAGGGTCGTGCCATCCAGAACCTGCTCAATATCGAGCCCGACGATGCCATCAATGCCGTGCTGCGCATCAAGAACTTCAATGATGAGGAGTTCCTGAAGAGCCACTACGTGATGTTTGCCACCAAGCAGGGTATCATCAAGAAGACCTGCCTGTATGACTATAGAAACGTTCGTGCCGCAGGTGTTCGTGCCATCAATATCAACGAGGGCGACGAGGTGGTAGGCGTACGTCTGACCAACGGTCACAACGAGATTCTGCTGGCCAACCGCAACGGTCGTGCCGTACGTTTCAATGAAGACACTGTTCGCACCATGGGCCGTGTGTCAACGGGTGTGATTGGTATGCGTCTTGACGGTGGTGACGACGAGGTGGTAGGCATGGTATGTGTCAACGATCCGCAGACCGAGACCATCATGGTGGTCAGCGAAAACGGTTACGGCAAGCGTTCTGACATCGAGGACTACCGCATCACCAACCGCGGTACCAAGGGTGTGAAGACCATTGCCATCACCGAGAAGACCGGCCGTCTGGTGGCCATCAAGGTGGTGACCGACGAGAACGACCTGATGATCATCAACAAGAGTGGCATCCTGATTCGTCTGAACGTGAGTGAGGTACGCGTCATGGGTCGTGCCACCCAGGGTGTTCGCCTCATCAACCTCACGAAGAAGAACGACACCATTGCCAGCGTCTGCAAGGTGCAGAAGGCTACCGAGGAGGAACTGGCCGAGGAGAACGCAGAGAATGCTGAGAATCCTGAGACCCCCGCGGGCTCTGAGGACGCAGAGAACAAAGAATAAATTGTTTAACTAACTTATAAAAGTATGAAAAAAGTAATGATGATGGCCCTGATGGCAGCTGCTGCCACCACCGCCTTTGCACAGGAAACTGTGGTGAAAGAAGCCAAGAAGGTCTTAGCCAAGGGAGATTTTGATGCTGCAGCACAGATGTTGGCTCCGGCACTCACATCAAGTGAGACGCTTGACAAGGCTGCTGCATGGAATCTGATGACTGATATTCAGTATGGCAAGTACTCAGCTATCCAGAACGAGAATATGCAGAACCAGGTGAATCAGAAGAATGTGCCTTTCGATACTCTGGGCATGAACAATGCTTGCTATGAGGCCCTGAAGGCTGCTATCGAGTGCGACAAGCTGGACAAGGAGCCCAACGACAAGGGTAAGGTGAAGATCCGCTTCCGTCAGGCCAACCAGCAGCGCATGCAGAATGTGCGTCTGAACCTGATCAACGCCGGTCTGTTTGACTATAACCACAAGAACCTCGATGGCGCTCTGGCCAAGTGGGCTCTCTATCTGGACAGCCCCGCTGAGGAGCTTTTCACCGGTCTGGCTGCTGTTTCTGACGTTGCTCAGGACCAGTACCGTTCAGAGATTGCTTACTATGCCGGTCTGGTGGCTTACCAGAAGAAGGACTATCCCACAGCCGAGAAGTATGCTACCATCGCTGCACAGGATCCCAAGAAGGCTTCTGAGGCCAACGAGATTATGCTCTTCTCTAAGAAGGAGACCATGAAGACCAAGGAGGACTCTCTGGCTTATGTTGACATGGTGAAGAACCTGCACAAGCAGAACCCCGAGGAGGAGCGCTACTTCAACCTGCTGATGGAGTACTACACCCGTTCTGACGACCAGAAGGCTATGGCTGCCTGGGCTGAGGAGGAGACCTCTATCAATCCTGAGAACAAGATGGCTTGGGCACTGACTGGTCAGGTACACATGAACGCCCGTGAGTGGGACGCAGCTGTTGAGGCTTATAAGAAGGCCATCGAAATCGATCCCGCTTTCATCCAGTGCGTGTTCAACGCTGGTGTCTGCCTCAATGGCAAGGCTATCGACCTGAAGGACCAGCTGGCCGACAAGAACACTGGCGGTCTGACCAAGGCTAATGCCGACAAGGTGAAGGCTATCCTGCACGATGCCCGTCAGTATCTGGAGCAGGCTAAGGAGCTCGATCCCGATCGTGAGAAAGTGAACTGGGCTTATCCTCTCTATCAGATCTACTACACTATCGGCGACAAGGCCAAGAGTGATGAGATGGAGAAGCTGGTAAATGCTGGAAACTAAGAAAAACCCTTTGAAACCGTAGAATGAAGCAACTCATTGCGACCTTGCTTCTCTTACTGATGAATACACCGTGCCTGATGGCTCAGAAGAAAGAGCTCAGTCAGGCACGGTCTTCTATCAAGAGTGGCAAATACGACGATGCGGAGAGGACGCTGACAAACCTCCTTAAAGACTCGGCCAACCGTGCGAACAAGCGCATCTGGGTGGCCTACTACGATGCTGTGCGCGGAAAATACGAGCAGGGCAACGAGAAAATGTACTTAAAACAAAACTACGATACAACCACATTCTTTCGTAACGTCAGACAGATGTTGTCCATTGCAGAGACACTCGACAGCCTGGCACCAGAATACAGGAAAAATCATGCTGAGCAGCAGAACGGCTATCGTCCCAACCTGTTTAACGGCGGCACGTTTCTGGTGAGAAAAGGAAAGTGGGACGATGCATTTGACTATTTCGAGGCCTATATGGACTGTGCCCGTCAGCCTCTGTTCGCTGGCTATAACTATGACATTCTCGATACAAGAATGAAAGAGGCGGCTTATTGGGCCACCTATTGCGGTTATAAGATGAACAACCCCGTGCTGACGCTCCGCTACAGCAAGCAGGCCCTGAAGGATTCCACCAAGGCCGATTTCACGCTGCTGTTCATTGCCGAGGCCCGCAAGTGGCTCCATGATGACGAGCTCTATCTGGCCACGCTGCAGGAGGGCTTCCGCCGCTATCCGACGTTCCATTATTTCTTCCCCAGACTGATGGATGTCTATACCAATATGGGGCAATACGACAAGGCACTTGCTGTGGCCGACAGCGCCTTGGCGGTCAACGACTCCAGCGAGTTGTTCCTCTTTGCCAAGTCCACCACACTGCTCCGCTTGGAGCGTTATGCTGAGAGTATTCAGTATAGTGAGAAACTGATTGAATTGTATCCAGACATGGCAGAGCCTTACTTTAATGCCGGCTCAGCTTATGTCAACATAGCCAGCGCCCACGAAGGTGCTCGCGATAAGAAGCAGATGCGCCAGACCTATCAGAAGGCCCTTCCCTTTGTCGAGAAGTATCGTGAGCTGATGCCCGACGAACAGGACAAGTGGGCCCCCGTGCTCTATCGTATCTATCTGAACCTGAATATGGGAAAGCAGTTTGACGAAATCGACAGACTTCTTAAAAAGTAAAAAGGTAAAACCTCAAATCTCAATTCTCAAATCTCAATTCTCAATTCTCAATTCTCAAATCTCAATTCTCAATGAAGAATATTTGTATTGTTGCAGGTGCCAGACCTAATTTCGTAAAGGTAGCACCATTGATCCGTGCCATTGAGGCCACGGCAGGTGCTGAGTATGAACTGGTATATACGGGTCGTGAGGATGACCCCACATTAGAGTCCTCGCTGTTCGAGGACCTTCAGATGCCCCGTCCCTCGGTGTTCTTTGGCGTTGACAGCACACGCCTGAACGAGATTACGAGTAGGGTGATGGCCTGTTTCGATACCTATCTCGACGAACATCCCGCCGACGTGGTCATCGTGGTCGATGACCTGGCATCTACGATGGCTGCTGCCATTGTCACCAAGAAGCGTGGCGTCAAGTTGGCCCACCTGGTGGCAGGCACGCGCTCGTTCGATATGAACATGCCCAAGGAGGTGAACCGTTTGGTCATTGACGCCCTCTCTGACTATCTGTTCACGGCAGGCATCAAGAGCAACAGCGTGGCTACGCGCGAGCAGGCTGAAGGCTCTAACACCTATATGGTTGGCAATATCCTCATGGATACCCTGCGCTTCAACCACCAGCGACTCGTAAAACCTCAAACATTAGATCTCCAACCTCAGTCCTATTTCGTGTTTACACTAAATAGAAAAGCCCTCCTGGCCGATGAGGACAACCTGAAGAAGATGCTTGAGGCAATGGTAGAGGCCGCTGGCGACACACCCATCATTGCGCCACTTCGTGGCCAGGCACTTGAGGTCGTTTCTCGCTTAAAACCACTCACCTCTCACCTCTCACTTCTCACCTCTTTGAATTATCTGGAGTTTGGCTGGCTGACAGCCCATGCCAAGGGCATCATCACCGACAGTGGCAATGTGGCCGAGGAGGCTACGTTCAATGGTGTGCCTTGCATCACGCTCAATTGCTATACCGAGCATCAGGAGACGGTGAGTGTGGGCTCTAACGTCCTGGTGGATGGCGATGCCCAGAAGTTGAAGGAGGCCATGACCACCCTCCTGCAGGGCAAGTGGAAGAAATGCGCCTTGCCCGACCGCTGGGACGGTCGCACCGCCGAGCGTATCGTCAAGATACTGCTGGGGTAGGGCGCCCGGAAATGCTACAAACTAAAATCATTATTCAATAATCACAATGAAACTAAAACTATTCTCAGCCTTGGCTTTGGCCATGCTAACTCAGGCCGCACAGGCCCAGACATCTCCAAAAGGCCCCACGATGGGCTGGAGCTCGTGGAACACCTACTACTGTAACATCTCTGAATCGCTCATCAAGAGTCAAGCAAACGCTATGGCGAACAGATTCAAGAGCGCTGGTTATCAGTATGTTAACATTGACGACGGCTTTCAGGGCGGACGCAACAGCCAGACGGGCCAACTGCTCATCAATAAGACGCGCTTCCCCAATGGCCTGAAGCCCGTGGTGGACCATATCCACAGCAAGGGCCTGAAGGCAGGCATCTATAGCGATGCGGGCTTTAACACCTGCGGCAGCTATCATAATGGCGACGCCACCGGCAAGGGCACCGGTCTTTATCAGCATGACGAGCAAGATGCCAATTACTTCTTCAATGAGTTGGGCTTCGACTTCATCAAGGTGGACTTCTGCGGTGGTGATCCCATCCACAATGAGGACCGCCTGCAACTCGATGAGCAGGAGCGTTACACCGCCATCTCTCAGGCCATCCTGAACACGGGCCGCACCGATGTGCGCTTCAACATCTGCCGTTGGGCCTATCCAGGCACGTGGGCCAATGAGGTGAGCACCTCGTGGCGCATCTCGGGCGATATCAATGCCAGCTGGGAATCAGTCAGAAACATCATCGAAGAGAATCTTTATCTCTCGGCCTATTGTATCGACGGCAGTTACAACGATATGGATATGCTGGAAGTGGGACGTGGCCTCTCTACCGAGGAGGACAAGACCCACTTTGGCATGTGGTGCATCATGTCCAGTCCACTGCTCATTGGCTGTGATATGACCAAGCTGTCGCTGAGCAACAAGACCACCAAACTGCTGACCAACCCCGACCTCATCGCACTCAATCAGGACACCCTCTATCTGCAGGCCTATGTGGCCAAGCGCAATGGCGGTTGCTATGTGCTGGTGAAGGACCTGGAACAGAGATTCGGCCTGAAGCGTGCCGTGGCGTTCTATAACTCTACCGACGAGGCGAAGGATATCTCTATCGACTTTGCCGATATCGAGTTGGATGGCGTCATCAAGATGCACGACTGCTTTGAGCAGAAGGACGTTGCCGATGCCGAACAGACCTTCACCGTCAATGTGCCTGCCCACGGCACACGCATCTACACCCTGGTGGGCGAGCAGCGTCTGGAGCGCACGCTCTATGAGGCCGAGACAGCCTATATGACGAGTTATCAGGAGATCAGGGGCAACAGCACTGCCACCTATACCAGCGATAGCAACTGTTCTGGCGGCATGAAGGCCGGTTGGCTGGGCAAAGGTTCTAAGAACGACCTGCAGTGGCGCCATGTCTTTAGTCAGGATGGGGGAGAGTATTCCCTGGAACTGGCTTACCAGTCGGGCGAGAGTCGCAGTCTGACCCTGGAGGTGAATGGCAAGAAGGTTGGAACCTATTCCCTTAACTCCGGCAGCTATAGCAAGGTGGCGAAGAAAACCGTCAAGGTGACCCTGGAGGCAGGCGAGAACGTGGTGCGTATCTATAACAATTCCAACTGGATGCCCGATATCGACTGTATGAAGCTGACCCTCGTTAGCAAGCCCGCCGGCATTTCCACTCCCTCGGCTCTCAGGACCTCTCCGACATCAAAAGCCTATACGCTCTCTGGTCATCAGGCCAAACCCCAGACAAAGGGTATCCTGATCAAGGACGACAAGAAGGTGGTCCGCAAATAGACAGAGTTTGGTTCGCAGGTAAACAGACACACATAAAAGCTACGAGAAATCGTAGCTTTTTTTGTACTTGAAATAAAACGCCTATAATTATAGCTCGTCCAACATTCGTTTCAGATTGATATAGTTTCTTGGACTGGGCACTTCTGCAGGCAGCAGCTGGCCTCCAGGGGTGATGAGTCGATAGGAGACAGATTTTCCTAAGTCAAAAGACTGGCCGATAGCATCCTTCTCCTTTCCTGTGAGACGATAGTGGATGTAATTGTCGCCAAACATATTGAAGTAGGCCATGTTGTAACGCCATCTCCAGTCGTTAGAGGAATTGCATATAAAGAGGCAGGTCACCTTCTTGTCGCCAAAAGCCGTAGGAAGTTGATTTAAGTATGTAAAGTAGTTCTGTACCTCAAGGGCCAGTTTGAAAGGGTCCCACAGAATGATATATACATAACTGCCGCGATATGGCGCTGCCAGTTTTTTCAATATCTCAACACCATCTGTCATCCCCTCCACGACACTGGCATCGCCCAGATAGATACTGTCTATGCTTCTGGCACGATTTGATGTCTCTATCAGTTCCTGCTGTCTGGACTCAATCTCTGCCCAAAGGATGGAATCTTTGATTTCGCTACGCAGCACATCCATGAACTCATCGCTGACAGGCTCGTATAGCTGTTCCAAATAGTTAAGCCCTTGAAGTCGCATGAGTATTTCACGATTAGGATAAGTCAGGGAGAGGGAATCCAATCCCCCTTTCACTTTTGTAATAGAATACAAGATATTCTGTTGAAAATCGTTCAAATGACTATAGGCAGGATTATTGAAAAACGGTGGAAGAGAGGACTCTTGATGAAGGAGACGGTCTGTGAGGAACTCCCTGATATTTGGCAGGACGCCAAAAGGCACACTTGGATGCAAGTCCTCTGGAGTCAATGTCTGCTGGAGAATCTTCATCGTTTCTGGATCATGCTGATAGACGGCCTTCAAAATGAGTGCGTTCAGATACTGGTATCGTGCATCTGCCTGCATCATTTGCCTGCTGCGTTTACAGAACCCCAGGCGAAACGCCCTCTCTACTGGGAAGCAGCAAGAGGCCAGCTCGTTGGTGATGCGGGCATTGTCGCCCATGGCATAGATGCGCTGATTGACATCATCAATGAACACCATGATGCGCTGCCCAGGGGTGAGGAGAATGTGCAGATCGGCCGATTGGTCTCCACGCTTCAGAATGTCATGAACATGAGGCAACTGGATGCGCATTCTGGCGGTGGCTGCCAGGTTCAGTTCAATCTCTGCCCGCCCAAGCGAATCCAATGCACAGTATTGTCCCAAGTCAAAAGGTGACATGATATTGTTGACGAAGTAGAAAACAGAGAGCCATGGACGTCGCGTTCTGGTAAAGACATGCACCGTGGTTTTCTTTTCCTTCGGAAGAATGTCGTGCGAGAAATCTGTCTCGTCTTTCACAGGATAGTCGGGCAGGAATGTGGATGTGAGGACAGATGTCTTGTGCTTGACACCGTCAATCACCGTTGCGTTCTTCTTCATCTGCACTGTCATCGTCCGTTTGCCATTGCTGAGCACCAAACGGGTGGGCGACACTTCCGTATATTGCCAGTATTGGCAGTCGAAGACGGCAAAGTCGTCAAACAGCGAGATGAGCCATTCGCCCGTTTTCTCGTCACGAAGATTCAGGTCAAGGCCTGATTTTAACTGTGCCCCAACGGATAATGACATCAGGACAGAAAGTGATATTAGCAGAAATCTTTTCATAACGAAAGTGTATCAGTGGTTTGCGGTTGTTTGTCGAAAATGGGGTAGGAATCATCGTAGAAATGGCCGTCCATGATTCTCATCAACGTCTTTTGACCTGGTCTCACATATAGATGCATGTAGGCGTTGTTGACAGTTCCGTCAGCAAAGACGGTGACAAGGCGCATGTGATGGGGCTTGTCCAGCCTGAATGTATAGGAGAAACGATGATTGTTCACGGGAATCAGTGCATCTGGCTCGTCAGGAAAATGTTCGTTGTCGTCAGACAGATAGACCTGATAGGCTGCATCTTGAAGGCCTTCCTGCACTTCGCCCTCTATCACAATCCGATTGGTGGCTTTATAGATTGGTTCTTGAGTGACTGGCTCGGCGTTGACAACAGGCTGTTTCTCTGTGGGCTCTGGAGCCGTTTTCGTGATGTCTGTAGTAGGCTCATTGTGTGTCATCTGTGCGTCAGCAATGACCACCTCGGGTTTTATGGCCGATGATGGTACTGCCTCTCTGACCACATGTTCTATCTGCTTATTGATGCGCGGTGTGGCAAAAGCAATCAGTACCACCATCGTCAAAGGAATCAGATAGAGTACCTTACTGCGCATCCAGGGATTAGGCTTAGGGTGATGCATCATTTGTATGCGCTTCCTGACCAGACTGCAGTTGAAATTGTTGACAAACGGGTGGGAGGTATTGGCTAGGGCTTTCTTCACTAACAGTTTTTCGTAACTGCCTAGCGAGACGCCTTGGTGCAGAACATAGTTGTCGGCCTCGAACTCGTGAATATCGCGCAAGCTGTTACCCAGTAGATAGGCCACGGGGTTCCACCACTGGAGGGATTCCACGAAGGTGAGCAGGAGGATGTCGAATGAATGATGATGAAGAATATGGGCCTTCTCGTGCAACAGGATTTCACGTCCGTGAGGCTCGTAGTCATTCTCGCTGATAACGATACTGTGCATCCAGCTGAACGGTGCTACATCACCAATGTGACAATAGACGGTGGCATCGTCATGCTTCTCTTCCCACAAACATCCTTTGCGAATTATATGCTCCACCCTCAGCAGTTGCCAGAAGCGGACGCAGCATGAAAGGATCAGGCCAAGGATATAAGCCAGCATAGCTGCGGACATCCACGAGAAGGATGAGGCAGCGGCAGAGGATGCAGAGGCTGGTGCAGAAATCTCGTCCGTCTGACTCAGCATGGCCACGCGCTGCTGGAATTCATAGACTGCAGGCTGCTCACTGACTGCCAGCGATGGGAAGTTGCACAGGGGTAATACCAGTGAGAGCATCAGAATGGTGAGCAGTGTGATGCGATTCATGCGGAAGAAACTCTCACGGCGCAGCATGAGTGAATAGGGCAGAAAGAGCAACGTCAGTACAAAGGCTGCCTTGATGCTATAGATAAACAGTGTTGTCATAAGGTTTCCTCCTCTTCTTCTTCCAGTATTCTAAGAAATTCCTTTATATCTTCAGCCGAGAGATGTTCCTCCTTGACAAAATAGCTGAACATGGACTTGATGCTACCTGCGAAAAAATCACCCTTCACCTCGTTCATCACTTGATGTCTATACTTTTCTTTCGTTAGAAGTGGGGTATAGATAAATTGTTTGCCCTTACCCTTCTTGTGATCAACAAAGCCCTTCTCCGTTAGAATCTTCAGAAACGTAGCAATGGTGGCATAGGCTGGCTTAGGCTCAGGGCATCGTTCTAAGATGTCGTTCACGCAAGCGCCTCTCTGCATATCCCAGAGAATGTTCATCACTTGCATCTCACTTTTGGTTAATGTCTTTTGTTTCATCATTTAGTTATTGATCATTCACGGTGCGAAAATAGTAAATTTTTAAATATCTAAGAATTTAAAAGTTGAAAATATTCGACAAACCTTTGTTTTTTAACGTTTATTCTTAGTTATTCTTTTTCCATTATTAGATATTAACACCAAGGTACAAATAAATAAAAAGGCTACGAAATGAATCGTAGCCTGTGGTCTTTATCTATCTCTTATTTCTCTATAAAGTAAAAGAATACGGTCAAATATGTCCAAGACGAAAAATATTCCACCAAAAGCGGTGATTTTCTCAGATTATTCACTATCTTTGTAGTAGAAATAAGTAAAAACCATGATAAGCATGATAAGAAAGATGATTATCTGCTGCCTGCTATTCTCATTGAATGCCGCAGCAGAAGAACAAGAAACTACTGACAGCCTAAGTACACAGGAAACCCAAACGAGCCTGATGACACGGCTTCATCAGTTACAGGAATACTTAGATACCAAGGCCAAGAAGAAGGTGGATCCGGCATACATCGAAGTGCCCGACAAGCCCTGGCGAGTGATACTGCGTTATAAGGAGAACGTGGTAGATGTGGACTACAGCCAAAATATCGAATCTCCCGAAACCAACGAGTATTCCGACTGGAATCTGTGCTTCGAGCCGCCTGTGGCTTCTTCCATCGGTTTCTGGGTGGGCTATCGCGGTACGGGATTCTCCTATTCCAAGTCGCTCACCAAGAACGCAGGCCGCTATTGGTCTTTCAGCACGACAGGCGCCAAGTACGGCTTCAACTTTCGGCTGCGACGCTTCAAAACGAATGACGCCAAGTTCACCGGGAAAGACTACGAAAACGGACAGGTTACCTATGAGATTAATGAGGATGTGACCATGCCGGCACCCGTATGGATTCGTTCCGTCTATCTCAACGGATACTACGTGTTCAACGGGCGTCGCTATTCACAAGCTGCTGCCTACAACCAGTCGGTCATCCAGCGTCGTTCCGCAGGGTCATTGCTGGTAGGCGCCACATGGTATCAGTCGTCGTTCGACTATGCGGACATAGCCAACGCATTCTATATGGTGATTGGTCACGGCATCTCCCGCATCAAGGTACACCAGGCCAACCTCGGTGTCGGTTACGGCTTCAACTGGGTGCCGCTGCGTGGCCTTGTGATCAACGCGATGGCCATGCCTACCGTCAGCGTCTATAACCGCGTGAAAGCCTACAAATATGAAACCAACTATGACACGTCTGATATGCAGCCTGTGGATGACTTCGGAGACTGGAACCCGGAGACGAGGAGATGGGCAAACGGGAAGACGCATAAACCCTTACTGATGCTCAACCGTGAGGGGGGTAATCAGTTTGACTACTGGGATGCAGAGCCGGAGGTGCACCACAGCATGCTCCGCCTCAACCTGGACCTGCGCCTCGGCATCGCCTACAACTTTAGCAATTACTTCATCGGCGCCCAGGCGCAGTACAATAATTTCCACTACAAGACCGATAACTGCAAAGTCAACATCTTCGATGCCTATGCGCGCCTGGCATTTGGCGTGAGACTGTAGAAGCAATAAATCTTCGTAAATTTGCAGCAGAAATTAAAAGAATTTAATATGAATGCTACAATAGACATTAGCTATAACCAGATGTTGCAGTTGCTTCAGCAGATGCCCATACGTTCCCAGTTGCGCATAGGCAAGGCTTTAACGCGTCAAAATATCCGTGCAGAATTGAATCATTTTTTAGAGACTTTCCGCACCGACGAACTTTCTGAGGCAGACATAATGGCTGAAGTAAAGGCAGTAAGACGTGAGCGCTATGCAAAGAAGGCGTAAGCCTCGTGTTATTGTTGACACCAATTGCTGGATAAGCTTTCTGATTGGCAGAAGGCTTTCTCGTCTTGTTGACTTGTTGAGCGACGAGCGCGTTCAATTGGTTATTTGCGATGAATTGCTTGCTGAAATTCGAGAAGTAACAGGTCGTCCGAAGTTTAAGAAGTACTTCCCAAAGGAAGAAGTTGAGTCTCTCATAGAGTTTATGCAGATTATTGGTGAGAGATTTGAACCTACACAGGATGTCAAGCTTTGCAGGGACGAGGCTGATGATTACTTGTTGGCATTGGCTATGGAGGCGAATGCTCATTACCTGGTCACGGGCGACCAAGATTTGCTGGTTCTGCATGAAATCGGTACTTGTCGAATTGTGGATGCAGTAACCTTTGAAAAGCTACTCTGATTTCTTCATCTGCTTCATTCTTTTTTATACCTTTGGATCATGGGGTCGGTTCTGCTGATCACTTGGATCACGGGGTCGGTTCTACTGATCACTTATCAAGGCAAATAACATTGTATCAAGGCAAATAACATGAGAATTGAGACAGCAATGAATCATAATCAAAATGACGGGCTCCTGAAAATGATCAGAAGAACCGCATTCTATGGTAAATT
>CACYNE010000038.1 GCA_902775605.1 uncultured Prevotellaceae bacterium
GGCAACAGTCCTGAAGGACGAGTATGGAATTGAGCCTGCTGCTGCAGCCGTTGCTGTAGCTGCTGGTCCTGCTGCTGGTGGCGCTGCTCCCGCAGCTGAGGAGAAGACATCTTTCGATGTTATCCTGAAAGAGGCCGGTGCTGCTAAACTGCAGGTTGTAAAGGCTGTTAAGGAAGCTTGCGGTCTTGGTCTGAAGGAAGCTAAGGATCTCGTAGACGGTGCTCCCGCTACCGTTAAGGAGGGTCTGAGCAAGGAAGAGGCTGAGAACCTGAAGAAGACCATCGAGGCCGCTGGTGCCGTGGTTGAGCTGAAGTAATTCAGAAAACAACAATAACACTATGGTTGGGAGCTCTCCAGTAGAGGGTTCCCGACCATTTTCTTGTCTCTTCTAGTCAAAACTAGTTTAACTAGGTATGACTAGTAACGCTAGTTTCACTAGAAAACAATAACCCACATTATTAATTTATGACTTCGAAAGTAATAGACAACAGAGTAAACTTTGGCAGCGTCAAGAACCCGATGCCGTTACCGGATTTCCTCGATGTACAATTAAAGTCTTTCAAGGACTTCCTGCAGTTGGACACTCCGCCTGAGGAACGCAAGAACGACGGTCTGTATAAGGTATTCGCCGAGAATTTCCCCATCACAGATACGCGTAACAACTTCGTACTTGAGTTCCTGGATTACTATATTGACCCACCCCGCTACACCATCGACGAGTGTCTGGAGCGTGGTCTGACCTATAGCGTACCTCTCAAGGCTAAATTGAAGCTTTACTGCACGGATCCCGATCACGAGGATTTCGGTACAGTGATTCAGGATGTATTCCTTGGCCCCATCCCCTACATGACGGCCAACGGTACATTCGTTATCAACGGTGCTGAGCGCGTCGTTGTGTCACAGTTGCACCGTTCACCCGGTGTATTCTTCGGTCAGAGCGTACATGCCAACGGTTCGCTGCTGTACTCAGCCCGTATCATCCCCTTCAAGGGTTCATGGATTGAGTTTGCAACAGACATCAACAACGTGATGTATGCCTATATCGACCGTAAGAAGAAGTTGCCTGTTACTACCTTGCTCCGTGCCATCGGTTTCGAGACCGATAAGGACATTCTGCAGATCTTCGACCTGGCAGAGGAAGTAAAGGTTACAAAGAAGGGACTGAAGGAAGTTATCGGTTGCAAGCTCGCAGCCCGTGTGCTGAAGAGCTGGAACGAGGACTTTGTAGATGAAGATACCGGTGAAGTAGTTTCTATCGAGCGTAATGAGGTAATCATGGATCGTGAGACAGAGATTACCGAGGATAACATCATGGATATCCTGGAGAGCGGTGCCGCTACCATCTTGGTTCACAAGAACGAGTCAACGGCTCAGGACTTCTCTATCATCTTCAACACACTGGCCAAGGACCCCAGTAACTCTGAGAAAGAGGCTGTGCTCTATATCTACCGTCAGCTGCGTAATGCAGATCCTGCCGATGATGCCAGTGCACGTGAAGTTATCCAGAACCTGTTCTTCTCAGACAAGCGTTACGACCTGGGTGATGTAGGTCGTTACCGCATCAACAAGAAGTTGGGACTGGACACCGAGATGGATGTCCGCGTTCTGACCAAGGAAGATATCATTGAGATTATCAAATACCTGATTCAGCTGATTAACTCAAAGGCTGCCGTTGACGATATTGACCACCTGTCAAACCGTCGTGTGCGCACCGTTGGTGAGCAGCTGTCAAATCAGTTCTCTATCGGTCTGGCCCGTATGAGCCGCACCATCCGTGAGCGCATGAACGTGCGTGACAACGAGGTGTTCACCCCGATGGACCTCATTAACGCAAAAACCATTTCAAGCGTTATCAACTCGTTCTTCGGAACCAACCCATTGTCACAGTTCATGGACCAGACGAACCCTCTGGCCGAGGTGACCCACAAGCGTCGTCTCTCTGCCCTGGGTCCTGGCGGTCTGAGCCGTGAGCGTGCCGGTTTCGAGGTTCGTGACGTACACTATACACACTATGGCCGACTGTGTCCTATCGAGAGCCCTGAAGGACCTAACATCGGTCTGATTTCTTCACTCTGCGTCTATGCAAAGATCAATGAACTGGGCTTCATCGAGACACCATACCGTAAGGTAGAGAATGGTGTGGCCAACCTGAATGATGACGGTATCGTCTACCTCACCGCTGAGGAAGAGGAGAACTTCATCATCGGTCAGGGTAACGCACCTCTGAACGACGATGGTACCTTTATCCGTCCTGTCGTAAAATGTCGTCAGGATGCCGACTTCCCCGTGGTACCTCCCACAGAGGTTAACCTCATGGATGTATCTCCCCAGCAGATTGCCTCTATCGCTGCATCACTTATTCCTTTCTTGGAGCACGACGATGCTCACCGTGCACTGATGGGATCTAACATGATGCGCCAGGCAGTACCTCTGCTCCACAACGAGGCACCTATCGTAGGTACCGGTATCGAGAAGCAGGTCTGCGAAGACTCTCGTACCATGGTAACCGCCGAGGGTGACGGTGTGATTGAATATGTTGACGCTACAACCATCCGTATCCTCTATGACCGTACAGAGGACGAGGAGTTCGTCAGCTTCGAACCCGCCATGAAGGAATACCGTATTCCTAAGTTCCGCCGTACCAACCAGAACATGACCATCGACCTGCGTCCTATCTGTAACAAGGGCCAGCGCGTGAAGAAGGGTGATATCCTGACTGAGGGTTATGCTACTGAGGACGGTGAGCTGGCACTGGGTCGTAACCTGCTCGTGGCTTACATGCCTTGGAAGGGTTACAACTATGAGGATGCTATCGTGCTCAACGAGCGTATTGTCCGTGAGGACGTGCTCACCTCTGTACACGTGGACGAGTACTCACTCGACGTACGTGAGACCAAGCGTGGTGTGGAAGAGTTCACCTCTGATATTCCTAACGTGAGCGAAGAGGCCACCAAGGACCTCGACGAGAACGGTGTGATCCGTGTCGGTGCCCGCGTAGAGCCAGGAGATATCCTGATTGGTAAGATTTCACCTAAGGGTGAGAGCGATCCTTCACCTGAGGAGAAGTTGCTCCGCGCCATCTTCGGTGACAAGGCCGGTGACGTGAAGGACTCTTCACTGAAGGCCAACCCATCACTGAGTGGTGTCATCATCGACAAGAAGCTCTTTGCCCGTGCCATCAAGACCCGTCAGACCAAGCAGCAGGATAAGATCGTGCTGGCTAAGATCGACGAGGAGTACCAGGCAAAGGTTGACGACCTGAAGGACATCCTGGTTGACAAGCTGATGGAGCTCACCAAGGGTAAGACCTCACAGGGTGTGAAGGACTACACCGGTGCAGAGGTTATCTCTAAGGGCTCTAAGTTCACCATGACAGCCCTGAAGAACCTGGAGTACGGTGATATCCAGACCAACAAGTGGACAAATGACGAGCACAAGAACGAACTTATCGGTCAGCTCATCATCAACTATATGAAGAAGTACAAGCTGCTCGATGCCGAGATGAAGCGTAAGAAGTTTGCCATCACCATTGGTGACGAGCTGCCCTCAGGCATTCTGCAGATGGCCAAGGTATACGTTGCCAAGAAGCGTAAGATCGGTGTGGGTGATAAGCTCGCCGGTCGTCACGGTAACAAGGGTATCGTATCTAAGGTTGTACGTCAGGAGGATATGCCATTCCTCGAGGATGGTCGTCCCGTAGACTTGGTACTGAACCCTCTGGGTGTGCCTTCTCGTATGAACCTCGGTCAGATCTTCGAGGCTATCCTCGGTGCTGCCGGCAAGCGTCTCGGCGTGAAGTTCGCTACACCTATCTTCGACGGTGCAAAACTTGAAGACCTCGCAGAATGGACCGACAAGGCAGGTCTGCCACGCCTCTGCTCTACCCACCTGTATGACGGTGAGACCGGTGAGCGTTTCGACCAGCCTGCAACAGTAGGTATCACCTACTTCCTGAAACTGGGTCACATGGTTGAGGACAAGATGCACGCCCGTTCTATCGGTCCGTACTCACTCATCACTCAGCAGCCTCTTGGTGGTAAGGCCCAGTTCGGTGGTCAGCGTTTTGGTGAGATGGAAGTCTGGGCACTGGAGGCCTTTGGTGCCAGCCATGTGCTTCAGGAGATTCTGACTATCAAGTCTGATGATACCGTAGGTCGTTCTAAGGCTTACGAGGCTATCGTGAAGGGTGAGCCCATGCCAACACCAGGCATTCCTGAGTCACTCAACGTGCTGCTGCACGAGTTGCGTGGTCTGGGTCTGAGCGTAACTCTCGACTAAGTGAATGGATAATTGAAAATTGAAAATTGATAATTTGAAATATGGCTTTCAAGAAAGATTCAAAGACAAGAAATAATTTCACCAAGATTACCATCGGTCTTGCTTCACCCGAGCAGATCCTTGAGAATTCATTTGGCGAGGTTACGAAGCCTGAGACCATCAACTATCGTACATACAAGCCCGAGCGCGACGGTCTGTTCTGTGAGCGTATCTTCGGTCCTACCAAGGACTATGAGTGCGCCTGTGGTAAGTACAAGCGCATCCGCTACAAGGGTATTGTGTGCGACCGTTGTGGTGTTGAGGTGACCGAGAAGAAGGTGCGCCGTGAGCGCAGCGGACACATCGAACTGGTAGTGCCCATTGCCCACATCTGGTATTTCCGCAGCCTGCCCAACAAGATTGGCTATCTGCTGGGACTGCCCACCAAGAAGCTCGACGCAATCATTTACTATGAGCGCTATGTCGTGATTCAGCCAGGTGCCCTCGAGGGCCGCAAGGATGCCGAAGGCAATCCTCTGCTGGGTTCACAGAAGTTCGACCTGCTCTCTGAGGAGGAGTACAATGATATCATCGACAACCAGCTGTCAGAGGATAACTACTATCTGGACGACAGCGATCCCAATAAGTTCGTAGCCAAGATGGGTGCCGAGGCTATCTACGACCTGCTTCAGCAGCTCGACCTCGACTCACTGTCATACGAACTGCGCGACCGTGCCAATACCGACTCTTCACAGCAGCGTAAGAACGAGGCTCTGAAGCGTCTGCAGGTAGTAGAGGCCTTCCGTTCATCAGTAGAGAAAGGTATCAACCGTCCTGAGTGGATGATTATGAAGATACTGCCCGTGACTCCTCCTGAGTTGCGTCCTCTGGTGCCCCTGGATGGTGGCCGTTTCGCCACATCCGACCTGAACGACCTCTATCGTCGTGTGATTATCCGTAACAACCGTCTGAAGCGCCTGATGGAGATCCATGCTCCTGAGGTGATTCTGCGAAACGAGAAGCGTATGCTGCAGGAGGCTGTAGACTCACTCTTCGACAACAGCCGTAAGTCATCGGCCGTGAAGAGCGACAGCAACCGTCCTCTGAAGTCACTCTCTGACTCACTGAAGGGTAAGCAGGGTCGTTTCCGTCAGAACTTGCTGGGTAAGCGTGTTGACTACTCAGCCCGTTCGGTTATCGTCGTAGGTCCTGAGCTGAAGATGGGTGAGTGCGGTCTGCCTAAGCTGATGGCTGCCGAGCTCTACAAGCCATTCATCATCCGTAAGCTCATCGAGCGCGGTATTGTGAAGACGGTGAAGAGCGCCAAGAAAATCGTTGACCGTCGTGAGCCCGTGATCTGGGATATCCTGGAGAACGTGATGAAGGGTCACCCCGTGATGCTGAACCGTGCACCAACACTGCACCGTCTGGGTATCCAGGCCTTCCAGCCCAAGCTGATTGAGGGTAAGGCTATCCAGTTGCACCCACTGGCATGTACCGCGTTCAACGCCGACTTCGACGGTGACCAGATGGCTGTTCACCTTCCCCTGTCAAACGAGGCTATCCTCGAGACCCAGCTGTTGATGCTCCAGAGCCACAACATCCTGAATCCTGCCAACGGTGCACCTATCACCGTACCTTCACAGGATATGGTGCTCGGTCTTTACTATATCACCAAGATTCGTCCAGGTGCCAAGGGTGAGGGTCTCTCATTCTACGGTCCTGAGGAAGCTATCATCGCCCACAACGAGGGTAAGTGCGACCTGCACGCCCAGGTGAAGGTGATGGTTGACGATGTGGTTGACGGCATCAAGGTACGTCATCAGGTAGAGACTTCTGTAGGTCGTGTCATCGTGAATGGCATCGTTCCTAAGGAGGTAGGCTATGTCAATAAGGTTATTTCTAAGAAGAGTCTGCGCGACATCATCGCCGACGTTATCAAGAACGTAGGTTTCGCCGAGGCTTGCGAGTTCCTGGATGGTATCAAGAATCTGGGTTACCGCATGGCCTACCTGGCAGGTCTGTCGTTCAACCTCGACGACATCATTATTCCTAAGGAGAAGGCAGAGCTTATCGCCAAGGGTAATGAAGAGGTGCAGCAGATTACCGACAACTATAACATGGGTTTCATCACCGACAACGAGCGTTACAACCAGGTTATCGATACATGGACCCACGTGAACAACGATATCGGTAACATCCTGATGAAGGAGATGACCGAGGCTGACCAGGGCTTCAACGCCGTATTCATGATGCTTGACTCTGGTGCCCGTGGTAGTAAGGACCAGATCAAACAGCTCTCTGGTATCCGTGGTCTGATGGCTAAGCCTCAGAAAGCCGGTGCCGAGGGTCACCAGATTATTGAGAATCCAATTCTGTCAAACTTCAAGGAAGGTATGTCAGTGCTGGAGTACTTCATCTCTACCCACGGTGCCCGTAAGGGTCTTGCCGATACCGCCATGAAGACCGCCGACGCTGGTTACCTGACCCGTCGTCTGGTTGACGTTTCTCACGATGTGATTATCAATGAGGAAGACTGCGGTACACTGCGTGGTCTGGAGTGCACAGCCCTGAAGAGTGGCGACGAGGTTATCTCTTCACTGTCTGAGCGTATCCTGGGTCGTGTCAGCGTGCACGACGTGGTGAACCCCAAGACAGGTGAGGTTATCGTACCTGCCGGTGAGGAGATTACCGAGGCTAAGGCCGACATGATTGAGAAGGCTGAGATCGAGATGGTTGAGATCCGTTCTGTGCTCACCTGTGAGTCTAAGAAGGGTGTCTGCCGCAAGTGCTACGGACGCAACCTGGCTACCCGCCGCATGGTACAGAAGGGTGAGGCCGTTGGTGTGATTGCTGCTCAGGCTATCGGTGAGCCTGGTACTCAGCTGACTCTGCGTACGTTCCACGCCGGTGGTGTGGCTGCCAACGCCGCAGCAAACGCAACTATCGTATGTAAGTACGAGTCAGCCCGTATCGAATTCGAAGAGGTTCGTACCGTACCATTCGATGAGGAAGGACGTGATTGTGAGATGGTAGTGAGCCGTCTGGGTGAAATGCGTTTCGTTGACCCCAACACCAAGATTGTGCTGTCAACTGTCAACGTGCCTTACGGTTCTTCACTCTACTTCAAGAATGGTGACGTGGTTGCCAAGGGTGACAAGATTGCCCAGTGGGACCCCTTCAACGCCGTTATCGTAACCGAGTACGCAGGTACCCTGAAGTTCAACGACGTTATCGAAGGTGTTACCTTCCGTGCCGAGACCGACGAAACCACCGGTCTGACAGAAAAGATCGTTACCGAGTCTAAGGACAAGACCAAGGTTCCTACCTGTGACATCCTCGATGCCAACGGTGAGAAGATTGGTACCTATAACTTCCCTGTGGGTGGTCACGTAGTTGTTGAGGACGGTCAAACAGTGAAGACTGGTGAGACCCTCGTCAAGATTCCTCGTGCAGCTGCCAAGGGTGGTGATATTACCGCCGGTCTGCCTCGTGTTACCGAGCTGTTCGAGGCTCGTAACCCATCTAACCCCGCTATCGTATCAGAAATCGACGGTGAGGTAACCATGGGTAAGGTAAAGCGTGGTAACCGTGAGATTATCGTTACCTCAAAGACTGGCGACCAGCGCAAGTACCTCGTATCTCTGTCAAAGCAGATCCTGGTACAGGAGCACGACGCCGTGCGCGCAGGTACACCTCTGTCAGACGGTGCCATCACCCCAAGCGATATCCTCGCCATCAAGGGTCCCACCGCCGTGCAGGAGTATATCGTTAATGAGGTACAGGACGTGTACCGTCTGCAGGGTATCAAGATTAACGACAAGCACTTCGAGATCATCGTACGTCAGATGATGCGCAAGGTGCAGATCAACGACCCGGGCGATACCTCATTCCTCGAGAGCGACATCATCGACAAGCTCGACTTCGCTGAAGAGAACGACCGTATCTGGGGTAAGAAGGTGGTTACCGATGCCGGTGACTCTGAGACCTTGCAGAAGGGTCAGATCGTAACAGCCCGTCGTCTGCGCGATGAGAACACCTCACTGAAGCGCCGTGACCTGCGTACCGTTCAGGTGCGTGATGCAGTGCCCGCAACGTCAACTCAGATCCTGCAGGGTATCACCCGTGCAGCTTTGCAGACCAAGTCGTTCATGTCGGCTGCTTCGTTCCAGGAGACCACGAAGGTGCTCAACGAGGCCGCTATCCGCGGTAAGCAGGACTTCCTGGAGGGTATGAAGGAGAACGTGATCTGCGGTCACCTGATTCCTGCCGGTACCGGTCTGCGTGAGTTCGAGAAGATTATTGTAGGTTCCAAGGAGGAGTACGAGCGTATGCAGGCTAACCGCAAAAACGTGCTCGACTTTGCCGAGGATGCAGTGATCGACGAGCAATAAAAGTATACATATTTAATTCATATTCAAAAAGGATGCGTTCTTCACCGGACGCATCTTTTTTTTATGCACAAAAGCCAAAGTTTATGCATAAAAATTTGGATATATGCAAAAATAGTTGTACTTTTGCATCGCAAATCTGAATAAATATACCAATATGAAGGATAAGAAGAATAGATTGGAAGCATTGAGGCTGATTATTTCAAGCCAGCAGATGGGTAGTCAGGAAGAGTTGTTGAACGCACTGCAGAACGAGGGCTTCAACTTGACACAGGCCACGCTGAGCCGTGACTTGAAGCAACTGAAGGTTGCCAAGGCTGCCACCATGAGCGGCAACTACGTCTACGTACTCCCCAACGAGTCCATGTACAAGCGCGTAAGCACCCATTCTTCTGTCCGCGAGATGATGCAGATGCCAGGTTTCATCAGCATCAATTTCTCAGGCAACATGGGCGTCATCAAGACGCGTCCTGGCTATGCCAGTGCCATTGCCTGGAACATTGACCGCAGCGACATCCCCGAGATTCTGGGCACCATTGCTGGCGACGACAATATCTTTATCGTCATCAAGGAAGGCGTGAGCCACAGGGAAATCACCGAGGCGCTGAAGGAGGTCGTCCCCAATTTGAAATAAATGTTGACCCTTAAATAAGAAATGGAAAAAGAAGAAATTGAAGTACTTGTAGCCCGTCCTGAGCACGAGATCTATGTAGACACCATCCTCGACACCATCGCCGAGGCAGCTAAGGTACGCGGCACAGGTATTGCCAAGCGCACTCACGAATATGTAGCAAAGAAGATGGCCGAGGCCAAGGCCGTTATCGCCCTGACAAAAGACGGTCGCTTTGCTGGATTCAGTTATATCGAGACATGGGAGAACCAACAATACGTGACCACCTCGGGTCTTATCGTACATCCCGATTTCCGCGGTCTCCACATCGCCAAGCGCATCAAGGACCTCACCTTCACGCTGGCCCGCACCCGTTGGCCACACGCCAAGATTTTCTCGCTGACCAGCGGTGCCGCCGTGATGAAGATGAACACCGCCTTGGGCTACCAGCCTGTGACTTTCGGCGACCTGACCGACGACGAGGCCTTCTGGAAAGGTTGCGAGGGCTGTGTGAACTATCCCGTGCTGAAAGAGCGCAACCGCAAGTTCTGTATCTGCACCGCCATGCTGTTCGACCCCACAGAACACCTGCCGTGCAAACTCAGTGAGGACGTACTCTCACGTATCAGGCATTTACAGGAATTAGAAGAACAATCAAGATAAAAGAAGTATGAGCAAGAAGAAAGTCGTAGTAGCATTCAGCGGAGGTCTCGACACCTCCTACACCGTGATGAAACTGGCCCAGGACGGGTACGAAGTATATGCAGCCTGCGCCAATACCGGCGGTTTCAGTGCTGAACAGTTGAAGAAGAATGAAGAGAACGCCTACAAACTGGGCGCCGTGCAATACGTGACCCTCGACGTCACACAGGAGTATTACGCCAAGTCACTGAAATACATGATTTTCGGTAACGTGCTGCGTAACAACTGTTACCCCATCTCCGTTTCCAGCGAGCGTATCTTCCAGGCTATCGCCATCGCCCGCTATGCCAATGAGATTGGTGCCGATGCCATTGCGCACGGTTCTACCGGTGCCGGCAACGACCAGATCCGTTTCGACATGACCTTCCTCGTGATGGCTCCCGGCGTGGAGATTATCACCCTGACACGCGACAAGAAGCTCACGCGTAAGGAGGAGGTCGACTTCCTCAATGAGCATGGATTCTTTGCCGACTTCACCAAACTGAAGTATTCTTACAACGTAGGTATCTGGGGCACCTCTATCTGCGGTGGCGAACTGCTCGACCCCACTCAGGGCCTTCCCGAGGATGCCTACCTCAAGCATGTCACGGCCAAGGAACAGGAAGCCCTGCTGAAGATTACCTTCGACAAGGGTGAGATCGTGGCTGTCAACGGCGAGCAGTTCGACGATAAGATCAAGGCTATCCAGAAGATTGAGGAGATCGGTGCCAGCTACGCCATCGGCCGTGATGCCAACGTGGGCGATACCATCATCGGTATCAAGGGCCGCGTAGGTTTCGAGGCTGCCGCTCCTAAGCTCATCATTGAGGCCCACCGCCTGCTGGAGAAGTCAACCCTCTCTAAGTGGCAGCAGTACTGGAAGGACCAGGTGGCCAACTGGTACGGCATGTTCCTCCACGAGAGTCAGTACCTGGAGCCCGTGATGCCTGATATCGAGGCGATGCTCACCTCTTCTCAGCGCAATGTCACCGGTACCGCCATTCTGAAGCTCCGTCCCTTCGGATTCGAGACCGTAGGCATCGATTCTGCCAACGACCTGACGAAGTCTAAACTCGGCGAGTATGGTGAGACCCAGACTGGTTGGACTGCCGACGAGGCCAAGGGCTTCATCAAGGTCAGCTCTACGCCACTCCGCGTGTACTACGGTATCCACAAGGACGAGAAGAGATAATCCGACACAAAGAGTTCATAATACTACAACGGGGGTGCATCTGGTGATGCATCCCCGTTGATTTGTTATCTCATGTATGTCCCGTACTTATTCCTCTGCCTTGGGCAGGTGGAAACGGTACTTGTTGCAGAACAGTTCCTTCACTGTATTGATCTCCAGGAACTTCGTACCGCCGCACTCACGCACGTTACCACTCAGGTAGGCAATCTTGTCATCGTCTTCCACATAACCCTTCTGGCGCAACATACGTACTGCGGCCATAAACAATGTCTCGCTGTCGATATGACCCTTCTGATAGACGGGAATCACACCGTAGCTCAGCGCCAGCAGACGCTGCAGCTTGTCGTTGTAACAGATAGCCAGCACAGGGTTAGGACCACGGAAAGCTGCCAGCGAACGGGCAGTAAGACCTGTCAGTGAGTCGGTGATAATACCCTTTACACCCAGTTTCTCTGTAGCCTCGATAGCACTGTGCGACATAAACTCATGGATGTCACAGTTGGCCGACAGCGGGATCTCGATATCGTTCTCGCGTAACTTGTCACGCTCGGCCTGCTCGGCAATCTGCGCCATCGTCGTCACAGCCTCCACCGGATACTTACCCGTAGCTGTCTCGCCCGAGAGCATCAGCGCGTCCGTACGGTAATAGATGGCGTTGGCGATATCAGTCACCTCGGCACGCGTAGGACGGGGATTCTGAATCATGGAGTGCAACATCTGGGTAGCCACGATAACAGGCTTCTTGGCCTGCACACACTTACGGATGATGCGGCGCTGAATACCGGGGATGCGCTCTATGGGCACCTCAATACCAAGGTCACCACGGGCAATCATGATACCATACGATGCTGCAATGATCTCATCGATATTGTCGACACCCTCCTGGTTCTCTATCTTCGAAATAATCTTGATATCTGAGTTGTTGGCATCGAGGATATCCTGCACGGCCTTCACGTCGGCAGCCGAGCGCACAAACGAGTGGGCAATAAACTCGATATCCAGCTCTATGGCCAGCATGATGTTCTTACGGTCCTTCTCGGTGAGCGCAGGCAGGTCTATGTGCACACCGGGCACGTTCACGCTCTTCTTGGACCCCAGGACACCGTCATTCTGCACCTGGGCCACCACCTGTGGACCACTGATGCCAATCACCTGCATGTCGATGGCACCGTCGTCAAAGAGGATATGACAGCCTTCATGCACATCAGCCGCGAAATTGGCGTAGGTCACGTTGATGATGTCGTGCGTCGTGTTCATCTCGGGACGTCCGAAAATCTTCACCACGTCGCCCGTCTTGTACTGAATCGGTTCGTCACAGGCGGTCGTTCTCACCTCAGGACCCTTCGTATCTATCAGGATACCAATGTGATGGCTCACTTCCCGCACATTCTTCACAATCTGGCGGATACCCTCCTCTGAAGCGTGTGCAGTGTTCATGCGGACCACGTTCATACCGGCGTTGAAAAGCGCGCGTATAAACTCCGGGTCACATCTTCTGTCACTAATTGAGGCAACGATTTTTGTCTGTTTCATAGCTAATACCTTTGAATTTGGTACAAAGGTACAAAAAATCCTCGGAAAACAGGCACAAAGTTTGCCACTTTGTAGATTTATTAGTATCTTTGCGTCTCAAACGAACATAAAAACAACAATTTTTAGTACCTAGAACAGCAATGGAAAGAATAAAGATTGGAATACTGGGAGCTGCAGGCTACACTGGTGGTGAACTCATCCGTGTGCTGCTCAACCATCCCCAGGCAGAGATCGTCTTTGCCAATTCTGAGAGCAACGCAGGCAACCCCGTGAGCGACGTCCATGAGGGACTCGTAGGCGAGACCGACCTGAAGTTCACCGACCAGATGCCTTTCGACCAGGTCGACGTGGTCTTCTTCTGCTTCGGCCACGGCAAGAGCGAGGCCTTCCTCAAGGAGCACACCATCCCCGCCAACGTGAAGATTATCGATCTGGCACAGGACTTCCGCATCGCCGGCACGCACGACTACATCTACGGACTGCCTGAGACCCATCGCGATACCATCAGCAAGACCCAGCACCTGGCTAACCCCGGCTGCTTTGCCACCTGTATCCAACTGGCCATGCTGCCTGCCCTGAAGGCTGGCATTATCAGCGGCGATATCCATGTCAACGGTATCACCGGCAGCACCGGTGCTGGACAGAAGCCCGGGGCCACCACCCATTTCTCTTGGCGCAACGATAACTGTTCGGTTTACAAGACCTTCACCCACCAGCACCTGCTGGAGATCAACCAGACGGTGCAGGAACTGGCTCCCGGCTACGACGGTCGTGTGCTGTTCATCCCCCAGCGCGGCTGCTTTGCGCGCGGCATCTTCGTCACCGCCTATGCGAAGTGCGACAAGTCCCTGGAAGAGGTGCAGCAGATCTATGCCGACTACTACAAGGATGCCGCCTTCACCCATTTCGTCACTAAGAGTCCCGACCTCAAGCAGGTGGTCAACACCAACAAGGCCGTGGTCTATGTAGAGAAGTACGAGGATCAGCTCCTCATGATTTCCTGCATTGACAACCTCCTGAAGGGCGCCGTTGGTCAGGCCGTGCAGAATATGAACATCATGTTCGGCATCGACGAGACCGCAGGTCTCCGACTCAAAGCCAGCGCATTCTAAACGCACATATACATAAAATCATAGGGGTGAACAATTCGTTCACCCCTTTATCGTTTTATTTAGGCATTCAGTTACATCAAATGGAAAACGGCAAGAATTATAAAGTTCTTGCCGTTGGTTGAATATGCAATTCTGGTCGTTATTTCGTGAGTTCGCCGTAGCGCTCCAGACCGCCATTGAGGAAGTCCAGATAGGCGGGGATATCCTCGTCGTAGGCACGACTGCCACTGAGGGGACGGGCCGTGACGGGGTCGAGGATGACGTAGTAGGGCTGGGCGTTGGCACCGAACTTATGGCTCTGCAGATAGCTCCACTTGGCACCCACAGTGCGTAGGGTCTTGGCATTGCCCTGTTCATCGGTAACCTCCAGGGGTTCTGCCAGTGGTGTCTTGTCGTCCACGAAGAGTGAGATGAGTACGTAGTCGCGGGTGAGACGGTCGGCTACGCGCTGGTCGGTCCATACGGCAGCCTCCATCTTGCGACAGTTGACGCAGCCGAAGCCGGTGAAGTCGATGAAGACTGGCTTGCCCTGAGCGCGGGCAGCAGCCATACCGGCTTCATAGTCGGTGAACTGTGCTTCAACGGTCTTGGTATTGAGGTTGAAGTCCTGTGTGTTCATTGGTGGCGCAAAGGCACTGACGGCCTTACAGGGGGCGCCCCACAAACCGGGTACCATGTAGACGGCGAAAGCCAGTGATACAAGTCCGCCCATGATACACAGCACGGGCATGGGTTTGCGGATGTCGCCGCCAACCTCGTCTTCCTGGAATTTCAGCCAGCCACAGAGGTAGGCTCCGAGCAGGGCAAAGATAACAATCCAGAGTGAGAGGAATACCTCGCGGTCGAGGATATGCCAGCCGTAGGCCAAATCAGCCACGGAGAGGAATTTCAAGGCAAAGGCCAGTTCGACGAAACCAAGGACAACCTTCAGGGTGGTCATCCATGAGCCCGACTTCGGTGCCTGCTTCAGCCACGTGGGGAAGAGGGCGAAGAGGGTGAAGGGCAGTGCCAGGGCGAAGGCGAAGCCAAACATGCCAAGGGCAGGGGCCAGCCAGTTGCCACTGGTGGTTGTCTCGACGAGTAGCAGACCGATGATGGGGGCTGTGCAAGAGAATGACACAAGCACCAGGGTGAAAGCCATGAGGAAGATAGACAGCAGACCGCTGGTCTCCGAGGCTTTTGTATCCACTTTATCGGTCCATGAGCCTGGCAGTTTGATTTCGAACCAGCCGAAGAACGACAGGGCGAAGACTACCAGTAAGAGGAATAGGAAGATGTTAAACACGGCATTGGTGGACATGGCGTTGAGGGTGTCGCTGCCAAAGAAGGCGGTGACGAGCAGTCCCAGACCGAGGTAGATCACGATGATGCTGAGTCCATAGGTGATAGCATCGCGGATACCTTTTTTCTTGTCGCTTTTGGCGCGCTTCAGGAAAAAACTTACCGTCATGGGGATGATAGGCCAGATGCAGGGCATCAGTACGGCCAACAGACCGCCTACGAAACCCATCAGGAGAATATAGAGCAGGGAGTGGTCGGTCAGACTGTCACCGGCTCCCATCGCCTTCATCTCGTCGATGACGGGTGCCCAGAGGGCATCCTCAGGGAAAGATGGCACAGTAACCATTGAAGAATCTGCTGCCACTGTGTCGGCTACCGCTACGGTATCGGCAACGATAGCTTCTTCGGCTTTCACTTCATCTTCAGCCTTTTTCTCCACTTCGGCCTTGCCCTTCTCCGGGGCTGCGGCAGGACTTTTACCCTGCTGCTTGAATTCTACCTGGGTGGGGGGCATGCACATCTCGTCATTGCAGGCGCCATACTCCAGATAGCAGTCGATGGTGTAGGTGGGCTTGGTGAAGCGTACCTTCTGCACAAAGGTGGCCTTGTGCTCGAAGAAGCGCAGCTCCATATCAAACATCTTGTCGAACTGCTTGGTTTCCTTGCCGCGCGTCTGCAACTTGCCCACGGGTTCTGCACCGTCCATCTTCACGATGTTGAATGTAGCCGATACAGGTCCGCCGTCGCCAAGGTTGGTGGAATACACATGCCATCCCTCATCGATGATGGCGGTGAAAAGAATCTCTGCCTCATTGCCCTGAAGGGTCTTCAGTTGTGAGGTGAAGTGTACAGGCTCCATCATCTGGGCCCGTACACTTGTAGAGAGGATAACAGCCAAAAGGCTGATAATGAATCTATGCATATATTTATTGTTTAATAATAAGGCTAGCTCTGCTTGGGCTACTTGATCACCGTCTTGCGACCGTTGGTGATGTAGAGGCCCTTGGTAGGCTGACTGATGCGACGACCCATGAGGTCGTAGATAGAAGTGCGCTCGTTGTTGTTGCGTTCTACGATACTGATGCCAGTAGAGGTATCAACAGCAGTCTTGTTGGCGTTGACCACAGTGCCCGTCATGTTATCAATCAACAGAACTACAACCTTCAGTTTGGTGACATCCTTTACGAAGGATGCGCCATTGGTGTTGACAATGTCCTTTATGCTGAAGGCGTAGTTCACCTTGACTGGCGTATCGGCAGTAGCGTTGTCGATGGTAGTGTTGGCGCCACCCTTCAACTCTGAGGTAAGCACGGCAACATCATTATATACCAGACCATAGACGGTGCTTTCGCCATTGGCAAACTGATCCATATAGAGGGGATTGCCCTGTGAACCACCAGCGAAGTAGTTTGACTGGCCCCATGCAGGATCTGTGAGACCATCAGCGGTGAGGATATATTCTACGGTATAGCTTTCATCTGTAATCAGGTCGTAGGGGAATGTGACATCAGTCGTGACATTGATGGTACCATTGGCATCGAGTGCGGCAGCAAGTGTGATGTCGGCCTGTCCAAACTGTTTATTGTTCTCGGCAAGGTCAGCAGCAATGCCAAAATCAGTATTTGAGAGACCATAATAAGCATCGAGCTCAACGTTGCGGTCCATCCAAGAATCGGGGAATCCGGCAACCTTTGAGGGGAAGTAGGAAGAGGGCATAATCTCCATGTCATCGCTATTGTGATAGCTTACCAGTACATACTCATCGGGATAGAGCTCTGCCAGTTTCTCAAGACCTACGTAGCCACGTGGGCACCAGCCACACCATGTACCAGTGTATTCTTCGAGCAGGGTACGCTTCTTAGGCAGGGTTTTCATGACAGCGAGAGGAATCTCTGTGACGTTGACCTCTTCATTGTCTTTCCCGTTCACCTTGGTAGCCTTAACCTTTAGACTGTAGTTGCCAGCGTCCGCAATAGCGGGAATCTCGAGCTTTACAGTAGTTGAAGCGCCGAAACGGTTGTTCAGACTTACATTGAACTGCTTGTCGTCAGAAAGACCAGCCACCTCGTAGGCTACATTAACAGATGTGGCACCGTTACCACCATAGTTCACAATGGTGACAGGCAGTGTGAATGCTTCACCAGCCTTAACATACTGACTCTCGCTATCGGCAATAACCACAGCGTCGCTCTTGACGGAGCTGCCGACGATGTCGACTGTGAGCAGAGAGCTGCCGCCCAGACCTTCAGAGACATCGAGCCACTTCAGGAATCCGTCGGAGGTATGCATATAGAAACCACCCTGTGCAGGTTTGTCGCAGATAGCGACAGGCTGTGCGTTGGCTTCAGACTCCGCGTTGTTGATAGTCAGGGAGTAACCGGCATAAACACCACCCTCGGGGATGAGGTAAGGCTTTTCGAGTTCAACGGTAATGTATCCGGCCTGAGTAGGCGTTACGTTCTTTACAACGATATCGGCGGCGTTCTTGCCGTTCTCAACACGCAGTTGTGAGGTGAGGAATACATTGATGTCTGAAACACCCTCAGTCTCCTGCAAGGGGAAGGTGATGCTCTTGATATAGTTGCCCACCATGGCAGCACTCTCAATCTTGACGGCTACATCGTAGGTCTCAGGCTTGGAATTGTTCGTTACGGTAGCGATATTCTCGCCGCTATCTTTGAAATAACCGAAAGTGATGGTCTTATCGGTGGCGTTGATAGTTGGCTCAGGATAAGCGGGTGTTGCTGCGGCAGGCTGAACCTCTGAACCAAAACCATAGGCGTCGACCCATGCGATCTCTGACTTGTGCTCCTCGTTGCCACCACGATAGATAGCCTGTACACCAAAGGCCTCAGGACCAATCACGTGATAGTAGAAACTACTATTGGCACCTGTGCAGTAAACATCCCATCCGTCAGAATAGCCATAGGGGAACTCGGTCATGGTTTCTTCTACCTGATTAGAGTAGTCCAGATAAGAGGTTGTCAACTGCTTCTCTTCGCCATTCACCTTAATCCATAGAGCGTATGATAATTTGTCGGCGCGGATATAGTTGCCGTTAACATCCTCACAATTAATATTGAAGTCAATAGATCCCCAGCCATAGCCCAAGGCGAAGTATTCCCATCCGTCCTCGTTGAGCACGTTGATAACGGGTTTTACAGGGGTAGCGGCAACCTCGGTGAAGGGAATTAACTGAGCCTTGTCGAAGACGTACTGGTAATTGACGGCAGCCTTTCCAGAATTAAGCAGGAAGGTGGTGCTGTTGGTCAGTGTCTTTGCATTGGCATCATAGGTGAACTCAATGTCGGTTTTTGCAAGAGAGTAGGTCGTGACATAATCTTCATACCAGTCGTCATATTCCAGCTTGCCTACGGCAGAAACCAGGTATTGGTGGTATCCTGCTTTTTCGTCGGCACCTACATACTGGGCATTCTTGAAGATGACCTTATCGCCCTGAATAGTGCCCTTGATCCAGGTGTCTGGCAGGTTCTGGTCTATGCCCTGCACGTAAACATCGTCGCCATTGAAACCTACCTGAACGAGAGAACCGGCATAACCTTCGGCCTGCAGTGCGTAGGTCTCGGTAGTGAGACCGGCTGGAGCTTCAACCAGGGGATCTGAGATAGGCGCGATGCTGATGTTGAAGTCGGCATAGCCAGTCCATGAATAGTCATCATCATAGATCAAACCGATGACTTCTGCACCACTATTCAGACTGCCACTTGTAGAGATCTTGCCTGTTGAAGCATCGTACTTAAGTGTCAGCGTCTGGTTGGCTGCGGGAACATAGGTGCCCTGTTCGGCATCCAAGGTCATTTTGGCTACACAGAATCCATAGCCATAATCTGAGAAGCCTGCCTGCTGGGGCAACTGGATGGTAATGGTAGAACCATTGATGGTGCCCTCTGTCCATGTGCCTAATCCGGCTTGTGATACCAAGTCCTTAAAATATACCTTGTTGTTATCTGCAAATACTACGCTGGCGACAGCGCCAGTTACGTCGGACATTCCGAGGCCAAACATCGTGGCATAGTACGAGGTGCAGTTGCGGGCATAAATTTTCAATTCGCCTGCGGGCTGTTCTGTGATGATGTCAGCACGACGGCTTGCACGACGTGATACGGTCTGTTTGCCATTCAGCTTCTGATGGATGGATGACATAGTGCGCATGCCTTCCTGGCGGGATAGGTCGGTCTGGCGCTGCAGAGTCTTTGCTGACTGATTTTTACGAGATGATTTCTGCATCTCGGTAAGTGTTTCCTGAACTTTCTTAGGCAGACGGACGTCTTTTTTCGTCTGCGCGAAACTACTGGCAAATGCGAATACTGTTGCCAGCATGAGGAGTAATACTTTTTGCCTCATAATTTTTTTGTTTTTGTTAATAATAAATGATTAGAGATAGATCTCTTTAGCTAGTTTACTTTTTGATCTTAACGCATGTCATAGTGCCATCGGCATAGATGGTCTTTGTGAGGTAAACACCAGAGACTGGCTGCTTGATTTTTTTGCCTGTCAGGTCGTAATAAACTACCGAACTGATGGTCTTGCTGGTCTTGCCTGCCTTGATTCCCGTGGTGCCATATGTGAACTTAAGGGTGATAGTAGGACCTTCCTGGTCTTTCATCCATTTCTTGGTAATCGCATTCTGTTTATAGGTAACCAGGGTGTAGGCTACTGTGCAGGAACCTTCTCCTTTGGGCAACCATTCTGTAGCCATGCTTTGTAGGGCACCGGCAGCCAACGCGCCGTTTTGTGTGGTGTAATTGCCTGCTGAGGGTGCCTGCATGCAATTCAGGGGGAAACACGACTGGAAGGAACCGTTGCTCATTGCCTGTATGGTGAATGTACCGGCACACTGCACCTCGGTATTGCTGTTGTTCTTGACAAAGATGCCAGAGGGCATCAGTACGTCTCCAAAGCCGTCATCTTCTGCTTCAGTAATGTTCAGGGTTGTTCCGTTAGTAATGACGTTACCGTCTTTGTCGGCAAACTGAAGTGGAAATTCGTTTTGTGCCTGAAGGGCGAGGGCAGCGAACAGCCCAAAGCATAACGTAAATAATTTTTTCATAAGTGTTTGTTTTAATACCTATTGTTTCTCTATTGTCGTCTTGATAGCTTGCAGAACACCACTGTCGTTATAGACAAAGGCTACAACACTGAGGTTGGATGTATTCCATGTATCATCAATAGTCTGCTGGTAATCCTGTGTTAGGGTCTCGCCTTCGCTGGGGGCGCATTCTTCACCCCATGTGCCATTGATGGCTGCACGCAGTACATGGTTGTGAACGTATGTCTTATTGACAGATCCATCGGGCATCTTCTGCAGGGCCGTAATGTCATCTTCCAGGAGCCATACCTGCACATTGCCGCTGATACCGGCCCTGAGGGCTGTCTCTTTGACGGTCACATACACTTGATGCTCTTGAAGTGTGGCGGTGAGTTCCATTTCAAGGGGCGACTCTTTCTCCAACTCTTCCTTGACTTCTTTGGTCCAGTCGGTATAGTTCACTGCTCCGTGGCGGTTGATAAGGCCTACTGGCTGATACTCTAACTCCCAGTGATTATAATATGTGTCCCCAAGGTCGGTCGCAAGCCCGATGTTTACACTGTTGCCCTTGAAGCCCAATGGACCTCCGTGTATGCCTACGGCTATGACGTTATCGGGATAAGCTTCTTGTAATTGTTCGATGACCTCTGAGCCTTTGGGGCAGTTGACGCATTGCTGACCTGTAAAGTCTTCCAGCAGCACCATGCGTTTAGCGGGTTGCATGGGTACGTGTATCAGTCGCTCGTCATCGGCGATATGGTCGCACGCTACGAACATTATCAGTGATGCAATCAGATATAATGGAAGTATATATTTCTTCATGATGCCTTAGAAATTATAGTTGTATGACAGTGTGAAACCCTTGGTGGCAGGCACGTAGCGGCACACACCTCCAGAACAGTTGTAGCCAGCACGGGTTCGACCGTAACCTGCCTGGATGCGATGGCTTCCGATATTATAGGTCACAAGGCCCTGATAGTAGTGGGTATCGGTGACGCCACAGTTCCACATGTCGCTGACCGTAATCATCCAGTGTGGTGCGAGTGACAGCTCTGCCAGAGCAAATGCCCAGTCACGCTCATCCTGTTTGGTGGTGAGGTACTGCAGTTCGGTGCGTAGCTTGGTGCTGTGGGCTATCTGGAACATGGCATCGGCCACAAAGATGTCAGAATGTATCATGCCTCCCTCTCCTTCAATAACGGTTTTGTTGTAGCGCTGGTTCATGTACATCATGTTGAGCTTCACGTCACGTGTCAGTCGACGGGTGACTTGTACGTTCAAATCCTGGTAGTAGGTGTCTTCACCCCATTTCAGCCAGGCATGCTGTATAGCGCGGACGTAAGAGTAGTTCAGTTTCACATTCATTCCATATTTACCACCGAGGGTAGTCTTACGTTTGAAGTTATAGCCCACTTCTGCCTGATAGGCCCACTCACCATCGGCCAACTGGGTGGCATAGGGGTAGAGAGCGGCAAGGGCATAGGTGTGATCGAGTGTGAAGGCGGGTAGGTGGTTGATAAATGATGATGTGCCCAACATGCTTCGCTTGCTGCGGAACGACATGTCTTCTGAGCGCTTGGCCTGTACCAGAATGCTGAGACCGTTCTCGGAATAGGAGCCTGAGAGCATGGCTACGTGTCCCGGGTCATAGGTGTAGTCATTATCGAATGAGGGGTCTTGTGTCTTTTGGGCATATTCTGCAAGGATACCCCAGGGGCCGCGGTTCAGGGTGGTGCGAACGTCCCATGCGTTGACATACTTGGGGAGGTTCAGACGATGGGTGGGGTCTACGAAAATATCCTCGTCCTTTTCATATTTGTTTACCCATGAGGCACCGAGACTCAGACGGGTGTCGTGTTGCTGTAACTTTGATATCCATTCGTCAAGGGCTACCTCTGCGTCAGCACCTGATACCAGTCCGCCATCCCACTTCCAATAGTGACGTTGCTTGCCTGAGAGGACTTTTAAGACAACACCTTTGAGGGGCTTTGCCTGCAGACGGGCGCCCAACAGCGAATTGTCTATACCCAGCGATCGCTCTTCGTAGGTGCGGAGGATAAAGCCTGAGCCGAACTGCTCATAAAAGGTGCCTAAGGTGAGCTCGTTATTCCCCAACTTGCCTTTCACCCACAGGTTTGGGATCCCCCAGCCTTTGAAATCGTTCTCAAAGCCTGGCAGTGGGTGCTCAAGATATTCCAGACGGGCCCCGGCATCTACATGCTTACTCTGCATCTGCAGGTCAACATAGGTGTTGGTAAGGAGGTCACCTGTTTTCTTTGCACCAATCTTTTCGTCGTCCTGTGGCAGAAGTACGTCACTTTGTATGCTACCAGAAAGTGTGATGCCTTTTTGCTCCTCTTGCGCACCAATATGTAGAATAGATATTGTTAAACTGAAAACTATCAATAGTGTTCTCTTCATGTTACGCTTATTTTATGAGTTCGCGTACTTTTTCAATGAGTTCTTCTTCGGCACCATCGGTATAGCCGTTATGCTTGTAGACTATATTCCCTTTCCCATCGCAGATAAGTACAAAGGGGATCGTCTGAATGCCTAATGCACGCTTGAAGTCGCTGTTGGGGTCAAGTAATACATCGTATTCCCAACTATGGTTCGAAACAAGGGGCTTAACTTTGTTGATATTCTGCGCCTGGTCTATACTAACGGTGTAGATTTTTACACCAGTCTCCTCCTTCCAGTCGTCGTAGACTTCGGCAATGGCATCCAACTCACGGTTGCAGGGCTTACACCAAGTGGCAAAGAAATCAATGATGAATGGTTTACCGTCATTCTTTAAGGTGTCAGTGTTTACTGTTTTACCATCTATAGTCTTCAAAGTTACATTGGGTAGTTGAGCAGATGCTACTCCTATCGAAAAAATACCCGAAAACAAAAAAAATAGCAAAAATTTCTTCATTTTTTTATAAATACACTGTTAATTCTTACAATTCTGCTGCAAAGGTAGTAAAAAAAGTAATAAAATGAAATAAAACTTACTTTTTTTGCACAAAAAAACGGTATATCCTTACGAATATACCGTTTATATGGTAGATAAACCAAGGTATTACACCTTAATCTCAACCTCAACACCGCTGGGGAGCTCAAGCTTCATCAGGGCGTCAACAGTCTTTGCTGTTGAGCTGTAGATGTCAATCAGACGCTTGTAGTCTGACAACTGGAACTGCTCACGGCTCTTCTTGTTTACGAAGGTAGAGCGGTTAACGGTGAAGATACGCTTGTGAGTGGGGAGGGGGATAGGACCGCTGATAACAGCACCTGTAGCCTTTACTGCCTTCACAATCTTCTCGGCTGATTTGTCTACGAGCTTGTGGTCGTAGCTCTTCAGCTTGATACGAATTTTCTGACTCATGTCTTAAATTAAAAATTAAATATTAAAAATTAAATTTTAGAACTGCCACTAAAGAGTCATTTGCTCAGCGACAGCATTTATTGTAAGTGAAGAGCGGAAGCAAATTATTCACTTTTCACTCTTCACTTTTCCTTTTTTTATACGAGGTCTGCACGGCCCTTAACCTCCTCGAGTACTGCCTTAGCGATAGCGCTTGACAGAGGAGCGTGGTGATCGTACTCCATAGAACTGGTGGCACGACCTGAGGTGATGGTACGCAGAGCGGTTACATAACCGAACATCTCTGACAGGGGAACCATTGCCTTAACGACACGGGCACCTGAACGAGCCTCTTCCATACCTTCTACCTGACCACGACGCTTGTTGAGGTCACCGATAACGTCACCCATGTTCTCCTCAGGTGTTACCACCTCGAGCTTCATG
>CACYNE010000039.1 GCA_902775605.1 uncultured Prevotellaceae bacterium
ATCTTTGCATCATAGAAGCTAAAGACCAAGTATGAGGAAAATATATTATTTCATATTTCTGTGCATTGCCCTGCCTTCTTTCCTGGCAGGATGCAATAAGGATGAGGCTGATGCAGAGCCGATTACCCCTGCGCTCACCCCCATGCACCAGATGTACAACGAGAGTGTTACTCTGACGGAGGCCATCCTCGACAGCATCACCAGCTTCTGTGATAAGTTCTGTGGCTATGTTAATCGGAACCCCGAAAGCAAGCAGGACCAGTATTTCGAGCCCATCATCGAGAACGTCCAGGCAGCAGGTGCCCTTCATGGACGCAAGATAGAGTTTGGTAGTGGCGTCGGTATCAAGCTCGACACCACCTGGCTCCCAGGATATGAAGTATTTTTCTAAAGAAAAGGAGGAACAACTATGATCACCAAAGCTTTGCAGGAAAGAGAATTCACTAAACTCTTTGAGCAGGCAGAGATTGCTCGATTCTCTCTAGAGGAACGTCGCGTTTATGAGGATAGTGTGAAGGCATATCGTGACATCAACAATGCTATCAATACGGCGAAGAAAGAGGCTAAGGTAGAAGCAAATGTTGAGGCTGCCAGTAAGATGAAATCAGACGGTATGCCTACAGAACTCATTTCCAAATATACCGGTCTTTCTATTGAAGAAATAGAGGCATTGTAATCACTTCTTTGCAAATGAAGAAGGTAACGCAGGAGCAGCAAGTGATTGTGTGCCATAGGGACAGGTGACTGACATCGCTGCCTTTGTGTCCCGACAAAAAGTTTTATGCGAAAACCCTCCACCCCCACCATGCCTCAAAGCCTTTATATATCGGTATTTCCAGCGATTTTGGTGGAGGGTGTCGCAAAAAAAGATAAATAGTTAATTATATATCCTTGCGATAGCAACGATGACGGCGGTGCTGACGACTCTCCAGATACTGCCACTGCGAGCGTACGGCCTCGTTGTCCTCCATCTGAGGCATGGCCTCGGCATAGCGGAAGCCATAGCGATTGAACTGCTGGATGAGGTCGTTGAAGATCAGCGCGTTGGCACCCTTCTGGCGATACTCAGGAAGCACACCTATTAATAATAAGTCAACGGTATCGGTCTTGTGCCACTTCAGGATGCGAAGCAACTGCCACCAGCCGAAGGGGAAGAGGCGACCGTCACGCGTCTTCTGCAAGGCACGCGAGAACGAGGGGAAGGTGACGCCGAAGCCAATCATCTCGTCGCCATCCATCACGGCGGTGATGAGGTTCATGTCGGCAATCTTGATATAGTCGTTGACCAGTTTATCTATCTGGCGGTCAGACAGATGAGAGTAGCCATAGAGGTTGCTATAGGTGGCATTGACCAGTTCGAACACCTTGCGCCCCCAGCCCTCCTGCACCAACTCGTGGCGAGTGAAGTGATGCACACGCAGGCCATAGCGACGCATAATCATGTCAGACACCTTGGCAAACTTGTCGGGCACCACCTCGGGCACCTGAACCAGGTATTCCATATAGTCGTTGTCCTTGCGGAAGCCGCCCAGCTGCTCCATGTGCTGGGGATAATAGGGATAGTTATAGTTGACATACATGGTGGACAGTTCCTCGAAGCCCTCGACCAGCATGCCCTCGCGGTCGGTATCAATGAAGCCCAGGGGGCCAGCCATCTCCGTCATGCCCTTGGCGCGTCCCCAGTCCTCAACAGCCTTGAGCAGGGCACCCGACACCTCGACATCGTCGATAAAGTCGAACCAACCAAAGCGCACCTGGTTGATGTTCCATCGCTTGTTGGCGCGATTATTGATAATGGCAGCCACGCGGCCCACCATCTTGCCATCGCGAAAGGCCATGAAATACTCTGACTCGCAGCACTCGAACGAAGGGTTCTTTTCGCGCTGCAGGGTGGCCATCTCGTCGAAAAACAGATAGGGCACGGCATACTCATTGCCACGATAGAGATCGTAGTAGAACTGAATAAACTGACGTAACTGCTTCCGGTTAGTTACTGTTCGTATCTCAACTTTACCCATGGTATTTGAAAAACGTTTTCTTCTTTTTAAGTTTTTTCGGGTTGCAAAGGTAACTATTTTCCATGAAACAGCAAAAGGTTGCGCACTTTTTTTACGAGATGTTTGGCAGGTTAAGAAAATATGCTTACCTTTGCATCCGCAATTCAAGGGGTGCCCGATTGTTCGGGCTGAGATGATACCCTCTAACCTGATGCGGGTTATACCGACGTAGGGATGGAATTTCAAATCAACAAAAAGCCCCCTTTTATTCTATTTAAACATTAATAATTAAAAAAAGGGATGAAAAAGATTCTTTTAGGATTGACAGCATTCATAGGGATGAATGCAATGGCCGAGACAGTGCCAGGTGACTCACTGACAAATGTGGAACTGCAGAACGTGCAGGTAGTATCAACACGTGCATCGAAGAAGACCCCGATGGCCTTCACCGATGTGACCAAGGACCAGATTAAGGCCGTGAACCACGGTCAGGACCTGCCCTACCTGTTGTCGCTCACACCTTCAATCACCATCACCAGCGATGCCGGCAACGGTATTGGCTACACTTCACTGCGCGTGCGCGGCACCGACCCCAGCCGTATTAACATTACTGCCAACGGCATGCCTCTGAACGATGCCGAGAGTTCTACCGTGTTCTGGGTGAACATGGGCGACTTTGCCTCTTCCGTTCAGTCGATGCAGATACAGCGCGGCGTGGGTACGAGCACCAATGGCTCGGGTGCCTTTGGTGCATCGCTGAACATGCAGACCGAAAACATCAGCCAGAAGCCTTATCTGGGCCTCGACCTGAGTGCAGGCAGCTATTATTCTCACAAGCAGACACTGCGTTTCAGCACAGGCATCCTGTCCAACAGCTGGGGCTTTCAGGGTCGTTTGAGCAACATCGGCTCGAAGGGCTATCTGGACCGCGCCTCAACCAAGTTGAACAGTTATTTCCTGCAGGCAGGCTACTTTGGCGACAACACTCTGGTGAAGCTCATCACCTGGAACGGCGTCGAAGAGACCTATCACGCCTGGAACTATACATCGAAGTACGAGCAGAGTCTCTATGGACGCACCTATAACTCCTGCGGCGAGTATTACGATGCTGATGGCAACACCCGCTATTATGACAACCAGACAGACAACTATCATCAGCAGAACTACCAGATTATCTGGAACCAGAAGTTGGGCTATGACCTCAATTTCCATGCCACGCTGCAGTACACCAAGGGTCAGGGCTACTATGAGGAGTACAAGCGCAAGCGCACGCTGTTTGAGTATGACCTGGACCCCGCTCAGACCTGGGGCGTGAGCGACCTGGTGCGCCAGAAGAAGATGGACAATGACTTCTATGGTGCCGTGGCTTCGCTGAACTTTGACAACCACTTCAACCTGCAGGCCACGTTGGGTGGCGGCTGGAACAAGTATGACGGTGACCACTTCGGACTCGTCACCTGGGTGAAGGCTCCCGTTGCCGCGCTGGTGCCCAACCACAAGTATTACGACAACAACGCCAAGAAGACCGACTACAACGTCTATGGCAAGGTGAACTATGCCATCGTGCCCAACCTGAACGCCTATGCCGACCTGCAGTATCGTCATGTGAACATCAAGATGGCTGGTCCTACCGACGATATTGACTGGAAAGCCTACTCACGCATCGTCTATGACGTGGACAAGAGTTTCAATTACTTCAACCCGAAGTTTGGCGTGACTTACGACATCACCCCCAACCACAAGGCCTACGCATCTTATGCCATCGCCTATAAGGAGCCCACTCGCAACAACTTCGAGAACAATATCAAGGGCGGTTTGGAGATGCCCCGCTCAGAGCGTCTGAACGACCTGGAGGTGGGCTATAAGTATCAGAGCACAACCTTCTCGGCTGGTGCCAACTTCTACTGGATGAAGTATAAGGACCAGTTTGTGCTGACGGGCGAGCTTGACAATATTGGCGAGGCCATCACCCGCAACGTGCCCAAGAGTTATCGCCTGGGCGTAGAGGTGGAGGCAGCATGGAAGCCCGTTGACTGGTTCCGCTGGGATGCCAATGCCACTTGGTCGAAGAACCGCGTGAAGGACATCACGGTCACTCTGACAGACGAGAGCGTTGCTCATCTGGGCACTCAGCCTTTGGCCTTCTCGCCCAACTGGATTGCCAACAATATCTTCACCTTTAACTATAAGGGACTCACAGCCAGCATCCAGAGCCAGTACGTCAGCCAGCAATATATGACGAATACTGGTTTCAAGAACTATCAGACCCTTGATGACGACGGCAATCCCACTGATGTGAGCATGATGCTCGACGGACACTTCACAACCAATGCTGACCTGTCATACCGCTTCCGTCTGCCCCAGCTGGGCCTGAAGGATGTCACAGCAGGTGTGTCGTTCTATAACATCTTCTCGGCCAAATACGACAACAACGGATGGGCAGCACCTGCCTACACCATGAACAATGGTCAGGTGGTGGCTACGGGCTATTCGGATTCCGACCAGTATGAGGCTGGTTTCGCCCCCTCTGCCCCCTTCCATTTCATGGCTCACCTGTCGCTGAACTTCTAAACATCTGTTTGAACGAGGAAAAACTCAAACCTCAAAGTTATAAATGACATTTGACTGGCTTGACATATTGACCACGATACTCGGCCTGATTTACATCGGGCTGGAGTATCGTGCTCATATTGCCCTTTGGGTGGTAGGCATCATTATGCCAGCTCTTGACGTCATTCTCTACTGGCAGCACGGCCTCTATGGCGATGCTGGCATGGCATGTTATTATACGCTAGCCGCCTTCTATGGCCTCTTCGTATGGAAGTTCGTCAAAACACGTAAGAAGAAAGAGCCGTTACCTATTATATATATGCCACGCCGCCAGTATCTGCCCACCGCCGTGTTTTTCTTCGTGGCGTGGGGAGCCATCTATTATGTCTTGATCACCTGGACCGACTCCACCGTGCCCGTGCTCGACTCGTTCACCAATGCTCTCTCGTTTGTCGGTATGTGGGCCTTGGCAAGAAAATATGTGGAGCAGTGGCTGTTTTGGATTGTGGTCGATATGGTGTGCACCTTCCTCTATGTGCAGAAAGGCATTCCCTTCAAAGCAGGACTCTATGGCCTCTATGTAGTGATTGCCGTTGCTGGCTTCATGAAATGGAAGAGTATGGTGAAGTCAGAAAGCGTAAATAAGTAAAAGGATAAAAACATAAAAACATGTTTGATGCAGTCATCATAGCCAATGGACAGTTTCCCACCCACGAGGTGCCTTTGCGCGTACTGAGGCAAGCCAGTTATGTGGTGTGTTGCGATGGTGCCATCAGTCATTACCCCATGGCTGATGTCATCGTGGGCGATGGTGACAGCGTGCCAGAGGATTATCGCGACTTGCTCATTCAGATTAACGAGCAGGATGACAATGACCTGACCAAGGCCACTCGCCACTGTATAAACCTCCTCACCCCCAAAACCTCAAACCTTCAACCTCATACCTCAAACCTTAGAATTGCCTATCTTGGTGCCACAGGCCTGCGTGAAGACCACACCATCGGCAACATCGGCTTGTTGATGCGCTATTATCGTCAGATGCACGTCGAGGGCATGATGTTTACCGACTATGGCGTTTTCCAGCCCGCTTTTGGCAACAGGACGTTCCGTTCTAGGAAAGGTCAGCAGATCAGTATCATCAACTTTGGCTGCACTCACCTGGAATCAGAAGGCCTCCGCTGGAATAGCTATGCCTACGACGAGTGGTGGCAAGGCACATTAAACGAAGCCATCGGCGACAGTTTTTCGTTCCGCGCCGATGGTTATTACATGGTTTATCAGACGTACGACGTCAAATAAACCTTATTTCTCTGTATAAAGAACTTGCAAAAGTGTCTGCCCCACCGCCTTCAGCGTGGCAGGATCGATATGCTGCATATCGTCATTGATGGTATGCCAAGTAGGCCCAAAGCTACTCTGCTCACAATCAGGATAGCAGGGAATGATATCAATGCAACGAATACCAGCCTCGTTCACTGGCACATGGTCATCGGTGATGGTGCCACCACCAGACTGTGGGAAGACACTGCTATAGCCTGCTATGGCAGCGGCCTTCCATACACGGTCAACAACCGCCTTGGCATAATACATGGACACACCTTCCTGATAGAAGCGAGCACCCTGGCCTCCTACCATATCGAGCAGGATACCATAACGATATATCTGGCCTTTTAGTTCCTTCTTAATAGTCTTGGCCCAATGCTGTGCACCCAAGGCCCATGAGTCGCTCTGGTGCTCTGTGCCCCAGTCCTCAGCATCAAAGCACACAAAATCCACGCCAACAGGCAGGCGGCAGGTGTCGGCGGTGAGAACCCGTGCCAACTCCAGCATCACTGCCACACCGCTGGCACCATCGTTAGCTGCCAGTACAGGCTTCGTGTGGTTCGCCTCATCAGGGTCGTTGTCGGCCCAGGGGCGACTGTCCCAGTGTGCACAGATCAGTATGCGCTGCTGCAGTTCGGGCTGATAGCGGGCGGTGATGTTATTACTCTTCAGCGGGGTGCCGTCGAAGGCCGTCAGTGTGGCGTGCTGTTCGTTCACCTCCAGGCCATAACTCTTAAACTTATCCATGATCCACTGTCCGCACAGTTCGTGAGCCTCACTGTTCATGGTGCGAGGGCCGAAGTCACACTGCTGCTGACAGAATGCAAAGGCTGAATCGGCCGAGAACTGTTGTTCCACCAGCGCATCTTCTGCTATGCTGGAACTTGCTTTATGGTTGCTTCCACATGCTCCACAGAGGAGTAATAGACTGAAAAATAAAAATGAATGCTTCATAATTCTTAAAATCATGCTGCAAAATTAAGCATAATTATTGATATATTCAAATGATTAGAATAATTCTTCAGTCAGAAACGAATAAAAATGTAATTATTTGCATTTCTCAGTATCTTTTTGCATAAAAAACTAGCTTTTTGCGAAATTTATTCGCTTTTTTGTATTTACTTTCACTGAATTTTAGTAACTTTGCACCCCGAATAAAATATCATCTTCTAAATATAAGAGATAAGTTCTATGGCAGAAAAATTGGAAGTGAAGGAGTTGGACCAAGTTGTTGTCCGCTTTTCAGGTGACTCCGGCGATGGTATGCAGTTGGCCGGAAACATTTTCTCAACTGTCAGTGCCACCGTTGGCAATGGCATTTCTACATTCCCCGACTACCCCGCTGATATCCGCGCCCCGCAAGGCTCGCTGACTGGTGTGTCTGGTTTCCAGGTACATATCGGCGCTGGTAAGGTCTATACCCCTGGTGATAAATGCGATGTGCTCGTAGCCATGAATGCTGCTGCACTGAAGACACAGTATCGCTATGCAAAGCCCGGTGCCACCATCATCATTGACACCGACTCGTTTGGTCCTAAGGATCTGGAGAAGGCTCAGTTTGCCTCTGATGATTATCTCGGCGAGATGGGCATCGACCCCGATCGCGTCATCCAGTGCCCCCTCACCACGATGGTGAAGGACTGTCTGGCCGATTCTGGCATGGACAACAAGTCTATGCTGAAGTGTAGAAACATGTTTGCCCTTGGACTTGTTTGCTGGCTCTTCGATCGCGACCTGAACCTCGTGGGTAACTTCCTCAAGGAGAAGTTCGCCAAGAAACCCGCTATTGCCGAAGCAAACATCAAGGTGATTCAGGCTGGTTGGGACTACGGTCACAACACCCACTCAAGCGCCATCAACGTTTATCGCGTAGAGACCAAGGATAAAGTGCCTGGACGCTATATGGATATCACTGGCAATAAGGCCACGGCCTACGGCTTTATCGCTGCTGCCGAGAAAGCTGGCCTGCGACTCTATCTGGGTTCTTATCCCATTACCCCTGCAACCGACGTGCTCCACGAGCTCAGTAAGCACAAGTCATGCGGCGTTATCACCGTTCAGTGCGAGGACGAGATCTCTGGTTGCGCCTCAGCTCTCGGTGCATCGTTCGCTGGTGCCCTCGGCGTCACCTCTACCTCTGGTCCTGGTGTCTGTCTGAAAAGCGAGGCCATGAACTTGGCTGTCATCATGGAGTTACCTTTGGTGGTGCTTGATGTACAGCGTGGTGGCCCTGCCACAGGTCTTCCCACTAAGAGTGAGCAGACTGACCTCTTGCAGGCCCTCTTCGGACGTAATGGTGAGAGTCCTATGCCTGTTATGGCTGCCACCAGTCCTGCTGACTGTTTCGATGCAGCTTATCAGGCTTCAAAGATTGCCCTTGAGCACATGACACCTGTGGTTCTGCTCACCGATGCTTATATTGCCAATGGTTCCGGTGCTTTCAAATTGCCTGAGATGGCTAAGCTCGACGCTATCAATCCTCCCTATGTTCCAGAGGAACTGAAGGGAAAGTGGACACCATACATGCGTGCAGAGAACGGCACCAGATACTGGGCTGTGCCTGGTCGTGAGGGTTTTGCACACATCCTCGGCGGACTGGAGAAAGACTCTAACACCGGTGCCATCTCAACCAATCCTGAGAACCACGACTTGATGACTCGTCTGCGTCAGCAGAAGATTGACAACATTCAGGTGCCCGACCTCGATGTTGATGGCGACGTGAATGATGCCGACCTGCTCATCGTGGGCTTCGGTTCTACTTATGGTCATCTGCACTCTGCAATGGACGAGCTGCGCGCCAAGGGATACAAGGTGGCTCAGGCTCAGTTCAAGTACCTAAACCCACTGCCCAAGAACACCGCCGATGTATTGAAGAAATACAAGAAGGTGGTTGTAGCCGAGCAGAACATGGGTCAGCTGGCTGCCTACCTCCGCATGAAGGTCGATGGCTTCGTACCTTACCAGTTTAATCAGGTAAAGGGTCAGCCCTTCGTAGTAGAAGAGTTAGTGAATGCATTCGAGGACATCTTGAAGAAGTAAAAAGGTAAAAAAGGACTCGCTTTAGCGCTTTCACAAAGCGTAGCGACTAAAAGAAAAAGGTAAACCATTATGAGTTATACAGCACAAGATTTTAAGAAAGGCCAGCCTCGTTGGTGCCCTGGTTGCGGTGACCACTTCTTCCTGGCTTCACTCCATAAGGCTATGGCCGAAATTGGCGTAGCTCCAGAAAACGTTGCAGTGATTAGCGGTATCGGCTGTTCCAGCCGTCTGCCCCACTACATGGCTACTTACGGCATGAATACCATCCACGGACGTGCTGCAGCCATCGCTACAGGCGCCAAAGTGGCTAACCCCAACCTCACCGTATGGCAGGTCTCTGGCGACGGCGACGGACTGGCTATTGGTGGAAACCACTTTATCCACGCCAATCGTCGTAACATCGACCTGAACATGATCCTTCTGAACAACCGCATCTACGGTTTGACCAAGGGTCAGTACTCTCCCACCTCACCCCGTGGCTTCGTCTCAAAGTCGAGCCCTTACGGCACTGTGGAGGATCCCTTCCGTCCTGCTGAGCTATGTTTCGGCGCTCGCGGACACTTTTTTGCCCGTTGCGTGGCTACCGATGCCAAGGGAACTGTTGAGGTGCTGAAAGCTGCCTACGAGCACAAAGGTGCCAGCGTCACTGAGGTGCTGCAGAACTGCGTTATCTTCAACGACCACTGCCACGATGTGGTATATAACAACGAGGGCCGTAAGAAGAACGCTATCTATGTGAAGCACGGCGAGAAGCTCGTGTTCGGTGAGAACAATGAGTTCGGTCTGGTTCAGCAGGGCTTCGGTCTGAAGGTCGTTGAGATTGGCAAGGACGGCTACACCATTGACGATGTACTTGTTCACGATGCTCACTGCGAGGACAACACCCTGCAACTGAAACTCGCCATGATGACACCAGAGGATGGCTTTCCCATCGCCCTTGGCGTGATTCGCGACGTTGATGCTCCCACCTACAACGATGCCGTTCATGCTCAGCTCGCTGAGGTATCGGCTCAGAAGAAGTACCACAACTTCGAGGAGCTGCTCGAAACCAACGACATCTGGGAGGTTAAATAAGACCATTCATCATCTGCTATGATAAAGGCCCTGCTGAAGAAATTCAGCGGGGCTTTCTTGTTTCTGACGGCCAACTGTACAACAACATTATACACAATGCGTCTTTTTTTGAAAAATACTTCTATTTTGAATAAAAAAACAGAAATTTTTGAATATTATTTCGTACATTTGCAGCCTGATAACGACAAACCGAAAGAAATGTTCTCAATCATAGATATCCTTCTTACCAGTATTACCCTAACAGTCAGCCTGAGTTGTGGAGCAATGATATGGGTGAAGCGCCATGAAGTGCGTGACCGCTCACGCATCTATCTATTCATCATGGAAATGGTAGCTGCTGTCGGTTCCTTATTTTTTCTTGCTATCCCCATCTTCAACATTCACTTTACAGCATCCTATGTCATTCTAGATCCCATTCTGTCAATAGTCGGACTTTACGGCATCACTTTCTATATGTATTACCCGCTGGAAGTGATGCGACCTGGTCAACTGCGAGGGCGACAATCGTTTCTGCTCTGGCTTCCCTCGATACTCACCACCCTGCCCGTCCTATTCGGACTGAAATTCCAGACATTACATTCATGGGACGACCTAATGGAACATCTGTATGATTTCGATGTCCTGTTACGTTTATTTGCCGTATTCTCCCTGACCATCTTCTCCATCTCACTCCTTGTCATTCCCTATAACTGGCGTCGTTCGAGTGCAGATAACCGTTGGATACGCCGTGCAGCACTCTTTGCCCAGATCATGAGCATCTGTTTCTTCTGTCATGTCTTTACCTGCCGACATATCTCTTACCTCGTTCACATGCTGTGGACTATCATTATGACATTCTGCCTCACCTATTACGAACTGCACCTTCGAGTTCTGCCTTCTGTCAAGTCTGAGGAAGAACCTGCTGAGGGAGAACCAGAGTCAAATATTACCAGCATTAACAAGGAGGAGACGGACAATTTCTGGCCCAGCATCTGTCAGGTGATGGACGAGCTGGAGGCTTGGCGCAATCCCAATACCACGGTAGAGACAGTCAGTACTGCCATAGGCACCAACCGCATCTATGTGGCTCGTTGTATCAAGGAGCATACCGGCAAGACGTTCAACGACTATATGAACGAGAAGCGCATCAACTATATGGCAGACCAACTTCGCCTTAATCCCCGACAAGACCACAAACAGTTGTATTTTGACGTTGGTTTTCGCTCTCGTCACACAGCCTATCGCAACTTTGTAAAGTTCATCGGCTGCTCACCGACCGACTTTGCCGCCTCTCTCATGTAAACTATAATCATCTGATTTTCATTGCGTTTCATATTTGCAACATCGTTTTTCGATATTGCACCAACCCTTTGCATTGTTACCTCAACTATAAGTTGTAATTTCGCGGCGTATAAAATACACGAAACAACTAAAAACATCATTATTACATTAAAAATTGAGACTTATGAACGCAAAGAGAAAGCAATCCATTGACGTCGGACAAACGGAACCGATGCACTTGGGAACCACAAGAGGATGGCCGTTGCTTCGCACCAGAGGCAAGCGCAATGGTCTTTACCTCCTGGTGAGTCTGCTGATGTGCATATGCACAACAACGGCGCAGGCTGACGAAACTGAAGGACCGTGGACGTATCTTTCGTACCGCTCTGCCTTCACTAACTTCGACCAGTATCACGCAACTGCCTACAATTCCTTAGGCAGGGTTGCCTGGGGCAACTGTTCGGTACAGCAGTATCACAACAGCGACGGTCTGGGCTTCAGGGTAAAAGGAAACAGTTCTGCAGGTGAGAAGAACTGTGTTTTCTCTGTTTATACCCATACGGAAACTGTTCCGGCTTACACGCGAAAGGTTCTGACCTGGAATTTCAAACTGAAGTCGAGTTCGGACGCACATGTTCAAACCACCGCCCTGTATGCCAGGGATAATGTGGATGCCATCAAGAGTATGGAAGTGGACTTCACAGAAGATTACACAAATCAAACCAACTCACAATATCGCATCGCCCTTCAAAATGGTATTTGTTACGAGACTAAAAGCTCTGATTTTACTCATGACTTTGATTTTGACAACAGTAATTCCAGCACTGCCTCCGATAAGAAGTGGGCACTGTTGCTGACGCATGTTATTGGAAACAAAGGCGGCTCCAAGAGTCTGAATCAATGGGGCGGCTTCAAAAACACCGATTACTCTTGGACAACATACTACTATAAGCATTTCACCTTCGACAACAATGGCGGTAGCGGTTCTATGCCCAAGCAGACCATTGAGAATAGTGGCGAACTGTCAGCCTGCACCTTGACCCGCAGCGGCTATTGCTTCGCAGGATGGAACACCCAAGCCGACGGAAGCGGAACCTCATATGCCGATCAGGCCACAATCAATGCCACTGAATCGGACAAGGGTGAAATCAAGTTGTATGCACAATGGGTATCCATCGCCAACAACCTCCAGGCAGAATTCCTGCAAAAGGACCGCAAGGTAAAACTGACCTGGACCATCCAGAAAGGCCAGACCGGTGAAGGTAAGTTTGTCATCTACCGCAACGACGAAAAGATTGGTACGGTGGCACATACGTTCCTGAATAACGAGTCGGCCGACTTCATCTTTGAAGACACCAACACCCCTACAGAAACATTTTTCCCCAACGAATCCGACATCAACTATGATGTTTATTTCGTACTGAATGGCTGGGATGAAGATACTAAGCTGCAGGGACTGAAGGCATCTAAAGTGGTCAACACGACGCGAAAGGTTCCTGTCAATGGCATCAAGGCCACCAGCGAGGTGGACCGCATCATCTTCACTTGGACATCAGATGGCTATCCCAGCGGTTGGGGTAACCAGTTCAACATCTATATTGATGACGAGACAACACCCGTCAAGACCATTACGCCTACAGAAAACCAGACGAGTTTTCAGTGGGAACACCGACGCGACATCAATCATACAAAACGACAAAACGGTGTGGATGGCACTATCCACTTCACCTCTGAAAGTGGACTGGATGTCTGCTCACCCCACAACTACCGTGTGGAAGGTGTCATCGGAACGACTATACTCAACTCTGCCACCATCAACAACAAATCCATTGGCGAGGGTACCATCTTCAAGTCATTCACAGCCACTAAGGGTGTCTATCCTGGCATTGTGAAGCTGTCGTGGAATGTTGCTTTGGGAAAGGAAGGAGCCATGACCTATATCGTAGAACGCAAGCGTGCTGAAAAAGATGAGGCCTGGACAGAACTCTACCGTACATCCAGCGACAATGAGTTCCTGACCTATACCGACGACACACCGCTGCCGGGTATCTATTACGACTATCGTATCACCGTGCAGGACAAGTGTGACAACGGCAACATCTTCAGCAACGAGATTACCGATATCGGTTTTGCCCAGTCAACAGGCACCATGAGTGGCCGCATCACCTTTGGTGCAACGGGCACCTCTGTGGCCAATGTCGATGTGGAGGTGGTGAAGACCGGCGACAATGACGATGACTACGAGCAGTATCACGCCATACGCTTCAAGGACGCCAACGGCGCTGTGTCATGGGCTTATCCCGCCAACGGCTCTGACAACGCCAGCAACTATACCAACAAGCTCAAGACAGGCGACTTTACCATTCAGCTGTGGATCAATCCCACCCAACTGACCGAGGCCAAGGTTATTAAACTCAACGGCGAAACGTGTTATCTTGGCATGACCTCCGACGGCAAGCTTCAACTTTGGAACAATTCAGACGTCTATACCTTTGATCAGGCCGTGCTGACTGCCGGAACATACAACCACGTAACGCTGACTCGCAGCGGAACAACGCTGGCCTGCCATGTGGTAGGTGCCGACGCTGCCGGTGTGCCTATGCTGAATAGCAGCACACAGACCTTGAGTGGCAACCTTGACATGACGGATGCAACACAGCTGTCAATAGGTTACTTCATTGGCTATGTCGATGAGTTCCGCCTTTGGACGAAGGCCCTCACCACCAATGAAATCATGGAGAACTATGACCACCTGCTTGTGGGCAACGAGAAGAACCTGGAGACCTACTGGACCTTCGACGAGGGGCTGCAAACGCAGTTCTTCGACTATTCTCGCGATGGCACCGTGTATCACCAGCATCACGGCAAGATGGGCGGCAGCGACGTAGAGCCTTCGAACCTGACTGCCGACAAGTTGAAACTGAAGGCCAGAACCGATCGCGACGGAAACTATATTATTAAAGGTATTCCTTTCAGTGGCGAAGGTACCACCTATGCCGTCATCCCCTCTTTGGGCATCCACCAGTTCAACCCGACGCAGCAGCTGCGCTATGTAGGCAACAGCTCATTAGTACACAACAGCACCGACTTCACCGATATCTCGTCGTTCCCCGTTCGCGGCACCATCCGCTATGAGGGCACCACCTATCCTGTGGAAGGCGTGAACTTCTATGTTGACGGACAGATCTGTGCCAAGGATGGCACCCCCATCACGACGGATGCCGACGGTAAATACGAGATCTCTGTGCCTATCGGCGAACACTATATCACCGTAGCCAAGCAGGGACATTCCTTTGTCAACGAAGGCCGTTATCCAGAAGATCCGCAGAAGACAGGCACCCTGAAAAACTACAACGATGCAGTCTCTAACCTTGACTTCGAGGACAACACCCTGGTCACTGTGGCAGGACGCGTCACTGGTGGTAATATCGAGGAAGAAAAGCCCCTCGGCTTCGGTGTCAGCAAGAACAATATCGGACAGGCCACCATCACGCTGACCATCAACGAGAAATATCGCCTGAACGTGAAGCGCAACAGCATCGGAGATTTCGAGGACAACGAAGAGGACTCAGAAGTATCTTCGCCCACCCCAGACGTGAAAAGCACAACAGTTCGCACGGGTAGCATTTCTGGAGACACGAAGACCATCATCATCAAGACCGACCCACAGACAGGTGAGTTTGCTGCACTGCTGCCACCGCTCGACTACAAGGTGGAGAGCATCAAAATAAAGAGTAACAACGACATCACCTTCAATGATCTGCCCATGCTCTATGCCAGCGATCCCCTGAACACAGAGACCGACTCCCTTGAACTGGAAGACGGTTCGAAGAAAGCCTTCGAATATGTGGTAAAGATGATTGAGAGCTACTACGCCACGCCTGTGCTGGAGATTACCCAGAAAGACCGCACAGATGGTTCGTATGGTGAGAAGAACTACACCTATACCGACCCCAGAACTCAGGAAGAAACGAAACTGACGCTCTATACCACCCCCGAGAATGCACCCGTCAGCTACACCTACGAGAAGCCCATCTTCCTGCAGATGGAGCAGTACATCTTCAACGTACACGGCTATGAAGCCTATATGAACTACGACAACGACGCTGACAATCCCGAAGTGGATATCGTGCCGCTGAGAAATGTGCCTGTGACCTTCACCAACCAGATGGGCACTGGCCAAGGCGTTGTCATCAATCCCGACAAAACGGAGAAAGTTGACGACAAGTTTGGCGACCTGGACGAGATCATCCCCGACGAGCTGACGCTTAATGAAGATGGCTTGGGAATCTATCAGTGGCAGGCAGGTTTTCCTAATATCACCTGGCCTTACACGCTGAGTCTTTCTGCCAACTTTATCCACAACGACCGTGAATACGAATGGAAGCAAGCCGACCAGACAAACGCCTTAGAAGGTATTGTGGTAGGCTCACTGCCCACCGGCAACAACTTCATCACCAAGGGACCCGATAAAGTAAGTATGATTATCCGCGACCCAGGTGGCTCTGCCTCATCAGCTTTCTGGGAGAAAGGCTCAAGCAGCACATACACAGAGACGCAGACCGTTACCGTGAGCGAAGAAGCTGAACTGATGACGCATACGGAGTTTGGTATTGAGCTGACAACGCTGATGGCTGCCGGTGTGGGCGTCATCATGGGTGTGATAGAGACCAACAGCGACAAGGTGACGCTGGACGTTGGTGTGAAGTCTGAGTTTGAACACGTTTCCAACAACACACGCACCACGACAACCAGTTCCCTGGAGCGCATCTCTACCAGCAGCGAGCCTGAATATGTGGGGGCCAAGGGCGATATCTTTATCGGCAACTCCACCAACATCATCTTCGGTAACGCCCGCTCAGTGGGCTTCACCAAGGAAGCTAACGAAGACAACATCAAACTGTCGCTGTACAATAATTACGTCGTGGGACAGGAGTTCAAGACTCACTTCAAATATACTCAGAACTTCATTGAGAACACCATGATACCCGAGCTCATTTCTCTGCGCAATAATATTCTCATAAATGGTGTTGACGAAGAGGGATTGCAGTACCACACAGATCTCGACCCAAAAGACGAGAACTTCGGTGCTGACGACACATACACCATAGAGAAGCCTGCAAACTCGACGAAGGACTATTCTGATATGGTTCTTTACTACAACCAGCAGATAGCCAACTGGGAGCACCAGTTGTATCTGAACGAGAAGGCCAAGGTGGACGCCATCGACAATCGCAGAAGATGGTTGAAAACGAATGTGAGCTTTGATTCAGGTTCCTTCATCGACTCTGAAGTGACTCATGAGACCGTAACGGGCGAAACCGTTTCCAACTCATTCAACGCCAGCATCGTAGGCGGTGCAGGCACAGGTGTCAGCATCTTCGGACAAGATGTGGATATCTCCTTCCAGACCACGACAACAGCAGGAAAGTCTTGGGAGGAAAGCAGTGAGTTTACATCAACCAACACCACGGGCTACTCACTTGCAGAGTCAGGCGATGACGACGCCCTGACCATCGACATCTTCAATGCTCCTGACGGCAAGGGTGCCATCTTCGTGACACGTGGTGGACAGACCACTTGTCCCTACGAAGGCGAGCTGCGCACCAAGTACTACGAGCCTGGTAAGCACGTCATCTCAGCAGCTACCATGCAGATTGAGATGCCAAAGATTGCCGTAGAGAACGCTGCCAACCACGCTGTTGGCGTGCCTGCCGGCAGCAGTGCCCACTACACGCTGTTGCTCACCAACGACAGTGAGACCGGTGAGGACTGTTACTTCAGCCTCTTCGCCATCGATAAGACCAATCCCAACGGAGCCGGACTCCACGTCAACGGCAACGAGCTGGGTGAGGGCCGCAATGTGTTGGTGCCCGCAGGCGGCACCGTACGCATGGCGCTGGAACTGGTGCAGAATGCAGAAGGCGACACAGAGTATAAGGACATTGCCATCGTGCTGGCCTCACAGTGCCAGAGCGACCCGGCAAGCACATGGGACGTTATCGGTGACACGGTGTATATCTCGGCATCCTTCGTACCGGCAAGCACCGATGTGACCCTGCAACTCGACAACAAGGTGGTGAACACCTCGACCAAGGGCTTCCTGCCCATCACGGTGAAAGACTATGATGCCAACTATCCAGGACTACAGTATATCGCCGTGCAGTATCAAGGCGTAGGCGAGACCAACTGGTATAACGCCCGCAGATATGTGATGAAGGAAAGCGACATCGTAACCACCGGCATCGACGAGGTGCTTCCCAAGGACGGCATCATCAACCTCGACTTCGACATGACTTCCCTCTCAGACCGCACGTATAGGTTCCGTGCCATCTCTGCCCGCACCTACGGCAGTGATGTGGTGACCAACCAAAGCGACGAGTTCTTGGTGGTGAAGGATATGAGTCGCCCGAAAGCACTCGGCCTGCCACAGCCCGCCGACGGCATCCTCTCTGCTGCCGATGAGGTGAGCGTGCTGTTCAACGAAGCCATCCTCAATGGCCAACTGTCAGAAGACGATAATTTCCGTGTGACTGGCGTGCTGAACGGCTCCACCATAGCTCATCAGACGGCCCTTGAACTGCAGAACACCACTCAGGCCGCTGCCACCGAGTCAAGCATCAACCTGAGCAATAAGGACTTCTCTATCGACACCTGGGTGAACATCAATGGTGCCGGCACACTTCTGAGTCACGGCACAGGAACCCAGAAACTGACCATCGGTGTGAATGCCGACAGCAAGCTGACTGTCAAGATTGGCGACCAGACCTATACCTCTCTGGCAGATATGCCACAAAACAAGTGGGCATTCCTCACCTTGAGCCTGACAAAAGACGGCCAACTGAGTGCCAGCGTGGCAGACGGCAGCGGCAACACCACCACACTATTCAACGAACTGAGTGCCATCGCCTACGAGGGCAACGGACCGCTCGCCGTAGGTCAGCAGATGACGGGTGCCATGCACGAGTTGCTGCTCTGGGACGAGGTACGCAGCACAGCGGTAGCCCTGGCACAGCGCTCACTGACAAAGAATCCTGCCACCTCTGGCCTCATCGGTTATTGGAAGATGGACGAGGGTGAAGGCACCACCATCACCGACTATGCCCGCAACCGCCACATGACGATGGCTGCCGAGACCTGGCATCTTGAGAACGAGAACAAGGCCGTGACGCTGGATGGCTCACACTATGTGGGCATCACCACGAAAGACCTCTCGCCCCTGCCTCAAGACGACTATGCCGTAGAGCTGTGGGTGAAGGCTGGAGAGCAGGCCGCCGATGCCCAGTTGCTGCAACTGGGTGAGGCCAGCCTCGTCATCAAGAGCGATGGTAGCCTGACATTAGAGAACAACGACTCGCCCTATGGACTGGACAATCTGTCGGAACTGACCACTGCCGATGTGCAGCTCACCGACAATGCCTGGCACCATGTGGCACTCAGCGTGCTGCGAGGCGGCAATGCCAACATCTATGTTGACGGTGTGGCAAAGGCCAGCGTCAGCGCCAACGAGGTAGGCTCGCTGGGCAGCGATATGCTGCTGATTGGTGCACGCCGCATCTCGCAGGACAAGAACACCTCCGACGTACTCTATCAGTACGACCGCGCCCTGACCGGTACCGTTGACGAGGTACGCATCTGGAAGGCCACAATGAATGCCAGCCAGTTGAAGAAGCAACGCAAAGTACATCTGACCGGCACAGAGCCTGGTCTCGTGGCCTACTATCCCTTCGAGGCGTATGCACTCACCAATGGCGGCCAGACCGTGGCCAGCAACAGCGCCGCAGACCAGAGTGGCAGCATGTATCTGGCTCAGATGTATCCGCTGAGTGTTCCTGTGCAGGATGCTGAATATCAGATAGCAGAAACCGACTATACCGACAACGGTCCTGCCATCCGTGTGAAGCCCGAGGAGAGGAAGGTTGGCTTCACCTTCACCGCTTCTGACAACAAGATTGTAATTGGACTCAAAGAGAATCCAGAGCTCCTGGAAGGTTGCACCGTGAACTTCACCGTGTTCAACGTTCAGGACCAGAACGGCAACCTCTCTGAGCCTATTGAATGGAGTGCATACATAAGCCAGAACCCGCTGATGTGGAAAGAGAGCGTGGTAAGCGCCACAACCACTGTGACAGCAGGAACGACGCTGACCGCCACACTAGTGAACAAGGGTGGCAAGGAACAGGTATGGACCCTCAGTTCGCTGCCTGCATGGCTGGAGGCCGATATGGAGGTGGGCAATCTGCTGCCCCTCGCCGAACAGACCATCACCTTCACCGTCAGCGAGTCAACACCTATCGGCAAGTACGAGCAGACCGTCTATGTGAAGGGCAACGATGGCATCATCACCCCACTCACCCTGAACATCAACGTGACGGGTAACATGCCCGACTGGGCTGTCAACCTGCACGACTACGAGACCTCGATGAACATCATCGGCGTGGTGAAGAAGAATGGCACATACCTGACCGACAGCGACGACATCCTGGCAGCCTTCGTGGGTGACGAATGTCGCGGACTGGCTCATCTGGAGTACAACGAGCGCTACGACAACTACTATGTCACGATGGATATCTATAGCAACACCAACGATGCTGGCCAGACCGTCAACTTCCGAGCCTACGACGCCTCGACGGGCACCATCTATCCCGTAGTAACATGGAATTCAGAAGAACCCTTCCAACTTATACCGCAGTCGCTGCTGGGCACCTATGCTGCGCCCATAGAGTTCAACATCCAGGACCTCGTGGAACAGCAGATGGAACTGAAGACCGGTTGGAACTGGATATCATTTACCGTTGCTGCTGAAGATATGACCATGCAGGAACTCTTTAAGACAGTAGCCGATGATGTGGAGACCGTAAAGAGTCATTCCGGATTCGCTTCCTATGTGGATGGCGGCTGGTGGGGCACACAGACAGGTTCGCTGTCAAACGCTGAGATGTATGCCGTCAAGATGAAGGCCGACCGCAAGCTCCGCGTAGTGGGTAGCACCGTCAAGTCTGCCGTAACCATCACCTCTGGCTGGAACTGGTTGGGTTACTATGGCCCGCAGATTGCTTCTCTCGCCGATGCCCTTGCAGGTATGGAGAAGACCAACGGCGACATTGTGAAGGCTCAAAGTGGCTTTGCTTACTGGGACAACAACGAATGGTCTGGTTCACGACAGATCATTGAACCAGGTATGGGCTTCAAGCTGATGAACACTGGCGATAACCAGTCGTTCGCTTATCCTGGTGTCGTTGTTGCTGGTGCACCTCAGTATGCACCCAACCTGGCGATGGCTAATGGCAAACCATCCATGTTCAGTCCCATCAGTTTCCGCAACTATCCTGAGAACGCTACCATGTCTGCCAAGGTGGTTGCCAACGGACAGCCTCTGCGACAGGTAGAACTGGCAGCTTTTGCTGGTGATGAGTGCCGTACGGCAGCAATGACCGACGACGAAGGTAATGCTTATCTCACCATTCCTGGCGATGAGACCTGCGAACTGACCTTTAAGGTTGCTGTTGGCGATGAGCTGGTGAATGTGCCGCTTACCCTCACCTACGAGACCGATGCCATCTATGGCTCACCCAAGCATCCAGTGATGATTGACCTGGGCGAGATGACGGGCATCTATGAAATTCTCAATGGAACCAATGGCGAGACCATCTACGACCTGAGCGGACGCAAGATTCTGAATATTAAGAAACAGAACTCAACGCTCAAGAAGGGTGTTTACATCATTAACGGTCAAAAGAAAACGGTGAAATGAACCTAATGAATAGATTTTATAGCCTGCTGGTGCTCCTCCTTGTGGGGAGTGCCAGCCTCATGGCTCAGGACGATCCTTTTCCTGATGCGAGCACTGCCGCTGCCAAATACGACAGCAACATGTGTATCATAGCCAGAGTCATGATGAACGGAGAAGCGGTTACCGATGCTACTGTGGCTGCCTATTGCGGAGATGAGTTTCGTGGGAAACAGATTGCAGGCGCAGACCCCAAAGACCCAACGTTGGTCTTTCTGATGGCCTATGGTGGCTACACTGGCAAAAAACAGTATATGCACTTTAGAGTCTATACAAACGGGAGAATCTATATTTATAACTCAGACCCAGACCTCGTCTATTTCATGGACACCATGCTGGGCAAGGTCTCTTCTCCTTATATCATCGACATCACCCCCGTGAACCTTGCCGACAATGGTGACAACACCGACGTGCTGACCACACAGAATGGCGAAAACCGCAATGTGTTCCTCACAGGGCGCACGCTCTATAGGGACGGCGACTGGAACACCCTGTGCCTGCCGTTCGACGTGACCCTTGACGGCAGCGAACTGCAAGGCGCCACAGCACGCCCACTCACCAATGCCAGCATCAGCGGGTCAACGCTGAACCTGACCTTTGGCGAGCCCGTTGACATGCTCAAGGCCGGCACGCCCTACATCATCAAGTGGGAGGCCAGCGAGACCGACATCGTCAATCCCTTCTTCGCTGGTGTGACCATCGACGCGACAGACCGCAGCTTCGACAACGAGGCCGACGACGACACTCGCGTACGGTTTGTGGGCACCTATCAGACGAAGATGTTCGATGCCAACGATTACAACGTCCTGATGCTGGGAGCCCAAAACAAGCTGTACTATCCCTCAAGGGGTGCAGGCATCGGCGCCCAGCGTGCCTACTTCAAACTGGGTGGCGACGAGACACAGATGTCCCGCCTCACATCGTTCATCATGGATTTCAGCGATGGCGAAACGACAGGCATCATATCAATATCCTCTCCCATTCACCCAGAAGGAGGCTGTTACACCCTCGACGGTTGCAAACTCTCACAGAAACCAGCCACGAGAGGCGTTTATATCGTGAACGGAAAGAAAATAATCATTAAGTGACGGTTATGAAGAAAGAATATATAAAACCCACGATGATGGTCATCAGGCTGCACCATCATACCATGCTCATGGCAGGTAGCCCCGTACAAATGTTTGAGTCGAACCTCAAGGACGACGAAGAATTTGAGATTGAGGACGAATTGGCAGGCGAAGGGTTCTGGGGCAGATAGTCACCTCAGAGGTGAATACAAGGATTGGTTTATTTACTTGATTTCTTCAGTCCCATCGTGGGCGACAGCGAGGGAGAGACCTGCGCCTGTGGCATACGTTCGATAACATCTCATTTTAACTTACCGCTTAGGATCCTATTTCGGACTCCTTTCACGGCAGGTTTGTAATAGTCTATCTCCATCGCTTCGAGGGTACGTTTTAGTTCGTCCATCAGTTCTGAGCGCACTCCTTGCCACACGATAGTCTTCATTGAATGCATACTGACGAGCAAAGCCCAGGAAATCACCAGTTGCCTTGACTTCCTGGTAGATTTCCTGTGCTCCTCCCTCGCTGAATGTTTGTCTGAGTCTATCTTCAGTTATCATTTTACTCGATTGGTATCTGAATAATAGAGAGCCATTTCTCTGGGTCTTCTTGGTTCCAGGCACCATCAATATAACAGGTGCGGTGTTGTCCTGCAACCTTGTAGCCTTGCTCCTCGATGTAACGGAAGGCCTCGGTGAACGACTCGTAGAAGCGTTCGTATGGACCGACATGCTTCATACAGAGCACCTTGGGGATGGCAGGCAGACGCTTGAATTGGATGATGGCGCTATCTTCACCCATCTCTTCCACCTGTTCGCAATACTCTATGTCGATATCCGTAGGTGTATATTCCTTGTTATGCTCTATGGTAAAGCAATAGCCTGGAGGTGGACACTTACAGCCAAGACGCTGCATCTCGGGTCCGATCTTCTCATAGCACATGGGGCCGATGGCGGCATAGTTGGGGATGACTTCACGATGACTTGCCACGATGATTTCGGGCATTGATTGAATACTGAATTTTTCCATTGTCTTCATTTCTTTGCGAGAGTCTCTCCAGTCGAGCAGTCGGTTACGGCGGGCAATCAGTTGCTTCAGTTGCTGTAGATCCTTGATCTCGTCAAGCGAGAAACCGAGTCGTTGCAGGTCGCGGATGGATTGCAGCTTCTGCATCTGATCAAGGCTATAGTAGCGATAGCCCGTCCACTCGTCCACCTCGTCAGGCAACAAGAGTCCCTTCTGCTCATAGTGACGCAAAGTCTTTACTGTTACCTGCATCATCTGTGAAAACTCTCCGATTTTTAATTTCATTTTACTCATAATCGCGCGATGTTTTGCTAAGCGATTGCAAAAATAAGGTATGACCTAAGGGACGAGTCAAGAAAAAAGAAGATTTTAACATGGATTTAACACTATTCCAACGGCATCATAACGCCACATTGGTAGTCGGGCGACTGGATGTCCGTGCCCTGATACCACTCCATGCAGCAGGAATTCGGCGCCCATTTGTATTCAGGATGAGCAGGCAACCACTCCTTATGGAACTTCGTGTACTGCTCCTGAAAGGCTTTCATGCCTCCCTCGAAATGTATCTTCAGCCACTTCCCGCTTTGAATAGGGAAGAGCTGCATACCCTCAGGAATGTCACCACCTTTATAAATACCGCCGATAACGTAGGTAAATGTGTTTTTGCTGCAAGCACCGAAATTCATTTCTGCACAGATAGCGCAATTGTGGTTGGGTATGTCGCAAGTGCAGAGTCCAAACTCACCAACGCCATTAGCAAATGCCACCTGTTGGAATGTATTAGGTGCTTGTTTCTCAAACACCACAGGCTTGATAATCTTTTCCACATACTCACCCCAGAACTTTGGGCATTCTTCTTTCGCCTCATTAAAGGCAATCTTTTTGGCCATGCCAATAATCTGCACATCGTGCAGCTCAATA
>CACYNE010000040.1 GCA_902775605.1 uncultured Prevotellaceae bacterium
CTTAAACACATTGAGGTTCATAAACAGGAAATAATAGGGCACAAAGAGCAGGATGTATCGGTGTCCCACACGCTCCAGAAGCCATCCGGCGAGGGCTGTGATATAGAATACTAACTGCATGATGCCTGCCACTGCATAGCCCCAGTGCTCGCAGGTTAGATAGAGTATCAGATTGATGGGGACGAGGGCCACCAGGGCAATGGGGGTGATGCTCCAGCGAAGCACGCGGTGAGAGATAAACATGAACGACACCTTGGGATAGGCAAAGGGGTTCATCAATCCGCGCAACCACCAGATGCTTTGCAGTCCACCTGCGGCAATGCGGCGCTTGCGCTTTGATTCTTCATCCAGGTTGGCAGAGCCATATTCCATGGCGTAGGCCTTGCTGGTATAGGCAATGCGATGACCGTCCTTCAGGATGAGCATCGACATCATAAAGTCGTCGAGCAGGGCATTGCTGGGGGCTTCGCGATAGTGACTCATGCGGATGGCAAACAACTCACCAGCGGCACCCATGGCAGAATAGAGGTCGCTGTCCCACTGCTTCAGCGCACTCTCATATTTCCAGTAGATGCCTTCGCTCTCGGCGGCGGTCTGTCCGTTGTGGCGAGCCATCACGCGTTTCTCACCCGACACGCAACTGACGTTCTTCTTCATGAACTGGCGCACAATCTCGCGGATGGCATCTTCGTTGAGCATGGTGTTTGCATCGGTGAAGATTACGTATTCTGCCTTGTTCTCGCTCAGCCCGTGTTTGATGGCTGCTGCCTTGCCCTTGCGCTCAGGGCTATAGACGAGTTTGATGTCGGGATATTCCTTCAGAATCTCGTTCGAGTGGTCGCTACTGCCATCAGTGACCCACATCACGCAGAGCTTATTCTTGGGATAGTTGAGAGCCTGGATGTTCTTCATCTTCTCGCGGATGATGTCCTGCTCATTATAGGCACAGATCATCAGGGTGACCTCGGGCAGCAGTTGTTCGTCAAGGGGTAGGATGGGGGTCAGTTCCTTGCGTATGAACAAGCCTTTAATCTTGAGAATCAGATAGAGTAAGCCTCCATACCCTAGATAGGTATAGATGACAAGTGTAAAACAGGTCCAAAAAACTATCTTTAGTATTTCCATTTTCGTTTTTTACTTCACGATGATTTTCTTGTTTCCAATGATATACAGACCGGGCTTCAAACCCTCGGTTGAGTTGGTGCCGGTGCTGATGATTCGTCCGTCAATGCTGTAGATATGCTGGTTGGCAACTGGCTTGGCAGTGATGTCATGAATACCTGTCGGGTCAAGATTGCCATAGAAATGCAGGCGGAAGTTATCGAAGATGGCCCAGTAACTGGTGGGCATCGATGTGCTGCGGATGCCTATCTTCAGTGAGCCGCCGTCGCTGCTCACCTTGCCGTTGACCTCGTTCTCATAAAGTCCATTGGCAAAGTACTTGCTGGCTGCCTGCATGTTGTTGGGGATGTAGAGGTTTGTTGCCACAGCCACTTCCGTGCCGCCTAATTTCTTGCTTTGGGCGTCAGCGCAGATATGCTTCAGCTTGGTGTTGTTGCTGGTGGTGCCTGCATAGAGATAGGCAGTTACCTTGGCGTCGCCCGATGAGGTCCAGTTGGTGTAGGACGCTGCTGAGGTGCCTGGACGCTGGAAACCCTGGGCACGGACGATATAGTTGCCGGCGGGCAGTGACTTGATTGTCTGATTATAATCGAACGTCTTCTCATAGAACTCTCCACACGAATAGCTGATGGCAGCGGCTGTTGACCATCCGTTGTTGGCATCGATGCCAGCATTCTGAATCATGTAGGTCAGGTCAAAGGGCTGTTCAATGTCGGTGGCTGTCACCTGGCACAGGAACTGGAAAGCGGCCTCAGTGGCTTCGGTGTTCAGATTGACAAGTTCATTGGTGTTGGCGGCCTGCTCCATGCGCTGCTCAATGGTGTTGAGGAAGGTGTTAAAGGCGTTGTCCGTTCCTTCCACTTCTTCGATATGGGGTACGCTGGCCAGTGTCTTGATGTTGGCCAATGAGGCGTTCAACTGCTCCTTGATGAGGTTCATTGATGCGGCATCCACCTGCTTCAGCTCTTCTGCCGTGAGAATCAGCCAACGCTGGGCTGTGGCTGAGTTGGTTCTGTTGAGGGTCGCATTTCCCGTGTTTCCGTTTGTGTTGGCCTGCAGACAGGTTGGTGTCCAGTTGTTGGTAGGATGGATAATCCAGTAGCCTCGCTTTGCACTCTCGCCCGAGCCTACATCTACTCTTCCCATCATCAGGTGGAAATTATCGTTGGCAGTGAGGGTGTTGCGTGTCATGGTCTTGATGCCGCCGGAATAGGTGATATACTGACCTGTGGCGGCATTACGCAATTGATAGTATTGGTTCTCGGGTGTGAAGGTGATATACCATGCAGCACTATCGTTGGCTGTCACCGCTTCGGTGGTCATCGCACGCCATTTCAGGGTGCCATTAGCCGTGGGAACCAGATAGGAGTCATAGAATCCGCGTTCTGTTGATTCGTTTTTCAGGTAATACTTGATGGTGTCCTCCTGGTCAAAGACATAGCAGGGGTCGGCAAAGGTGGCAGAACGATGCTCCAAGCCGTCCTCACCCAGGGCCTGACCAATCATCGCATTGGCGTAATAGGTCTTCAGACTGCCATCATCCTCGTGTGCACCATTCACACCATAAGGCCACATGTGCTGGGTGTCGCCATTCAGACGAGAGCCTGTGGCGTTGTCCCAGAAATCCAGGAAGGCTGATACGCGATCGCCCAGCCATTGTCCTGTGCCGTTGCCTGAGCGCAGAATATCGCCAGCCCACTGGGTGGAGTAGCTGATGACGCCCAGTCCATGTTGCATCTCGTGCATGATGGTGCCGGTGCGCTGGTAACTGGTGTTGGGTCCCACGTTCATCCATGGGCTGTCGGTATAGTTGCAGTCGGCAGTAGGGGTGCCCGAGCCGTAACCTACGCTGAAGTGCTTCTTGATGCTCGTCAGGCTGCAGAAAATATCGCAGGCCTGAGTCAGCGCATTGTTGATGCGTGTATTCTCGTCAGCGCTTCCGCCGTTGTTATAGGAGTAGGTTATGGCGCCCTTAGGCAGCGTGTAGAACTTAATCACCTCACCGTAACCTGTGACGTTGTTATTGTTGGTGGCGTAGGCACGCATATAGTATTTCGTTGCGGGCTTCAACTTGTCGAAATAGTAGATGGTGCCACTATTTGATATTTGCTTGGTGCTGATGCTGTCGTCAATCGTGGGGTTGGGATTCTCCGCAATACAGAATCCACGCTTCTTGATGGAAGGACCGCCGTTGACCACAGCAGACTTGATGCGTCCGAAGGCCATTGTGGCACCACGGGCAAAACGTGTATCAGTGACTACTTTCGGGGCCTGGGCCTGAGCAGAGATAGTAACTATTGTTAATAGCAGAGTAGTTGCGATTTTGTTTGTTAGTTGTATTTTCATATCTCCCGATTTTGGTTATTATTGCAAAAATACATGTTTTTTTTGAGATAGCAAAGAGATGTTGATAAAAATTGCACAGAACACATCGTTTTTTGTGTTCTGTGCAACTATCAGGGGTTATTTGCTCACTTCGTTTTCCTCCTGCATATCTATGAACTGACGTTTAGAGTCATAGAACTCATACTGCAAGAAAGCCATCTTCTGGCTGGGAATGACTCGAATGCCCAAACCATATTTCATCTGCCATCGACGCTTCAGCGAGAAGACGCCCTGATTGATGAAGGCAGCGACATAGGGATGGACGTGGAGTGAGAAACGTTTAATGCCTATCTTATTGACAAGGCGGTCAATTTTGCTCTCTAACTGATCGGTGAAAAGGATGCTTGACTTAATCTTACCCGTACCGTGACAAGTGGGACAGCTCTCCTCAACGGCTACATCCATGGCAGGACGTACGCGCTGACGGGTGATTTGCATGAGTCCGAATTTTGACAATGGTAAGATGTTGTGGCGAGCACGGTCTTTTTTCATGTTCTCGCACATCCTTTCATACAGTAGCTGGCGATCCTCTGCCAGGTTCATGTCGATGAAGTCAACGACAATGATACCGCCCATGTCCCTGAGACGCAATTGGCGCGCCAACTCATCAGCAGCACCGAGGTTGGTTTCCAGAGCATTGGCTTCCTGGCCGTTTTCTTTCTTAATTCTCGTTCCACTGTTGACGTCAACCACATGCATGGCCTCTGTGTGCTCAATGATGAGATAGGCACCGCGCTTGTAGTTCACCGTGCGGCCAAAGCCTGACTTGATCTGCTTCGTTACGTCAAAATTGTCAAAGATGGGCACTGTGCCTTTATACAACTTGACAATATCTGCCTTCTCAGGGGCAATGAGTGAGACGTAATCGTAGATCTGGTTGTAGATCTCTGCATCGTTGACGTGGATGCCGTCGTAAGTGGGATTGAAAAGATCGCGAAGAAGTGCTACGGCGCGCGTCTGCTCCTCAAAGATGAGTTGGGGACGTTCAGTTGTCTTCTGCACTTTGGTGATAGTGTCTTCCCATCGTTTCAGCAGCACCTTCAGCTCTTGGTCTAACTCGGCTGCTTTCTTGCCTTCGGCCACTGTACGAACGATGACACCAAAGTTCTTTGGCTTCATGCTCTGAACTAACTGTTTCAGACGGCTACGCTCTTCACCTCGCTTGATTTTGCTGGACACAGAAACCTTTTCGCCAAAGGGTATCAACACCATGAAACGCCCGGCAAAGCTGAGTTCGCAGGTCAATCGTGGGCCTTTCGTGTTGATGGGTTCTTTGACAACTTGCACCATAATCTCCTGACCCACCTTGAGGACGTTCTGAATACTTCCATCCTTGGGGAGGACTGGCTGGCAAGTGGCTTTCTGTATCGGATAGAGTTTCTTGCGATCGCTTGCTACCTGTTTAAGGTATTTCTCGTAAGAGCTAAATTGAAGTCCTAAGTCAAGATAATGCAAAAACGCATCTTTCTCTGAGCCAACATCCACGAAGCAAGCGTTCAATCCAGGCATTAGCTTGCGCACCTTGCCTACATAGATGTTGCCCACGGCGAAAGAAGCCTCACGGGGCTCGTTCTGATATTCCACCAAACTCTTGTCTTCCAAGAGGGCAATGGAAATCTCTTTCGGCTGGACATCAATGATTACTTCGCTTGTCATGCTTTTGATAGATGTTGTAGACTTGATTCTTGGTTTTAACTAAAAGGGTGCACCAAACACATGAATATTTTTTGTTTGGTACACTCCTTTCATCTTTCATTCGTCAGTTATTTACTTGCTCTTATGACGATTCTTGCGCAGTCTCTTCTTACGCTTGTGTGTGGCCATCTTGTGACCCTTCTTTTTCTTTCCGTTTGGCATAGTTGTTAAATGTTTATTTAATACTTAAATTGATGATTCTGAGTGTCTTAACAGAAGATTACTCAATTACTTCTGAAGTTCCTGGATAGGGGTTCTCGGCCATGCGGTCGATGAAACTCTTGCAGGGCTTGAATGCGGGAAGATCGTGTTCCTCGATAACAAGCGTGGTGTTCTTTGAGATGTTACGGGCGGTCTTCTTAGCGCGATGCTTAACAATGAAGCTGCCGAAACCACGCAAATAGACGTTTTCTTTATTGTTTGCCAGACTCACGCGAACCTCCTCCATAAAGGCTTCTACCACGATGGCCACCTCTCTGGGGTTCATACCTGTCTGAAGAGCAATTGACTTGACTATTTCTGCCTTGGTCATGTTGTTTTTCTTTGTAATTTGTTTGATGTACTTAATTTCGGACTGCAAAGATACTCATTTTCAGTCAGATATGAAAATTTTTTTGCTGTTTTTTAGAAAAAACCTGTAAAAAAGCCCAATCTTATTCTCCAAAATAGTCTGTTAATTCCTGTCTGGCGCTTCCATTCTCGTTCGCAAGGTCTCTGATGATGCTGCCTTTTTCAAGCAACGCAATGCGTGAAGAGATGTCCACGGTGTGCTGCAGGTTGTGACTACTAATAATAATGGTGGCACGTGTTCTCTCGGCGTATTGGGTCAGTGTGCGCTTCAGCACATTCTGGCTCGTTGGGTCGAGGAAGTTGAATGGCTCATCGAGAATAACCAGCTTGGGTTCCCTGATGAGGGCTGAGATGATACCCACCTTCTGCTTGTTGCCGGCAGAGAGATTGCGAATCAACTTCTTCTGCCCAAACACCTCACCTCCAGCCAGTGCCTCGTACTGTTGAAACTTATCGTCCATCTCCTTCTGAGGCATGCCGCTAATCTTTCCGATAAACGAGAAATACTCCTCTGGTGTCAGGTAGTCAATCAGGAATCCTTCATCGATATAGGCACCTGTCTGGTGTTTCCATTCCTCCGAAAGGGCAGGGTTGATACCATTGATTTCCACTGTTCCCTCATCGGGCTTCAGCAGGTCAAGCATCATTCGGAACAAGGTTGTCTTACCAGCTCCGTTGTTACCCACCAGTCCCAGAATATCACCGTCGTTGATGGTAAACGACGGGATATTGCTGGCTGTGGTTTCTCCGAATTGCTTCTTAAGATTACTGATTCTAATCATAATGGCCAATTCTTAGTTATTGTTGTTGAATGTCAATTGTCTGTTATACAAGTCCTTTGCCGTGGCAGTTCTTGAACTTCTTGCCACTTCCGCAGGGACACATGTCATTGCGACCAGGCATCTTATCCTTCATGATAGGCGTGCGAGGCTGCTGTGCGCGGGTGTCGTTTTGTGCGGCTGCGCGCTGACCGTTGTCAACGAGTTGCTCCTCCTGCAGGTTCTGCTTATTCTCCGTATATTGATGACGATCGGTGTGCTCCTCGGGGGCTGCCTCACGCACTTCCTGCTGCATCTCGGGGATGGCACCGCGGTTCAGCACAGTCATGGTGCGGTTGTTCATCTCGTTAATCATGTTGTCCCACACCTTGGCACTCTCCAGTTTGAAGATCAGCAGCGGGTCTTTCTGCTCGTAGCTGGCGTTCTGTACTGAGTGACGCAGCTCATCGAGCTCACGCAGGTTCTCCTTCCATGACTCGTCGATGATATGGAGCAGCATCTGCTTCTCAAACTCCTTCACTACGGCTTTACACTCTGTTTCGTAGGCCTCTTTCAGGTTGCAGGCAATGTTATAGACGCGACGTCCATCGGTGATGGGCACCATAATGCGCTCGTACATCTGACCCTGCTCCTCATAGACGCGCTTGATGACGGGCCATGCCACCTCCTGGATGTGGTCTGTCTTGCGGTTGAAGTTAGACAGGGCTGCCTGGAAAGCCTTCTCTGCCAAGTCATCGGGCTTGTCGTTGGTGAACTCCTGCTCGGTGAAGGGCACTTCCATGGCGAAGAGATGCAGGAATTCTTCCTTGCAACCCTCGTAATCGTTGCGCTCAATGATGGTGCTCACGCGGTCCCAGATGGTGTTGGCGATATCCATGCCGATACGCTCACCCATCAGGGCGTGGCGACGCTTCTCGTAGATAACCGTACGCTGCTTGTTCATCACGTCATCGTATTCCAGCAGGCGCTTACGGATGCCGAAGTTATTCTCCTCAACCTTCTTCTGTGCGCGCTCGATACTCTTTGAGATCATAGGACTCTCAATCATCTCACCCTCCTTGAAGCCCAGACGGTCCATCACAGAGGCAATGCGCTCAGAGGCAAACAAACGCATCAGCTTGTCTTCCAGTGATACGTAGAACACAGAAGAGCCTGGGTCACCCTGACGTCCGGCACGACCACGTAACTGGCGGTCCACACGGCGGCTCTCATGACGCTCTGTACCAATGATGGCCAGACCACCAGCAGCCTTTACCTCGGGCGACAACTTGATATCGGTACCACGACCAGCCATGTTAGTGGCGATAGTCACAGCACCCATGCCGTTCTTGTCCTGCTGGCCAGCCAGAGCCACGATGTCAGCCTCCTTCTGGTGCAGTTTAGCGTTCAGCACCTGATGAGGAATACCTTCACGCTTGCCTGTCTCAGGATCAACGTACATATCGAGCATACGGCTCAGCAACTCAGAGATCTCGACACTTGTCGTACCAATCAGCGTGGGGCGTCCTGCCTTGCGCATCTTGACAATCTCTTCGATGACAGCCTTATATTTCTCACGTGCAGTCTTATACACGCGATCATCCATATCGTTACGTGCGATGGGCTTGTTGGTAGGAATCTCCACCACATCCAACTTGTAGATGTCCCAGAACTCGCCAGCCTCCGTAGAAGCCGTACCCGTCATACCTGCCAACTTGTGGTACATACGGAAGTAATTCTGCAGGGTGATGGTTGCAAAGGTCTGCGTTGCAGCCTCCACCTTTACGTGCTCCTTAGCCTCCACAGCCTGGTGCAGACCATCGCTCCAACGGCGACCTTCCATAATACGACCTGTCTGTTCATCAACAATCTTCACCTCGCCGTCGATGACTACATACTCATCGTCTTTGTTGAACATGGTATATGCCTTGAGCAACTGCTGCAGTGTGTGCACGCGCTCGCTCTGCACGGCATAGTAGTTCATCATCTCATCTTTCTTGTTCAGGCGCTCCTCATCGCTCAGACCCGTCTCAGCTTCCAAGGCCGACAACTGACCGGCAATGTCGGGTAATACGAACAGGGCAGCGTCGTTCACCTGTTTAGCCAGCCAAGCCGTACCCTTATCCGTCAGGTCGCATGAGTTCAGTTTCTCGTCAACCACGAAGAACAGGGGCTCTACGGCCTCGGGCATTCTGCGGTTGTTGTTCTCCATGTATTTCTCCTCCGTCTTCAGCATGCCTGCCTTGATACCCTCTTCCGAGAGATACTTGATCAGCGGCTTGTTCTTGGGGAGTGCCTTGTGTGAGCGATACAGAGAGAGGAAACCCTCTTCAGTCAGTTCCTTGTCATTCTTGCTCTGGCCCTCGGTGATTTTCTGCTTGGCGTCTGCCAGATACTGTGTAGCCAACTGCTTCTGAACGTTGAAGAGCTTCTCTACCAGTGGTTGATATTCCTCGAACATCTGCACCTCACCCTTGGGTACAGGACCACTGATAATCAGAGGTGTACGGGCATCATCAATCAGCACTGAGTCCACCTCATCGACGATGGCATAGTTGTGTGCACGCTGCACCAAGTCGGCAGGCGAGATAGCCATGTTATCGCGCAGGTAGTCGAAACCGAATTCATTGTTGGTACCGAAGGTGATATCTGCCTGATAGGCTTTACGACGATCAGCCGAGTTAGGCTGGTGCTTGTCGATACAATCCACACTCAGTCCATGGAACATATAGAGCGGACCCATCCACTCCGAGTCACGCTTGGCCAGATAGTCGTTCACCGTTACCACGTGAACACCATTGCCAGTCAGTGCATTCAGGAATACAGGCAGGGTAGCCACCAGGGTCTTACCCTCACCAGTAGCCATCTCGGCAATCTTTCCCTGATGCAGCACCACGCCACCAAAGAGCTGCACGTCATAGTGCACCATCTCCCATTTCAGGTCGTTGCCACCGGCAGTCCAGTGGTTGTGATAGATAGCTTTGTCGCCATCGATGGTCACAAAGTCCTTTCTGGGGTCAGCAGCCAACTCACGGTCAAAATCGTTAGCGGTGACGATGGTCTCCTCATTCTGTGCGAAGCGGCGAGCCGTCTCCTTCACGATGGCATATACCTCGGGCATTACCTCATCGAGCGCTTTCTCATAGAGGTCGAGTGCTTCTTTCTCTTTCTTGTCAATCTTGGCAAAGATATCGGCACGCTCGTCCAGCGGTGTCTGCTCGATGGTGGCCTTCAGTTTCTCAATCTCTGCCTTCTGCTCATCGGCAGCCGACTGTACCAGCTTTCTGATTTCCTGAGTGCGGGCACGCAGGGCATCATTATCCAGTACTTCTATCTTTGGTGAAACAGCTTTCACCATCTCCACAAAAGGCTGAATCTTCTTCATGTCGCGCGATGATTTATCGCCGAAGAGAGCCTTCAATATGCTATTGAAATTCATATGATTTTTTAAGTTTGGGTTCTTATTTTCAAAAATTGTGTGCAAAGTTAGCTATTTTTTGCCAATAAACAGCAAAAAATGTCCATTATTTACCAATCTGATTAGAATAATGGTTTCGCTGAGCACGCATTTGGAGCCCTGATACGGATGCATCGCGCCAATGTGGGCGCTATCTGATCTACGGTGACAGGCAGTTGTACGCGTTCTGAACTGGTGCCTGCACCAAAGAATATGATAGGAAATTGTGTGTACGAAGCCTTTGAGAACTCACTCTCCTGCGTGTCCTCGTGAAGGATGCGCCATCCTGGAGCCGTCTCGATAAAGATGTCGCCGCTGTTGTCGGGGCTGAAACCATTGCGCACCTTCTGAATCATCTCGTTCTGACTGGTGAGCAGTTGCAGCGAGGTATAGACGTTTCTCACGCCCGATAACATAGCCAAGAACTCCTGTCCGCGGTTCTGGGCATCGGATATGCTGATTTTCTTTTGTTCCAGCAACTTATGGTTCAGGAAAATCTGGTTCTTATAGACCGTTTCCACATAGCTGCCCTGTCCCCATGTGGCTCCTAAATACATGTTCATCAGGTTGACAGACCTGTTCATGTAGAAGGTGCCAGAAGGAATTTTATAAGCCTGATAGTCAGTCATTTCCTCATCGCTGTAGCCAGTACTTGTTACGACGATGAGAATGTCTTTGCGTCTTAGTTTCTCTTCCAGACCATCAATCAGGCGTCCCAGTTCCTTATCCAGTCGGATATAGGTGTCCTGCATTTCCAACTGACAATCTGTCACAGCCTTATGCTCGTACGTGCCAGCATAATATGTCAGGCAGAGCAAGTCCGTAATCTTGTCGTTGCCCATTCCCGTGCTGGCCACACATTGGAGGGCCATGTTGGTGATATCCGTATTGACAAGTGCGCTGGTTTTATATTTCTGGAAACGCTGAGTGCCGATAAACTGATGCTTAAATGGCTCCTGCTCACCCGTTTGCATGAAATAGCTGAAGTTGCTGGCCAAAATGGAGGCAGGTTCCCATGTTGTCTGGCTAATCCTGACAGCAGGTGCATTTAGCCTGTTGATGGCATGTGCCCATGCTGGCAGAGCATTGTAGAAATAGCGTGATGAGCACCACTGTCCGTTGTTGTCGTCAATCCATAGTGCGCCGTTGGCGGCATGGCCTGCCGACAGCACGGCAGCATCGCGGAACGGGGCGATGGCATAGACAATAGCCTTGCCGCCGGTACATACCTTTAACTCGTCGCCGATGGTCGATGTGCTCAACTTATTGGGTGATGCCGTCTCTCCGGTGTTCAGTCCGGTGTATTTGGCATCATCCACACAACCGATGGGGCGCAGCGTCTCACGATTCAGCCAGCGTTGACCTGCTATATTATTATAATAAGGTGTGACGCCCGATGTGATGGCAGCCGTTGCCGATGCTCTGTCAATGGGGATGAAGGGATAAGATACATTCGTATAGACTTTGCCCTCGTTCATCAAGCGCAAGAATCCCTTGTCGGCATAGAGAGGTGCAAAGGCCTCCAGATAGTCGCTCCTCAGCTGGTCAATCGTGATGCTGACTACCAGTCGGGGTGCTCCGTTGGACTCTTCTTGTGCAATAACTTCTGCCTTGAAGCCCAACACTGCCAACAATGTGATGTAAATGTATCTATTTGTCATTGTAATGTACTAAACATCTGCACAGCAAAGATAGTGCCAAAAAGTTCATACCCTCGGCATAGTCCTGCCAAATGCCGCCAATAAAGAACGCTACCAAACATACGGCACTGATGATGAACCACTTGGTATGGCGCCCCTTCCACACCTGCCAGATGAAGCACAGAGCCAGCGGGTTGAGGGCGAGAATCTGCAGGTTGATGCTGGTTGTCGGGTGCTCAGAGAATATCATCAGCACCAGCACGAGTCCTGGCAGACCTGTCAGGAGCATCAGCAAGGCATCAAACCAGCGAACTTTGGTTTTCTTGAGAAACTCATATAGCGTCACCAGGAGCGTGACAATCAGTACGAAAATCATCATGGCGCGCGGACTCACGGGGAAATCCTTTTCCGCTATCTGGATGCTAGGCGCCACCAGTTGTCTGCGCTCTTTCACCAGCGGCACGCGCTGTCCATCACGCACGATATAGGCATTGTCAAAGTCGTGACGCAGGTTGTATGGCAGGAACTCCTGTTCGCGAATGGTGGTCTGCCTGTCGGCATTGATGCCCAGCAGCAGGTCGATGCCGAAGGCTGTCCAAGGATGGTGGCTATTATGCTCGTGGAGCATCTTTCTGAAGGTGGGGTCGTAGTCCTGTCGTGGCTGATAGACCACCTCTCCGTTCATGTTTCGCTCAATGATGTCACGCGGACGCGTAGAACAGTTGTCGTAGAAGAAGTTATAGCGATACACCCTGTTCTCGGGCTTACAGTTCAGAATCAGCGCGTTCCTGATGTTCAGCTTCTCCTCTGCCGTCAGGTTCAGCACATGCTCTGTCACGCCGCTGCCCCATTCATGGTAATACTGACAAAAGGGCAGGGTAGGAGCCACGCCCAGTTCATAGTCCGTCAGTCCGAACACAAATCGCAGGGCGAAGTGAGGCTTGGTATAGTCGAACACGCCCCAGTTATATACGGCATCAATGTCGCGTCTCAGGTCATGATAGCGCAAGGCAGTGTGTCCGTAGAGACTGTAAATCTCTTCGTGAGGGTCGCAGGTGATGAGTCCAATCTCCACACTGTCCATCTCGCTCAGGTCTTGGTCCTGTGCTATGGCGTTGTTGCTCGTTAAAAGAATAGAAAAAGCAACAAAAATAGTCCTAAAAATGATTTCAAATTGTTTCACGATGCAAAATTAATCTATATTTTCCACTTTCAGTGCATTTAGTTCGATTTTTTTTAATAATTTTGCACCCTGATAGAAAACGAACGTATGAACAAACAACTGATAAGCGCTGCTTTGGCAGTAGCCTTTTCCATTGCGGGTTATGCCCAGAGTGGTACAAATTCTCCCTATAGCCAGTTTGGCTTAGGACTTCTTTCTGACCAGTCGCATGGTTTCAATAGTGGTATGAACGGCGTAGGCATGGGCTATCGCAGTGGTGATGTAGTCAACACACTGAACCCTGCTTCCTATTCTGCCATCGATTCACTGACGATGGTATTTGACGTGGGTGTGACGGGTCAGATTACCAGTTTCAAGGAAGGTGATACCCGCCTGAATGCCAAGAATGCCGACTTTGATTATGCTGTTGGCACTTTCCGCCTGTTGCCTAAGGTAGGTGCTGCTTTCGGCTTGCTGCCTTTCTCGACCATTGGCTATAGCTATTCCGCATCAAACAAACTCAATGATGATTATGGCACAGTTACCGAGAGCTATACTGGTTCTGGTGGACTGCACGAGGCTTTCGTGGGCTTGGGCTGGAATATTGTCAAGCCCCTGTCTGTCGGTGTGAATTTCTCTTATATCTGGGGCACCTATACCCGTTCGGTGTCATCAAGCAGCAGTACCTATATCAACACGCTGTCAAAGGAATATACCGCCAACATCAATACCTATGGCATCACCTTGGGTGCTCAGTGGCAGCAGGATCTAAACCAGAAAGACCGCCTGACCTTTGGTGCTACGGTGGGCCTGGGTCACGAAATTAAGGCTAATCCCACTTGTAGGATTGTCAATGTTAATTCCGTTACCTCAGCACGCGATACTACTTCGTTTACCATTAATAGTGGTATGAAGCTCCCCATGACCTATGGTGTGGGCTTGGGTTGGAATCATGGCACCAAGTGGTTTGTGGGTGCTGATGTGGAGATGCAGAAGTGGGGCAGTGTTGACTTCCCCGACTATTATACCGGTGCCGATGGCAAGGCAACCTATGCCCTGCGCAGCGGCATGCTCAAGGATTGTTATAAGGTGAATATTGGTGCCGACTACTTGCCTGCTTCCAGTGGACGCCATCTCTATCAGGTTATACACTATCGTTTCGGTGCAGGCTATGCTACACCTTATTATAATATAAATGGTCAGGAAGGTCCTAAGGAGGTTAGCGTCAGCGCTGGCCTTGGCATTCCCCTGGGTTCTGTGTATTGGAACCGTCAGGGCCACATGCGCCCCACACTGAACATTGGTTTCCAATGGTCACGCACGGCAGCCAAGGATTTGATTACCGACAATACCTTCCGTATCAACATCGGCCTGACGTTCAACGAGCGTTGGTTTGCCAAGTGGAAGGTGGACTAATGTTATGAAGTTTGAGGTTTAAGGTTTGAGATTTAATTATCACCATATTATGAGACAGACGGGGGTGGGCGTTGCGTTCACCCTGCTGTTGCTGTCATGGGCCTGTAGCGAGGCCCATGAGCATACGGCACCTGCCGTGAACCCCGAGGACTCGGTGTCGATGATGACCACCTATGGTGTTAACACACTGATTAGCGACTCGGGTGTCATCAAATACCGTATTGTCTCCGAACAGTGGGACGTCAACACCGTTCGCCAGCCCTCGCGCTGGGAATTTATGAAGGGCATCTTCTTTGAGCAGTTCGACGAGCAATTTCATGTGCAGGCCTATATTCAGGCCGACACTGCCTGGTATTTTGACCAGGAACGCCTGTGGAAATTGCGGGGTAGGGTGAGTTTGAAGAATGTTGATGGCCTTGTGTTTACCAGCGAGGAACTCTATTGGGACGGCATCAGGCATGAGTTCTATTCAAATTGCTATTCCAAGTTGGTCACCCCCGAGCGCACCATCGAAGGCACCTATTTCCGTAGCGATGAGGCGATGACCCATTATCGTGTGAGCAACTCGCAGGGCTCGTTCCTGGCAGAAGACTTTGACGACGATGTCGAGCCTGCTGACACAACTACAACAACACCATGATGACAGCACAGATTATAGGCTTGGTAATATCCATGATTTTCTCTGCCTTCTTCTCAGGCATGGAAATTGCCTTCGTGTCCAGCAACCGCATGCTGGCTGAGATGTCTCGCGAGAAGAACCATCTTCCCCAGCGAGCCATCGCCCTGTTCTACAGACATCCCAATAATTTCGTGTCCACCATGTTGGTGGGCAATAACATCGCTCTGGTCATCTACGGCATCCTCTTTGCCCAGATATTCGACCAGTTGCTGTTCAACGACGTCCTCAACGATGCCGCACGCGTCACGGCCGACACTCTGCTGTCAACCGCTGTGGTGCTGTTCACGGGTGAGTTTCTGCCCAAGACCATCTTCAAGAGCAATCCTAACACCATGCTCACCATCTTCTCCCTGCCTGCCCTGCTGTGCTATGTGGTGCTCTATCCCATCTCGCGCTTTGCTACGTTGCTGTCAAAGGGTTTGCTGCGCCTGGTTGGTGTGAAGATGAACAAGGCGGCCGACGACAAGGAGTTTACCAAGGTTGATTTGGACTATCTGGTGCAGAGCAGCATAGACAATGCCAAGAGCGATGACGACATTGAGGAGGAGGTGCGTATCTTCCAGAACGCCCTCGATTTCTCAGAAACCAAGGTGCGCGACTGCATGGTGCCCCGCACCGAGATTGACGCCATCGAGGATACCAGTAGCATTGAGCAGCTCAAGCAGAAGTTCATTGAGAGCGGCCACTCCAAGATTGTTGTTTTCCATGAGGACATCGACCATGTGGTGGGTTATATCCATTCGTCAGAGATGTTCCGCAACCCCAAGGACTGGACGCAGCACCTACAAAGCATGACCTTTGTACCCGAGACGATGGCAGCCAGCAAGATGATGCAGATATTCCTGGCGCAGAAAAAATCGCTGGGCGTGGTGGTTGATGAGTTTGGCGGCACCAGTGGTCTCATTGCTCTTGAGGACATTGTGGAAGAGATCTTCGGTGATATCGAGGATGAGCACGATTCTACCAACTACGTTGCCAAACAACTTGACAATGGTGAGTATCTGCTCTCGGCTCGTCTGGAGATAGAGAAGGTCAACGAAATGTTTGATCTCGAATTGCCTGAAAGTGATGAATATATGACCGTGGGCGGTCTTATCCTCCACGAATATCAGAGCTTCCCAAAACTCAACGAAGTGGTGAAAATTGGCCGTTGGGAATTTAAAATCATAAAAAATACAGCAACTAAAATTGAATTGGTGCGACTAAAAGTCAACGAAAACTCCACTTTTTCGTAAAAACATGCCGATAATTCGAGAAAACTTAGTAACTTTGCGGGCTGTAAATTGAAACTAAAAAGAATAATAATTAAAAACAATAAAAACAACATTTAAAAAATGGCAGCAATTGGAAAAATCAGAAGCTGGGGCCCCGGACTGGTCGTTATTCTGGGCTTGGGTCTTGTAGGCTTCATTGCACAAGATGGATTTAGCACTTGTAAAGGTCAGGCCCAGATGGACAGCAGTACCGCTGGTGTGATCGACGGAGAGAAAATCGAGATTCAGGAATTCCAGAGCCTCGTAGCCGAGTATCAGGAGCTGGCCAAGCTTCAGGGACAGGACAATATGAACGAGGATCAGTTGAACAGCCTGCGCGACTATGTATGGAACGAGTGCGTCAACAACAAGCTCGTTGAGGTACAGGCCGCAAAACTGGGTCTCACCGTTACTGAGGAAGAGGTGGTTAACGTGCTCAAGGAAGGCACTCACCCCGCCATCAGCGAGACTCCCCTGTTGTCTCAGTTTGTTAATCCCCAGACGCGTACCTTCGATGCCAATCAGGTAGCCGCTTATCGTGAGTATCTCAAGCAGCAGTCTCAGACCAACGCCCAGGCAGCCGAGCAGGCTATGCTCTTCGAGCGTTGCTGGCCCCGTGCCGAGAAGATGCTGGCCACCAAGATTCTTGAGATGAAGTATCAGACCCTGTTGGCAGGTTGCGTCATGTCTAACCCCGTTTCAGCTAAGGCTGCTTTCGAGAATCAGAACATCGAGAGCGAGGTAGTGATGGCTTCACTGCCCTACAGCAGCGTCAACGATAACGATATTGAGGTGAGCGACGCCGACCTCAAGGCCAAGTATGACGAGCTGAAGGAGCACTTCAAGACCCGTGCCGACCTGGCAGAGTTCAAGTATGTCGTTGCTCAGGTGGTTGCTTCTCAGAAGGACCGCGACGCCTTGATGGCCACCATGACCAAGGCTTCAGAGAACCTGAAGAAAGACAGCATCTCAGTGAGCGACGTTATCCGCGAGGCTCAGTCACAGGTTGCTTACCTGGGTCTTCCCCTCTCAAGCAGCGCACTGCCTGTTGATCTCGTTGATACCATTGGCAAGATGAATGCAGGACAGGTGACCGCTCCCTTCGAGAGCCGTGACAACACTCTCAACGTGGTGAAGTTCTTCTCAAAGGAGAATGTGGCTGACTCTATTGAGTTCCGCATGATTTCGCTCGTTGGTCTTCAGAGTGCCAAGGCCACTGCCGACAGCATTATGAACTCTATCAGCGCTGGCGTTGCCTTCGACTCTATTGCCAAGAAGTACAACCAGCGTGGTGAGAAGACTTGGATGAGCTCAAAGGAATACGAGGGCGCTCCCACACTCACTGCCGACAACAAGACTATCTACAGCAACCTGCTCAACGCCCCCGTTGGTCAGGTAAAGAACCTCGAGCTCTCACAGGGCAACATCATCTTGCAGGTTACCGAGCGCAGAGGCAATGTTGAGAAGTACAACGTGGCTATCGTGAAGCGCACCATCGACTTCTCTAATGAGACCTACAACGAGACCTACAATAAGTTCAGTCAGTTTGTCAGCGAGAGCCAGAATATCGAGGGCCTCGAGGCTAAGTGTGCTGAGTACGGCTATGTAGTGATGGACGGTCAGGTGACAAACGCCGACCACACCATTGCCAACGTACGCTCTTCTCACGACGCCATCAAGTGGCTGTTCACCGAGGCCGAGGAAGGTCACATCTCTAAGGTGTTCGACCGTTGCGGTGACAACGACCGTCTAATGGTTGTTGGTCTCAGCAAGCGCACACCTAAGGGTTATGCTGACCTGAGCACCGTTAAGGAGACTGTGAAGCAGGAAGTGCTGCGCGACAAGAAGTTCGCTAAGCTTGCTGAACAGCTGGCTGGTGCTAAGAGCATTGCCGAGGCTCAGGCCAAGGGTGCACGTGTTGACAGCATCTCACACATCACTTTCCGTGCTCCTGTCTATGTTCCCTCTATCGTGATGCCCGAGCCCGCCCTCAGCGGTGCCGTGGCAGGTACAGAGAAGGGTGCTTTCAGCAGCCACGTTGTCAAGGGTCAGGCAGGTGCTTACCTGTTCCAGGTTGTCAACCGTTCTCAGCGTGAGGGTGTCACCTTCAACGAGAAGGTTTCTGAGTCAGCTCTGCGTCAGCAGGCTCTCCAGCAGACCGTTGGTATGGCCATGCAGGAGCTCCGCGACCTGGTTGAGATCAAGGATAATCGCTACATCTTCTTCTAAGTCATAGAAGAGCAATCATAAAAAAGAGAGGGTGTGATTCACATCCTCTCTTTTTGTTTCTTGGGGAAATCATCTATTTTCATGGATGCTATTCCAGTTCTAATGGTTGATACACATGCGCCTTTATTAGCAGCGGGTGACCATCGGCGAAAACGAGGTCTTGGCCGTTCATCTGGAACACATACATTTGAAGGATGCTTCCACCCAGGGAGAGTTTGCCGCCGCTGATGTCAGGCACTTGATAGAAGGGATTCTTGGCATACTGGCGGTTGCCATACACATCGTTGCGGTGCTTCAGCAGTTTGGCGTATGCCATGCGCTGCACGTCAGGGTTCTTCTCTGGTGCCGTGATGGGTGCTGCTTCCTGCCGCAGCTCCGTGAGGCAGAACGTGTGTGCCTCACTCTCAGCCTTGACGACCAACCCCGGCAGACCACGTAGCCGCCATGGCCCTGACGACGAAGAAATCTCATCGGTGTACCACACGCGCCATGTCATGCCACGATGCGTCGCCGTGGAATATTGACAGAGGCAAAGAAAATGGAAAATGTTGAATCTTGCAACTCCCCGAAATTTAAAATCGTACTCGCCTCTTACTTTTTAACTTTTATTCTTAGAAATGAAACTATAATTTGCATTGCATCAACTGATGGGCATCAAAAAAGTTACTTGATAAACAATGCTAATTTTTGGTGCAAAGATAGCGATAATTCACTAATTATAACTATCTTTGCCGTCAGTTTTTAATTGAATTTAGGTATTACGCGTATTTGCATATGAAACATTTCCCCTTTGAGGGTCGTTACGATATTGATGAGCGTCTTGCTTATCAGAAGTTAAATGATGAGCCTGTATTTCACCAGAAAGCGTTCCAAGAGCTGACCGTTGATGAACTGTATGAACTCTTGAGAGTACGAAGCGAGGTGTTTGTGGTCGAGCAGAACTGCGTCTATCAGGATTTAGACGGCGATGACCAGGAGTCCATTCACCTGTGGCTGACCGTTGCAGGCAATGTGGTTGCCTTGGCTCGTGTATGTCCTGCAGGTACTCATATGCAGCAGGTTTCCATCGGCAGGGTTATCACTACCGAACGAGGCAAGGGCTATGGTAAGCAGATGATGCTTCATGCCATTGAGGTTGCCAAAGAGCGTTTCTGTGCAAAGCAAATAGATATTGAGGCACAGGAGTATGCCAAAGGCTTTTATGAAAGTGTAGGATTCAAGCAATCATCCGAAACTTTCATGCTCGATGGCATTCCCCATATTAGAATGACAATAAATATCTAAAATGTGGTTTTGAGCGTATGACACAAGCGATGGAATATATTGTCTATTTTTCCTGGATGTCAATCTTAGGAATGCGGCCATCCTTCATACGTTGAAACTCGCGGAAAGCGGTGATGCGACCTTTGTAGTGCCACGGGCCGTGAATACTCTTCGACGTTGAGTAGGCCCAGTGTTCGGGTACCCCAGAAGAGATACGCCTGCCCATCATCGTTGATAAACACCGTAGGGCCTGCGAAGCCTAAGCATTGTCGCCCTGTTTGGCCCACTTGAAGTTAGCCGTGGTCAACACAATGCCGTGATCCGTCCAATGTTCCATATCAGTGGTGGAAAACAACTGCCAGTCGGGCATACGGAAGTAGGTCGCAGTGTCCAAATTTTACTTTATTCAATGAAAATCAGTTCTTTTCAATTCTTTGTTTATCTTCTTTGATAGCGCATGGCGGTTGAGGAACAGATAGGTGGTATTCAGTGCTATGTAGTCGCGCGACATATACCAGATGCCCTTATACTTACCGCTCTTGCCCCATGAGTTCTTCTCTATGTAGTAGGGCTTGCCCTGTTCGTCAACGGCCTTGCCATATATCAGCATCACATGATCGTAGGTGAAACGCCAGTCGTCCCACTGCTCCTGACGCAACTCTTGTGTGGGTGTCACACCATCTGGCAGCATGGCCAGTCCCGTGCGGGTGAAGTCGCCCGTCACATCACCACCCCAAGCCACTGTGTAACCGGCATCCAGCGCCTTGTCGAGCACGTCCATCAGCTGTTCAATGGGTATGTTATAGCTGGGCTTCAGTCGCCATTTATAAGGGGCCTCGATGATGAACCACTTGCCAAACGGATGATGTGTTAAGCTCGTCAGACTCACGTAGTCATCAAGGTCAAGGCCAAGGCTTTCGGCAAACGACTCCGGTGTATATCTCTTTCCCTTATATACGAACGACTCAGGACAGTGGCCTACATATTTCTCAATGACAGCCTGCACACTGTCCTGCCAATGGGGCAGGGGAGCCTTAGCATCCTTGACAACGATACTGCTCACCCTGCGCTCCAGTTCTGGGAAGAACACTTTGAAGTTGGCCAGCGAGTCGCCCGTCAGTGAACCTGGTGCCGGCATAGCATCCTCGGGGCAGATGCCGTGCTGGCGGATTACCTCCAGTACATCGTCACATGAACCGCCTTCCGAAATCTGACTGTAGCCGTGCATCCGCACATAATGCGTGGCACAGTCCATATAGTCCTTGTTCACCACGAACATCTCGCACAGGTCGTAGGTCTTGCCTGTCTTGCGCAAAATCTCACTCTCGAAATATCCCAACGTGGCAAAGTCCCAGCATGTGCCGCTGCGATATTGGTTCTTCACACTCGTTATCGGAAGTTCCTTCACCGTTGTGAACACCTTCTCTACTTCCTTGTTGCTTGCCTGCTTCTGCAGGTTCTCCTGTGCCGATGCCGTGATAACCACCAACATCATTGCCATTGCTATTGTTGTTCTCATTATTTTTGCTGTCTATAATTCGGATAGTCTTTTTGCATCAAAGGAATAGGAGTTTTCTTTCGCTGATAATCTTTGATATTCTCCATAATCGTTTTAATGTTTCAATGTCATAATCTTTGAAGGACAGGCCTGCGTGCATTTGCCGCATTTCAGACAGTCGGGATCAAGATAGCCTACCTCCTGTCCGCGGCTATCGTAGGGTGTGAGTTGCATAGGACAGACGCGAGCGCAACTCTTGCACTTCATCTGACAGGCACTCGATACGTGGATGTTCGTAAAGGCCTTAGGCAGTGGTGCCTTCTTTGGAGCCACCCAGCGAGAGATGGTGCCCATGGGGCAGAATGAGCACCAGGTGCGTGGTGCATAGATGAAACTCAGCGTAACACCGACGATGGTAGTTACCACGATAATCGTCCAGAATACGCGACCGATACCACTCCACATAGCTAATCCTCCCTCGCTCCAGGGGACGGTGAATGTCAGCTGGATGCCGAACATGCCGAAGATGAAGAACACCATGAACAGGCGGAAACCGAAGGTACGCACGAATGCTGGTATTGGTTTGTGGGGGGAGTACTTCGACAACAAGCGGTCGTACATGTTGCCTCGTGGACATACATTGCCGCACCACCAGCGGCCTCGCCAGATAGAGGTGAGCACAGGGCCAATCATGCAAACGAGCGCAGCGAGTCCTATGACGGGATAGAACCACCCGATGATGATATACGCGATGATAATCCAATAGAGGTTTAATCCTGGTGTCGCAAAGTGGCGATGGAATTGCTTTTGTGCCATAACTTCTTTGTTTAATTTTAATCTCGGTGCAAAATTACAGAAAAGATTTAAGTTGTAGCCTCTATGCCACAGCTAAAAGCATGAAGATGCTCGCCCATGATTGTTTTGAGCGTAGCAAACACCTTATCACCCGTACAATGGCTGGTGTAGAACTGGGTATCGGGATAGGTTTCCGTTAGTCTCTTGGCAAGCTGGGTGAGCTCCGCCTCCGATTCGTGGTCGTCAAGCAGATGAAATCCTCCCACAACAGTCTTTACTGGATAAGGACAAGCTGACAGGATATTCTCCAGACCGCTATGCGCACAACCTGTAAACAGCAACCCATCAACATACAGAGCCAACTCATGACGGAAATCATCGTTCACATAGCTGCCTTCTGCATTTTCTACAAACAAGTGTTGGTTGCCTAGTGGCATAGGATGGTTTTGTGGGATATGAGCGATAACATGAATGCCGTCTGTCACCTCGTGCGTATGGTCTATCAGACTGACTCGGTCATGGAGATGCACAGGCCACTCCGTCGTGATACTGTGCAGATAGCGTCGCTTGGAGAAGAATTTGCCGCTGACGGCATCGGACGATACAATGACTTTAGCACGCTCATTGATGCGAAGGAAGTGCTGCAACCCTCCTGCATGGTCGCTGTGGCCGTGAGAGATAAATACCAAGTCAATAGTACTGAGGTCGATGCCCATATTCTCGGCATTGCGGATAAAGACATCACTGGCTCCAGTATCAAGCAGAATGCGATGCTTCTCTGTCTCAAGAAGAATCGATAAGCCATGCTCCGTCTTGAGTAGGTCATTATTCGTGCGATTGTCTGTTAATACAGTCCACTTCATATTTTATTCCATTTGACCATATTTCATCTCTTTACCCTCTTTGTCATACTGTTTACGCTTGCCTGCAGTTCATACACGCATGCGCCCTTCATCTCGTCGGGGATGAAGAGCAGTCTCTCGCCCGTTCTCTCTGCCAGCTCCTTGGCTGCCCAGCGGGTATTTCCTGTGTCTGAGAAATAAAATATCATATTCGGTGGCAAAGATACGAAACTTTTTGGAAAAATACTCCTTTCCTAAACAAATACTTTTTAACTCATAATGTGTTATTGCGCATGCTGGCATTTATCGCATCTACCTTTACACGCAGTCTTTCTTTCACAATAGCGTTCACAAGCCCAGCATCGTACCGAGAATAAAATCCTCCTCAGGCTCTACTTATCTAAAATGGATAAAAATTCTGGGTGCCAAAGTCAGTGCAAACCGAGTGCAGATATCTTGCTCTGTGCCGAGGTGCCGCCTGACTTCGCAGTGTGATCAAAATCACGCTGCAAAGGTATGACGAAAATCCCGACGGTACAATACTCAAAACTGAGGTTTTTGCCATCGGGTTATGCAGTGTCTCTAATGAAACACGATTAGCAAGAAGTAGGTATTTGTTGATAGGTAACTTAAAATGATAATGGTCAAATAATGGTGGTTATTATTTTACAAAAGTAGCTTCTACTTTCCTTGACCGAAATCCTGCCTTATGACGTTGAATGTTAAAAGTGGACTCCAGATTCGCAAATTTACCCGAAAAAGTTTGTTTGATTGGAAAATAATGCTTAATTTCGCAGTCGTAAACATACAAAATTGTTGTGTTATACAAAATATTATAATATAAACTATCAGAAAAGTAAGGTATATATGGCAGATTATTCTGATTATTCAGCACCAGAACTGGTGAAGATGCTTGGCAGTCGATTTAAGGACTATCGGCTTCGAGCCAACATGACACAGAAGGAGGTAGCAGAAATGGCTGGGCTCTCCGTTTTGAGTGTCTATAGGTTTGAGAATGGAACTGTGACAAACATTTCGCTTAGCACCTTCCTGCTGCTGATGAAGGCTGTGGGATGCATCAATGACCTGAATGACCTGATGCCGGAACAGCCAGAGTCACCTTATTTGTACAAAGAAACTAAAAAGATTCAACGTGTAAGACATAAAAAGGTATGAAGGATGTTTTGAAAGTATTCCTATGGGGCCAGGAAATAGGCCGTTTGTCATGGCATGATGCAAGAAAGACCACATTCTTTGTCTATAATCCTGAGTTCTTGAAGGGGACTTTGGACATTGCTCCTTTGGCTGCTTCCATCATCCGCTCAGTACTCGTGCCATCTTTGGTGAAGCAGAGCGCATCTATCAGAAACTGCCTTCGTTCATCGCCGATTCTTTGCCGGATGCATGGGGAAACCAGCTCTTTGAGCAATGGCGGAACGATAATAATCTCACGGAACGAAGCGTGACTTCGCTTGAAAAACTGGCTTTCATCGGCAAACGAGGCATGGGTGCTTTGGAGTTTGTTCCAGAGATTAAACGTGGGGCGATGTCAGACAAGATCGATATCAAGGCATTGGCAGACCTGGCAGAGAAGATTGCTATTGAGCGTGACAATGTGAGAATCCTGCCAGACGAGTCGATTACCTTACAATCGTTGATAGCGGTCGGCACCTCGGCTGGTGGTCGTCAGCCTAAAGGTATTATTGCCATCAACAAGAAAAATGGTGAGATACGTTCCGGTCAGACTGATGTTAAACCAGACTACGATTATTATATCTTGAAGTTTGGTGACAAAGCTCGTTCGTCAGCGGAGCTGGAACAGGCTTACTACGAGATGGCACTTCTAGCTGGTATCAATATGATGGAGTCTCGTTTACTTGAAGTGGATGGTGTAAACCATTTCCTCACAAAGCGATTCGACCGTAACGAAACGGGCAAGTTGCATACACAGACCTTGGCTGCAATGGATCCTGAAGCCGACAGTTACGAAAAGCTATTTGCTGTCTGCCGCAAGTTGCATCTGCCTGAAGTGGATTGCCAGGAACTATATCGTCGTATGGTGTTCAATATCCTGGCCAACAATACGGATGACCACCACAAGAACTTCACCTTCGTCATGGATCGTCAAGGTACATGGCGATTGTCACCAGCCTACGACATGACCTATATCTTCGATACAGGCGGTTATCTGCCCAACAAGGATCATTGTCTGATGATTGGTGGCAAATTACAAGGCATTACCCGTGAGGATACCATCCAGTTTGCACGTGACAACGGCATACGCCGACCTGATGCCATCATCCGTGATGTCGTTGCGGCATTGAAACAGTTCCGTACCATTGCCACGAAATACGATGTGTCTGAACAATGGACGGGTAGAGTTGAGACTACGATTATCGACCATCTGAAAGCATGGGGCGAATGGCAGGAAGATGCTGTAGTGCCAGAACTGACTATCAACGGTCATTTGGTTTCCAATATCCGCATAAAGCAAGCCTATAAAGGCAATTTCCACTTGCTTGCTGAAATCGATGGCAAGGAACGTAAGTTCGTCATCGGCAAGAACAAGGAGGAGTTTGCGCTGATCGAGAAGACTGGTATTGCCAACCTGTCGGCTGACCAGCTTAATGCTATGGCAGAGAAATACTTTTTCTCTTGACGGAATAACGATGAGTAGCCTTGTCATAGCCATATTCTTGTTGAGCATTGGAGCCAGTTTTGTGCAGCGCACAACGGGCTTCGGCTTTGGCATCTTCATCATGACGATGCTGCCGTTCTTCCTGCCGACATACGGCGAGGCCACAACACTATCTGGTCTGTTGGCCATCACCACCTCGGCTGTCATTGTGTGGCGACTGAGGGAGTATGTCACTTGGAAACGGCTTTGGCCGATACTGATGACGTTTATCATCGTCTCAACGATAGCCATTTTTGCCTTGACGCGCATCGAAGACCATATTCTGAGGCAAATCCTAGGTGCGGCACTCATTCTTATTAGCATCTATTTTGCGCTTTTCAGCCAGAAGATAAAGCTGCCTACGACAAAGAAAGTACAGGCGGGTGCTGGAACACTCAGTGGACTGATGGGAGGCTTCTTTGGCATGCAAGGCCCGCCAGCCGTGCTCTACTTCATACAATCAGAACCCACTAAGGAGCATTATATGGCAATGGCTCAGACCTACTTCCTGATTGGTAATATAATGATGACCTTCGTTCGTGCCTACAATGGTTTCTTCACCACGACCGTCCTGACTGATTATTGTTTTGGACTTGGTGGAGTCATCATCGGCACCTGTTTGGGAGCCTTTGTGTTCAAGCGCATCCCCAATCGTATCTTCCGCTACATCGTCTATGCTTATATCGCAGTGAGCGGCGTGGTTATTCTAATGACAAATTGATATGGCAATACAGGTAACGGGTATCCAACGCGGTTGCAAAGACAGTATCTACAAGCAATTTCATCAGTTTTAGGTATTGCGTAATTCAGAAAAGCGCCGTACCTTTGCCGTCGAAAAACGGCGAAGATGCTTTCGCTCGGCAAAATGAGAGCACGCTCTCTTTTGCTCTCGCTTAATCGCATCATTGCCGTCGAAAAACGGCGAAGATGCTTTCGCATCATTGCAGCGGAATTTGAAATTGAATAAATCATGATAAGAAGTAACAGGCAACAGATTGTTATGGCAAAGACCAAGGGGACTTACGTTAGCGTGAGTCCTCTTTTTTTTGTGAACAAATTGGAATATTGTTCGTTTTTGAAAGGAGGCAGAGTATGCAGATAAAAAAGGATTATACGCGCGAGCAGATTGTGACGGTAGCCAAGCGGGTGTTCTTGCGTAAGGGTTTCGCCAAGGCTTCTATGCGTGATGTTGCCAAGGGCGCAGGCATTGGATTGAGCAACATTTACAATTACTTCAACAGCAAGGACGAGATTTTCCGTTATATCGTGGCTCCGTTGATAGCGAAGATGGAAGAGATGCTGAAAGAGCATCATGACGTGAGGTATCATGAGGAGTTCCTGCGCTATGCCAATGGCGAGAGTGATGAGATGATGACGGAGCACGTGCAGAAGTACATGCAACTCATCAGCCATTACCGCGATGAACTGGAACTGATTCTATTCAAGGCTCAAGGCTCGTCGCTCGAAAACTTCATCGACGACTACACCGATGTATGTACGAATCAGGTCTTGGAGTTTATGGACAACTTTAAGCAGAAGTACCCTGATTACAGTACCGTCAACACGACATTCACCTATCATGTACATACGGTGTGGATGTTCTGTTTCATGTCCGAGGTCATCAAACATAAACTTAGTGCCAAGGAGATTGAAAAAGCCATCAACGACTATATCTTATTTGAATACACTGGTTGGCGAGCATTAATGAACCATCATAAACAATAGTAAGAAATGAAGATTGAAAGGATTAACGAACTGTTTGCGCGATATGCCGAACAGTTGCTGAGGGTTCGCTGGTGGACGCTTGGCGCATTTGCACTTGTCATTGTTCTCTCCGTGATTGGCATGAACCGCATGGTGAAGGAGACCTCGTTCGACGACTATTTCATCGAGGACGACCCCATGCTGGTGAAGACCGAGGAGTTTAAGTCGCACTTCGGCAACGACTACTATGTGGGTGTGCTTACCCAATGCGACAACCATTTTACAAAAGAGAACCTGACGACGCTCAGGGCCCTGTCGAACGAATTGTTGGACAGTCTGTCGTATGCCGATAAGGTGACCTCGCTTACGGATATCGAGTTTATGGTGGGCAGCGACGACGGTATGACCATCGAGCAGATTGTGCCCGATGAGATTCCTGAGCGACCGCTCGGGCTTCCAGTTGCGCGAGGCCTATGCCTACTATTCCGACAGCCATTGGGATGTGCGTGCCGGTCGACAGATCATCACCTGGGGAGTGGCTGACGGACTTCGTCTGACGGATATTATCTCGCCGATGGACTATACCGAGTTTCTCGCTCAGGACTATGACGACATCCGCATCCCTGTGGGTGGCCTGCGCCTGCGCTACTCTCGCGAGAAATGGAGTTTTGAGGCCGTCGCCATCCCCGTCAGCAGCTTTTTTGAGTTGCCTACCGACGATAAGAACCCATGGTCGGTAGGGCCGCTGACCATCGGCTCTGAACCCCGTCACCGTCTCTGCAACATGGAGTATGGCGGTCGTCTCTCGTTCTTCCTCAGCGGCATCGATTTCTCCCTCTCCGCCATCCACACATGGAATAAGATGCCAGTTGTATGTGGCGGTATGGGCGAGTACCGGCGAATGACCATGCTGGGTGCCGACTGCTCCCTTCCCCTCGGTCAGTTTGTCGTCAGGGGCGAGTTTGCCGAGTATCTCGACGAGGCTCAGAATCAATTCTCAATTCTCAATTCTCAATTTTCAATTCGTTCGTCATCAACGAACGCCCTCCTCGGCCTCGACTGGTATGCTGGCAACGACTGGTCGCTCTCCGCCCAGTACGCCCATAAGTACGTCTCCAGCGGCGACCACCGCAATTCCGGCTTAGCCACCTTCCGTATCTCCAAGGACCTGTTCCACAACACCCTTGCCCTCCAGTCCTTCGCCTACATTGACGTCACTAACGGCGGCATTTATAACCGCCTCAGTGCCGATTACGCCCTCAACGACCAGCTCCACACCACCCTCGGTTACGACTTCTTCCATGCCGACCGCGGCACGTTCACGGTCTATGACCATAACTCCGAGTTGTTCCTGAAACTGAAATACAGTTTCTGAATCGTCTCTAACGAAAAAGCCGCCGAGATCCACTCATCGGACATCGGCGGTTTTTGCTTGTTAATGAACGGGCTTCGTCATTTTCATTGTTTGTTATGCCTTTACACCAATAATCGTGGCATACATTGGCTTCTTCCGATGGATTTCCGTCTGCGCGAACCCGGCATCGTCGAGCAGAGCCTTTAGCTGTTCTGGTGTGTAGGCGGTCATGCCCTCCACGAAATTCGTCCACTTGGAATCGGCATCGACTACTTCAACCATGATGGCAAAACGTCCACCAGGCTTCAGCACCCTGTGAATACCCTTCACACAGCCTGGCAGATTCGACCAGAAATAGACCGTCTCGATGGCCGTCACAAGGTCGAACATCCCATCTTCGTAAGGCAGTTCAGCAGCAGATCCTTTCTGGACGAACACCTGTTTGTCGAGTACGTCGGCATTGTTTTCACGAGCCTTTGCCACACTCTCGTCTGAGATGTCGATTCCATAGACTTTAGCACCTTGGCTTCTCTTGAGTAGTCTCTGCAATGTTTTGCCGCCGCCGCAACCGACATCGAGCATCGTCCAGCCATCCTGAAATTCGATGAGTCCCAGTCCCCAGTTCGTCAGCGGAGCATGCGTCAGGTTCATAAACTTCAGCATAGCGCGTCCCATCCGTCCCTTCGGGTGGGCGCAATTGGTGAAAAACGATTTTAATAGTCCCATATTTCTAATGATTAAAAGTTATTATAAAGCGAGACTTGCCTCCCGGCAAGCCCCCCTTTCTAACTAAACTAAACAAATACTTTTTAACTCATAATGTGTTATTGCGCATGCTGGCATTTATCGCATCTACCTTTACACGCAGTCTTTCTTTCACAATAGCGTTCACA